>NZ_JAFNJU010000002.1 GCF_017368455.1 Proteiniclasticum aestuarii | reverse complement strand
ATGACGTAAGTCAGTAAGATCCCTTGAAGAACACGAGGTTGATAGGTGAGAGGTGTAAGTGCAGCAATGTATTCAGCTTACTCATACTAATAGATCGAGGGCTTAATCAGAAAATAAGTTACGAAAACTCTTTACTTTCGCATATGCGGTTTTGAAGGAACATGTTTTCTTCAATCTGGTGTCTATATCTATAAGGGTTACACCCGTTCCCATTCCGAACACGACGGTTAAGCCTTTTAGAGCCCATGATACTGCAGGGGAGGCCCTGTGGGAAAGTAGGTCGTCGCCAGTTACACGGCTCCAAGCGCAAGCTTGGGGCTTTTTTATTTGCGCTGTCTAAAATCTTTAATCGAAAATAGAATGTCATTTGGAGATATAGTATAATTATCACTATAGATTGATACGTAATAATACTTTTGTTGTATAGAGTGAATGGCTTATTTCATATTCTGATTAGGATGGTGTGGTATGGATAGAAGGATCTATCGAAAACTGGGCATTAGCGATTTGGATTTAGTCCGTCAGATGGAGGGGGATTTTCGCAGTGATTTCATTTGCGAAGAAAATGCGCGTCTGTTTTTAGCGAATCCTATGTGCCTCATTTTTGCCTGTATTGAAAATAATAGAGTGATCGGGTTTGCTTATGGTTACGAACTCAATAGATTGAATAATATAGGAAATATGCTGTATATCCATGAAGTCAGCGTACTTCCTGAATTTCAGCGACAAGGTGTTGGGAAAGAAATATTATGTGGAGTGAAGTCATTGTGCAAACTTACTGGTGTATGCAGACTTTTTCTTGTTACAGAAAAATCCAATCGAGCTGCTTGTGCTTTATATGAGTCAGTCGGTGGAGAATCCGCGCATGATGACGATATTACTTACTTTTTCAATCTCTGACTTCATTACGATTCATAATCAAAGCTTTTTATGTACGAAAACAGAAAACACGGAAAAAGAAGTTCATCAAAATAAATGATGAACTTCTTTTTAGAATCTGATGCTATTTCGCTTTATAGGTCAATACGGTTGTTTCACCGGCTTCCACATCGATGCCCACATGGGGTTCGAAGCTCTTCAAGACATCCATGTCGGTGAAGATCACAGGCGTGATCAGGGAGAACCCTTTGGATGTGATGAGCTCACGATCGATCTTAACGATGGGGTCTCCTTTCTTGACTTTATCACCCTGCTCTTTCATGGCGGTGAATCCCTCACCGTTTAAGGATACTGTATCCAGTCCGATATGAACCAGAATCTGTACGCCTTTGTCCAGTGTCATGCCGAAGGCGTGCTTTGTACCGAACAGCATCGTCAGCTCACCATCAGCAGGTGCCACGAAGGTGTCTCCGGTGGGGTCGATGGCCAGACCGTCGCCCGCCATTTTCTCAGCAAAGACTGCATCTGGCACATCTTTGATATCTATAGTCTTTCCTGATACAGGTGCAGCGATTGCGCCTTCTTTCTTGAACATTCCAAACATTTTATTCACTCCTCTAAAATTGATCACTTTTCTGGCAGTTCATCAGAATGATACCGGATGAAAAGTGAAGGGTCTATTTATCTAATTCTACAATTAATCCCTGCAGAATGCAATTCCGTTAATGCATCAGGCAGGTGAACATCTTGTAAAGGTTAAGAACAGTCGTAGAATATACTTAGCTTTCTGCTATATAATCAAATTGTGATAACCCATGCAAGAGAGAGAACATGAATCAAATGGGCAGGATTCTATGGTAAAATAGTAATGGTATGTATATGGATACCATTCATGCAAATGAATCTGCTTTGTAACAAAATGAAAGATGATATTTCATACAATGGATATAAGATGAACCGGAGGAATTATGAAAAGAAAGAACAATATATTCGATAACAGCGGAGGGACGTATTACAGATCCCAGAAGAAATCAAAGGGGATCCTGATCACCGTCCTGCTTGTGCTTGTCATCGGAACGGCTTTAGGCCTGACGATCTACAAGCTTATAGGGGAAGACAAGTTCACATCGAAAACACCCATCGTGGTGGAACCGGAAGCGGAAGAGGAACCAGTTCCTGAAGTCATTGAAGTGAACCCCGAGGACCTGGTGGAGAATTCCAACCATATCCACGAGGCTTCTGACTATGCCTACAGCACCAGGGATGTGAGAAACTGGATCACCGGGGTGGAGGCCTATGAGGGAGAGAAGATCGCCTTTCTGACCTTTGATGATGGTCCCAGTCCCCAGAACACAGGAAGGATACTGGATATCCTGAAGGAAAAGGATGCTTCAGCAACCTTCTTCACCATCGGTACAAGCATTGAAAACAGCAATTCTTCAGGCGATGTGCTGAATCGGATCCTGGAGGAAGGAAGTGCCATTGCCCTGCACAGCTACACCCATGTCTATGAGAAGCTCTATCCGGGGAATACGGCAGACAAGGTGTTCATCAAGGAAGAAATGGAGCGTCTCCAGGACAAGATCAGAGAAGTGACAGGAAGAGAGGATTTCAAGTCCCATGTGGTGAGATATCCTGGCGGTCATATGAGCTGGAAAGGCATTGAAGAGGCGGATGCAGCCCTGCAGGAAGATGGCATAGAGTACATCGACTGGAACGCCATGAATGGAGACTCAGAGCCTACAGCAAGAAGACCCAAAGATCCGGAAGCCCTGGCGGCTTTTGTCATGGAATCTCTTGTATACACCAATGTGAAGGATGTGATCGTAGTCCTTATGCATGATGCGGAGAACAAGGAAATGACCACAGAGTCTCTGCCACTGATCATTGATACACTGAGAGAGGAAGGATACAGCTTTGGTATCCTGAAATAGATGCAATTACAGGTGCAGAAAAGAGAACGGAAAGAAAGGGAAGGTGAACTTTATGAAGATACTTATATGTGAAGATGAATCCAGTATCAGAGCGTTCCTGAAAATCAATTTCGAGCGAAATGGGTTTTCCGTCATAGAAGCGGGAAGCGGGGAAGAAGCCCTGAGACTGACTGAACTGGAAAAACCCCATGTGGCCGTACTGGATGTGATGCTTCCGGGTATTGACGGATTTGAGGTCTGCAGAAGACTGAGAGAAACCCATCCGAACATCGGCATCATCATGCTCACAGCCAAAGGACAGGACCTGGATAAGATCTCAGGACTGGAACATGGTGCGGACGACTATGTGGTGAAGCCGTTCAATCCCACGGAGTTCATTCTGAGAACAAAAGCATTGATCCGAAGGCTGGAGGATGCCAAAGGCATCGGAGAAGAAGGAAAGCTTCTGGTAAGCCGGGTCTTCACCATGGACAAGTATTCCCAGACTCTGAAGAAAGGGGAGGAATACATCGAGCTGACGCCCAAGGAGTTTGCGATCATGAAGATCTTCCTTGAAAATGAAGGAAAGGCGTTCTCCAGAGACGAACTGCTGAATCTGGTATGGGGCTATGACTTCATAGGAGATCCCAAAATCGTGGATGTGAATATGAGAAGGCTGAGAGCAAAGATCGAGGACAATCCCTCTGAGCCTCGGTACATAGAAACGGTATGGGGAACCGGCTACAGGTGGGGGAAAGAGTAGAGACAAGAAAAGGAAAGGGGAAAGGAACGTGCCATGAGGTTTAGAAACAGTCTGAAATCCAGACTCGCCATAAGCTATCTGATCATCATCATCGTGACTCTGGTCATTACAGATATTGCCTTAGCCAGTGTGCTTCGGTCCTATTTCAACAGCAATGTGAGAGATACCTTGTACAATCAGCTTTCCGTGGCGACAGACACCTATTCCAGATACTATGCGGATGATACGCTGGAGCAGAATGTGGCCAATGATGAAGATGCCTTCTGGAGACAATCCAGTGCCATGGTGCAGATCATCAGTCTGGAAGGTAACGTGCTTCTGGATTCCACCGGCAACAGACCAGAAGGCGTTCTGGAGGCAGATGATGTCCAGCTTGCGCTCTCAGGCAGCAGCGGATCCACCATATACACCCACGCGGTCACAGGAGAAAAACTCATGGCGGTGTCAAAACCCCTCTACAGCAACAATGAGATTGTGGGCATACTTCGCTTCATCACTTCACTGAGAGGTGTGGAAAGCTCCATGAGCGTCATCATCATGAACTTTGTGATCTTCGGCGTTGCCGTGATCATCATATCCACTTTCATCAGCAATATTCTGGGCATGAGATTCATCCGGCCCATCGAAAAACTGACGAAGACTGCGGAAATCATGGCAACGGGCAACTACAATGTGGTCAGTGTGAAGATGCACGAGGACGAGATCGGAAAGCTTTCCGATACTCTCAACCACATGGCTAGTGAAATCAAGAAGAAAGAGGAGCTGAAAAATGATTTCATCTCTTCCGTGTCCCATGAACTGAGAACGCCCCTTACCTCCATCAAGGGATGGGCTGTGACCCTGAAGGATCCTTCCACGGATTATGCCCTTCTGGAGCAGGGGCTGGACATCATTTCCAATGAAAGCGACCGGCTGAAGAGCATGGTGGATGAACTGCTTGATTTTTCGAAATTTGTTTCCGGAAAAATCGCACTGGAGAAGGAAGACATCGATGTACGAGCGCTCTTCGACTTCCTTCAGCATCATATGGAGAATCGTGCCAACCGGGAGAAGAAGAAGCTCATCATAGAGAAAGAGGAAGACATGGGCACCATCTATGCAGACATCAACAGACTGAAGCAGGTCTTCATCAATCTTCTGGATAATTCCTTCAAATTCACGAAAGAAGGCGAAGGCGAGATTTCAGTGCGCATGAACCGGCATCGAGGGGGTGTGGATTTCATTGTGGAAGACAATGGAACCGGCATATCCCAAACAGATATCAAGAATGTGAAGGAAAAATTCTACAAAGGAAAGACGTCGAGTTCGTCCAATGGAATCGGTCTTTCCATCTGTGATGAAATCGCCCTTCTTCACGGGGGGGAACTGATTATTGAAAGTGAAGTGGACGAGGGAACGAAAATCACCCTCAGACTTTCACAAGGAGCATAAACGTGATGAAAAATGAAAACCGGATTAAAAAAGGAATAGGACTGCTCATCGGCCTTCTTTTCATGGGCCTTTTGTCCGGATGCACCTTCGGCATGGATGATGTGAAAGCAGGGGTCATGAAGCCGTATGCAGCAGGCATTTCCATCGAAGGCAGTTATGTCTTCGAGGAGGTGATCAACCTGGAGGAAGGAAAATTTGTGGATGAAACAAATTTCAGGGATTTCACAGCGGAGTTTTCCCTGGAAGGTGCCAGAGTAGGGCTGGAGTCAGTGGAACTGCCGGGATACATCTCCAAGCTTGTGAACACCTTTGATTATTTTCTGGAAAAGTACAGAGTGAATCCGTCCAGGCTCAAGCTGACAAAGGAAAGTCTTGAAGTCATCAGAATCAACAGCACAGACCGCGCCTTCTATGAGGTGTTCAGACTGGACGAGGAGCACATCGCAGTGGTCAAGGGCAATAATTTCATCACCCTTTCCAGGGTCCAGGATGGACCTGCGGAAGCTTTCATCATGGATGAAGCGGTATCAGAGAACTTCGGCGGTGCGCCGGAAGCTGCAGAGGTAAGCGACAGCCTCTTTGAGCCCAGAGCAGGGGTTCTCATCGGACTTCGTGGTGAACGCGACGAGGCCACGGATGAGCAGAGCTACAGAACCCTCTGGATCACCAATGACGGTGAAATCCAGGAGGTCTATGAAGTGGATGACATCCTTTTTCCAAGGAAGGAATTCTGGAAGCTCGAAGTGAAGCGGGATGAAGTGGAGGGTCTGGAGAAGGAAAGACTGAACATCTATGCCATCACAGGAACCCCCAGCAATATTAAGGAACAAATGGACTACAATTATCCAAGCACCTTCATGGAAGTGGAGTTTGTAGGCAACAACTATGTGAGCATCGTGGCCACAGAGGGGGAGGATTCTGCAAATGAAAGCATGCCCAAGGCCATGACCATTTCAGTGGACAACTATAATCTATACAGACCGGCGAACATCAATGATCTGGATCCGAAGGATGGGGTAACCGCATTCATCAATTCTGCGGATCAGGTCATAGAAAGAGAAGAAGCACTGGACAAAGAGTCAGTGAGTAAAGTGAACCTGTTCACCAGCTTCATCCTGAAGAGACACCATGGGCATTGGATGATGGAATCCAGGCTCCTGGCCATGAATGAGAACGATGAGGAAGAGGTCTACAAAGTACCCATCGCGCTGAAACCCGTAAAGGACATCGTAACCTATGATGATCTCACCGTACCCTGGGTCAGTGTCAAGGAGCGTGTGCCCCAGGCCATTGATGCATTCAATGCACCCGGGAACAGTTTCCTTCTGGTGAGAACGCCTAAGTATCTCATGATGTACAGCATCATCGGCGTGAATGAGATCGCAGAGGAACCTCTGCAGATCATCGAAATCAAGGAAGAGGAAGACATCATCATGGCGGAATGGGCAAGAGGGGAATTCGTGAAGAGATGGACCGATGTGGTCAGTGCACAGGGAAGAAAAATCATCTTCGTGCAGAACAGAAAATGATGATGTAGAATAACAGCCTGCAGAGAAGAAGCCTCTTTTCTGCAGGCTGTCTTAATTCTTCTAACTGTCCCAGCAGAATGCCCTGTCCGCTTCAAAGCGGAATGGGGAGAATACAATACGAAACAAGATGGCTTCTGATGAATTTTTTCTTAAGGTGCGAATAATAAATTAACAAAACGTATTATTTAGGATACAATGGATTTGATAAGATTTGACAAAGAAATTATGATAGTGAAATGTAGAGGTAGAGTATGGGTGCAGTAAAGCATTTATTTATCGTCAATCCGGTGGCTGGCAATGGCATTGCGCTGAAAATGACCAACACCATCCACAAGCTGTTCAATGAACTGAAACTGAAATATCAGGATATCTCCTATGAGATCGTCTATACAAAGGAAGAGGGGCATGCTACGGAAATCGCCAGAAAGTATGCATCCATGGGCACCTATCGCATCTATGCGGTGGGCGGAGATGGAACCCTTAATGAGGTCCTGAATGGCATGATCGGTTCGGATTCGTCTTTGGGATGCATTCCAGGTGGGTCCGGCAATGATTTCGTGAAAAGCATCGTGACGAAATTCGATCGCAGAAGGATCCTCATGAATACGGTCCTGGGGACAGAAGAGGAAATCGATGTGGCCTCTGTGGACGGCAGATATTTCATCAATATCGCTTCCATGGGATTTGATGCATCGGTGGTCAACAATGTGGAGAAATTCAAGAACAAGAGCTATCTTCCCAACAAGTTCGCCTACCTGGCATCGGTGCTTGATACAGCCAAGGATTTCAGAAATCTGAACCTGAGAATGGTGGTGGACCAGAAGGAGATCCAGACCGAGGCGTTCATGGTGGCCATCGCCAATGGGAAATACTATGGTGGTGGAATCAAGATCGCACCAGATGCCGACTTCAGAGACGGACTTTTAGATGTGATTCTGGTGAGAGACATCACCCGAGCGAAGATCATAAAGTTTCTTCCCAAAGCAGTGCCTGGAAAGCATATGGACCTGGAGGAAGTGACCCTTATGCGTGCAAAGACCATTGATCTATACAGTGACGAACCGGTATTTCTCAATATCGATGGTGAACTGGAAGCCAGACGGGAAGCGCATTTCAGACTGGAAGATGCGAAGGTGAAATTCATTATTCCAAAGAACAGTTTTTAGAGAGGGGAGGGGAAAATTATGGAAGACAATAAGAAGAAGAAAATCGAGGATCTGGCAAAGAATGTGGGGAAACTCACAAATGATGTCATGAGTGTTTCCGGTGAAGCCTTCGGACTTCTTGCGCTGAAGCTTGGCAACGAGCCGCTTGCCTACAAGAGCATCAAGACCATGAGAGAAATGGGGGCGGATACAGGAAAGAACGTGGAGAGATTCCTGGATGAAAGCATCACTAAAGTTCACGTCAGGCTTCAGGAAGAGGATCTGAAAGATCTAAAGGGCAAAGCCGAGGATGCGGTGAATGATCTGAAGGAAAGTGCACAGAAATTCAAGGAAACCATGAAAGAGAAAGCGGATTCCGTCATCACCAGAGAAACGAAGATCTATGGAGATGCGGACCAGTTCTACAAGGAAGAAGACAAGGTGGAAGGCATCATCATCGATGAGGTTTCCTGGAAAGACGAAGAATAGAAACAGGCAGGACGTACTGAAAAACGGCAGATGGGATGAACCATCTGCCGTTTCGCTTCTCTGCATTATTGTGGTTTCTTTTCTTCTCCTGGAGCCTGATCGCGATCATAGATCACTTCGTCTTTACTGACGGATGGCTCCTTTTTGTAAGTCTCCTTGGGTCGGTAGGTGGAATCGGGTTTTTTATCTCTTCCAGTGGTCCTAAATACCAGATAGACACCAAAGAGAAGAATGGCCAGGGCTCGAACCGTATCAAAGTTCAGCCAGTAGGGGAATTCACCAAGATATCTGCCATATCCGATGAATGCACCGATGAGGATCAGTGCCAGTGAAATGACCAGCAGTCCCCGGTCTTTGGGCTTGGCCACATAATACTGAAGAAGGGCCAGTCCCAGAATCACCATGAAGATGGGGCCGGACAGACTGTCCATGATGGGTACGAACTGTCTGATGAGAAAGTAGGTACCGATGAGGGTAAGCAGTCCCCCGGGAATGAGCACGCCCGCATCACGTCTTCTGTAGTTTGTGAAATAGTCGATTTCCAGAAAGAGCCCCGGCAGCAGAATGAACAGTGGCCACATGTTTCTCATGGAAAAAAGATTGTCCAGAAAAACGGCATTGTATAATGCGGCGCCGCCGATGATGATCAGGATAAGACCGATATAGTAGGATGTTCTATTACGCATTGATTTCATACCTCCTCTTTGTATCAAGAATACACTCTTAAAATTAAAGGTGTGTTAAAAATTTATGAGAACTTTCTTGAAACCCTGAAAAATTTCTGGATTCTTTTTTGCGAAAAGCATCACGGATTGTGAGTCTTGCTGATACATCTGTCTTCAATAAGCAGAATATTTGAAAAGATAGGAATCTACTGGAAAAACTCCGGCTTCTGCTGTTTCAAGTTTAAGCTTTTGCATATAAAATAGAGATAGCGAAGAAAACGTTTTAAGGGGGCGAACAGGTTAATGAATACAAGAAACGACAACTCCATGTTAGTAAAGCTGGAAGGTCCGCTGCCGGCGTATCCGGCGTTCAAGGAAGGAATCAGGCGGGCGCCGAACAGGGGATACGATCTCAATGTGAAAGACACGAAGATCGCGCTGAAAAATGCGCTGCGCTATATTCCCGAAGAACATCATGAGACCATGGCCAAAGAATTCTATGAAGAGCTGAAAACCCATGGCAGAATCTACGGATACAGGTACCGGCCCGAGGGACGACTCTACGGGAAACCCATTGAAGAGTACAAGGGAAACTGTGTGGAAGGCAAAGCCATTCAGGTGATGCTGGACAACAATCTGGACTTCGACGTGGCCCTTTATCCCTATGAACTGGTCACCTATGGAGAAACAGGACAGGTCTGTCAGAACTGGATGCAGTATCTGCTGATCAAGAGGTATCTGGAAGTGCTGAGGAAGGATGAGACGCTGGTCATCGAATCCGGTCATCCACTGGGCATCTTCAAGAGTCATGAACTGGCACCAAGAGTCATCATCACCAATGCCATGATGGTGGGGATGTTTGATAATCAGGAAAGCTGGCATCATGCCATGCAGATGGGCGTGGCCAACTACGGTCAGATGACCGCAGGGGGGCTCATGTACATCGGGCCCCAGGGCATCGTCCACGGCACCTTCAATACCATTCTCAATGCCGGAAGAATGAAGCTGGGACTCACGGGAGAAGAGAACCTTTCGGGTTATCTTTTCGTCTCCTCAGGCCTGGGGGGAATGAGCGGAGCGCAGCCCAAAGCGGCAGACATTGCAGGAGCTGTGTCCATCGTGGCGGAAGTGGATGAGAGCAGAATCCGCACAAGAACCGATCAGGGATGGGTAAAGGTGGTTTCAGACAGTCCAGAAGAAGCCTTCAGACTGGCTGAAGAGGCCATGAAGAAGAAGGAAGCCCTGTCCATCGCTTTCCATGGAAATATCGTAGATCTTCTGGCCTACGCCGTGGACCATGAAAAGACCATTCATCTTCTGTCGGACCAGACCAGCTGTCATGCACCCTATGATGGAGGATACTGCCCCATGGGGATCAGCTTCGAGGAGAGAACAAGGCTTCTGGAGGAAGACCGGGAGACCTTCCGAAAAATGGTGGATGAAACCCTGGTGAAGCATTTTGAGCTGATCCGAATTCTTTCTGATCGGGGAACCTATTTCTTCGATTATGGAAACTCTTTCATGAAAGCGGTCTATGATGCAGGGGTGAAGGATATTTCCAAGAACGGATACAACGAGCATGACGGTTTCATCTTCCCGTCCTACGTGGAAGACATCATGGGACCAGAGCTCTTTGATTACGGATACGGCCCCTTCAGATGGGTCTGCCTATCCGGAAAGAAGGAAGACCTGGCCATGACGGACCAGACCGCCATGGATTGTATCGACCGCCACAGAAGAGCCCAGGATATGGACAACTACAACTGGATCCGCGACGCGGAGAAGAATCAGCTGGTGGTGGGCACCCAGGCACGAATCCTCTACCAGGATGCGGAAGGAAGACTGAAGATCGCCCTGGAATTCAACAGGCTGGTGCGGGAAGGGAAGGTCGGTCCCATCATGCTGGGGCGAGACCATCATGATGTATCCGGAACAGACTCTCCTTTCAGAGAGACGGCAAACATCAAGGACGGCTCCAATATGATGGCGGATATGTCCGTGCAGTGTTTCGCTGGGAATGCGGCGCGTGGTATGAGCATGGTGGCTCTTCACAACGGCGGAGGCGTCGGTATAGGCAAATCCATCAACGGTGGATTCGGAATGGTTCTGGACGGCAGTGAGCGCGTGGACACGATCTTGAAGATGGCGATGCCATGGGATGTCATGGGTGGCGTGGCCAGAAGATCCTGGGCAAGAAATGAGCATGCCATGGAAACCAGTGTAAGGTTCAATGAAGAAGGGAAAGGACAGATCACCATTCCAAGAATAACGGAAGAAAGCATCATCGATAAAGTTTTGGAGGGAAAGTAAATGGAAAGAATTGTAGAGTGTGTACCGAATTTCAGCGAAGGAAGAAACAAGGAAGTCATTGAGAAGATCGTGGACTCCTTCAGAGGAAAAGACGGCGTGAAGCTTCTGGACTATTCCAGTGACAAGGACCACAACAGGACCGTGGTCACCCTGGTGGGGGAACCGGAGCCTGTGAAGGAGGCGGTCATCGCATCGGTGAAAGTGGCCAAAGAACACATCGACCTCAGAAAGCACGAAGGAGAACATCCTAGAATGGGCGCCTGTGACGTGATTCCATTCATTCCCATCAAAAACTTCACCATTGAGGAAGCGGTGACCCTTTCAAAGGAAGTGGCGGATGAAATCGGAAAACTGGATATTCCTGTTTTTCTCTATGAACGAAGCGCATCTGCAGCCCACAGGGAAAATCTGGCCAAGATCCGAAAAGGACAGTTTGAAGGCATGAAGGAAAAGATGCAGGAGGAGATGTGGCAGAGCGACTTCGGACCAAAGATGCCTCATGAGTCCTTCGGCGTGGTGGCTGTGGGGGCCAGAATGCCCCTGGTGGCCTTCAATGTGAACCTGAACACGTCGGATGTGTCCATTGCAGACGCCATTGCGAAGAAGGTGAGACACATCGGTGGCGGCCTTCGTTATGTCAAGGGAATGGGGGTCTTCCTGAAAGACCGTAACATCGCTCAGGTCTCCATGAATCTTACAGACTATACGAAGACGTCCATCTACAGAGCCCTTGAGATGGTCCGCTTCGAAGCGAAGCGCTACGGCGTATCTGTTGTCGGGACAGAAGTCATCGGTCTGGTTCCCCAGCAGGCGCTGATCGATTCAGCCGAGTACTATATGGGCATCGAGAACTTCTCATCGGATCAGATTCTCGAGAATAAGCTGGCTGAGTAAGGAGTATATATGAAAGATTTACTAATCAAGAACCTGGCAAGTCTGGCCACCAATCGGGGAAAAGGCCCTCGGGGCGGGCAGTCCATGGGGGAGATCCATGAAATCATACATCCATGGGTTCTTGTCAGAGACGGGAAAATTCATAGAATCGGCGGAGAAGAGCTGGAAAAGGAAGCGCTGGATGCACAGATCCTCGACGGGGAAGGGAAGACCCTTCTTCCGGGATTTGTGGATCCCCATACCCATCTGGTCTTCGGGGGAACCCGAGAAGAGGAATTCAGCATGAGACTGCGTGGCGAAAGCTACATGGCCATCATGGAAAAGGGTGGAGGAATCAAGTATACCGTGCAGAAGACCCGTGAAAAGAGCTTCGAGGAGCTGCTTGCCAGCGGAAAGAAGACCCTGCAGTCCATGGCGGAAATGGGCATCACCACGGTGGAAGCAAAGAGCGGATATGGTCTGGATAAGGAAACGGAGCTGAAACAGCTGAGAGTGGCGAAGGCGCTGCAGGAAGCGGGTCCCCTTGAAGTGGTATCCACCTTCATGGGTGCCCATGACATCCCACTGGAATACAAAGGAAGAGACCGGGCATTTCTCGATTATCTCGTGGAAGAAGTGCTTCCTGTGGTAAAAGAGGAGAATCTGGCGGAGTTCGGAGACATTTTCACGGAGAAGAACGTCTTCACTGTGGAGGACTCCAGAGCCTATCTTCTGAAAATGAGAGAAGCGGGCCTGAAGCTGAAGATCCATGCCGATGAAATCAATGATCTGGGGGGCGCTTCCCTTGCAGCAGAGCTTTCGCTCACCAGTGCGGACCATCTATTGAAGGCCAATGACGAAGGACTGAGAAAGATGAAGGAAAGCGGAGTAATCCCAGTGCTTCTTCCCCTTACAGCATTTTCGCTGAAAGAGGATTTCGCCAGAGCAAGAGAAATGATTGACATGGGACTTCCAGTTGCCATGGGGACAGACTACAACCCAGGGAGCTGCTATTCCTTCTCGGTGCCTCTGATGATTGCCCTTGGTGCGCTCTATATGGGCATGAGTCCGGAGGAGGCGCTCACGGCGGTGACCCTGAACAGTGCGGCAGCGCTGGACCGGGCAGATCGGATCGGAACCATTGAAGAGGGGAAGGATGCGGATCTTGTGCTCATCGATGCACCGTCCTACAGATTCCTCACCTATCATTTCGGAATGAATCTGGTGACAACCACCATAAAACAGGGTAAGATTATATATAACAAGAGATGAAATTTGAGGTGAAGGTCATGACTGAATATGATTTAATAGTAATCGGCGGCGGTGCCAGCGGAATTTCCGCTGCACTGAAAGCGAAGGAAGAAGGGGTGGAGAATATTCTGATCCTGGATCGGGAAGAGAGTCTGGGCGGAATTCTCAACGAACTCATCGAAGCGGGTCATGGATTCATGGAAAACGGAGTCACCGGTGTGGAAGTGGCGGAAGACTTCAAGAAAGAGGTGAAGGAGCGGGGCATCGGGTTCAAGGTGAATTCACTGGTCTTGGAAGTGAAAAGAGACAAGACGGTGAAGTATGTCTCCGGAGCAGAAGGGGTCATGGAAGTGAGCGCCCGGTCCATCATTTTCGCTACAGGTGCCCGAGAAAGGCCACGAGGAGAACTGAACATCTCTTCCAATAAATCTGCAGGGATCATGTCTGTGGGTTCTGCAAGAAAACTCATCGTCAGTGCCGGATATCTGCCTGGAAAGAAAGTCATCATCTACAGTCAGGACATCAACAGTCTGTATCTGGCGAAGATGCTGGTCATAGAAGGCGCAGAAGAAGTCACCATCATAGAGCCCAGCAGAGGCCAGAAGGATGACTACGGATATCGGGAAGACCTGATGGAATTTCCACAGATCAGAATGCTCTACAGTACAAAGATCATCCAGATCAAGGAAAACGGAAGAATCGAGGGTGTCCGGATCAAAAGCAGTGACCAGGAAGAAGAGTTTCTGCCCTGTGACAGTCTGCTTCTCTCCGTGGGGCTGGACCCTTCAAAAAGACTCTTCAAGCGATTCAGAAGAGGTATGGATGAAATGGGCATGTTCGTGGCAGGAAATGCCGATGAAGTCTCTTATGATCTAAATGTGGTCATTGAAAAAGGAGAAAATGCAGGAAAAGCTTCTGCGGCCTATCTCAGAAAGCTGCGGCTTCAGGATGGGAAGTAGGAGATACTGCAGAGCTTCGTGAAGCACTGCCCGTTCAGCGGATGAAGCATGAAATGAAAAATGGTATAGAATAAGAAAGCCCTGCGGGAAATCCTTTCAGATTTTCCGCAGGGCTTTCTTATTCTTGCACACTGATTTTCAGACTTTCTGACTGAGCCAAAGATAATGACTTCACTTCAACACTACTGCTGGTTTGGGATGAAATGACGTGAGAAAGGCTCGTCATTTCATAATGATATCTGCTATTTCAGATGAATGGGTGCCGTGGTCTCTACATTCAGCTTATCCAGTGTTCTTCGGATGAGGAAAGGATCCTCTGTGCGTAGAGGCATGTAGGTGTTTTTCACAGGATCTCCGGACCAGAGAATCGGTGTGTGGCTGAGAGAGGTGCTGATTTCTCCGAACCCGTCTTTCTTCAGCTCTACCGTAACCATGGCTCCATCGGGATCCCTGGCGGATTTGTAGTCGATGAAGAGAAAATTGCCCAGACTGTAGTAGATGGGCTTTCCTTTATAGATTTCCATTTCCTGGAGAACATGGGGATGGTTGCCATAGACCAGGTCTACACCGTTGTCGATGAGCATCCTGCCCATCTGTTTCTGCCTCCAGCCCACTTCATGGGTATTCTGCCCGCCCCAGTGCATGGCGGCAATGATATAGTCCACCTTTTCCACTTCCTTCATCATCCTGAGATCTTCCAGTATTTTTTCATCGGAGACAAAACTGGTGTTGAAACCCAGGTACCCCAGCATGCCCACCTTGAACCCGTCTTTTTCGAAGACGGAATAGGATTCCACTTCGATGTTGCCCAGTTCGATGTTGTCCGTTTTGGTGAGGTTGGTGCCGAAATACTCGATTCCATATTCATCGAGATAGGACAGGGTGTCATCAAAGCCTTCCTGCAGGTAATCCACCATGTGGTTGTTCACCACATTGACGTGGGTGATGCCGCCTTCTTTGAGCACATCCAGATAGTCGATGCGATGGGCCTTGTAGGTATAGATCTTATCCGGCTGGGTTGCTTTTCGTTCAGTAAACACATTTTCCAGGTTCGTTATGACCAGGTCCGCCGCATCGAAGTCTTTCTTCAGATGGGAGAGAAAATGACCACCGCCATATTCCACCCACTTCTCGTCAAAGGGATTCTTTCTGCCGTAACTGGTGCCAAGTCCCATGTCACCCAGTAGGATGAGACGCACTTCCTGATCGGTCTGATTCTTTTCCAGTTCTTTATAGTAGCCTTCTTCCGCGTTCTTATTGTTCATATCCAGATAGCTGAGGATATGCATCTTCGGGTCTCCGTTTTTCGGGCTGGAGATTTCCAGAAGATCTCCTCCGGAAAATGCGATGTCATATCCGGTAATACCCAAAAGGTCCTCCATGGGCATCATGAGCTGCTGATGCTCATTGAGGTAGGTTTCTCCAAGAAGCTGGATTTCAGACCGATAGAGTCTCTCATCCTCATATTCCAGAAGAGCCTTTCTGGAATGCACTGAAATGGATGTGTGGATTCGACCTTTTTCCGTGGTCTTCACCAGAAGCACCTCCTTCTGAGGCACAATCCAGGTGAATTCAAAATCCAGCAGAGATGTCATGAGCTCAAGGCTTGCGTAAGCAATATCCCATTTCCGCTGAACGAGAATGGCACTTTCCTTCTGCTGAAGCTGAAGGAGAAGAGCTTCTCCTTCATAGGGGGCGTGGACGCCTCTGCTGAGGGTCTTTTCTTTCATGGCAGGCGTATAGAAGCTCTCTTTCGCATCGATGATGAAACGGCTGTAAGCCTCATAGGGATCATCTTCAGGTGCTTCATGATCTATGGGGGTGGCATCCACATGGGCTTCCGCGACTTCCTTCTCCGCTTCGGAGAGGAAGTTCCCTGCAATAAGCATCAGAAGCGGAAAGACAAGCAGGGTCAGCCATGCAAAACTGCGACGTTTTCTCAAAGGAATCAACTCTCTCTACAACGTTTTCTTGTTTACAAAATCTTAATTATTATATCACAGTTCATGGGACAGGATTGTGAACTGGGATGCGTTTCAGAAGTTTTTAAGGTCTACCATGAAGGCGGAACATCCCCAGATCTTTCAGATGTGCAGAGCACAATAAAAAAACCTCCAGAGGAGGCTTATAGGAAGGGGAATCAGAGAAGCTTTGCGAAGCAGTTCCTGCAGATGAGAGTGCTTCCGCCATTCCCGCTGATGTAGTTTCCTTTGGTCAGGGTCTTGTCGCAGACAGAACACTTTCTGGATGCTCTTGCTTTCTTCTCTGGAACATCTGCTTCCTGGGAAACAGAATCGGATTTCCTGGATTTCATCTTTCCTTTGGTGTTGGAGGGCGGCTCATAGCTCTTCGAAGGGATGGGCTCTTCTCTTCGGATCACGGTGAATTCCATATTGAAGATGCTTTCCTTGAAAAGCTCCAGTTCGAATCTGGGGTTTTCCTTGTCATAATACTCTTCGATGACGAGCCGTGTGACCTGTGCATCATTGATGATGAGACCGGATTTCTCGATTCCGTCAAAGATGCTTTTGGTGATGTTGTTGGTGTCGGGATGTCTTTTTTCGCTTTTATAGAAAACCTTCAGCACAGCGATGAGGGATTCCGTGAAGACGATGCCCGGATTCTGCGATCTTGCCAGAAGGGCAATGGAGGTTTCATAGATGGAATACCTGTCGCTGTAGCTCCCTGTATCATGGGGCATGAAAAAGCGCCCATCCTTGCTGACCATTTTAAAGTTCGATTTACTGATGGGGGTACCAGGCACCACCACTTTTGCATAATCTGCCATAGTTAAAGGTTCTCCTTTCTCTCTGCGTCCAGCCTGCTGTCTTTCGTGAACATTCATTCTGATTTCATTATAGCATGGAACGGAAAATCCGTTCATGGAAATGTTTATGTTATTTTAAGATTTTTTGCGTATAAATTCAGTTAAGGGTATAATATATTAGTTATGGAAATGAATTGAAATTCATGGGGTTTTTGACATCGTTTGCTACTGTAAAAGGAGCTTGAAGTAAACCCGGTAGAATTCTTTCTTCCCCGACAGATCAATGAAGAAAAGGAGACAAGGAATCTTGTTTTTATGGATTCCGGTGATACGTAATGAAAGATGTATATATTCTGGCAATCGAATCAAGCTGCGATGAAACGGCCTGCAGCATTGTAAAAAACGGCAGAGAGGTGCTTTCCAATATCATATCTTCCCAGATCGAGATTCATCAGAAATTCGGAGGAGTGGTACCGGAGGTGGCATCCAGAAAACATGTGGAGAATATCACAGGGGTAGTGGAACTGACCATGAAGGAAGCGAATATAGAAAGAGAAGACATTGATGCCGTGGCGGTGACCTATGGACCAGGCCTTGTGGGTGCACTGCTGGTGGGACTTCAGTTTGCCAAAGGGTTCGCCTTCTCCCTGGGGGTTCCCCTCATCGGTGTGAACCATATCGAAGGACATATCGCGGCCAACTACATCCAGTACAAAGAGCTGGAGCCCCCCTTTGTTTCACTGGTGGTTTCCGGCGGACATACCTTCGTGGTCCATGTGAAGGACTACGATGATTTCGAAGTCATGGGGGAAACCAGAGATGATGCGGCGGGAGAAGCCTTTGATAAGGTGGCCAGAGCCATGGGGCTGGGCTATCCCGGAGGACCCAAGATCGATCAGATCGCCAAGGAGGGAAATCCTCTTGCCATAAAATTCCCCAAAGCGAATTTTCATGAAGATACCTTGGACTTCTCTTTTTCGGGGCTGAAATCCGCTGTGCTGAACTATCTCAACTCCGAAAAGCAGCGAGGCAATGAAATCAATGTGCCCGATGTATCTGCATCTTTTCAGCATGCAGTGGTTTCCGTGCTGGTGGAGAACGCCATGAAGACCATAAAAAGCAGAAATCTTGATAAGATTGCGGTGGCAGGGGGTGTGGCCTCCAATTCCAGCCTGCGAAAGGCGCTTCTTCAGAAAGGAGAAGAGGAGAATGTACGTATCCTCTTTCCAGACGCCATTCTCTGCACCGATAATGCGGCCATGATCGGAAGCGCTGCGTACTTCCAGTTCATTAAGGGTCATGTGTCAGGCAATGATCTCAATGCAAAACCCGGTCTTTCATTAGGTGGTAGATAAGTCATGAGCTTTATAGTAGAATCCAACAGCCTTGAACGGCATAAATTCAGAAAAATGATCAACAAAAAGAACATCATAAGAGCTGTGGTGCTCCTTCTAGCGGCGCTGCTTCTCACAGGCTATCTCTACGAGGAGTACCAGGCGAAGCTGTACCTGGATCAGGTCAGCGGGAACCAGATCATGGTGAATCAGGTGAACTACAACTATGAGATTCACGGCAGTGGCGATTACATCGTCATCGTGGATGGTCCTTCCGGAGAATCCCTTCTCCATAAGAACAAGCTCATGGAGAAATTCGACGGCAATGCCAGACTCTTTTTCTATGACAGGCCTGGCTATGGTGGAACGGAAGGGGAATATAAGACCCCAAGAGAGATTGCCGAAGATCTCCATTTCATGTTTCGGAGATTCGGATGGAAAATGGAGTTCATTCTGGTAGGAGAGGAGTATGGTTCTCTGGTCATGCAGGAATATCTCAATCTCTATCCGGATGAAGTCCTGGGGGCCCTTTTCATCAATCCTGTGGGTGAGATGGCCGGCAGTGAGGAAATCACGAGGTACAAGGACATCAGAACCGCTTCTTTCTTCTCCAAGGAAATCCTGGGCTTAGTGGGACTGCCAAGACTCATGCAGAATACAGGTGTTCTGGATTTCTTTGACGAAATCAGTACAGGCAGTAAAGAGGAGAAGAAGTTCCATGCGAACCTCAGGCTCACAAAGAGCATGATGAGCATCATGAAAGCGGAGCTTGGCTACATGGAATCAGCAGAAGAGCTTCCGGTGGAGAAGAACCTTCTGGGAGAAAATCCGCTCCATCTCATCACGAGCAATCGTAATATGAATCGGTTCAATCAGGAGGTCTATCTGGACTACAGCAGTGACGTGGAAACGCTCATCGTACAGGATTCTGTTTACGATGTGATGCTGGAGAGGCCACAGGATATCGTATCCAGTCTCAACGGACTCATCGATAAGATCACCAGACTGAGCTACAGAAAGAATTAGGAGGAGAAATCTTCCTGCATAAAGAAACAAGACACGCTGAAATTTTTTCAGCGTGTCTTGTTTCTTTATGGGACGTTTATTATCTATTGAGTTCATTCACCGCAGTTTGTCCTGCGATTCTTCCGAAGACAATGATGTCTGTCATGGCGTTTCCACCGATACGGTTGGCACCGTGAACGCCTCCTGTGACTTCACCTGCGGCATAGAGACCCTTGATGATTTCTCCATCCACATTGATCACATGGGTTTCTGTGTCGATCTTCAGTCCACCCATGGTGTGGTGGATGCCTGGTGTGACTTTCAGGATGTAGTAAGGTCCTTCTTCCAGTGACTGCGTAAGATGAGTTCTTCCGAATTCTTCATCGGTTCCGGATGTCACGGCATCCAGATACTTGGACATGGTTTCAGTGACCGCAGCTTCTTCAGCGCCGATGGCTTCCGCCACATCCTTCAGGGTCTCACATTCCACTGCATAGCCCTTCTTGATGTATCCGGCCAGCGCGGCATTCTCTTCTTTCATCACTTCATTGGTGACAAGATAGGCGATGCCACCGGTCTGCTTCAGAATATTCGCTGAAACCACATCTCTTGTGAGGAGCTCATCGGTGAATCTCTTTCCTTCTGTATTGAGGAGAATTGCGCCATCTCCACGAAGGCCTTCTGTAAACATATAGCCGGATTCAGGGTCTGTGGTGGGATGAATCTGAATATGTTCGATGTCATCCAGTGCGGCGTTTACAGCCTGACCAAGCTCGATACCGTCTCCTGTTGCGCCTGCATGGTTGGTGGTGGAGAAACCGACCAGGTCAGGTCTGAAGCTTTCCACCATATCGCTGTTGGCTCCGAATCCACCTGCAGCGATGATGACAGCATCAGCCTTGATGAGAAAGGTGCTTCCGTCGATGGTTGCAGCTTCAACGCCTGTAGCCTGACCTTCTTCTTCCAGGATCTTTGTTACTGTGGTTTCCATGAGAATCTCCACACCCAGTTCCTTCAGTCTGTTCTGAAGCACTTCGACTACGACAGGCCCTACAGCGGAACCGTCTGCTGGAGTATGGATTCTGGGGTTCGTAGCGCCACCGGACAGGGACACTCTTGTCAGTCCCGCACCCAGTTCATTGAGCCAGTCTACAGCACTGGCGGAGTTTTCCACCATGACGCGAAGCAGTTCAGGATCGTTCTCTTCTTTACCGCCTTTGAAGGTATCGTCATAATAGGTGTCTGTGCTATCTTCAATGCCTTCGGTTTCCTGGATACTGGTTTCTGAGGCATTGATTCCACCAGTGGCTCTGTTGGTGTTTCCACCAACGATGGGCATCTTCTCTACGATGATGACGGATTTGCCGGCGCTGGCAGCTTCCACGGCTGCGCTCATACCTGCTCCACCGGCACCGATGATGACGATGTCCGCTTCTTTATCGGATACTTCTGTTTTCTCTTTCTCCACCTTGATCTGCTTCAAAGCTTCGATATCAGCGCCGGCTTCTTTCAGGGCTGCGGTTACTGCAGCAATGACGGCGTTGGAGGATACGGTGGCACCGGTGACGGCATCCACACCCAGTCCCTGACTGGCCAGAATGTCATCAATGATTCCATCGATGGCAGGCTCTGCAATGGCAGGGGTTTCTTCCGCTGCGTCCACTTCTATCTTTTCAATCTCATTTTCTGTTACGGTGACCGTTACTTTTACGGGACCGTTATGACCGGTCTCTTCCGCTGTGTAGGTTCCTGGTGTGAAGATTCCTTCTGCTGAAGGGTTCTCCGGGGTTTCTTCTTTGGCTCCGCATCCGAAAGCGCCCAGCGCCATGACGGAAATGAGGGCCAGTGCGAATAATTTCTGCATTTTCTTCATTTGTATGTTTCCTCCCTTTTGTTTTGACCATGAAAGTATATCACCCTCACATTGTTAATTCAATAACAAAAAGTGTATTTTCATTGTATGAAAAAAGGCATCCTTTACATTTTACGGAAAGGCAATCTGAGGAAGAGCAGGAGAATACTTTATGATTTTTTTCAGCTGTTTTTATTCTTTCCTTGATAGAATGAAAAAAATGACACCGGATAGTTTAAGGCAGAAGAAAGTCGAATGGGAGAAATAATTTGTATAAAATTATTCTTCATGACACTTTTCTGTAACATTGAAATTGTATGATAATACCATCAAGAAAGACAAAGGAGGAAATCATCATGAGTTATAAAGATCCATACGGACAAGATCCGGATAGAGAAGAAAATAAAGACCAGAATGAGAACATGAATTATGAGAAGGAAGATACACAGGACTACAGAAATGTACCGGAGTATGCCAGAGAGGTGAGTGAACCGACCAAAGATATGCGCGATCCCAGAAATGAGGATGCCTATGTCTATAGGGGAGCCTCTCACTATGAAGGCGGACAAAATGGAGCCGGTTCAGGGAAGAGGAAGAAAAGATTTTCAGGTCTGTCCATGATTGCAGTGGCACTGATTTTCACTCTGCTGGGCACTTCACTGGGTATCTACAGTGCATACAATGTGTTGCCGGGAACCAGCTTCTTTGAAAACTCGAAGCTGGGTGAAATCATTCAGGAAAGTGCAGATGGTGAAAATCCGGTTCAGATTTCAACACCCCAGCTGAGAGAGGATGGACTCAGCGTGCCGGAAATCGTCAGCATGGTCCAGCCGGCTGTGGTGACCGTATCCGTGAAGGTGCCGGGAGGAGCGACCTGGTTCAATCCTCAGGGAGGATACAGTGAAAGCATCGGAACCGGATTCATTCTCAGTGAAGACGGCCTCATCGCCACGAACTACCATGTGGTGGATGGAGCAGAAGAGATCGTCGTGATTCTCTACACCGGTGAAGAGGTATCCGCAAAGGTCGTCAATTACGATGCCAGCAACGATCTGGCCGTGATTCAGATGGATGAGGATGTGAAAGTGCCAGGCATCGTCACCCTTGGCGATTCCGACAGCGTAGTGGTGGGTGAATCCGTCATCGCCATAGGAAATCCCCTGTCCAAGGAATTTGCAGGGTCCGTCACATCAGGCATCATTTCGGCGACGCAAAGAACAATCGCCATCGGAAACAGGGAATACAATTATTTCCAGACTGACGCTGCCATCAATGGAGGAAACTCCGGTGGACCGCTGATCAATGCGAAAGGAGAAGTCATCGGCATCAATTCAGCAAAAATCAACAGTCAGGAAGTGGAAGGCATAGGCTTCGCCATTCCGATCAACACCCTGACCAATGATCTGGATGCCCTCTCCAGAGCCCAGCTTCTTGTGGGCATCGCAGGCAGAGAAATCAATGAAGCCACAGCGGAGCAGAACGATCTGCCAGTGGGTGTTCTGGTTGTGGAAGTGCAGGATAACACTCCAGCCTATCTCGCTTCCATGATGGTGGGCGATGTCATCACAGAATTCGACGGCCAGAAAGTGACCTCTGTGCAGGACATCAATGCTATCAAGAATACCAAGAGCAAAGGTGATGTGGTCACCGTGAAGGTCTACCGTGAAGGAGAATATCTGGATCTGAAACTGACTCTGGTGGAGAGACCATAGCCGCAAAACAGTTTCCCCTTTAAATAATTGATACCCTATGGCAAAGAAGAGAACCGGAGAAAATCCGGTTCTTTTCTTATAGAGAAGCAGTTCTTTTCCTTTTATGATTGACAGAAACTACTCTGCATTTTACTATTATGTTAGACGATATATCGACATGCATAATAGATATGTGTGAAAAGAGGTTTTCTATGAGTACTACACCAATGACCGAAGCTACTTTTTATATACTGTTGTCCCTTATTGATCCCAGTCATGGCTATGGCATGATGCAAAGTATCAAGGAGCTTTCCCGGGGGAGACTGCTCATTGGTCCGGGAACGCTCTACGGCGTCCTTACACGAATGCACAAAGAAGGGCTCATCGAACTGGTGGATGAAGAAGGCAGGAAAAAAACCTATCATATCACGGCAATGGGGATTGAAGCGCTGAAAGAAGAATATCAGCGTCTGAAGAATCAGGTGATCGACGGAAAAATATTGGAGGATGTCACATGAAGAAGAAATACTATTTTCATCCCAGTTCATTTTCCCTATCTGAAATTGAAGAATTCTATGAGGAAAAAGCACGGAATGGGCTGTTTCTGGAAAAGAGAGGTGATTATCTCAGCAGATTCTTTGTGGATGAGCCAAAGGAGCTTCTTTATCGTGTAGAAGTAGTGGATTACAAGAAAGAAGAGAATAGAAAAATCTCCGAGTTTCAGGTGGCGGTCTATGAGGATGCTGGATGGAACTATGTCTGCGGGAAGAAGTACATCCATGTTTTTTCTGCGGATAAGGAAGCGGATGTACCGGAGCTCTATTATGAACCACTAGAGCAGATTGAAACTATAAAGATTCTGAGAAAAAGCGATATAAAGGCTATTTTCACATCACTGATTTTTTGGCTGTTTATATTTTTCATGAATTTTGCGAGTTCCCATGCAAAGAGCGTGTCAGAGTTTATACGGATGATACGCAATAATTTTTATATTATGCTTACAGATACTCCAGTCCTTTTTCTCGTTCTTTACCTTATACTGTTCATTGGAATAGGTGAACTCATTTTAGGAATCTACAGCAGCCAGTATTATATTTCAAAGCTCAGAAAGGGGACTCCTCTTCGAGAAATCAGACCTTTCGGAAAGAAACTGAAGCTTTGGTTTAAGCGTATTATGGCCTTTTCTGTATCAGCGGTTCTTCTTATGGGACTCCTCGAGGTTGCAAGCATACAGAAAGAGAAGGACCCCAGTGCCATGGACGGACCCTATATGACTTTAGAGGACTTCGGCATTGAGAAGGCGGATGGCAGTGAAAAACCATACTACATGGTGGATTCCTACAAGCGCAGAAAGACCATCTGGGGGGAAGTCGTAAAGGTCGTGGAGTACAGTAATGCTGCCTACAGCAGCACTTCCTTCTATCAGGATGTATATGAGGTGAGAAATGCGAAGCTTCGAAAAAATCTTGCGGAAGCCTTCAGCGAAAACGGTTATTTCAGTCTGAATATGGACGATCCGGAGAAGATCACAGTATCTGGAATGGATGAGGTTTACGTTGTCAATGAGCGTGAGATGGTGGTTGTAAAAGATGATTTTGTGATTCGTATGCTGTATCATCTGGATGAGGATATTACTCGGGAAGAGATTCTTTCAACGCTGTCAGAAATCTTAAACAGTAGAAGGGTATCTCTGGAAAAATAAGGATAAAACCGAGGAGAGATTCAGTGGCATCTGAACTTCTTCTCGGTTTAATCATGGGGTTATTTATTTCCTTCTGAATGTCGCATAATTACTGTCATTGCAGTAGATCATTTCAAGTCCGATGATCTCAGCAATCTTCTCCAAGGTCTTTCTTCTGTAGAAGGCAATATGGGAGCGGTCACGCATGTAGTGCCAGGACCGGAAGTGCTTTACATCATTCTGGTGGAACTGCGTCATGATGGCCAGAAGGCCGTTCTCGTTCAAGGCTTCTTTCATAATCTGAAATTGTACCAGAGGATCTTCCAGATGTTCGATGACTTCCGTACAGGTGATCAGATCATAGGACTTTCCCTCATAGATTTTTTCAGGTGCGTAGAAGAGATCATAGATATCCATGTCGTAGCCGTAGTCTCTTTCAAGGATCATGGACAGAACTGGCGAAGGACCACTGCCGAAGTCCAGCCCTTTTTTTCCTGAGTGGGAGAAAGGGAAGACAGCCTCCTCGAGAAACCTTTTGAAATAGGCCAAATAGGTGGGGTCTTCAATGGAATTTTCATGACTTTCATAGATTTTCAGTTCATCTTCCTCCGACAGGAGTGCTTCGGGATCCTTGAAGATGAACGCGCAATGATCACATACAAAGTAGTCCACATGAAAAATATCATGATGGAAGCTCCAGGTCTCATTATTGCAGATGCTGCATGTTCTTTTCATAATGACCTCCAGAAATGCTGCTGTTTGGACTTCTGATTATACCATAATCTCCTTACTAAATGGAAAAGGCAAAGCACAGGGGTGAGTGCTTTGCCTTTTCAAAGGGGTGTTCTATTTTATATTTGCAGCTGCCTTAGTAGAGACGACTAGAATCTTTCGAACAGTATGGAATTTTCCAGGAAGATGTGCCTGAAGAGGTCACTCTCCAGTTCCTGGAGATTATGATAGGTGGCACTGAATGTGGTGCATGCCCAGGATGGAAGGGTATAGTCATTGGTGACCTTCCTGAGTTCAGCCAGCAGATTCCCCGCAGCATCATGCTCATCTTCCGTGACTTCAATCTCTTTCTTCGCTTCATCAAAACGTCCGTCCATGATCAGCGGGAAGAGGTCCACTTCTTCTTTGATGAGGTGCTCATGGAGCTCCACGCGCAGCTTTCCATAAAGGCTATTGATGGCCAGAAGGAGCGGTTTGTCGTGTCTGTAGTGAGCCTTTACGATGGCAGCCACATACTGGTCCAGCTCCTTCAGCACACTTCTTGTGTAGGTGTGATGGGTGGAGCGGATATATCCTATGAGCTCTTCATTGTCCATCTGATTATAGAAGTTCACCTTCTCACCGTTTCCGTCCAGAGACTCCTTGTATTCCTTCAAATCATTCATAAATCGTTTCTCATCGACTCCTTTTTCCTTGAGTACTTCTCCCAGATTTCTGTGGCCGTTGCAGCAGAAATCGATCTTTTCATTCTGAAAGAAGCTTGCCATGCGGATGTCTTCCTTCACCAGGGTATTGATGCTATGTTCAAGCAGGTTCATGGGTATTCCTCCTAAAATCTGATGGCGTCTGCAAATACAGAGGCTGCAAGTTTGATTTCCTTTGTGCTGTTTTCAGGATTGAACCTTACTCTCAGCGGGAATTCGACATTGGACATTCCAGTGGATTTGATGACGTCGGAGGATCTCAGTGCCTTCATGCCTGCACCGGTGAGGTAATCCTGAACCACTTCCACCGCTTCTCCGGACCAGCCGTAGGAGCCGAAGGCAGCTGCGGGTTTTCCTTCCACTTCCAGTTCCTTGAGTTCCTTTAAGATCGCTTCCAAATTGCCTGGGATATCGGCATATTTGGTGGATGTACCGAAGAGCACGCCATCGGCATATTGGATCTTCGTCAGAACCTCTTCCAGTTCCGCCTTCTCCGTGTTGGTGCTTTCCACCTCGAAGCCATGTTCCAGAAGCTCGTTTTCCAGCATTCTGGCCATCTTCTTGGTGTTTCCGCTCATGGTGTTGAAGAGAATCAGTGCCTTCACGTTCTCCTTGGACTCCAGTGCGTTCTCTTCATAGATGCCGATGTACTTCTCCACATTCTGATCCAGGATGTAGCCATGGGAAGGGGCGATCATTTCGATGTCCAGCTTCTTCACCACATCGATCATGGGCAGCACATATCTTCTGTGTGGATCCATGATGAGCTTGTAGTAGACTTTGAAATCCTCCAGGATGGAATCGGCGTCTTCCAGCTCGGATACGCTGAGGGCATCATTATCCGCCACGTGGGTGGAGAAGATGTCGCAGGGGAAGAGGATCTTCTCTTCCTTGAGATAGGTCACCATGGTTTCCTCCGTATGCAGGAAGGGTGTTTCATGGAAGACCAGGGTCTTTTCACCGAGGCTGATTTCATCTCCTGTTCGTACCACCAGGAATCGTTCCTTGTCGATCTTGTACATCTCCATGAGCTCATAGACAGCGTAGGCGGTGCAGACGATCCTAGCGTTCTTCGCCTTTCTTGCCAGTGCACCCAGTGCACCGGAGTGGTCTGGTTCTGTATGGTTCACGATGATGTAGTCCAGAGCCAGAAGATCCATCTCGCTGCCTAAGCTGTCCACAAACTCTTTTCCGTAGAGCATGTCCACGGTGTCGATGAGGGCTGTCTTCTCATCTTTGATGAGGTAGGCGTTGTAGCTGGTTCCTTTTTCCAGAATCAGTCTGTGGAAGGGAACCTTTCTGTCATCCACTTTACCGGCCCAGTATACTTTATCTGCAATTTCTCTCATTTATGTTTTCCTCCTGTGTGATCAAAAGTGTTGTATGCTATGACCTAAGAATACTCCTCTGGAGGAGAGAAAGATTTGACCCAGGTCAAATTTGTCCGATCTTTTCCGGAATTCTCCATTTGCAGATGGACGAAGCATATAGTAAAATAATTATAAATATACTGTTTTAGAATATATTGATGTATATCACTTCTGCTGAAAAGGAGACGTTATGAGGAAAAATGCGATTCGGATGATACTGCCGGTACTTCTGACAGGACTAGTTATTCTCTATCTGCTGTCGCTTCTAAGCGCACCGATGAAGGAGAGCATTCTCTACAGTGAAGTTCAGAGATTCTATCTGCTGAGGACCGCAGAGCTCTTTCTGCTGATTCTATTCGGAATGCTCATTGAATTCAGGAAGGTGATGGCTGTTCTCAGAAAAGGAGTGGCGTTTCAGCCGATTCTTCTGGCTTTCGCCATTGTGCTTCTGATTCTTCTTCTCCTGCCTGTGCGTCTGAGTCTATCCGTTGCGGAAAGCACTTCCTTCTTCTCCCTTCTGAACCTGGAAGGCATCCGCAGTATTCTGGGCATCCTGACGGGCATTCTGCTGGTGAGATCCGTATCAGATCCTGCAGCGGAATGGGAGACCATTCTCGCGGATGATGCTCTGATGCGAAAGCATGCAAAATAAAAAGACAGATGATGCAGAATGCTCACTGGGAAAGACAGGCAGATCGGAAAACGAAATATGGATGACAAGAAAAAAATCCTGCAGCTCCACGGGGGAGTGCAGGGTTTTTTCTTGTCTTATTCCAGGTTCAGTTTCTTCTGCAGATGATACTTCGTCAGGAAGTAGAAAAGAATATTCTTCAGGATGAGATATCCCAGCAAAATGGTGAAGAACAGCTGGATGGTGGAGAATACTGTGATAAAGTCATTAGACTCAGCCCTTTGGACCAGGTCATGAAACCACTGACTGTCTCCAAAGAGGAAAGTGAATCCTGCGGCGGCCAGGGTTTCCACCATATTGATCACGATGGAGAACAGGATGAAGATGAGTGTTCCACCCAGAATGCGGCTTTTGCTGATGCTGTAGGCCTGAGCGATACCTAGGGAGGCATAGACCTGAAGCAGGAACTGGATGATACTCATGAGAATCACAAGGACGAAAACCACCAAGAAGTAGGGATCCAGCTGAAGATTCGAAAGCTCTTCAAGGATTTCTCTGAGGTTAAACTCTTTCCAGGTGATGATTCCCATGGAAAGGAAGAAGACCAGAGCGCTTGAAAGAATCCAGATCATCGAAGTGAGGAGCTTGGAGAGGATGATGCTTTGGGATTTCACCGGAAGGGTGAACATAAGGTATCCTTCGTCTCCAAGCAGGTTGCTGTCGAATCTCTTGACCACCATGATCAGCGTCATGACGCCCAGTCCCATGAAACTGAGTCCAAGGGCCATTGGGAGAATGACACTGAGGATATTCCTGTAGGTGTCATTCACTCCTCGGATACCGATGAGCATGGAAAATACTATGATTGCGCCGTATATGGGAAGAAAATAGCGTGCTGTGGCGCGCAGCTCGTATTTCATCAGTTTGCTTAGCATTTGAACACCTCCCTGAACAGTTCATCTACGGATTTTCCGGTTTTCTCCCGGATGGAATCCACGCTGTCATAATCGTATACACTGCCGCTTTGCAGCAGAATCACTTCATCAAAGACCTTTTCGATGTCACTGATCAGATGCGTGGAGATGATCATGGTGGCATCTTCCTGATAGTTGCTTAAGATGGTCTCCAGAATGAAGTCTCTGGCTGCCGGGTCCACACCGCCGATGGGTTCATCCAGAAGATAGACTTTGGCTTTTCTGGACATGACCAGAATCAGCTGCACCTTCTCCTTGTTTCCCTTGGATAAGGTCTTCAGCGCATGATGCTCATCAAGACCAAGGACCTTCAGCATGTCTTTTGCTTTGGCAAGATCGAAGTCCTCGTAGAAATCATGGAAGAAATTAAGGATGTCTCGGATCTTCATCCAGTCGTTGAGATAGGTTCTTTCCGGCAGATAGGATATGATCTTCTTGGACTCGATGGAGGGCGCTTTCCCTTCGATGAGGACCTGTCCCTTGGTGGGTTCAAGAAGACCGTTGATCAGCTTGAACAGTGTGGACTTTCCACTGCCGTTGGGGCCGAGAAGTCCGATGATCTTTCCGGGTGCGATGGACAGGGACAGATTGTCCACGGCCTTCGTTTTACCGAAGGTCTTACTTAGATTCTGAAATTCTATGATGGACTGGGTCATTTTGTTGCCTCCTTGTACTGTGATCGGATGAGCGTCGTGAGTTCCTCTTCGGAAAGTCCTAAAGACTGAAGCTCCGCAAGAAATGGCTGCAGTCTTTCTTTGAGATAGGCTTCCCGAAGGGATGCGATGAGATTCTGGTCGCTGGTTATGAACCTGCCGGTGGTGCGCTCCGTTTCCAGAAGCCCTTCCGCCTCCAGCTCAGACAGCGCCTTCTGCATGGTGTTGGGATTGACGCCTGCTTCCTTGGCCAGGTCTCTGACCGAGGCCAGCCTTTCGCCTGGGATGAGTTCTTTTCGGATGATTCTTCTTTTCATCTCCTGGATGATCTGAAGATAGATGGGGATGCTGTTGTCAAAATTCCATGGCACAGAAAGTCCTCCTTTTTTGTATTATTGTACTAAGTGATTAATACAATAATACATACCTGAGAAGAAGATGTCAAGGAAAAACGAAATTTTTTCTGTGAGGAAAACTGAAAAGAAAAGACGCCTCCTTGCGGTGGCGTCTATAGGATAGAACAGGTTATATGTTTCTGTGATACTCTTTGCGGTCAGGACTCTTCACTTTCAAGGAGCAGCATCTCCCATTCCTCATAGAGGGCTTCCAGCGTCTTCTCGTGTGCTGCGATTCTCTCGGAAATCTCCATGGACTTTCTGATGTCGGAAAAGACCTCTTCCGTGGTGAGGGAGGTGGTGAGATCCGTTTTTTCCTCTTCCAGTCTTCCGATGCGTTCCTCCAGGTCCTTGAAGTATTTCTTTCTGGCACGCTCGTCTTTTTCTCTGCCTTTTTTCTTTTTCTTCTCCTCCTGCGCCCGGGTCTTGTTTCTTTCAGGCGCTTCTTCCAGGCCCTGGAAGCGGTTGGGATTGTTTTTCTTTTCGATGTAGTAGGTGTAGTTCCCCAGATACTTTTCGATGCCGTCTTCCTTCAGCTCAAAGATGTTCTTCACCACTTTATTGAGGAAGTAACGGTCATGGGAGATGACGAAGATGGTACCGTCATAGTCCAGGAGCGCATCCTCCAGAGCCTCTCTGGACGGAATATCCAGATGGTTTGTGGGTTCGTCGAGAATAAGGAAATTGGATTTCTTCAGCATGAGCTTCAGTAGATTCACCCGGCAGCGTTCTCCTCCAGAGAGGTTCTCGATGGACTTGAACACATCGTCTCCCCGGAAAAGAAAGCTCCCCAGATAGGTTCTGGTTTCCGTTTCCGTGAGATAGGGGAAGTCATCGTGAATCTCGGAAAAGACGTTCTTCTCCATATGGAGGTCGCTCTGCTCCTGGTCATAATAGCCCAGGGTCACGTTCCTGCCCAGGGTGATGTCTCCTTTGTCCGGTCTGATGCGGTTTAGAATCATCTTGAAGAGGGTGGTCTTTCCGCGACCGTTTTCTCCGATGAGGGCGATCCGCTCTCCTTTACGGATATGGAAGGAGAGACCCGAGAAGAGTTTCGTCTCATCAAAGGATTTCTCCAGGTTTTCCACAATGAGGACATCGGTCCCGCTTTCCACTTCGTTGTCGAAGGCGATCTTATAGGGACTGTGCGCTTTTGGCGGCGCATCCAGTCTTTCGATCTTATCCAGCATCTTCTGGCGGGATTCCGCCGCTTTGATGCTTTTCTCTCTGTTGAAGGAACGATACTTCTCGATGATCTTCTCCTGACGTTTGATTTCCTCCTGCTGATGCCTGTAGGCCTTCAGCTTGATTTCATAATCCTTCTCCTTCAGCTCCAGAAATCTGGAGTAGGGGGCATTGTAGGTGTAGATTTCACCGTTGATCATTTCAAAAGTATGGTCGGTGATGGAATCCAGGAAGTAACGGTCATGGGAAATGATGAGCAGGGTTCCCTTATAGGCTTTCAGATATTCCTCCAGCCATTCGATGGCCGCAAGGTCCAGATGGTTTGTGGGTTCATCCAGAAGGATGATATCCGGGCTCGACAAAAGAAGCTTGGCCAGGGCCACTCTCGTTTTCTGGCCGCCGGAAAGAATCTCCACTTTCTTTTGGAATTCTTCTTCCTCAAAGCCGAGACCTCTCAGCACCTTATGGACTTCACCGCGATAGGTATGACCGCCATGAAGATCATATCTCTCCTGGAGTCTCACATAGTCAGTGATGGCGGCTTCATGCTCTGCATGATGGTTTTCATCATAAGGCTTCTTCATTTCCTCTTCCAGAAGCAGCATCTTCTCTTCCATATCCATCAGAGGAGAGAAAACGGAAAGGGCTTCTTCGTGGATGGTCTTGTCTAATTCCAGATTGATGTTCTGAGAAAGATAGCCCAGGGTCTTGGATTTGTCGATGAAGACTTCTCCCTCATATTCCCGGATCTCTTTTGTGAGGATCTTGAACAGGCTGGACTTGCCGGCTCCGTTGGCGCCGATGAGTGCCACCTTGTCTCCCTCGTTTATACTCAGACTGATGGATTTTAGAATCACATCAATGCCATAGCTTAATTTCACGTTGTTGGTTGATAATGCAATCATTCTTCATTCACCTCTTGTCAACAATCCTATTATACGGGATAGGAAGAATTGATGTAAAGGAATGTTTGAGACAAGAGGTCTATGGGCCTTGTTCACCGTAGAAAGCAGAGAAACCGTGCAAAGATGAAGGACATTGCAGATGAGCTGATATGTATTCATAAAACAATTAGATAATTATCTAATTATTTTATTGACTTCAATAATTTAGAAGATTATAATGAAATCAATAAAACAAGAAAGGAAGAGAACATCATGAAACTTGGTCTTCTGAAAAACAGAAATTTCGCACTGCTCATGGCAGGGAAAGCCGTATCCCTTCTTGGAAGCGATATGCAGCAGTTCGCCTTATCCTTATATGTTCTGTCTGTGACCGGCTCCGCCACCATCTTCGGCTCCATGCTGGCCATCTCCATTCTGCCCAGGCTTATACTGTCTCCCATCGCAGGGGTGTTCGGAGACTGGTTCGACAGGAAGAGAAGCATCGTCACCATGGACCTGGTCAATGGTCTTCTCATCGGCTCCTATGCGGTGTATTATGCGATGAACGGAAGCCTCAGCATCACAAGCATCTATCTTCTTGTGATTCTGCTGGAGATGACGGAAATCTTCTTCGGCTCCGCCATGGCAGCGGTGGTGCCCAGCATCGTGGAGAAGAAGGACCTTTTCGATGCAAACAGCCTCAAGTCCATGATCACCAGTCTCTTCACCATGATCGCTCCGCTGCTGGCAGCGGGTCTGTATGGACTTTTCGGGATCTTCGGCATTCTTGTGATCAACTCCGTGAGCTTTATTCTTTCCTCCATCAGTGAAATGTTCATCGACATACCGAAGTTCCACAAGAAGCCGGAGAAAATCAGCCTTGCGCAGTTCAGGACAGATTTTCTGGAAGGCATCCGCCTCATCCGAGACTCGAGAATCATCAAGAACATCATTGGTCTTGGCATGGTGCTGAATTTCTGCCTGGCCTCTCTGTTCAGTGTGGGCCTCATGTTCATCATCAAGGAGACGTTAGGTGGCAGCGATCTCATGGTAGGCATCTTCTCCACGGTGCTATCCTTCTCCATGCTGGTGACGCCCATAGCTCTGTCGGGATTTGCACGAAAAGTGGACATCGGGAAACTCCTCATCTACAGTTTTCTCTTCGTCTCCTTTCTCATCATGGCCATCGGCGTCCTGTCTGGGGAAGGTTTCCGCAGTCAGTTCCAGGATGCTCTGATTCCATTTGCGCTGATTCTGCTCCTATCCTTCATCATCGGCATCTTCGTGACACTGGCGAACATCTCCCTGGGCACACTGTTTGATACGCTGGTCCCCAAGGAGATCATGGGCAGAACCTCATCGGTCATGGGACTGGCCATGACCATCGCTTCCCCGTTGGGCCAGGTGGCGCTGGGTGCAGGAATCGATGCCATGGACCCTATGATTCCACTTATGATTCTTGGTGCGGTTATGCTGGTGGCAGTGGTATACTATAGGAAAGCCTTCATCGGGAAAGTCGCAAAGAGTGATGAAGCAGCATAAGAGAGGAGGTCATCGTCTTGAACTACATTTTTCATGAGAAGGAAAGTTATATATTTGATGCACTTTTGTTTCCAGGCATGCTCTACTATAAGGAAAAGGACATTCTGGAGGCGGACGACAATTTCATCGAATTCATGCCTGAATCCAGTCAGCTTGTCATGAAAGAGATGCATGATCTGATTCTGCCCTATGCGGATCGGGTGAAGACCTTCTATTTTGAAGGCATGGAGGATCATGATTTCATTGAGCTGCTCATGGTGCGCAGTCCCTTCATGGGCAAGGAAAGCCCTATGGAATATCTGAGAAGCCTCCTTGACAAGAGCGAAAAAGAGCTCCTCTATGATACGCTCTATGCCCTGGATTATTTTGACCAGGACTCCAGTCTGCAGGACCGGGAAGCTTCCATGGAAAAAGCCCATGAGCTGGCAGAAAACAAGGAAGGGATCATGCCCTGGCTGAGCGGGCTTTCCATCGGAAGCGATGCCAAATGGCAGCTCTATTCCTTCACGCAGAACCCGAGCAGTACCCTTTCATCCTATGTATCCCTTATGGAGGAAATCCTGCCTATCTTCGAGCAGTTCTATGGGAAGTACCAGGAAAAAATCACAGCCTATGGACGAGACTTTGTGGATCGTCTGATGAAACCGGAAGGAGACACGCTTAGTGAGATCAGTAACGGCATCATCACAGAGAAGGTGCTGACAAGGGACCCCATGGATGTGCTCATCACCATGGTCAATTCCTTCAGCATCATGCTGAACACGGCCAGCAGGAATCCTTTCCTCGCATGGGGCGCGGACATCGAGAGGATCTTCATGGCCATCCGGGAAAAGGAAGCGAATCAGATTCAGGAGAGAGTGACCCTTTTCAAGAATCTCGGGGACAGAACCAGATATGATGTGCTTATGAACATCGCCAGAGGCATCACTTCCACTAAAATCATCGCGAAGAATCTGAATGTTTCCTCTGCCACCATTTCCTACCATCTGAACAACCTGGTCACAGCGAAGCTGATCTACCTGTCGCAGCAGGAAGGAAAGTACACCTATAAGGTGAATCATGCGTTCATAGAAAAATGCATCGGTGATCTGAAAGAGGACCTGGGCAGAGAATAAGGCCATTGGCTGCAGAGGTCATGAACGAACCGCCAAGGCATCCTGATGAGGATTCTTTTATCAGGGTGCTTTCCGTTTCGAAGAAATTCCCAGCGGGAAGTGAGATGAACCGATCCGAGGCTTCCTATTCAGAAGAAGAAAAGACAAAATTAAGCTACTTATAAAGAAGATGTGCTTCAATGAGAAGAGATGTACGTTAGATTCAGCGTGGACTGAAAAGATAGGGAAGGGATGGAAGATGGGCGTTTTTCGCAGAAGAAAGAAAGGAATACTCAGTGAAGGCTATTTATGGATCCTCATGGCAGGACTTCTTTACGTGCTGGGATTGCTTACGAGAGATAACAGTGCACTGCTGGAGAAGATCTATCCGGCGTCCTGGAACAGAGCGCTGATCCGGATCCTCTCCAGAATCACAGGGGCTGTGCCGATCTCCCTTGGAGAGTTTTTTCTCTATGCCAATGTGGCGGCGGGCATCGTTCTTCTGCTTCTTCTTGTAAGAAGACTCTTCACAGGAGGATTCTTTACTCTTCTTTATGGAATCGCAACCTATGCGGCGCTTCTCTATTTCGTGTTCATGCTGGTCTTCGGACTGAACTACAACAGAGCCTCCATTCGGGCGGATCTGTCCCTTGAGAGAGTGAATTACACCGCAGAAGAGCTGATTCTTCTGAATGAGTCTCTCATCGAGAGAGCCAACGGGTTGAGAGAAAAGGTGTCGGAAAACGAAGAAGGCGTCTTCACCCTGACGGAGAAAAAAAGCGAGATCTTCACTATGGCGGAAGAAGGCTACGATGCCTTCAGCAGCGCTTTCCCGCAGTTTGGCGGATCCTACGGACTCGCCAAGGGCATCCTGGCATCAGAGGCTTTAAACTATACAGGCATCACGGGTGTATTCATGCCCTTCACAGGCGAAGCCAATGTGAACATCAAAGGACCGGATCTTCTTTTTCCGGCCACTGTGCTTCATGAGATGGCTCACCAGAGAGGGATTGCCTATGAAGATGAAGCCAACTACATGGCTTTTCTGGTAAGCAGCTATCACAGCTATGAGCCCATACAGTATTCCGGCACCATGCTGGCGCTACTCAATTCCATGAACGCACTCTATAGAGAAGATAAAGAAACCTACCGAGCACTTTACGAGACCTACTCAGAAGGGGTAAAGAGAGACCTTCGTGCCTACTCTGTGTTTTATGATGCCTATGAAGGCGAAGTCAATGAAAGAGCCACCAAAGTCAACGACACATACCTGAAGAGCAACGGACAATCTTCAGGGGTCAGGAGCTATGGGGAAATGGTGAATCTTCTGCTGGAGCAGTTCATGCAGAAAGGGGAACTCGTTCTTGGGGTGGAATAATCAAATCGTACAAAGAGGAGCAGACCTTACAGCAAGGCCTGCTCCTTTCAGTTTCATTATGATTATCTTATTCTAGATGATGTTCAGTAGCCAAAGGACAATCAGGATTACTATGATTGTACCAATTATTCCTAATCCTCGCATGAATGTACCTCCTTATGCCGTTTTCCATATCGGCTTGTTAATTTATAACAATATTATACCATTTCAGGAGGGAGGAACTGTCAAGGCCTTATTAATAATGTAATAACTTAGGATGAACTGAAAGAGAGTAAATGAACAGAATTCATCTACTCTTCTCAGTTACTTAATATATCTGCGCGCACCTACGATTCTGTAGTTGTTCACATGCCAGGTCAGATCTTTGATTTCCACAAATTTGCCTGGTTCTGGCGCATGAAGCATATCGTTCCCGCCCACATAGATGCCGATGTGAGTGACGGTGTCACGTCCGAAGTAGATGAGGTCTCCAGGGCGGAGCGCATTCATGGACACTGCTTCACCGAATGTTGCCTGGTATCTGGAAACTCTAGGTGTTGTGATGCCGTAATGGGCATAGACATATTTGATGATTCCGGAGCAGTCAAAACCTTCTTCAGGGCTGTTTCCACCCCAGGTGTATTTGACGCCCAGGAACTGCTTCGCATAGCTTACAATGTCTTCTCCTGTAACCTGGCTGCTTGCGGCGGTCAGATATTTTGCGGAGGACCAGCCGATCTGGCCATTGTAGAGGACCTGATCCCATCCGTTCTGAGTGGCCAGGACTTCAACGCGTCCACCCTGAGGAATGGTGAGCAGGACAGAGTGGTCAGTGGAGCTTCCTGTTCTCATGTTCAGATTGTACGTGGTGTTTTTGAATGTCACCGATGACACAGGTGCGGGTGTTTCCTCTGGTGCTGGCGTTGGTGCTGGTGCGGATGATGCGGTCAGGTATTTTGCAGAGGACCAGCCGGTCTTTCCATTGTAGCTGACCTGGTCCCATCCGTTCAGAGAGGAAAGAACTTCCACCTGACTGCCTTTGGGAATGGTCAGGATGATTCCGTATAGGGTGGAGTTCCCGGATCGCATGTTGAGGTTCTCTGTGGTGGTCTTGTAGGAAGAGGTTACAGCTACTTCATCTGCCTTTATGTAGGCAGGATTTGCTGTGATATACAGACCGTTGGTCAGCCCATACATCTCTCTTCCGTCCACGACGATTTTTTCCGACAGTGTGAAGCTGTCTCCACGGTTCACGACCTGGGTCTTCGCATTCCAGTCGGCTCTTCCGTAGGTCCATAGACTTCCTGCTGTCACGGTGACACTTCCTGCGATTTCGGCAGCATGGACAGAGGTGAGATCTCTTCCTGAGAAGGTTCCACCTGAGGCGGTGATAACGGATGCTAAAATGGCTGTGGCTATGATTTTCTTGAGTCTGAAACTATTCATTTTTTCCCCCTGTAGTATCTGTATAATTTTGTCACTATTTTGTAACCAGTTCTGATTATAACGGACTTCACAATTTAATGTGCTGATTTTCCTTGCATATCAAAAGATTTCACAAACGCATCTTTCGACAAAGTCTGATATGTTTCAAAGAGTAAGGGGGATTATTCCGGAATCTGATGAGTATCTATTTGAATCTCTTCCATGGGGAAGCAAATACATTTCATATGGATTCTGAACCGTGTTAACAGGAAACCCATTGAGCATCTAGGGAATCAGGAAAAGCTTCTCTTTCCCCGTGTGTAACGAAGAGAAGCGGCAATGCAGCTTTCCTTGTGATTTCGGAGGATGAGGAGCGTAGGGAGAGCATAAATTTTAATTTGCGGTAAATTGTGAAGTTTTCGATGGAATGTAAATAACCATGGAAGATCTGCATGCAGAACAGAAAAATAGAGCGATGTTGTCATCGCTCTATGAGAGAAGCTGTTATCGAAACGCATCGTAAAACCCCTCGCTTCAGGTAGGGTGAGTGTCAATCAAGTTCTTCAATGAGTTTCTGCATTTCCTTGATTTCTCTTTCCTGGGCCTCGATGATTTCCTGTGCCAGTTCCTTCACCCGTTCATCCTCTATGTCCGCTCGTTCGCTGGTTAAGATCGCGATGGAGTGGTGTGGAATCATGGCTTTCATCCAGCTGACCTGATCCACGGTAGCCTGGCTTCTTACAAGAAAGAGCGACAGGGAGAATATGATGGCGCTGATGCCGAGAATGAGGGCATTCTTCTTCTTGTCCTCATACATCTTCCACATGAAGAGGAGCATCACCACGGCCATGACGGAACCCATGATGAGTGCCATGAATAGCCTTGTCTGGCTGAACTCCACATGAGAGGCCTCATACAGATTCAGATACATGAGCCAGTACATGACGAAGGTCGATGTGAGAATCATAACCAGAAACTTGAGATATTTATTCATACTATTCCTTCCTTTCATTGTCTGCGTATGGATGGGGTACTTGTCTTTCATCCATTGTCTGCCTTCATACTATCAGAAAGAAGTTTCGTAGCTGTTGACTCCATTTGAACAGGCCGTAAAAAATGGAAAAGAAAAGGCCTCCTTTCGGAAGCCTGTGAGATATCTGTTATTCTATTCCAGTTTCTGGATTCCTCTATGCTCCACGGGTGTGGAGAAGACGATCTGGGTATCTGTATTTCCGAATTTCTGAAGGGCACCGATGAAGGCATCCAGTTCCATGGTGGTATGAAAAGCGACTTTGATGATCATGGAGTACTTCCCGGTGACACAGTCACATTCCAGAACGTTGGGACAGGCTTCGATGAAAGGATAGAATTCAGGTTTCTGCATAGGGGTCATTTCCAGATTGATGTAGGCTTTGATGTTGTAGCCGAGTTTATGCGGATTGACAGAAGCGGAGTACCCGGTGATGATGCCTTCCTCTTCCAGTCTTGCGATACGGGAGGATACAGCCGGGGTGGAAAGATAGACCTCTTCCGCCAGATACTTGAGAGAACAGCGTCCGTTTTTCTGAAGAAGTTCAATGAGTCTGATATCGATTTTATCCATAGTCTGGGCATAACAGCTGTTACACCGGATCTCACCTGCCTTTTCTTATTTTTCTCTTGCTATTCATATTTTAAGGGGTAACAGGAAATCAGGTCAAGAAATATCGCAGGTAAACTTAAGAAAATGAAGTTCATTCAGAGGAGCTCTGTTTCTCACACGCCGTCCTGGAATGAAAAAAGCATCATTTCCTGATGAAATGATGCGTATGTGCTGCTATTTTTTCGTCTTCTGCTTTTCCATGCATTCTCTGCAGATGCCTTTCATCTCCAGATGATGCTCCGTGAGATGAAAACCGGTCTCTTTTGTGATGAGGTCTTCGATCTGCTTCATGGGACAGTCCAGGTTGATGACCTTGTGACAGCGGTCACATTCCACGATGTGGTGGTGTCCATGACGGATCAGGCTGTAGTTGTATTTCTTCTCGCCCAGATCATACTTTTCGATGAGGTTCTTCTCTTCAAAAAGATCCAGGGTACGGTAGACCGTGCTGAGGTTGAGAGAAATATTCTCTTCCAGGCATCTGTTGTAGATGTAGTCCGCTTCAATCCCCTGAAGCTCATGATCCAGAATCTCATAAATCGCCACACGTGGCTTCGTGATCTTGATGCTATGCTTTTTGAGGGTCTGGGTAGTATTCATGAATATCGCTCCTTGTATGCGCATTTTCGCATGTACTCATTATAGTATGGCTGAGAAGAATTATCAATCAGCGCGGTGGTGGCAGTCTGTTTATCTGGATTCTCGGGTAAGGTTTTCGTTTCAAGTTCATTTCACTGGATTTCTATGCTAGAATGAATTTGAAATAAGTTATGAGAGAGGTATCCAAATGAAAAATTGTGTGATTGCTCAATCCGGTGGACCGACATCCGTCATCAATGCTTCGGTCATGGGTTTATTGAAGAAGAACAATGAAATCAGCTATTTCGACATCGTCTATGCAGGCATCAACGGCATTGAGGGAATCTTAAATGAAGATTTCTTTGATCTCGGCCAGCTCAGCGACGAAGAAATCGAAACCATCCGGTATACCCCTTCTGCAGCCCTTGGTTCCTGCAGATACAAGCTGAAGAACTATGAAGACAGCAAAGAAGAATACAGAAAGCTCTTTGAGATCTTCAGAAAGCATGATATCAAGGCCTTCTTCTATGCAGGGGGAAATGATTCCCAGGATACAGTCAGAAAGCTTGCTGCCTATGCAAAGGAGCATGAAATCGACATGAACTTCATCGGGATTCCCAAGACCGTGGACAATGATCTTCAGGTCATCGACCATGCACCGGGGTTCGGCTCCGCGGCGCGCTACATAGCGACCAGTGTTCTGGAAAGCTATCTGGACTCCATGGTCTACACCAACAACGGGGTCTTCATCACGGAAACCATGGGCAGAGATGCAGGGTGGCTGGCAGCCTCCGGCGCCCTGGCAACCTACAATGGAAGAAGATGCGCTGACATCATTCTGCTGCCTGAAGTGCCCTTTGATGAGGAGAAATTCCTTCAGCGTGTGGAGGAAATCTACAAGGAGAAGAATCATGTCTACATCGTGGCATCGGAAGGTGTGCGCCTGAAGGACGGGTCCTTCCTTGCAGCCACCAAAGCCCATGCCCATGACTCCTTTGGACATGCCCAGCTCGGTGGAGCAGGAAATGCGCTGAAAAACATCATCGTTTCCGCCGGGGTCACCAGCAGAGTGAAAGTCCTTGAACTATCCACCCTTCAGAGATCCGCCTTCCATCTGGCATCAGAGGTGGACCTTCTAGAAGCCTTCCGTCTGGGTGAACGAGCACTGCTCATGGCGAAGGACGGGGAAACGGGTAAAGTTTCCATTCTGGTGAGAAAATCCGATGAGCCCTATGAAGTGGAATACACCTCAACGGATGCATCAAGTATCGCCAATCATGTGAAGTACATGCCCCTTGACATGGTCACGGAAGACGGCATGAACATCACCGAAGAAGCGCTGAAGTATTTCAGGCCTCTTACCGGAAAGCTTCCGGAGTACCGGGTGATTCACCATTTCCATGAAAAATAGCTGAAACTGTAAAAGATGCGGAAAGGCTGAAGAGGCTTTCCATGAAAGTCCCACCCTGCAGAAAGAGTTCTGCTGGGGGGACTTTTTCTTTTCTTCCCTGCAGCTATTTACTGGAAGGGTTTAAAAGAAGGGAACTCAGCATGGTGATGACGCTCATGATGGCGATGGTACCTCCAGGCGCGCTGTCCAGGATGTAGGAGAATACAAGGCCCAGCATGATGTCCAGAAGGCCGATGAAGATGCTGAGAAAGAGGGTCTTGGTGAAGCCCTTTTTGAACTGCATGGCCGATGCCACAGGCAGGACAATGAGCGAGGAGATCACAAGAACACCGGTGATTCGGATGGAAACGGATATGGCAAGTCCCATGAGGAGTGCGAAGATGTAGTTGATTCGCTTCACTTTGATGCTTATGATGTGTGCACCGTCTTCGTCGAAGGTGGTATAGATCAGTTCATTATAATAGTAGAGGACGGCAATGGCCGTGACGATGGTGACGCCGAGTACCAGCAGAAGGTCCTGCCTGGTGACGGTGAGGATGCTTCCGAAGAGGTACTGATTGATGTTGGTGTTGGCCTGTCCGCTGGAGACCAGAATGATGGCGATACCTACAGAAAGCGTCATCACCACGGACATGAGAATCTCCGCGTATCGTTTGAAGCGGTCTCTGAGAAATTCCACCAGAAGCGCTGCAAGGGTTGTGAAAATCACGGAGGAGATGGTCGGGCTGATGCCGATGACGATCCCGATGGCGATTCCTGCCAGGGAGGAATGGGCCAGGGTATCCCCCATCATGGAATATCTTCGAAGCACGAGGAAGATTCCGATGATCGGACAAAGCACAGCAATCATGGCCCCTGCCATGAGGGCATTCTGCATAAATGGATAGGAAAGCATTAGAAGTCCTCCTTCCTGAAGACGAGCATATTGTCCACATCTTCGTGCTGAATATTGGTCTTGAAGGTCTTGATGTCGTAGAGCACGCCCTGATGGTCTCCCATTCGTATGATGTAGTCGGAGTTGTGGATGGCGGCGGAGATGTTGTGCTCCACGGTGAGGATGGATACGTTCTTCTCTCTGAGGGCTTTGAGAATCTGACGGACTTCCTTCTGACTTCGAAGATCCATGCCTGTGGAGGGCTCATCCAGGATGATGAGGTCCGGATTGCCAAGAAGCGCTCTGCCGATGAAGATTCTCTGGGTCTGGCCTCCGGAAAGGTCTCCGATGAGGCTTTTCTTGTAGGGCGTCATGGATACTTCTCCAAGGGATCGGTCAATGAGGGTATCATCTTTGATGCCCAGGCCCTTGAGATGGATTTTATAGACTTCCTCCACGGTGATGGGAAACTGCTTGTTGAAGGACTCCATACGCTGGGGGACATAGGCCACGTTTTTCACGTTCATGGTGATGCTTCCTTTCAAAGGCTTCAGAAGTCCCACAAGAAGCTTCACCAGCGTCGACTTGGCTGAGCCGTTTTCACCAATGACGGAGATCAGCTGTCCTCTTGGAATCGACATGGTGAGGTCTTTGATGAGATAGGGTTCTTCTCCTGTATAAGAGAAGGACAGGTTTTTGATTTCAATCATCTGTTTCACTCCAATTTAAAATTCAGTCCCTACTATAGCATGAAAAAGTAGTTGACAATGAATATTTCTTATACTATTATACTCATTAATGCGAATCATTTGCAACAACTGGAGGAAAAGTAATGAAAAAAAGATTGAAAATCCTGATTGGAATCATAGCGGTGGCAGCTGTCATCGGAGGATGCAGCGCGAAACCTGCGGAAGAAGCGCCTGTAGATACAGCCCCTGAAACAGAGACAGGAGAACAGGTGGAAGAGAATGAGCCAGAGCAGGAGAAGCTGGAAGCCATAGAAGTGGCCACCACCATCAATCCTGTGGACCAGATCGTGAAGATCGTCGGCGGAAGCCTGGTAAAAACCTATAGAATCGTACCGGAGGGCTCAGATGCCCATCATTTCGAACCCACCATCAAGGACATGGGCAAACTCACGGAAGTGGAGTTTCTCTTCATCAACGGACTGGAAATGGAGCCCTGGGTGGAGAAGGCTGTGGAGAATTCAGGAAACAGCAGCCTGAAACTCATCGATCTTTCCCAGGGGGTGGATCTCATTCATCTGGATGAAGTGGACGATGACCACAACCATGAAGAGGAAGAAGGGCATGAACATGGAACATTCGACCCCCATATCTGGATGTCTCTGGACGCGCTGACCATCATGGCGGAACATGTGAAGGCTGAACTTACTGCTGCTCTTCCTGAAGGCGCACAGATCTTCGAGAACAACTACAACGGATTTGCTGCGGATGTGAAGGTGCTGCAAGAAGAGTATGTGGAGAAATTCAAGGACTATGAAGGGCAAGCCTTTGTCACAGGACATGCGGCCTTCGGCTACATGACAAGGGAACTGGGACTGGTGCAGAAGTCTGTGGAGGGACCTTTCCAGGAGGGAGAACCTACACCCAAGACCCTGGAGGAGCTGATTAATTTCGTGAAGGCAGAGGAAATCGGGACCATCTTCCTGGAGGAAAATGCTTCTCCTAAGGTTTCTGAGACCCTGGCCAGAGAAGCGGGCAGTGAAACGGTGGCCATCAATCCTCTGGAAGCATCAGGGGATCTTCTGGAAACGCTGGAAGAAACCTATGAAAAGGTTCTGGAGAGCTTCAAAAAGTAAGAAAACGGGAATCCTTTCCCTGCTTGAAATCAGCAGAGGAAGGATTCTTCTTTTTTCAGGTAGTACAGAATCTTCTGGCAAAGCATAGAAGAAGAGCGCTTTTCCTTTGAAAGTGAGATTCTGTGCCGTATAATGGAAGGAACCAATAAAATTTTATGGAGGTACCTATGAGCGAAAAAGTGAAACTGAGAAGCGAGATCGATGCGAAGCATCAGTGGAGAATTCATGATATCTATGCATCCAATGAAGAGTTTGAAAAGGAACTGGAAAGAGTCAAAAAGGAAGCGACGGTTCTAGTAAACTACAAGGACAGACTTCATGAGAAGGAAAGCCTTCTTGCCTATCTCAAGGATTATGAGAAGTATACGAGAATTGTGGAAAAGCTGTATGTCTATGCGCATATGAAAAACGATGAGGATACGGGCAATACGAAGCAGCAGGTCATCATGTCCAAAATCGCCCAGTATGTGGCGGAATACAGCGCCATGGCCAGCTACTTTGTACCGGAGCTTCTTTCCCTGAGCGATGAGACCATCAAGAACTATCTGGAAGATGAGGATCTTTCGGGATACAGATTCTACATCGAGTCCATCGTGAAGGAGAAGCCCCATGTGCTGAGCAAGGAGAAAGAAGAGCTTCTGGCGACTCTTTCGGATTCACTCAATGCACCCGATGACATCTTCTCCATCTTCACCAATGCGGACATGACTTTCAGCGATGTGGAAGACGGGGAAGGCAACATGCATCCCATGACCGAAGGAAGCTACTCCAACTACATCATCAGCAAGGATAGAACCCTGAGAGAAAATGCCTTCAAGGAGCTCTTCGGTACCTACGGAAAGTACAAGAATTCCATTGGAACCATGCTTTCCTCCAACATGAAGACCTTCAATCTGAAGGCGAAGCTGAGAAACTATGAAGGGCCCATCGAAGCTTCCTTAAGCCCCAACAACATTCCAGTGGAAGTCTATGACAATTCCCTGGAAACCATCAGTGAAGGCGTGGGCGCACTGCACCGCTACGTGGATATCAAGAAGAGACTTCTGAATCTGGATGAGATCCATATGTATGACCTCTATGTGCCCATCATCGATGTACCGGAAGAGAAGATTTCCTTTGACGAAGGGGTGAAGCTTGCACTGGAAGGCTTAAAGCCCATGGGCGAAGAGTATCTTTCCATCTTCAGAAGCGGCGTGGAAAACGGATGGATCGACATCTATGAAAACAAAGGAAAGAGAAGCGGAGCGTACTCTTCAGGTGCCTATGATACAGAGCCCTATATCCTTCTGAACTATCATGACAAACTGAGAGATGTATCCACACTGGTTCATGAAATGGGTCACTCCATTCATTCCTACTACTCCAGAAAGCATCAGCCGTTCATCTATGGGGACTACACGCTGTTTGTGGCAGAAGTGGCATCCACCACCAATGAAAAGCTCCTGATCCATCATCAGATCGAAAACGAGACGGATCCGGTGAAGAAGCTTTATCTGGTGAATCAGGAACTGGAGCAGATCCGGACCACTGTTTTCAGACAGCTGATGTTTGCGGAGTTCGAGAAGATCACCCATGAAACCATACAGAAGGGTACCCCGATGACTGGGGAAGACTTCAGTGCCCTGTGGCTGGATCTCAACAGAAAGTATTTCGGAGAAGACATCGTCATCGATAAGGAAATCGAAGTGGAATGGGCGAGAATTCCTCATTTCTACCGTGATTTCTATGTGTATCAGTATGCCACCGGCTATGCTGCGGCCAGTGCCTTTGCGGAAAGCATCCTCAAAGAAGGTGAGGAAGCAGTGAAGCGCTTTATCGGATTCCTTTCCACCGGAGGAAGTGATTACCCCGTGGAGACGCTGCAGACTGCAGGCGTGGATATGACAAGTAAAGCTCCACTGGAAGCCACCATCAGAAGGTTCAATGAACTTCTGGATATGCTGGAAGAATATATTCAAAGCAGATAGAAGATACGGAGAAGGCCCTTTTAGAGGGTCTTCTTCTTTCCTAGTTCCAATTTTTAGGGTAAAATCAGAGTAAGTTACCAGTGCGGGAGGCGGCTATGATAAACAAAGTGATTCGGGAGACCATGGATCTTCTCATCGATGAGAAAGGTTTTTTTCTGGAAGAGTTTCATTCCATTGAAGAGGACCTGAACTTCTACCTGTATACACCCATCAAGAATGGGTTTTTAGCCGTGATCTTTTCCACCCTTGGGAAGGAAGATGAAAATCTTCTGGCGTTCATGAATCATGCAAGGATGAACAGCATCCCGGCTTATGTGGTGAATATCGTCTTCACGGGGGGACATCCCGCACCCCTGAAGGAGAAGCTTCCGAACTATTCCGAGGTCTATGTGGATGAGGAAGGAAAGTTCTTCGGGCATGACGATGTCACAAGATCGGTGCTGTCTCGAAAAGCGGTGGTGAACCAGAAGATGACACTCCGGTCCATGGCGGTGACCTTCACCCTCATGGTCCTGAATATTCTGATCTATACCTTCACGGCCATAAAATCAGGAGGGCTGGACATCGATATCTTTGTGCTGATCCGATACGGCGCCAAGGTCAATGAGCTCATTCAGGCCGGACAGTACTACAGACTCTTCACGTCCGCTTTCCTTCATGCGGATTTCATGCATGTGCTCTTCAACATGTATGCCCTGTTCGCCCTGGGCAGGATCGTGGAGGAGTTCATGGGAAAATGGAAGATGCTTGGGATCTACTCTTTTTCCGCCGTGACAGGGGGGCTTCTCAGCTATCTCTATACGCCCAATGTGGCGGTGGGGGCATCCGGCGCCATATTCGGTCTTCTGGGCGCCATCCTGGTCATCACCCTCTTCGGCAGGAAGAAATCCATGAAATCCATGTTTTCCAGAATCCTCATCGTTCTGGCCATCAATCTCTTCTCGGGATTCACCTCCAGCAACATCGACAACTTCGGTCACATCGGGGGTCTTCTGGGAGGCATTGCCGTGACGCTTGGGATTCTTCTCTTCACTTCAGGGTTCAGGGAAAAAGGATGAAGACGGGGCTGTGAAATGTTAAGTTAATTGAAATATTTCAAAGAGTTCCTCATAAGGAAGAAAGAACTTGCTATAATAATGTTATATATTATGCGTAATAGCTTTCAAGAATCATTGAAAGGAGATAAATTTATGAGAGTGACATCTGTTACCACAACGTTAAGTGCGGAAGACATCATGTATGATCTGAAAACTCTGGTGGAAACCAAAGTGCCGGAACTTACATTCAAAGACGTGAAACTGGAAGATAATTTCATCCAGATCGAGGGCAGCTTCAAGAAGATCATCAATATTCCCTTCCTGGCCAAGGTGAGAATCCTCAGTGTGTTCAATAACATTCTGACCTTGAAGATCGAGCGCATCAAAGTGCTGAAGGTGGGGATACCCAAATTCATTCTGAACATCGCCTCCAAGACGGCAGCCAAGAAAGCTTCCGAAATGGGCCTCACCTATGAAAACAAGGCCTTGTCCGTGAATATCGACGAAGCGCTTCAGCAGGTGCCCCATGTGCACCTGGAAGTGGAGCATTTCCTCATGGAGAACGGTATTTTATCCCTGAGGCTAAAAGGCATTGAAGCCGACATTGATGCCATGCAGGAGGAAGCCGGCAAGGATCAGGAAGAAGAAGAAAGACTGAAGAGAGAAGAAGAGGAAAGAAAGCTCGCCGAGTTCAACAGAAAGCTGGGCCTCCTGGACCGTACGGAAGATTCCTATACGGATTTCCGATACAAGATTCTGGAGAAGGTGCCCTACGATAAGAAGAATCTGGCGAAATATGCCTTCATCCTGCCGGATATGTATGCTCTGGCCCTACGGCTCATGAAGGATAAGCGGGTGGCGAAAAGAGACAAGGTTCTGATCGCCTTCACCTTCGGCTATCCTCTGGTTCCTGCCGATATCATACCAAGCAAGGTTCCTGTTCTCGGAAAGATGGACGATCTGGCCATTCTGTTCTTCGGTTCCAGCTATATTCTCAATAAGATTCCGGTGCCCATTCTCGTGCAGCACTGGCAGGGAGAGCTGGCCACATTGAAGCTGGTACAGGACAACATCCAGAAGATCGTAAACTTCACGCCGGCCAAGACACTGAATCAGGTCTATGGCCTCATTGATGAGAATCTGGAGAAGAGAAGAAAATCCTATCTGTCCGATGAAGCCTACCTGATCCCCGATGAGGAAGTGAAACCAGTGGACCTGGACCCCATCTTCGAGCCGGCTCTGAAATAGCAGGGCCAGATGACAGGGGAAGTTCGGCCGGAGAAAGACCGGCAGAACCATGATATGAAATAAGAAGAAAAGAAAAGAGAAAAGGAGCGTAAAAGCTCCTTTTTGTAAGGAGTTTAGTTTGGGTAAATTTTATGCGGTGCTGGACGGGCACTCAAAAAAACCGATGATTCTTGAGACCTGGGATCAGTGCAGGAAGGAAGTGACAGGCGCAAAAGGCGTCCGATACAAGAGCTTTCCCACAAGAGAAGAAGCCCTTTCCTTCATACAGCTGCATGGAGAAGATCTTCCTGGGGAGAAGAAAGAAGTGAAAAAGGAAGAAGACGTGCGTGCAGAGCACAAGGAAGCGCATCAGGAGGACCAGGTGATCATCTATGTGGATGGAAGCTATGAACTGTCCACAAAAAGATATGCTTATGGACTGGTGGTGGTCCATAAGGGAGAAGAGGTCTATTCGGAATGTGAAGCGCTGAAAGGAGAGTACAGCTCCATGAGAAATGTGGCGGGAGAAGTCCTTGGGGCCATGAAAGCCATGACCTACGCCAGAGAAAAGGGCTACAGAAATCTCGTGCTGTACTTTGATTATCAGGGGATCGAAAGCTGGGCTCTGGGCACCTGGAAGAGAAACAACGATCTGACCCGTGGATACCATGAATTCTATCAGTCCATGAAGAAGGATCTGAATGTGAAGTTCCGTAAAGTGAAAGGCCATAGTGGAGACCGGTATAATGACCGGGCCGATGAGCTGGCCAAGGAAGCTTTCCTGAAGTGAGGGTCTTCTTCAGGAACTTGCATTCATAAGTTCCTGTAAATTAAAGATTTCACAGAAAAATATATGCATACACAGAGAGAGAAGGTGCTCGGAAGGACTGAGTAGTCTTCTCTTTTCGCTGTTTCAAGGGTCTCTTTTATAAATAATTGATATTTTAAGACTGGAGTTTTTCAGGTGATTTCTTAACTGTTACTCATGTTTGCTGTAGAAATCTCTAAAAAATCTGTCAGAAAAGTCTATTCTAGAGTTATTCTAGCTACATTATATGCTATAATAAAAATGTTAATTATGCTTTAGGAGAGAGGTTTATGGAAGTATTATCATTAGGCGAAAAGGTCAAAAAAAGACGAAAAGAATTAAACATGACGCTGAAAGATGTGGCAGGGAATCGAGTAACTCCTGGACAGATCAGTCTTGTGGAATCCAGCAAATCCAATCCTTCGATGGATCTTCTGGATTATCTGGCGGAAACACTGGATATTTCAGTGGAGTATTTCATGGAATCCGAGAACACCCAGGCAGACCGCATCTGCGAATACTTCAGTGAGATGGCTGAAATCAGCATTGAGATCGGAGAATTTGAAAAAGCGTCCAAGTACATAGAAAAGGGCGATCATTACATCAATCAGTATAATCTGATTCTGCCTAAAGCGAAGAACCTTTATCTGAAAGGCATGCTTGAAATCAGCAGAAGGAACTTTACGAAGGCTTTCGACTATCTATTCCAGTGCAATGTGATCTACTCCACCCACAACTATAAAGGATCTTACATCGACAACTTCATGCTTGTGGCCAAGACCTGCATGGATCAGGAATCTCTGCCTATGGCCATCAGCTATTTCCATAAATCTGAAGCGCTCTTTGTGGAAGGCATCCTCACCGATGAAATCATGCTGGCCAAGGTCTACTTCTATCTGGCTGTGGCCTACAAGAAAGTAGGAAACCTGGAGAAGAGCAAGGAGTATACGGCAAAGTCCAATGAGAAGTTCGAAATCATGTCGGATAAGAGATCCTACGGGAAGTTCCTCACAAGACTTGCGGAGAAGAATGAGATGGAAGGCAATTTCGAAGAGGCATCCAAATATGCGAAGATGTCTCTGCAGATTTTCAGAACCTGTGGAGAAGAGTCGGAAATGGCTGAGATCGAGATGACCCTGGGTAAGCTCTACGAGGATTTTGAACGGTACGAGGAAGCGGTGATCCACTTCAGAAAATCCGAAGTCCTTTACAACAGGAATCAGGAGATGCTGAAGGAAGTGAATCTCCACCTGGCGGAGTGCTATGGACACCTGAAGAGAGAAGAAGATGCCTATGAGACGCTGAACCTTCTGGACCGTATGATACTGGAAGAAGATTTCCTTGGAAACATCAAACTGTATCTTGTGAAATCAAAAGTGGAATCCCTGTTTAAAAATATGCGCGGTGCGGTGAATAATCTCATCCTGGCGCTCAATATAGCCAGAGAGAAGAAGCTGAAAGAGGAAGAGTCCAAGATCATGCTTCTCATGGCAAAATTCTATCTGGAAAAAGGAAAGAACGTGGATTCCTATAAGCTGCTTGAGAAATCCATGAATATTATGCTCCAAGAGGGTGGTGACAAGTAATGGAAATACTGAGTACTGGTGAAAAAATACGAAGAGCTCGTATACAGAAAGGCATGACACTGAAAGCCCTCTGCGGTTCGGAAATCTCCGTATCGAAGATGTCCACCATCGAGAACGACAAGGTGACAGCGGAAGAGTGGGTGCTGGACCTGGTGGCCAAAAGACTGGGCATCGAAAAGGAAAGCCTCAAGAAAGACATCATCCAGGAAGTGAATGATGAGCTGAAGAAACTCTCAGAGAATATGTTCTCCAAGAACTATGCAAAGGAGATCAAAGGGCTGATTGAGGTGACGGAGCAGAATGGTCTTGTGATGCAGACCTTTCAGGCGAGAATCCAGCTGATCAATCACTACATCGAAAAGGGCAAGATTGAAGAGCTGAATGTGGAGATCTCCCATCTCTACAGAACCTATATCAACATCGTCAATGCCGAGACGCAGTATCTCTACTGCATGACCATGGCGAAGTATCTCCATGCGACGGCAGAATATGAGAATGCCATGGTGTTTCTGAACTTCCTCATGAGCAACTACTATACGCTTCCCGATTCCATCACAAAGGAAGATAGACTGCTGATTCCCTATATGACAGTGGCCTGTCTTGTATACATGGAAAAGTATGAGGAAGCGAAGAAGTATCTTCCCTTTGTGGATGAACTGCTGGAGATCACGGAGAACGACAGAATCAAAGGACAGATCCATCTGCAGTACTGCCTGATCAGCACGGCTGAAGACGGCAAGGAGAACTACGACAAGATCAGTGAGTATCTGAAGAATTACCCTGAAATGCATGCCAAAGCCAAGTATTTTCTGGCAGTGAAGCTTTTAAACAGCGGTGATGTGGAAGGCTCCTACAGGGAGATGGCGGAAGCGGCGAAAATCTTCCCCCAGGAATCCCTGTCGGATAATGTGACGCTCCTTCTGGATGCCATGACCCGATTCGTGGAGGAAGGCCATTACAAGGAAGCATCCAAATATGTGGATATGGTGGTCAATGCAGCCATCGAAAACCAGCATCCCGATGCTGTGGAGAAAGCCTATTACTTCAAAGGCAGGCTCCTTGCGGAAAACGGAAACTACGATATGGCGGAGACCTATCTGAGTGTGTCTCTGGATATGCTCATCAAAAAAGGGAAAACAAGAGAACTGGCCAAACGATATAAGGATCTGGCCAAGGTCTACTACAAGATGGGGAAGAAAGAGGATTCCATCCGATACTTCACCATGAGTATTCAGACGGAAGGTCATATCTAGTATAGAATGTAAGGATTCATCTTAGAAGAACAGAAGACACCCCTTAAGGTGCATGTCAGATTTCATGACAGCACAGAAGGGGTGTCTTTCTTCCTGTTGAAACTACCTGAAAAAATAGATGAGATGGGTCAGATGTTACCGGATTTCAGGATGGAAATGAGAAGCCATAAGCCCAGAAATCCTGCCAATGCGAAGCCCAGCATCCCAACCAGGCTGATTCCGTTGAAGTTCGGTCCGTCTCCGCTGCGGATGATCAGGGCGGAAGCGATGATGATGGCCGATACGACCAGGGCGAAAACCATGCGGTTGATCATTTTGTTGAAGTCCACCCAGCGGTTGTCAAAGTTCACGATGTCCAGCTTCACTTTCCCTCGACCGCTGATGAAGTTGTCCAGTATGGTCTGGATGCTGATGGGGATCTTCAGTGTGTCCTTCACCAGGCTGTAGCTGTGAAGGGCCAGGCTGTCCAGAGAAAATTCAGGCCACAGATCAAGCTTGGGATCTTCCTTCAGATAATCCTTGGCGATTTCCATGATGCTGAGATCCGGAGCGATCTCGCTGATGACGCCTTCCAGGATCAGAAGGGACTTCAGAAGGGTGGTGAATTCCTTGGGCAGCTTCAGATTGTTTTTTCGGGCTGCTTCGAAAAGGTCCATGAAAAGCCTGGAGACCTGAATGTTCTTGAGGCTGGTCTGCAGGTAGTAGTGGATGATGTACTCGATGTCTTCATAGAGTACGTTCTTATCCACAGGGCCTTTCTGCTGGGCCAGATCCAGCACGAGATTCACCAGCTGACCGATGTCTCTCTTCACCATGGCCTGGAGAAGATCATTCACGGACCTTCTTGCTTTCTGGGTCAGGCTGCCCATGATGCCGAAATCGATGTAGTAGATCTTTTTCTCGTGGATGATGAGATTTCCGGGATGCGGGTCTCCGTGAAAGAAACCGTTGCTGAAGAGCTGATAGAGATAGGAAAGCACCAGCTTTCTGCCGATGTCCTCTGCATCATAGCCTTCTTCCAGAAGCTTTTCTTTATCTGTGATTTTGATTCCCTCAATCTCTTCCTGCACCACGATGCGCTTGGTGGAAAGATTCAGATGCACCTTGGGAATGCTGATGCACCGGATGGACTCGTTTTCCTTCTGAAACCGCAGCATGTAGTGGACCTCGTTGGTGAAGTCCAGTTCGATCTTTGTGGTTTCCAGGATCTCCTCCAGCGCTTCCACAGGATCCAGGAGAATGTCCCGCAGGGTGTTGGGCGCTTTCTTCACGATCCGTATGAGGATATGGAGGTCCTCCAGAAGTCTGTCTTCGATGTCGGGTCTCTGGACTTTGACGATGACGCGGGTTCCGTCCAGAAGGACCGCCCTATGAACCTGGGCCACGGAAGCGCAGGCCATGGGTGTTTCCGTCAGGGAGGAGAAGATCTCAGTAAGCGGTCTTCCCAGCTCTTCCTCGATGATGGATTTCACGGTTTCATAGGGGAAAGGAGGGGCTTTGTCCTGAAGCTTAGCCAGTTCGGTGATGTATTCTGCGGGGAGCACATCCGGTCTTGTGGAGAGAATCTGACCGATTTTAATAAAGGTAGGTCCCAGCTCTTCAAAGACCAGTCTCAGATTCTCTGGATCATTTTTCATTTTTTCCGTCCGGAATTTAGCATGAATGATATGGCCGAAGCCGTAGGAGGCTAGGACCCTTACAATCTCTCTGAAGCGCTTCCTGCTGTAGTCGGCTTGATTATCCCCCATCAGAACACCACCTTATATTTAGAAATGCACCGGCTACAGGTCGGAATCCCTTACGCTCTTCATCTGCTCTTCAAGCTTTGCCACTCTGTCCTCCAGAAGTTCCAGTTCTCTTTTGCTGACCAGGTTCAGAGAATCGATGATTCCGTTAAGATCTTCCTTCTTCACCAGATCCTCTTCCGATTCCTTCTTTCTGCGGACCAGTTCTTCCCGGAGTTCTTTGCCTTCCTTCACGCTGAGCTTTCCCTTTTCGATGAGCTCGGTGACGGTACTGTCGATTTTCTCGACACTGATGGCTGCAGCGCCGACGGCTGTAAGAAGCAGTTTCTTTAATTCTTCCATGACGTTTCCTCCTCACTGATAGAGATAGACACTGTGTTTATTGTCTATTATAAATCAATATTATTAAAAAGATGTGAATTATCAGACACTGGATAAGTGGATGTTGCTGCGCTCATCTGGGCGCAAGAAAAGAACCCTTAAGGAGCGCATAATCATTCACTCCGTCATGGTGACGGAGAAGTCTCTGCTCCTGTGAGGGTTCCTTAAGGTTGCTGTGTTAATTCCGGTCGTCTGGGGTATAGGCCCCACCGGATTTCTTGAAGTTCTTGTCCGCTTCCGCTGTGTCCTTTTCCTCTTTGTAGTCCACATCCTGATAGGGCTTCTGTCCATAGGCGTTTTCTTCGCTGGTATAGGGGTTGTCGTTCTTCTTCGCCTTGTAGGTCTTACGCTCCCTGTCCCGCTCATCCATATCCGGCATCACAATGGCCAGGATGATGTAGAGAATGATTCCGGGGAACGCCTCCATGATCAGGCTCAAAAGCACATATCCGATTCTCAGGATCGTCACATCAATGCCCAGGTAGTCGGAAAAACCTGCCAGGACACCGGAGATCATTTTTCTGTCCGTATTCTTGTATAATTTCTTTTCCATCACTAACTTCCTCTCTTATCAAAAACTTTATTTCATGAGGTCATTATAAGGGAGATAAATTAAAAGCAAATTAAGATTTCCCTTCTATTCCATTAAAACAGAAGGGTTTTCATGAATGGAAGGGTCCATGGTTTCACCTTATGAGAGATAGCCCAGAAAAACAGGCGGTGGTGAAGACTTTTTAGTGGCATGTTACTGCAACTCATTTTCAATTAATGGTACAATGAAGAGTGAAAAAATGTATGGGAGTGGATAGCGTGAAACTGTATCAGGTGGATCAGGATGTGCTGAGGTTTACTTCAAGAGTACGATCCGTGAAAGAGAAAGAGGACGGGGTATACATCACCCTGGAGAGCACTTATTTTTATCCTGAAGGGGGCGGACAGCCTTCAGACATGGGAACCATCAACGGAAAAGAAGTGCTGGATGTCTTTACGGAAGGAGAAGAGATCTGGCACAGACTGGCCTCCTTCTCCGGACTGACCCTCCATATGCCGGTGGAGTGCATCATAGACCAGAAGGTGCGGGAAGACCACAGCATCCAGCACACGGCGCAGCATGTGCTCACAGCGGTTCTGAAGGACCAGCTTGGCGTGGAAACGGTGAGTTTCCACATGGGGAAGGCTTACGCCACCATTGATACGGATCTGGAGATCGATGAAGAAATGAGGCTTCAGGCGGAGAATGAAGTCAATGGGCTCATAGGTAAGAATCTTCCGGTATCCACCTACTACCGTGACAAATACAATCTGGGGGACATTCCTCTTCGCAAAGCGGTTCAGGTGGATTCGAACATCCGCATTGTGCAGATCGGGGACATAGACTGGTGCGGATGCGGAGGTACCCATGTGAAGTCTCTGAAGGATCTGAGACTCTTCAAGATCACGGCTGTGGAAAAGTACAAGGGAGGCAGTCGCATCTATTATGTGGCGGGAGAGCGTGCATTCAGGTATCTCTATGAGATGGAAGATGCCATTATGAAGCTGAAGGCGGAGCTGGGTGTGAATCTGGATGAACTGCCATTTCGAGTACGGCAGATCAGAGAAGAGAGAGACGAATACAGGAAAGCCCAGGGCGCACTGATTCTGGAGCTTGCGGAGGCACTGGCCGAGAACTTTGAAGAAGATACTGTGGTCATAGAAGTGGAGTATGAGGATGAGCTCATGAAGGCCCTGGGCAATCAGATGATGAAAAAGGGGAAGATAGCAGTCTTTTATCGAGGAGATGGCAGAATCTTCGTCTTCACAGGGGAACGGGCGGATGCCAGGGAACTTGTGAAACCCGCCCGGGAAGCGTTCCGATTCCGAGGAGGCGGAGGGAAGACCCTGCAGCAGGGATTCATAGAGGTTTCTTCTGAAATCGGGCCTTTCATCAGCAGCATCTACGAAGGTCTTCTTAAGCTTGAGCTTTAAGGCTTCTTATGATAAAGTAAATCAGTGAAATATTATGAAGGTGATAGAATGAAAGCTTATTTGGATAATGCCGCCACCTCTCCGGTGCACCCGGAGGTCATAGAAGTCATGACCCAGGCGCTGAAAGATCTCTACGGAAATCCCAATTCCATCCATAAAATCGGAAGAGATGCGGAAGATGCGCTGGAAGCGGCAAGAAAAGACATTGCAGAGACCATTCATGCGCTGGGGGAGGAAATTGTGTTCACCTCAGGGGCATCGGAAGGGAATAATCATATCATACGGTCCTTTATTAAGGAAGGCGCTCATTTCATCACCACGGCCATCGAACATCCCAGTGTGCTGAGAGTGATGGACTATGCGGCAGCCCAGGGAGTGGAAGTGGATATGCTCTCTGTGGATGAGAAGGGGCAGATCAGCCTGGACGAGCTTCAGAAGAAGCTTCGGAAAAACACATCCCTGGTGTCCATCATGATGGTGAACAACGAGACCGGCGCAGTAAACAATCCATCGGACATTGCACCGGTGATCCGCTCTGTCAGCAGCAAAGCGAAGTTCCATGTGGATGCGGTGCAAGGATACATGAAGTATCCTGTGGATGTCAGGGAAATGGATGTGGACTTCATGACGGTATCGGCCCATAAGATTCATGGACCCAAAGGATGCGGGTTTGTCTATATGCGAAAAGGTCAGAGACCCCAGTCTCTTCTTCTGGGTGGAGAACAGGAAAGGGGCCTTCGAGCGGGTACGGTGAATGTGCCGTCCATTCTGGGCTTCAGAGAAGCGGTGAAAAGAAACGAAGCAGAGCGCATCCGTGGATTTTCCCATGTGAAGGAGCTGAAAAGTCTGATGATCGATCTTCTCAGTGAGATCGACGGGCTGAAGGTGAATGCTTCTTTTGAAGATGCATCACCCTATATTCTCAGCATCTCCATACCAGGCATGCGCGGAGAGGTGCTTCTGCACTATCTGTCAGACAAGGGGGTCTACGTATCCACAGGTTCTGCCTGCACATCGAAGGATACGAAGGATTCTCATGTGCTTCAGGCCATAGGCCTTTCGAAGAGAGAGATCCAGGGCAGCATCCGTCTGAGTTTCCAGAAGGAGACCACGGAAGAAGAAATCAGGTATGCTGCACAGACCATTAAAGAGGCAGTGAAATTTCTAAGGAGGAAATAATGTGGAACTGTTACTGATAAAATATGCATCTGAAATCTTTCTCAAGGGACTGAATAGAGGAAGATTTGAGAAGAAACTGAAAGAGAACATCAAGAATGTCCTGAAAAACGAGGAGTATTCCTTCTATACGGATCAGAACCGATGGTTCATCCAGGCGGAGGACGTGTCCGAAATCAAGGAAAAGGTGAAGAAGGTCTTCGGCGTCTATGAAGTATGCACGGTGGTGCAGACGGAAAGAGACATCGAGAAGATCAAGGAGCTGGCGCTTCTGGTCATGAAGAAGCAGCCTGAAGGCACCTCCTTCAAAGTGGCCACAAAGCGAGCAGACAAGAAGTTCCCCATGAACTCCATGGAGCTTTCCGGCCTTGTAGGGGCGCATATCCTGAAGAATACAACCGGATATCATGTGGAAATCAAGAAGCCGGACTATGTGGTGGACATCGAAATCCGCGACAATGCCTATGTCTATGTGGAGAAGGAAAGAGGAATCGGCGGAATGCCCTACGGTATCAACGGCAGCACCATGCTGATGCTCTCCGGCGGAATCGACTCCCCGGTGGCGGGTTTTCTCATGGCGAAAAGAGGCATCGAAGTCCATGGTGTCTACTATCACAGCCATCCTTACACATCCGAAAGAGCCAAGGACAAAGTCAAGGAACTGGCTTCCATTCTGAGTCAGTACACAGGAAAGATCCATCTGCATGTGGTGCCCTTCACGGAAATCCAGATGGAGATCATGGACAAATGCCCGGAGAACGAACTGACCATCATCATGAGAAGATTCATGATGAAGTGCGCCTGTGCTCTGGCGGACAAGCTGGGCATTCAGAGCGTCACCACGGGAGAAAGCATCGGTCAGGTGGCTTCCCAGACCATGGAAGCCCTGGTGGTTTCCGATGATGCAGGAGACAGACCTGTATTTCGTCCGCTGGTGGCCATGGACAAGGGGGACATCATGGATATCTCACATAAGATCGGCACCTATGAGACATCCATACTGCCCTATGAAGATTGCTGTACCATCTTTGTACCGAAGCATCCAGTGACCAAGCCCAAGCTGAAGTACATCAAGCTTCATGAAGAGGCTCTGGACAGTGATGCGCTGGTGGCAAAGGCCATAGAAGAAACGGAGGAGTTTATCTTATGATAGAAGACCTGTTGAAGGATGGAACGGATTACGAGGATTACACGGACAACTATGTAGTGGAGAAGAAATCCTGCTGCGGCACCAAGAAGGCAGAGGGAGAAGCTTCCGGATGCGGATGCGGATGCGGCAAGGGCGGTATTCCCATTCAGAAATAAGGAGTACAGATGAGAAGAAATACCAGTATATTCAGCAGCAAGTATCATAAAAGAGAAAAAAGGAAGCGATTCTTCAGAAAGCTTGCGTTTTTTCTGATTTTCATCGCCGCGCTGGCACTGCTGTTCCGGAAACCCATTCTTGAGATGGTGGAAAAGGTGAAACAGGACATCGCCCAGGAACAGGTTCAGAAGGAACAGATTCTGGAGCAGATTCCGGAAACTGTTACCAATGAGGAGACGGAAGAACCCATCGAAGAAGAGCCTGTCATCGAGAAGGAGTTTGTCACAGCGACCCTGCCCATAGAGAAAGAGGTTTCTCTGGAAGTGGTGGAGGAAAACGGTGAGAAGATTTTCGCGCCCGTTCCTGAACTGGTGGGGCTGGAGGGAGACATCTCTCCCTCCAGAACCCAGGCGGTGATTCTGGATGAAGAGACGCAGGACCTATTCCTCCTGGATCTTTCCGGAAACGTCACGGACATCACCTACAAGGTCTACAAGAACTCCAGAGGATATACGGAGTCCAAGGAGAGCATTCTTGGAAGAACCGAAAACTTTGTCTGGGCGGAGCAGCCCAAGTTCCTGGATGAGGACACGGTGGTCTACATGTCGCAGCTGCCCTGGTTTGATGAGAGAAGATTCCTCTATGTGGTGGATCTTCTGCCACTCTCCCACAGAAACTATCAGAGTGTCTTCGGCACCGATGTGGTTCTCGGAGAAATCACCGAGCTGGGACTTTCCTATACCAAGGAAGGAAATACCTACTATCTGACACCGGACTACAAGATCATCAGTGAGTAGAACCGGAGTGGAAAACACTGAGCCGGAATGAATGAAGAAGAGAAGTGATTGACTTGGAGATTGGAATCTCTACAGCCATATTCTATCCTGAACTGCTGACGGAAGATGCGGTGAAGAAACTGGCGGAGAAAGGATTCAGCGTCATGGAGGTCTTTGCCAACAGTTTCTTCGAGTTCAGAGAAGAATACGGCTACGAACTGAAAGAACTGGCGGAGAAAGAGAAGGTCAAGATCAATTCGGTCCATACCGTGAGCTCTGCCTTTGAGCCGTACCTGTTTGATGCCTACGAAAGAAGACGAGAAGATTTTTTTCGGATCTATCAGGAATTTGTCCGGTTTGGTGAAATCCTTGGCGCAAAGGCCTACACCTTCCATGGACTCATCAGACGGCCCCACAGGAACATGACCTTTACCGATGTGGTCTACATGTACGAGCGGATGGTCTATGAAGCCGGTGTCCATGGCATGGCCCTTGCTCAGGAGAATGTCTCCTGGTGCCTGTCGGGAGATCTGGAGTATCTGAAGAGGCTGAAGGATGCGGTGAAAGAGCCGCTGAAATTCACTCTGGATGTGAAGCAGGCGGTGAAAGCGGGCAGATCGCCCTATGACTATCTGGACATCTATGGAGAGGATCTCATGAATCTGCATCTGAATGACCATGACAGGGAAAGCACCTGTCTTCTTCCAGGTAAAGGAGCCTTTGATTTCCAGACGCTTTTCCGCAGGGTGGAAGCCCTAGGATACAAGGGGCCGGGGATCATCGAGGTCTACAAGGAAAACTACGAAACCCTGGAGGAGCTTTCCGAGAGCAGAAAGTATCTGGAAAGAATAATTCCATAATCATTGAAATGCGTAATCATTTCATTTATAATATTATAAGTTTGAAAAGAAGCCCTCTAAGGGCATAGGAGGATATCATTAATGAACGTAAAGCACGAAAAGTTAGATTCCAAAAAGGTGAAACTGGAAGTGACTCTGGAAGCTGCAAAGCTGGATGAGGCCATCAGAAAGTCCTACAAGAAGAATGTGAAGAACCTGAATGTTCAGGGATTCAGAAAAGGCAAAGCACCACTGGCACTGGTGAAGCAGTTCTACGGTGTGGAAGTCCTGTTTGATGATGCCAGCGATTTCCTTTTAAGCGACAGCTATCCAAAGGCCATCGAAGAAGCGGACATCAAGCCCATTGATTATCCAAAGATCGACATCACACAGATGGAAGAAGGAAAAGACTTCGTCTACACAGCAGAAGTGGAAGTGTATCCGGAATTCGATCTTCCAGAATACAAGGGACTTGAAGTGGAGAAGCCAGTAATAAAGGTTACAGACCACGACATCGACCATGAAATCGAGCATCTGGTGGAAAGAAACGGTAGAATCGAATCCAAGCCAGAAGGCGCAGTCGTGGAAAAGGATGACGTAGCGGTGATCAACTTCAACGGCAAAGTGGACGGAGTTGAATTCGAAGGTGGAAAGGGCGAGAACTTCGAACTGACCATCGGAGCAAACATGTTCATCGGAGACTTCGAAGATCAGCTCATCGGTCTGAAGGTTGGAGAAGAGAAGACCGTCAAGGTCACATTCCCAGAAGACTATCAGGCAGAAGAGCTCAAGGGTAAGGACGCTGAATTTGATGTGGAGATTCTTGACATCAAGACCAAGGAATTCCCTGAAGTGGATGATGAATTCGCTTCCGAAGTATCAGAATTCGAAACGCTGGAAGAGCTGAAGGCAAGCATCAGAGAAGGACTGGAAGAGGATGCAAACAGCAGAGCGAAGAGCGAGCTGAACAACAACCTGATCAAGGCACTGGCTGAGAAGGCTGAAATCGATGTTCCTGAAGTCATGGTGGAAACAAGCATCGACAGACTGGTCAGAGATTTTGAACAGAGAATCCAGCAGCAGGGTATTTCCAAGGAAATGTATCTTCAGATGACCGGCCAGGAAGAAAGCGCCATCCGTGAAATGTTCAGAGACAACGCGAAAAACGTTGTGAAGAACGACCTTCTGATCGAAGCCATCGTTGCCAAGGAAGGCATTGAAGCTACAGAAGAAGAAGTCATGGCCAAGGCTGAAGAAATCGTGAAGATGTATGGAGAGCAGCAGGATGAGCTGAAGGAAATGCTTCTGACGAGCAATAGAAGAGACCTGGAAATGGAAGTGACCACAAACAAGGTGTTCGACCTGCTTCTTGAATCCGCTAAGGTTACAGAGAAGGAAATCTCTGTAAGCCATGATCACAGCCATGATGACCATAATCATGAGGAAGAAGATCATGAAGGTCACGACCACGAATAGACTCCAGAAGAGATGTGATCATGGTATGAAATCTTATCTTTAAGATCGAAGTATCACGGCATGTCATACATAAAGAGAAATTTTTATTGCCAGAGACAGGATTTCTCTGGCAATATTTCTATCTTTAGCATTCGGGTATTTGATTTTCTGTCACGATGGTGTAAAATAAGAGTAAGAATGAAACAATTAAATTGTTTAAAATCAGTTAACCGGTTCTTTAAGTAGAATTTAATTTATACTGGGTATACTGAGATACATGAATTATGAAAATCAATCGTTATGGAGGTAAGAAAATGAGTTTAGTACCAATGGTAGTAGAACAGACCAATAGAGGAGAAAGATCCTATGATATCTTCTCCAGACTTTTAAAAGACAGAATCATCATGCTTTCAGGAGAAATCAATGACGTCACGGCAAATCTCGTGGTGGCACAGCTTCTGTTCCTGGAAAGCGAAGATCCGGACAAGGACATCTACATCTACATCAACAGCCCAGGCGGAAGCATCACTTCCGGCATGGCCATCTTCGACACCATGAACTACATCAAGCCTGATGTGGCAACCATCTGTGTAGGTATGGCGGCATCCATGGGTGCGTTCCTTCTGACAGCAGGAACCAAGGGGAAGAGATTTGCGCTGCCAAACAGTGAGATCATGATCCATCAGCCTCTGGGCGGATATCAGGGTCAGGCGACGGATATCGAGATCCATGCAAGAAGAATCCTCCAGATCAAGGAAAAGATGAACAGAATCATGTCCGAAAGAACAGGACAGGATATCGAAGTAATCGCCAGAGATGTGGAAAGAGACAATTTCATGGGTGCAGAGCAGGCCATTTCCTATGGGCTAATCGACAGCATCCTGGAAAAGCATGAAGTAAATAAAGCATAGAGCTTTTACCATTCTAGTGGTAAAATAGGGTAGAACACCCGAATCAAGACGCCCATGGAGTTAGTAGAGGACGAGGACGAGGAAATGGGAACTTCCGGCAGCGAGTGTCGGAAACTGCAGCCAAAGAGCAGCAGGTGTTCAACTAAAAGAGGTGAATAGTAATGGCAAAATTTGAAGATAAGAATCTACTGAAATGTTCCTTCTGCGGAAAGAGTCAGGACCAGGTCAAGAGGCTCATCGCAGGACCGGGCGTATATATCTGTGACGAATGCATCGAGCTCTGCTCGGAAATCGTTGCAGAAGAACTCACCGAAAAGAGTGAGCAGGACTTCACGAAACTACCGAAGCCACAGGAAATCAAGGCCCATCTGGACCAGTATGTCATTGGTCAGGAATCCGCCAAGAAGTCTCTGTCGGTGGCGGTATACAATCACTACAAGAGAATCAACTATCCCAAGAAGAGCGACGTGGAGCTTTCCAAGTCCAATATCCTTCTTCTGGGACCCACCGGTTCCGGTAAGACCTTACTTGCCCAGACCCTTGCAAGATTTCTGGATGTGCCCTTCGCCATCGCGGATGCCACAACACTGACAGAAGCAGGGTATGTGGGAGAAGATGTGGAGAACATTCTGCTGAAGCTCATTCAGAACGCCGATTACGACGTGGAGAAGGCGGAAAGAGGAATCGTCTATATCGATGAGATCGACAAGATCGCAAGAAAGTCTGAAAATCCGTCCATCACCCGTGATGTGTCCGGAGAAGGTGTACAGCAGGCTCTTCTGAAGATTCTGGAAGGTACTGTGGCTTCTGTTCCGCCACAAGGTGGAAGAAAGCATCCTCATCAGGAGCTTCTGCAGATCAATACCACCAATATCCTCTTCATCGTAGGGGGAGCATTCGATGGTGTGGATAAGATCATCGAGAAGAGAACCCAGAAGTCCAGCATCGGTTTCGGCGCGGACATCCAGTCCAAGCATGAGAAGAACATCGGACAGCTTCTGGAGAATATTCTTCCGGGAGACCTTCTGAAGTTCGGTCTCATTCCGGAATTCGTGGGCAGAGTACCCATCGTGGTCACCCTGAACAGTCTGGATAAGGCCGCACTGGTTGAAATCCTGAAGACGCCGAAGAATTCCCTGGTGAAGCAGTACAAGAAGCTTTTCGAAATGGATCATGTGGAACTGGAGTTCACGGAAGAATCTCTTCTATCCATTGCGGAAGAAGCCATCAAGCGAAATACAGGAGCAAGAGGGCTTCGATCGATTCTGGAAGACATCATGAAGGAAGTCATGTTTGATGTGCCTTCGGATGAAACCATCGAGAAAGTCATCATTCATGGAGATACCATAAAGACCAAGTCTCCGGAAATCCTATACCGTAAAGCACTGAAAGACGAAGAAACAGCATAACTGGATGGACAGACCGAAAGGTTTGTCCATTTTCGAGAGAGAGGTAATTTTATGGCGAGAAAGAGAAGAACTCTTCCCATGATCCCTTTAAGAGGAATCACCATATTTCCATATATGGTCCTGCATTTCGATGTAGGGAGAGAGAAATCCATTGCCGCACTGGATGAGGCAATGCTGAAGGACCAGGAGATTTTTCTGGTGCCCCAGAAAGAAAGCAGAGTGGAAGAACCTGGAAAAGACGATCTTCTGGAAATCGGAACGCTCTGTGTCATCAGGCAGCTTCTGAAGCTTCCAGGGAACACCGTAAGAGTTCTCGTGGAAGGCATCTCCAGAGGGAAAGTCACATCCATCAAGGAAGACCCTCATTACAAGGCCAGCATCACCATCATTGATGAAGAGGCCGAGAAAGAAGTGAATGTGGAATGCGAAGCCCTGGTCAGAAGTGTCAAGGACACCCTTCAGGCCTATGTGCGTCACACGGGCTATATGCCCCAGGAAGCGCTTCTGTCTCTGGATGACATAGAAGACCCGGGCAGGTTCTGCGACACGGTGGCATCCTATCTGATGCTGAAACCGGAGGACAAGCAGGACCTTCTTATGACGCTCAATGTAAAGGAAAGACTGGAAAAGCTGCTGGTGATCATCAACAAGGAACTGGAAATCGCGAAAATCGAAAAGAAGATCGGCACCAAGGTCAAGAGCAACATCGACAAAGTGCAGAAGGAATACTATCTTCGCGAGCAGCTGAAGGCCATCCAGGATGAACTGGGCGAGTATGATGAAGATGCCAAGGAGATCTTCTCCTATCAGGAAAAGATCAAGAAGGCCAAGATGCCCAAGGAAGCCAAGGAGAAAGCCCTCTATGAGCTGGACCGTCTGCGAAACAGCGGCAGCTACAGCGCAGAAGGCGGAATCATCCGAACCTATCTGGACTGGCTCATCGATCTTCCATGGAACAAGGAGACCAAAGACAATCTGGACATCATCAAGGCCAGAGAGATTCTGGAAGCAGACCATTATGGTCTGAAGGATGTGAAGGACAGAATCATCGAGTATCTGGCGGTGAAGAACACCTCCAAGACCATGAAGGGGCCCATTATCTGTCTGGTAGGACCTCCAGGCGTGGGTAAGACCTCCATCGCCAAGTCCGTGGCCAGAGCCGTGAACAGAAACTTCGTGCGCATGTCCTTAGGTGGCGTGCGGGATGAAGCGGAAATCAGAGGACACAGAAGAACCTATGTGGGCAGTATCCCAGGCAGAATCATCTACGGCATGAGACAGGCCAAGACAAGAAATCCGCTGTTTCTTCTGGATGAGATCGACAAGATGGCCAATGACTTCAGAGGAGACCCGGCCGATGCCCTCCTGGAAGTGCTGGATGCGGAGCAGAACTCCACATTCAGAGACCATTATCTGGAAGTGGAGATGGACCTTTCCAAGGTCATGTTCATCACCACCGCAAACACGCTGGATACCATACCAAGACCTCTTCTGGACAGAATGGAAGTCATTGAAATCAACGGCTACACCTATGAAGAGAAGCTGAATATCGCAAAGAAGCATCTGATTCCAAAGGTTCTGAAGGAGCATAATCTCAAGGAAGACCAGCTGGTCTTCTCGGACAATGCCATCAAGCTCATCATCGAAGGTTATACGGTGGAGTCCGGAGTGCGTAATCTGGAAAGAACCATCGCCTCCCTGACCAGAAAATCCGTGGCTTATATGCTGGAGAAGAAGAAGGATTCCGTGAATCTCAACACCCAGATGGTGGAGAAATTCCTGGGACATCCGAAGTTCATGTATGACCGTGCGGAGAAGGAAGACCGCGTGGGCGTCGTCACAGGCCTCGCCTGGACCATGTTCGGCGGAGATATCCTCCCCATTGAGGTTTCCGTCATGGACGGCAGCGGCAAGCTCGAGCTTACCGGACAGCTGGGGGATGTGATGAAGGAATCGGCCAAGGCCGCTTACTCCTATATCCGGGCGCACAGTGATGAACTGGGCGTGAAGAGCAAATTCTACAAGGACCAGGATATCCATGTGCACGTGCCCGAAGGCGCAGTGCCGAAGGATGGACCTTCTGCCGGTGTCACCATGACCACGGCGCTGGTGTCCGCCCTCACAGGCAGAAAAGCCAGGCACAATGTGGCCATGACAGGAGAAATCACCCTGACGGGCAGAGTGCTTCCCATCGGAGGCCTCAAAGAGAAATCTCTTGCAGCGGCAAGAGCGGGCATCGACACCATCATCATTCCGGAAAAGAACAAGTTCGACATGGAAAAGCTGCCTCAGTCGATTCTGTCGAAACTCACGTTCATTCCGGTGAAAGAGGTCAATGAAGTACTGGAGAAAGCACTTTTGGAGGTGGAATAATCTATGATCAAGATCAAACACGCGGATTTCATCACTTCTGCAGTGAGGAAAAACCAGTACCCTGAAACAGGGCATCCCGAAGTGGCTTTCGTAGGACGTTCCAACGTCGGAAAATCCACCATCATCAATGCCATCACCAACAGAAGAAAGCTTGCGAAAGTATCCAATACACCTGGTCGCACGAGACTTGTGAATTTCTTTCTCATCAATGAAGCAGCCATGCTGGTGGACCTTCCTGGATACGGATATGCGAAAATCTCCAAGACCGAAAAGGCCGCCTGGGGGAAGATCATTGAAGACTACATCAACAGCAGTCCGCATCTGAAAAGATTCGTGCTTCTGGTGGATTCCAGGCATAAACCTACAGCGGATGACATCGCCATGATGGAGTACTTCCGGTACTTTGAGAAAGACGTGGTGGTCATCGGAACGAAGCTGGATAAGCTGAAGAGAAACGACATCAGAAAGAGCGAGAAGCTCATCCGGGAGACCCTGGAGCTGACGGATAAAGACCAGCTCATTCTTTACTCCTCCACATCCAGGGAGAATCTCCAGGCCGTCATCGACCTGGTATTTCACGATATTCTTCCGGAAGATGAATAGAGAAGCAGAAAGAGAGCATAATGGGAGTGTAATAAATAACTCCATTTCATTACAGGGAAGAGCACCTTTGCGCAAGAAGACGCAGAGGTGCTTTTTTCCGGTTTCAGGTAATCTGCATAGTCCGGTTTACGGATCCATTAAAAGAAGCTCAGTATCACACCGGTGATATCTGAGCTTCTGCGTTATTTCATCTGCTGTTTCCGGATCCATCAGGCGTTTTTCTTCTGGCACTCCAGGCAGGTGCCGTAGAAATAGAGCCTGCTGGACTCGATGAGGAAGCTCTCGTTTCCGGAGACGGCTTCCATGACCCGATCCGTAGGCACGTTCATCATGTCAAACACGGTGCTGCAGTGGTTGCACTGAAAATGCGCATGTTCTTCCATGAAGGCGTCGTATCGGAAGTTGCCTTCTCCAAGATTCAGTTCCTGTACCAGCTCCACCTTGCAGAGGGTCTTCAGGGATTTGTACACTGTGGCCAGGCTCATGGTCGGAAACTTCTCTATAAGTGCCGAATAAATGGTTTCTGCAGAAGGGTGCTGCTTTGTTCCCAGAAGGTATTCATACACAGCAATCCTCTGGGGGGTCAGTTTTAATCCTTTGTTTTTGAATGTTCTCGTTATGCTGTACAATTTTACGCTCCTTTATGGGTCCTATTCTATAAAAATAATAGCACAATGGCTCATGGAATACAAAGAAATCCTGTATTCAGGACGTCTGTTTTCTGGCTTTCAGAAAACGAAGGAGGAATACGAAACTGCCCAGGAGTCTCAGTGAAGAGGAGACGAAGAGGGCACCCTCTATGCTCAGAACATCCTGGATATAGGTTCCGAAGAGGGGCGCCACCGCCAGGGTGACGCTGGTGAGTGTGGCGTGGACCGCCACACTCATGGTGCGGTATTCATCGGGACTTGCAGCCAGAAGGCTTCCCAGAACCACTACGATGGTACCGGCCGTGAAAAATCCTGTGACAGGCTGCATGAAGGTCAAGGTCACCAGGTTCTTTGACAGGATATAGAGAAGCGGGGTGAGTCCCATTCCGAAGGTGGCAAGGGCTATGGCCAGCTTATAATCGAACTTCTTGATGACCTTCTTCCACTGGGTGAAGCTTAAGACCATGAAGATGCTGGAAAGCACATTGATGATGGTCAGCCACATCTCATCCGCACCGAGCACTTTGATCTGGTACACATTAAAGAGAGGCCATCCCATCTGCCATCCGAAATGGAAGAGAAGAGAGCAGGCTAGAAAACTCACATACTCCTTATGGGAAAAAACAGCCCGAAGACTTTCCCTGAGTTTCGGAACAGACTTCTCTTTCTGCTCTTCTTCCGTAACCAGCGGCTCCATCTTGTACATGTAGTGGATTTCCTTCAAGCCGATGAGAAAGGAAAGAACGATGAAGATCTGATACATGATGATGACGGTCCTGTTCACCGAGGAGAGAGAAAGGATGAAGCCCACCAGAATGGATACGGAGATCTGGGAGATCTGAGACATCTGATTCCTGATGGAAAGGGCATCTGCTCGTTCATGGGGACTGAAGATGTCTCCGGTGTAATCCTGCAGGGAAGTGGCGGATATGGATTCCGGAAAGTTCATGAGTCCATAGATGAGAACGAAGACCATGGGCTGCATCGTCTTGGGCAGAAAAGGGACTGCGGCGAGAAACAGGGGCATGAGTCTTGAAATATAGAAGAAAGTGCCCAGAGTCTTTCTTTTCGATTTCCCTTTCTGGATCAGAAGAATCCCTGGAATGGTTGTGAAGATGGCCACGAATCCAGGCAGGGCATTGAAAAGACTGAAATGGATGTCTTCTCCGCCAAGACGGTCCAGAAACTTGATGGCATAGCTCTTGGAGAGGACGGTGACCATGGTGAAGAGGATTCCGTTGATGGCGTAGTATTTGATGTTCTGACTGTTTCCGAAGAGCATGTGCTCGAGCTTCTTTCGCATAGTTCTTACTCCTGTATTGATTGCAGTATGGCTTGTATCTGATGTATTTTACTCTTTTTCGGAGAGAAGGTCCATAGTTTCCTGGTCTTTTTCAGGAAATCTTGTGTTTTCTGATTTTTTTCGGATATCGCTGTAGGAGTTGACAAAGGAATCTCTTCGGGTTTATAATGTGACCAAGGTGTCATATGACCATATGGTCATAAAAGAGGAGGGTGACAGGCGGATGCCAAAACAGACATTTTTCAATCTGCCGGAGGAGAAGCGGGAAAGGATTCTTGGCGAAGCTGTGGCAGAGTTTAAAGACTACGACTATGACGTGGCAAGCATCAACCGCATCGTGGAGAGAAGCGGAATCTCCAAAGGGAGTTTCTATCAGTACTTCAAGGATAAGGAGGATCTTTATCTTCACATCATGTCCATCATCGGAGAAAAGAAGATTCAGTATCTGACCCCATCCATGATGAATTTCGCGGAGGTGAATTTCTACGATGCGCTGCGGGAGATGTATCGGGCGGGCATCGAGTTTGCACTGGAGAATCCTGATTATGCGGAAATCGGAAACCGCATGATGAAAGATACCAGCGGCCTTCTTCAGAAGATCAGGGAAACCTTCACACCCAAGGGAGACGACATGTTCATAGCCCTTCTTCAGAAGGGGCAGGAAAACGGGGATGTGAGGGCGGATCTGGATCTTCGGCTGGTGGCGAAAATCATGATCGGCATGCAGATCAGTGTAGTGGAGTATTATTTCGAGAAACATCAGGACGAGGGCTATTCCATGAAGATCATGGAGGAGCTGGATAAATTCTTTGATCTCATCAGAAACGGCATCAGTTAAGGGGGAAGGGTAAAATGATTAAAGTCGACAATCTCAATTATTCCTACACGAAAGACAAAAACTACGCACTGAAGAATGTGAGTTTTCAGGTGGAGCAGGGGGAAGTGTTCGGTTTTCTCGGACCATCCGGAGCAGGAAAGTCCACCACCCAGGGCATTCTCACGGGTCTTCTGCCCATCCAGGAAGGGTCCGGGCAGGTGGCAGGCTATGATCTTCGAAAGTTTGACCGAAAAGTATTCAACAGAATCGGGGTATCCTTTGAGCAGTCCAATGTCTATGGAAAGCTCACTGCACTGGAAAATCTGGAGTTCTACAGAAAACTCTTTGATGTGGAGACCATGGACCCGGAAGAGCTTCTGAAGCTGGTGGGCCTGGACCATGTGAAGAACAAGAAGGCCGGCACCTTCTCCAAGGGGATGAAGCACAGACTGACCTTTGCCAGAAGCATGATCAACAAGCCTTCTTTATGGTTCCTGGATGAACCCACCACGGGCCTTGACCCTGCCATTGCCGGCAGCATCAAGGACATCGTGAAGGAGAAGAACAAGGAGGGCACCACGGTGTTTCTCACCACCCACAACATGTTCATCGCGGATGAGCTCTGCGACCGGGTGGGGTTCATTGTGGACGGGCAGCTGAAAGTCATCGACTCTCCAAGAAACCTCAAGCTGCAGTATGGAAAGAAAGTGGTACAGGTGGAATATCTCAAGGGAGAGAAGCTGGAGACAGCACTCATCGACCTCTCCAATGAGGAAGAGAGACTTCTGCTCAATGAAATCGTCAAGGACGGTCACATTGAAATGATGCATACGAAAGAGGCGACGCTTGAGGAAATCTTCATCAGACTGACGGGCAGGGGGCTGGTATAAAATGAAGCTTCTACATACCTTTTTAAGAGACCTGAAGGTCTCCTACAGAACCTACTACATCTACATCGAATTCATCATGGCGCTGATCATCGTTGCGGTGCTGCTCTTTGTGGTGCCGGAGAACGCCGATCCCACCACGAAGCTGTTTCTCCATGTGGAATCCGGTATAAACAGCGAACAGATCCTCACATCCATGGAGAAGGACCAGAGCGCGGACATCACGCTTCTGGATTCCAGAGAGGAAGTGGTTCTGGCCATGGAGAAGGATCGTGCTTCTCAGGGGGCCGTCATCGGCGAGACGAGTGAAGGCATGGGCTACGAAATCATTCTTCAGGGCTATGAGAGCGAAGAAATTCGAAACATGATGGAAAGCGTCCTTCTGGCCGGCTTCAAGACCGAGCATCCACAGTACACGGAAACCACCACAGTGAAAGTGCTGGATGCCGATGCGGAAAGACTTTCCGACCGGACCAACTATATGCCGATTCTCCTCATGATGAATTCGGCGTTCATGGGACTGTTTATCGTGGCGGCCTATGTGTTCATGGACAAGGAGGAAGGCACCATAAGAGCCCTTACGGTGACGCCGGTGAGCATAAGAGATTACCTGCTTTCCAAGGTGGGTGTCATGCTCTTCACTGGGCTTCTTACCGGGCTGATCACAACGGTTCTGGTGGTGGGGATGAAGGTGAACTACCTGCATCTCTTTCTGGTGCTGGCCGCATCCAACTTCTTCGGTACGGCGCTGGGACTCTTCATCGCAAGTTTCTACGATTCCATCATCAAGTCCATGGGAGCGCTCTACATCATCATCATGATCATGGCCTTCGGGGGAGTTTCCTACTTCATGCCGTCGTTTTCGCCGCTCATCATCAGAATCCTGCCGTCCTATCCTCTGCTTTTCGCCTTCAGAGAGGTGTTTCTTGAAAGGCCGGACACGGGCTTCATCCTGACCACATCGGGACTCTTCATTCTGGCAGGGGCAGTATTTTTCATGGCGGCGGTACTCAGATACAAGAAGACACTGACAGTGTAGGGGGGGAGAAGAATGCTTAAGAAAATATTGGCCATCATGGGCCGTGATACGAAGTCCGGCATGAGAGACTACATGATTCTTTATATCCTTGTGGTTCCCTTTCTCATCGCTGTCATTCTCAATATGCTGACAAGCTCCGTCTCTCAGTCCATTCTACGGTTCGCCGTAGACGATACGGTGACGGAGGAGGAGATCTCCTATTTCACGCAATATGCCAAGGTAGAGGAATTTGAGTCGGAAGAAGTCCTTCTGGAGCGTGTGGAAGCACTGGATGATGTCTATGGCATCACGAAAGATGCAAACGGATTTCAGGTGGTGACCCAGGGGAACGAGAAGGTGGATATGCAGGAAATGGCCGTGCTGCTCCTGGATTCATTATCCAATGAAGACATTGAGGTTCCAGTCACGCTTACGGTATCGGATGTGGGCTGGAAGCTTTCTCCCATCAAGCAGTATGGAGGAAGTCTCCTGGCAGTATTCATCTCCATCTTCGGAGGTATGATCATCCTCATCAATCTGGTGGAGGAAAAGCAGGAGAACACCCTGGCAGCCATGAATGTGGCTCCGGTGAATAGAATCCAGTATGTTCTGGGGAAAGCAGCACTGGGATTTCTCATTCCTCTTGTTCATGTCATCGGGATTCTACTGATTCTTGATTACGGCAGCATCAACTACTTCATGGCGGCTCTTGTCACCGTGTCCATTGCACTCACTTCAGTGATCATCGGCTTCACCATCGGCGTCAACAGCGACAATGTGCTGGCTGCCATATCCGGTATGAAAATGGTGTTTCTGCCTGTGCTGGGATCCATATTCGGCGCCATCTACCTGAGAGAAGGACTCCATTTTCTACTGTACTGGTCTCCCTTCTACTGGGCGTTCATGGCTATGGATTCCATCATACTGAAGGAAGCCGCCTGGGGAAGCATCCTCTTCAGCACTCTGATGATCCTCCTCATTTCATCTGTGGTGATGCTGGCCATGAGAAAGAAAATAAACAGAGGACTGAAATAACAACTATAAATGATTGGAGGTAATAATATGGACGGACTGGCACTACTTGGACTACTACTCATTGTCTACGCGGCAGCGGTGATCTTCATCACGGTGAAGAAACCGGAGCAGATCTGGAACATGGCGAAAATAAGAATGTTCCGCAAGCTACTGGGAGAAAAGGGAACGGAAATCTTTTTCTATGTCTTCGCTCTAGCGGCGGCAGGTTTCGGCATCTGGCTTCTTGTGAGTTAATGGAAGCCGCTCAAAAATCATTGTAAAAATAAACAAAAAGATACGCCTCTTTCATGCAGGAAGCATGGAAGAGGCGTATCGTCATTTTTCTGATGGATGATTCTTATCTGAAGGAGATGATCTCCACCAGTTTCCGATCTCTCAGAATTCTCTTGAAGAGGAAGTAGCCGATGAGGGTCACCACGACGAATTCTCCAAAGAACACCTGGGCTGCCGACAGAAAGAAGGGCAGATCCAGCAGGTAGTAGAGAAGAAGACCGATGATGATTCCATTGACCACAGCAGGCCACAGGGTGGCCACGAAAAGATTTTTCGTCTTTGAAATCAGAAGCAGTGCGATGAGTGTGGCCAGGGTACCGAAGATCACATCCACAGGACCTAAGGGACTGCCAAGGTTTGCGATGAGGCATCCCAGTGTGAGACCGTAGATATATCTCTTGTCTATGAAGACCAGAAGGACGAGGATCTCAGCGATTCGAAACTGTACGCCCAGATAGCTGAAAGGCAGCAGCATGGTCAGCGCAGCATAGATGGCTGCGACGATGGACGATTTGACCAGAAATTCCACGTGATTTATGTTTTTCGTACTCAATTTTATGTTCCTCCACTTTTGATGATTGCTAAAATAAATGATAAAACCTGACCAATTATATCACAGCTTATCCCGAAATCAAAGGAACCTCCGGAAGTTTTTCTTCCGGAGGTTCTGGATATTTCCGCTTCTAGTATTTGTCTTCGGCATACATCTGAGACTGTTCAATGAGCAGATTCTGCCTGGTGTCCCAAAGCTTCTGAGAGAGGTCCACATAGTATCTATGAGGATACTCAAGCCTTAAGGCTTCAGGCCAGAGATTCTCGATTTCCTTCTTTGAATAGGCTCTGATTTCAAGGACCGTCGGGCTCTTATAGACCAGTACGCCCTTCTCGAAGATTCTTTCCTGCAGTTCTCTCAGGGTGTATTCCTTGAAGGTTCTTCTCTTCCAGGTATAGGTGGGATCAAAGATGGTCAGCGGCTGGCTTTCATCGATGACTTCATCATGCTCGCAGAGAAGATCTGCCACAGCCAGGCCGGACTTGTTGGAGAAGACTCTGTAGATCTTCTTGAAGTGCGGCGTTGTGATTTTTTCCTGGTTCTCACTGACCTTGATCTTCGGCGTGATCTTTCCGTCTCTTTCCACGGCCACCAGTTTGTATACACCACCGAAGACCGGTTCGCTTCTTGCAGTGATGAGCCGCTCGCCCACACCGAAGACATCGATGGGTGCACCCTGTGCCAGTACATCTCGAATGATGTATTCATCCAGAGAGTTGGACACGATGATCTTCACATCTTCAAAGCCTGCTTCATCCAGCATTCTTCTGGACTGCTTGGTGAGATAGGTGATGTCACCGGAATCGATTCGGATGGACTTAGGCCGATTTCCTGTGGGCAGCACATATTCATTGAAGACCTTGATGGCATTGGGGATACCGGATTTCAGCACGTTATAGGTATCCACCAGCAGGGAGCATTTATCCGGATAGATTTCCGCCCATTTTCTGAAGGCTTCATATTCTGAATCGAAGAGCTGTACCCAGCTGTGCGCCATGGTGCCCACGGCGGGTACATTGAACATGATTTCCGCCAGGGTGTTGGAAGAGGAGGTTGCGCCACCGACGATGGCTGCTCGGGTTCCGTAGATGGCACCGTCATAGCCCTGGGCTCTTCTGGAACCGAATTCCAGCACATCTCTTCCTGCCGCGGCTCTTACGATTCTGTTGGCCTTGGTGGCAATCAGGGTCTGATGGTTCACGGTCAGAAGGACCATGGTCTCCACAAACTGGGCCTGGATGATGGGCCCTCTTACGGTCACCAGGGGCTCATTGGGAAACACCGGAGTACCTTCAGGCACTGCCCAGACATCACATTCGAACTTGAAGTTTTCCAGATAGCTGAGAAAGCCTTCGCTGAAGGTATTCTTGCTTCTGAGAAATTCAATGTCTTCCTTGGTGAAGGTGAGATTCTCCAGATACTCTATAAGCTGGTCCACACCAGCCATCACTGCAAAACCGCCTTCATCGGGAATCTTTCTGAAGTACATATCAAAATAGGCGATGGTCTCGTCCACACCATTTTCGAAATAACCATTGCCCATGGTAAGTTCATAGAAATCAGAGAGCATCGTGAGATTTCTACCATTCCTTACGTCAATCACGCGTTCCATATTATCACCGTTCCTAAAATTATTTGGTTGTCTGCTTTGTACCATTATACCAAATTACAGGAGTTTTTCTACAGAACTTCAGCTTTCACGCTGAAGGGAATCAGCTGAAGAGACCGGACAGGCGATCCAGAAGTCTTCTGAACCCTTTTACGGGCATGAAGCCGCTGCGGTTTTTCCACTGGATTCCTTCCAGAAGAATGATGCAGAAGAGAAGCCATGCAAGGCCTCCAGCCTGACCGGCCACCACATCACTGGGGTAATGGGCGCTGAGATAGACTCTGGAAACCGCAACCAGTGAGGCAAGAAGAAGCAGTGCTGCAGTGAGGATGATCTTGGTTTTCTTCTTCAGCGCACTTCTCACCACAAGATAGGCGATGAATCCATAGAGAATCATGGAACCCATGGCATGCCCACTGGGAAAGCTGTAACCCACCGCATCGATGGCTTCATTGATGGAAGGCCGCTCGATTCTGAAAAATTCCTTCAGAAGCAGTATGAGCAGTCCGCCTCCGCCCATGGCGATGGCGTAAAAAAGCATCGTCCACTTGTCTTTCCCTCTGAACCAGAGGTAGAGGAGAATCATGGCGCTCACCATGGCCGTGAACCAGACGGAACCCATTTCTGTGAGGAGCGTCAGTGCATCCTGAAGAAACGGGGAAGAAAAATACATGAGAAAATGCACAACGGCATCATCGATGACCCGTATATTTTCGTTGACGACACTTTCCGAGATTTCTGAAAAAAGCGCCAGAGAAGCATAGATGATTCCAAAACCCAGGAAAAGCAGCAAGAAGGTGATGGCGACTTTTCTCACCCTGTCTTTGTTCATGTCGAATTCACTCCTTTCATCGGCTGAATCTGCCTGCCTGTGCTTTTATACAGGCTGCCTTCTCCTCATTATAACAGATGACATGGAACTTTTTGACAGGGGGAAAGAAGGTTTTCACTGTGATTCCTGATGGAAAGATGGATTCATTTAAGGAAACGAAGGCGGATTTCTGATAGAATAAGGATAATCGAAACTGAAATTTATGCTGAAGGGGGAATAGACCATGTTTTTCAGACTGGACGATCGGAAAGAACCCATGAAATTCAGAAACAATACGGCGCAGTACATGCTGATCGGTGGCTTTTTATCCGCCATCGCGGGCTGGTTCTGGCAGCCTGTGGCCCTGGGGGCTCTGGCGGTGTTTCTGGGGTTCTTTTCCATGAAATCGGAGAAGGGTGCCTGGGGAATCCCTGTATTCATACTCGGCGTCATCACCATGCTCAGCAGCATCTACAGATAACAGCGACAGATACGAAGGGGAGGGATTTTCTTGCTGCTACAGCTCATGAACGGACTTGGCATTTTCTACTACTGGACCTGGTTCATCTGGCCGTTTTTTCTGGTCTTTGGACTCTACTCCGCACTGTCGTCGCTGATTCTGGAAAAGAAGGAATCCGGTGGCATGGTGCTTCTGGCGGCGGTGTCGCTTCTGGTGATTCTTGCCGGAATCACTTCACCGAATTTCATGTAGATACGGATGGAAACAAAAGGGGAGGCTGCAAAGCCTCTTTTCATTGCCTCCAGACGTATGAGGATGTCTGGCGTTCGCACAATATAGAGGAAGTGTTCTTTCCTAAGGATGTGAAATAGGGTAGAATAGAGACTTACGAAAGAAAAGGAACTGGAGGAAGATGATTTTGGAACTGGACAAGTATCAGCAGGATGCATATCTGACAAAAGAGAATAAGGTTCTGGTGGTGGCGCCACCGGGGTCCGGAAAGACCACGGTGATGCTCCGAAGACTCCAGCATATCATAGAAGAAGGCGTTTCTCCGAAGAAAATCGTTGTGCTGACTTTTTCCAAGGCATCTGCCGTGGAGATGGAGGAGCGTTATGAGGGGAAGGGCAGCATAAGACCCTTCTTCGGCACCATCCATGGACTCTGCTATCGGATTCTACGGGTGAAAAGGGGAGCCATCAGCATGATCTACGGGAAGGATGAATTTATCATCCGCAGCAGGCTCCAGAAGGAGCTGAAGCTGGACTCCGATGATGTGGAGACCATCTTAAGGGACATTTCGAAATACAAGGTCAAGACCTATCTGAAGGAGACGGACCTGGTGCTGACCCATAAGGACGATCTCTTCGAGAAGGCCTTTGACCTCTACGAGTCGGAGCGGAAGAAGCGGGGGCTGCTTGATTTTGACGATCTTCAGATCGAAGTGCTTCGGCAGTTCGAAGATGAGGCGTTTCTGACCGCCTTTCGAAATGCCCACAGTCATATCCTCATCGATGAGTTTCAGGATCTGGACCCCATCCAGCTGAAGATCATCCAGAAGATCTCCAAGGAGCAGAGGCTCTTCTGTGTGGGCGATGAGGATCAGTGCATCTATGCCTTCAGAGGATCGGATCCCACCGGGATGATCGATTTCGAGAAGATGTTCCAGGGGAAGAAGCTGTACCTGAAATACAACTACAGAAGCACCGAGAACATCGTGAACTATGCGGGAGAAGTGATTCAGCTGAATACTCTGCGGAACAAGAAGGAGCTTCTTGCCAGCCGGAAGGAAAAGAGAAAGATCACGAAGATCTTTCCTGAAAACCAGGAGCTGATGCTGCTGGACATCGCCAACGAAATCAGAAAAGACGCCTTCGGAAGCTATGCCATTCTCTACAGAACCAACAGAGAAGGCATGCGGGTGAAGGAGTTTCTGCGCAAAGAGAAGATCGCTTTTCATTCCAGAGACAACTACAACTTCTTCAAGGGATTCATCGCCAAGGATATTCTGGATTATCTGAGAGCGGCTTATCAGGACGATCGGGAGGCCTTCTTGCGAATCGTCAACAAACCCTACCGGTATCAGTCCAAAGCGGATATGAGAAAGATCGGACTGGGGGAGGACATCGAGAAGATTCTTCTGGACCCGGCAAAGAACAACTACTCCCTGATCAAGAACCGGGAATTTCTAAGAGACCTTTCCGGAATCCGGAAAATGACCACGGAGCGTGTGGTGGAATACATCGAGAAGGTTCTAGGCTATGAGGAGTATCTGAGAAGCTATGCGGAGCGCACGGGCAGAGACGAGGAGGAGCTTTTCGAGGAGCTGGATGAGATGAAGGAAGTAGCGGCCTACTATGACAATCCGCTGGATCTGCTCACCGCTTCCACCAGAGAGGCGGAAGTCACGGAAGCGAAGGTCTCCCTGTCCACGGTCCATGGGGTCAAGGGGCTGGAGTTTGACAAGGTCTTCGTCATCAATGCGGTGGAAGGCTACATGCCCCACGGCGCATCTCTGGAGAATCTGGAAGAGGAAAGAAGAATCTTTTATGTGGCCATCACCCGGGCCAAAGAAGAGCTTCATATCTATAGCCCCAGATTTATTCACGGAAAAGAGAGAAAAAGAAGCCGTTTCGTACTATAATATAGGGTGATATTAAATTTAACGATGCATTTGCGCATTCTGAAGTGATTAGGAGATAAATATGAGAATAGAAATTGGACCCAACGAGGCTGGTCAGAGACTGGACAAGTTCCTGAGGAAATATCTGAAGGACGTGCCGCTGTCTGCCATCTTCAAAACCATACGAAAAGGAGATGTCCGGATCAACGGAACCAAAGGAAAGGAAAAGACGTTTCTGGAAGAGGGAGATGTGATTGAAATCAAGTATCTCTATTCTGATGCGCCCAAGGCCAAGGCCAAGGTCTATGATGTGGAGCCGGAATTCAAGGTGACCTTCGAAGACGAGAACATCCTCATGGTGGAAAAGTGGCCCGGCATCCTTGTGCACAAGGACAATGAGGGAAGCGACCCGACCCTGACGGATCAGGTGCTGACTTATCTATACAGAAAAGGAGAATTCGATCCGAAGGAAGAAAAGACCTTTTCCCCATCCCCTGTGAACCGACTGGATCGGAACACCTCCGGTATCGTCATCTACGGGAAGAACTATGAAGCGCTGAAGGCTTTAAACGAGATGATCCGAGACGGAAGAATCGTGAAGAACTATCTGGCCATCGTCAAGGGAAGAATCAAGGATGGAGAATACAGAGCCTACATCGAGAAGAGAACCGATGACAACCTCAGCAGCGTCAGCGATACGGCCGGCCCCGGGAAGAAGGAGATCGCCATGACCGTGAAGACGGAAGAGAGCACAGGACAGTTCTCTCTGGTGGAGCTGGACCTGCTTACAGGAAGAAGCCATCAGTTAAGGGCCCATCTGGCTTCTCTAGGGAATCCCATCATCGGCGACCCGAAATACGGAGACAAGGAAGTCAACAACTACCTGATCAACAAATATCATCTGACCTTCCAGTTCCTTTATGCCTATAAGGTGACCTTCAAGAATCCCGACGGCAAACTGGAATATCTGGGCAACAAGGTGGTGGCGGAGAAGCTTCCTCCACTTCTGAAGAAAATCAAGAGTGATTTATTCAAGTTTGATCTGTAGACGGAGGAAACTATGAAACAGCAATCCACAGGAAAGGGGTTCGCCTATTTATCCATGGCGGAGCTCCTTGTTAAAATCATGTCTGTGGTCTATGTGCCACTTCTGATCAGAATACTGGGCGGAGTAGGTCACGGCATTTATGTTGTGGCCTATGACGCGTTCACCCTGATCTATGTCCTGACCAACGAAGGCATCCAGAGAGGAATCTCGAAGCTCATTTCAGAGCTCTATGCACAGAACAACCCCAGAGATGCTCTGCGGGCTTTTCGCCTGTCCAGAACCCTTCTCATCGGAGGCGGTCTTTTTGCGGGGCTCCTGCTGTTTGTCCTGGCCCCCTTCATCACCCAGGCTGCGGAAACGCCTGAGGCGACTATTGCCATAAGAGCTCTGGCGCCTACGGTGATGATCACCGCCATTTTATCATCCTATAGAGGATATTTCCTGGGCAGAAGATATGTGTCAGCCAATGCCTTGTCCAAGATCCTTGAGCAGCTCATCAATGTGGTGGTCTCTCTGGGGGGAGCCTATCTGCTCATGAGGGTGGATCTGGTCTATGGCGTGGCTGGTGGAACCCTCGGAACCAGCGTAGGGGCACTATTTGCTGTTCTTCTGCTTATGCGGGAATTCTACAAGGGAAGGCTGCATAAGATCAGAAGAAGTGAACAGGATGAAAACGCCTATCATCATACGGGCAGAGAGCTTGTGAATAAACTGCTCTCCTACTCCTTCCCCATCACCATCTCCGCCGGAGTCATCCATCTGGGCGGATTCATCGACTCTCTGATCATCAACAACCGTCTGCTGGATGCGGGACTTGTCTATGCTGCCGCAAAGACGGCCTACAGTGAGCTGGCCAAGTTCAAGAGCCTGCAGTTCGTGCCCAACACCATCGTGGTGGCACTGGCTTCGGTGCTTCTTCCGGGAGTATCCGCTGCCAAGGCGGTGGGGGATGAGGAGTCCATCAGAAAGAAGATCAACTATGCGGTGAAGATGGTCTTTCTGGTGTCGGTGCCTTCCTTTGTGGGCATGACGGTGCTGGCCGGACCCATCTATGACGTGCTGAAGTATGAAACCGGTGTGGAGCTTCTGCGCTATGGTTCCATCAGCGTCATCTTCCTGGGCATGATTCAGATTCAGACGGTGATTTTCCAGGGGCTCGGAAAGTTCTACTGGGGCACCTTCACCATGCTGGGGGGGATTCTTGCAAGACTTCTCATCAACTATGTGCTGGTGGGGATGCCGGAAGTGAATATCATGGGTGCGCTGGTCTCCAATGTGGCCAACTTCTTCATTCCCTTCGTCGTCAATCATTACCTGATTACAAAAGTGCTGGGATACAAGGTGAAGCTAGGAAAGAATGCCTTCGGTCCTGTGATATCAGCGGCATTCATGGGTATCGTGATCTTCCTTCTAGGAGAACTCTTCGGTATGCTTGAAGCAGGCTACATCATAAGCAGTATTCTGACCATGGTCAACATCTTCATCGGCATGGGGATCTATGCCGTGTCCATGCTGCTCACAGGAGGCATTACAAGCGATGAGCTCAATGAGATCTCCCCAAGAATCTATCGCATGATACCCAAGGGGATTCAGAGAAGAATGAAATAGCTCCTTATGGAATTTTCATGGATTGTTTTTTGTGTTTCAAAGTAAAATATCCTATAATAGTAGTAAGACAATTGAAATCCATTATCAATTGGGAAAGAGAGTTTCAGGCGTTAACAGGATCTGAACTCAAAGGAGTTGTTTTACCAATGGAAGGAATATTTGAAGAAAGAAAGAAGAAAAGATTTGAAAATACCTATGGAAAAGTGCTGACGGGCATGATGCTTGCAGCCAATCCATTTAAAAAGATGGCATTCAAGACTCCGTGCATGGTGCACCGGTTCATCAACATTCAGGCGGTGGTGATTCTGGAGAATGAAGGCTATATTGAAGCCGCCGAGTTCTACAAAGACCACATCAAATCCCTGAATGAGGGGGCCACATGGGCAGACCAGGACTTCAAGTCCATCAACCACTTCTACCATAATGAGAAGCAGAAGGGGCTCTTCGGATTCTCCGATGGCCTGACAGAAGCGCAGAAGAACATGCATAAATCCCTGCTGTATCTTGAAAAAGGGAACATCGAGCGATCGGTCTTCTACCTGGGCGTATTCTGCCATCTGGCCCAGGACATGACGGTGCCTCAGCATGTGAACAACAGGCTGCTGGACAGTCACAAATCCTATGAGACCTGGATCAAGAAGAAGATTTTTGCGGAAATCGATTATTCGGTGGATTCCGGTATTCTGAGGTTTGAGACCCTGGATGACTACATCCGTGAAAATGCAGTGGTGGCCAACTTCTATTATGAGAAATACAAAAGCATAGAAGACAAAGAAGTCATGTACGAGACCCTCTCCAGAAAAATGCTGGAAGTGGCTCAGAATACAACGGCAGGGCTTCTTCTGGACTACTATGAGAAATATTATAAAGACAGATAAGGAAACAGAAGATGAAAGTAGTACTTGCAGCAATCAATTCCAAATACATTCACACCAACATCAGCCTCCGGTATCTGGAGAAGATTTCAGCGAACCTTGATGTGGAAACCGAGAGGCTGGAGTTTTCCATCAATGAAATGAAGGACAAGATCCTGGAAGAAATTCTGGAAAGGAAACCTGACCTGGTGGCGTTCTCGGTGTATATCTGGAACTTTGATCTGGTCAGGGAACTTTCTGTGCTTATCAAACGTATAGACGAGAATATCAGAATACTTTATGGAGGACCTGAGGTCACCTATGACAGTAGGAAACACCTATCCATCATGGCTGGAGACTACATCATCCGTGGAGAAGGGGAGCTTACTTATGGGGACCTTCTAGGTTCTCTTTTCCATGGAAGGGATCTTTCAGGCGTCAAAGGACTGACCTACAGAGAAGGCGCTGAGATTTTCCTGAATCCCGACCGGGAGAAGATGGATATGAGACAGGTTCCCTATCCCTATGACGAAGGGGAGGACCTCACCGGAAAACTTTCCTACATAGAAGCCTCCCGAGGATGCCCCTACCAGTGCAGCTACTGCCTGTCTTCTTCGGAAAGGGACCTTCGGTTCCTTCCCTATGCAGATGTGGAAGAGCGGGTGGAGAAGCTCCTTCAGACAGGCACAAAGGTGGTGAAGTTCATTGACCGGACCTTCAACATTCATCCCGATTGTGAAGCCATCTGGTCCTACCTCATCGGCCTGGACACCGAGGTGACTTTTCACTTTGAAATCTCCCCGGACCTCATCACAAAGGAGCATGTGGCCCTTCTTCAGACCGCACCGGCGGGCAGGATCCAGTTCGAGGTGGGCATTCAGAGCACAAGGCAGGATGTTCTTGTCGCCATCAACCGGTTCATCGGGTTTCATCAGGTGCTGGAGAAGCTTGAGGAGCTGGTGAAGCTTTCAAACATCCATAACCATATGGACCTCATCGCAGGGCTGCCCTACGACACCCCGGAGAGTTTCCATCAGAGCTTCAATGATGTCTATGCCCTCCAGCCTGACATGCTTCAGCTGGGTTTTCTGAAGGTCATCAAAGGCACGCCCATGGAAAGGGATGCGGAAAAATACGGCATCGTGTACAGCCCCTATGCCCCCTATGAAGTGCTGAAGACCCGCTGGATGAGCTTCTCTGATCTTCGCGGTCTGCATCACACGGAGGAAGCCCTTGAAAAATACTACAATTCAGGAAGGTTCTCCGCCGCCCTGACCTATATCCTGGCGGAAGAGGAGGATCCCTACCGCTTCTACAAGGAACTGGGCGAGGATCTCCAGCAGAGGTATAAGGGAAGAAGTCTGGGTGCCAAGGAGCAGTATCAGGTGCTTTTCGAGTTTTCTCTCGCCTATCTTACGGAAAGGGGCCGGAAACCACAGACTGTGGTGCTCAATGAGCTGCTGAAATACGACTGGCTTTCCGGGAACAAGAAGCAGTTCGTGCCGGCGTTTCTTAAGAGAAGCTACCCCGATGACAGGACACTCAGAAGCAGGCTCTCCAAGGAGCTGGGCAGGAAGGTCCATGTGGAAATGTTCAGTATGGATGTATTGAGATATCTTACCTCGGGAGAAGTGTTCATGGCTGATACTCCGGTGGTTTATGATGAGAAAAGTGGAGAAATTATCAAGAATCAGTTGATATCAGTGTGAAATTAGCGTAAACTATAATCTATGTGGTATTATTTAACCCTTTAAATGATAAAGAATACACATTCCTTTTTCATAGCGGTTTTAAGGATACCATGGTAAAATTATACAGTATGGTAACGTTTTGCATAATGCACAGCAAAATAGGAACGGGGGTGATAGGATGGCAAAAGAAGCATTGGATAAAGTAAGAGAAGCGGAGCAGAAAGCACGGGATCTTACAGCAGAGGCAAGTCAGAAGGCGAGAGATATCAGGCGTGATGCGGAAATGCTCGCCGAAACGAAATTCAAGGAAATCATGGCCAGGGGACAGAAAGAGTCTCAGGCGCTGAAGGAAAAGGCGATACAGGAAGGGGAAACCCTTGCGCAACCGATTCTTCAGGAAGGAAAGTCCCAGGCAGCAAAACTGGAGTCTCTTGATGTCAATGATCTTGGAGATGCAGTAAATATTATAGTAGAGAGGATTGTGAAGGCAAATGGCAATCGTTAAGATGAGCAGCTTCAGCTTATTTACCTTCGACTCGGATCGGGACAGGCTTCTGCATGAACTGCAGAAGTTCGGATCTGTTCACTTTACTGATCTGAAGGCTGATGAAACCTTATCGGAAGAAGGCCTTGAAACCTTGGAAGTTCCTGCAGACCTTGTGGTCATCGATGAAGAGATCCAGAGCGTGAAATATGCGCTGGACCTTCTGAAACAGTATGACCAGAGAGAATCAGGAATAAAGGCAATGATTAAGGGTAAGGACAGCTTTACCTTCCAGGAACTGGAAGACAAGGTGGCTGAATTTGATTATGATCCCATCATTTCAAAGTTCAGAGCCCTTACTGGAAAGATTGACCATCTAAGTCAGGAAGAAATGAAGCTCAAGGCCCTCACTGAAGAACTGAGGCCTTGGAAAAAACTGGACTACGAAGTCAAGTCCTTGAGAGATTTCACCTTCAGTGAAGTCTTTACAGGCACCGTTCCTAAAAAGCTCATGGAAAAGCTGAAGAGCGATCTGGAGCCTCTTAAAGAGACCCATTTCGAAGTGTTAAGCGAAGGTAAGGATGAAGCATATATTTTAGGAATCACCTCTTCCACGGAAAGAGAAGAGTTCAACGAAATACTGAGAAACAACAGCTACACCAGTCTGTCCATTCCCACAGAGGGGACACCCACTTCGGAGATGGAGAAGATCAGAGTCGAGCTCAGCAGAATGAAGAGTGAAAAGGCTGAAGTGAAATCGGAAATCAAATCCATGGCGAATCATCTGCCTCAGTTTGAAGAGGTCTATGAGTATCTTCTGAACAAGAAACTCAGATTTGCAGCGGAATCCAATTTCCTGAAGACGGAAAATGTCAATGTCATATCAGGTTATGTACCTACAGAGAAAGCGGTGCAGTTTCGAAAAGCGGTGGAAGGCGCACAGGACAATGCCTTTTATCTGGAAATCGAAGATGCGGTGGATACAGACAAGGAAGTGCCCATTCTTCTGAAGAATGGAAGCTTCAGTGAGACCTTCGAGAGTCTCACCACCATGTATGCGCTGCCTACTTACAACAGTGTGGATCCGACTCCTTATCTTGCGCCATTCTATTTTGCCTTTTTCGGCATGATGGTTGCGGATCTGGCCTATGGAATCATCCTTCTGGCCATCACAGGTGTGGCGCTGAAATTCTTCAATCTGGACAAGGGAACGAAGCTTTTCGTGAAGTTCCTGTTCTATTTAAGCTTCAGTGTCATCGCATGGGGACTGATCTACGGATCCTTCTTCGGAGACCTGATCACACTGCCGTCCCTGATCGCACCCATGGAACAGTATACGGAGCTTCTTGTGATCTCCATCATATTCGGTGGAATCCATCTGTTCTATGCACTGGCCATCAAGGCGTACCTCTCCTTCCGAGAAGGAAAGCCGCTGGATGCGCTCTTTGATGTGGGATTCTGGTATATGGCACTCATGGGCGCCATCGGATTCCTGGCAGCAGGATTCGTGCCCGTACCTGATGTGGTGCAGCCCATATCCATGTGGGTCATGATCATCGGTATGGTGGGCATCGTTTTAACCGGAGGAAGAGAGAACAAGTCCGTAGGCGGTAAGCTTGCTGGCGGTTTCTACTCCCTCTACGGCATATCCGGATATATCGGAGACTTTGTATCCTACTCAAGACTGATGGCTTTAGGGCTTTCAGGCGGATTCATCGCTGTGGCCATGAATATGATCATGAACATGCTTTTTGACATGGGACCCATCGGAATTCTTCCGGGGATCATCATCTTCGTATTCGGTCAGTTATTCAATCTGTTCCTTTCTGCCTTGAGCGCATACGTGCATACTTCAAGACTGACCTACGTGGAATTTTTCGGTAAGTTCTATGAAGGCGGAGGAAAGGCATTTAAATTATTTAGAAATAAATCAAAATACATCAACGTGGAATAAAATTTAGGAGGAAATTTAAATGAATTTTGGACAAGCTTTAGTTGAAAATGGCGGAATAGTTTTCGCGGTACTCGGTATCGCACTGGCGGTACTTCTTTCAGGAATCGGATCAGCAAAGGGTGTTGGGATTGTCGGTGAGGCCGCATCAGGACTCATCATCGAAGAACCGGAAAAGTTCGGTAAGTCCCTGGTTCTTCAGCTGCTTCCAGGTACACAGGGTCTGTACGGATTCGTTATCGGTCTGATGTCACTGGGTTCCCTTACAGTGGATATGTCCATGCAGCAGGGATTATACATCCTGTTCGCGTGTCTGCCCATCGCTCTTGTCGGACTTTACTCCGCAATGTTCCAGGCCAAGGTCGCTGCAGCGGGTGTTGCAATCCTTGCAAAGAATGAAGAACAGTCCACAAAGGGTATCATCTACTCTGTTATGGTTGAGACCTATGCGCTTCTTGCCTTCGTTATGTCACTGATTCTACTTTCTTCAGGTGGTTTCTAAGAAGTCAGAGAATTTTTTGAGCAAACGACGATAAAGGAAGTGAGTAAATGTCCAATCTGGGAAATCTAACAGATAAGATTCTGGAAGAAGCCAAGATCAAGGCTCAGAGACAGATCGGAGAAGCAGAAGCTTTCAGCAAGGATACTGTTTCAAGGAAGGTCAAAGAAGCTGAGGAGAAGAAGGCGAAGATGCTTGAGAAAGCGGCATTCGATGCGAATCTCCTGAAGGAAAGAATGATTTCCAATGCAGAAGTCAACAGCCGTAATGAGGTTTTAAGCAGTAAGCAGAGAATCATCGACAAGGTTTTTGAAGAAGCAAAGAAGAGACTTGGCGAACTGCCAAAGGATCAGTATATAGAATATGTGAAAACGACTTTATCTTCTCTGAACCTGAAGGGTACGGAAACCCTTCTGGTGAAGAAGGAATACAGAGACGATCTCAAGGCACTGGGTCTGGGATACGAAATTTCTGAGGAGTCCGTGGAATCCGGCTTCCAGGTGAAAGACGACAAGATCTCATTGAACTACAATTTCAATGACATGGTCGACTTCTACCGCGATGAGCTGGTCAAAGATGTAGCAGACGCATTATTTAAGGAATAGGAGGGATTTCATGAACAGAATGGATTTTTCCCAAGCTGTCATCAGAATAAAAGTTCTTGAAAAAAGGCTCCTATCTCGCGCAAGACTGGAAAGAATGGTGGATGCCAAGGACATGGACGAAGTGTTCAGAATCCTTGGGGAAACGGAATACCAGCAGCATCTAAGTAATGTGGCACGACCTGAAGATTATGAGAACATTCTTTCAGCAGAGCTCAGAAGAGTATACAAGCTCATGGATGAGCTCACTGGTGAAAAGATCATAACAAAGCTTCTGTCTCTCAAGTATGATTACCACAACCTGAAGGTGCTCGTGAAAGAGCGCGTTCTGGGAAAGAGCCTGTCTGCTCTTTATGTTCCCTATGGAACAGAAGACCTGACGAAGCTTAAGGCGGCCATGTCCCAGGAGGACTTCTCGGACCTTGACAGGAGAATCGGAGAAGCGCTAAAGGAGACTGTAGAAGAATACGAGAAGAGCGGCGATCCTCAGATGATCGACATCGTTTTGGATCGTCATTACTACAGACACCTCCGTGCACTGGCTGATGAGACGGACATTCCGATGTTTCAGGAGTTCGTGAAGAATCAGGTGGACTTCACCAATATGAAGACGCTGATTCGTGTCAAGAAAATGGATAAGGAAATGAAATTCCTGGAAGAGGTTCTTCTGGATGGAGGAGCCATAGACAGAGACAAGATTCTATATTCCATCAACGACACACTGGACGGCATTCTGGATAAATTCCGAAAGGAAGATATCGGGAAACCGCTGACAGAGGGACTGGAGGCATTTCGAAGAACCGGTAGGCTGAGTGATTTTGAGAAAATCATCGACAATAGACTCATGGAGATCAATGAACCTTCGAGAAATATTGTCTTTGGACCAGAACCGCTGTTTTCCTACCTGCATGCCAAGGAAGCTGAAATCAAGGCATTGAGAATCATCATGATTTCAAAGATCAATAAGCTTTCTCCAGAAGTCATCAGGGAAAGGTTGCGTGATTTATATGTATAAGATAGGAGTAATCGGGGACAAGGATTCCATACTGCCTTTCAAGGCACTGGGCATCGATGTATTCCCTGTGGTTGGACCCGAGGAGACCAGAAAAACCCTGGATACTCTGGCCATGAAGAAATATGGAGTAGTGTTTATCACTGAACAGTCAGCTGTGCTCATTCCGGAGTCCATTGAACGATATAACAAGGAAATCGTTCCTGCGGTGATCCTGATTCCAAGCAATCAGGGAAGCCTGAATATCGGTCTGGACAGAATCAACGAGAATGTGGAAAAAGCTGTAGGTTCAAATATATTATAGAAGGAGCGCTCTAATGAAAGTCGGAAAAATAATCAAAGTGTCCGGCCCCCTTGTTGTTGCAGAGGGTATGGATGAAGCCAACGTCTATGACGTGGTTCAAGTTTCAGATAGAAAGCTCATTGGTGAAATAATCGAAATGAGAGGCGACAGGGCATCCATCCAGGTTTATGAAGAAACCACTGGAATCGGACCTGGCGAGCCTGTATATACAACAGGAGAACCTCTTTCCGTGGAACTGGGACCTGGACTCATCGAGTCCATGTTCGACGGAATACAGAGACCTCTGAATGCAATTATGGAACTGGTGGGAGATTTTCTTGAAAAAGGAGTGGTTGTACCATCCCTGAACCGAGAAAAGTTATGGAAATTCACACCAACGGTGAAGGTCGGCGATGAAGTATCCCAGGGGGATGTCATCGGAACTGTCCAGGAAACCACCGTTGTGCTGCACAAGATCATGGTGCCTGCAGGAATCTCAGGCACAGTAAAGGAAATCAGAGAAGGAGAGTTCACCGTTGTGGATACCGTATGCGTACTGGAATCCGGCGAAGAACTCATGATGATGCAGAAGTGGCCTGTAAGAAAGCAGAGAGGATATGAAAGCAAAATCAATCCTGACGAGCCTCTTGTTACAGGGCAGCGAGTCATCGATACCTTCTTCCCCATCACCAAGGGAGGAACCGCTGCGGTTCCAGGACCCTTCGGATCCGGTAAGACCGTTGTTCAGCATCAGCTGGCCAAGTGGGCGGATTCTGAAATCGTGGTCTATGTAGGCTGCGGTGAGCGTGGAAACGAGATGACGGACGTTCTTCTCGAGTTCCCCGAAATCAAAGACCCGAAGACCGGTGAGTCTCTCATGAAGAGAACCGTTCTGATCGCCAATACATCCAACATGCCGGTGGCAGCCAGAGAGGCTTCCATCTATACAGGAATCACCATCGCGGAATACTTCAGAGACATGGGCTACAGCGTAGCCATCATGGCAGACTCCACATCCAGATGGGCGGAAGCGCTGAGAGAGATGTCTGGTAGACTGGAAGAAATGCCTGGTGATGAAGGGTATCCTGCGTATCTTGGATCCAGAGCGGCCGAGTTCTATGAAAGAGCCGGTAAGGTCAACTGCTATGGCAGTGACAACCGTATCGGTGCCCTGACCATCATCGGTGCCGTATCCCCTCCAGGAGGAGATATTTCGGAGCCGGTATCCCAGGCGACTCTTCGAATCGTCAAAGTGTTCTGGGGACTGGATGCAAGCCTTGCTTACAGAAGACATTTCCCAGCCATCAACTGGATGAACTCCTATTCCCTGTACCAGTCCAAGGTAGACGGATGGATGAACCAGAATGTGCATGAAAACTTTGCAGACAATCGTATCAAGGCCATGAGCCTTCTGCAGGAAGAGTCCTCCCTGCAGGAAATCGTAAGACTTGTAGGACGTGACTCTCTTTCAGAGACCGACCAGCTGAAGCTGGAAGCATCCAAGTCCATCCGAGAAGACTTCCTGCAGCAGAATGCGTTCCACGAAGTGGATACCTATGCATCCCTGGACAAGCAGAATCTCATGCTGGACCTTGTGCTTCACTTCTATGATGAAGGTCTGAGAGCCCTCAAAAACGGCATCTATCTCAGTGATCTGATCAATCTGGAAATCAGAGACAAGATCGCCAGAGCAAAATATCTTGATGAGTCCGACATCGGCAAGATCGCAGACATCAAGACTGAACTTACGAAGATCATGGACGATCTCATCGCAGAAGGAGGGATCCTGAATGCTTAAAGAATACAGGACAGTAACCGAAGTTGTAGGACCTCTTATGGTCGTGGAAGGTGTGGAAGGCGTCAAGTACGAGGAACTCGTGGAGATCGAAATCCAGACCGGAGAAAAAAGAAGAGGAAGAGTGCTTGAAATCGATGGCGACAAAGCCATGATTCAGCTCTTCGAAGGTTCCACTGGAATCAACCTGAAAGGGACCAAAGTAAGATTCCTTGGAAAACCTCTTGAACTGGGTGTTGCGGAAAGCATGATCGGTCGAATCTTCGATGGTCTGGGAAGACCGAAAGACGGCGGACCTGAAATCATTCCGGATCAGAGACTGGACATCAACGGTGTGCCCATCAACCCCGTAGCAAGAGACTATCCGTCCGAATTCATTCAGACCGGTGTTTCAGCCATCGACGGACTGAACACCCTGGTACGTGGTCAGAAGCTTCCGATCTTCTCCGGTTCAGGTCTTCCCCATGCCGACCTTGCAGCGCAGATTGCAAGACAGGCGAGGGTCCTTGGAAAGGGAGATAAGTTTGCGGTTGTTTTCGGAGCCATCGGTATCACTTTTGAAGAAGCGCAGTTCTTCATCGACGACTTCAAGAAGACAGGCGCCATCGACCGTGCGGTTCTGTTCATGAACCTGGCCAATGACCCTGCCATCGAAAGAATCGCGACACCTAGAATGGCGCTGACCTGTGCCGAATACCTTGCCTTCGAGAAGGGTATGCACGTGCTGGTTATTCTCACAGACCTGACAAACTATGCGGAAGCGCTTCGTGAGACCTCTGCAGCGAGAAAGGAAGTACCGGGTAGACGTGGATATCCAGGATACCTCTATACTGACCTTTCCACCCTGTACGAAAGAGCGGGAAGAATCAAGGGAAGGGGCGGCTCCATTACACAGATTCCGATCCTGACCATGCCTGAGGATGACAAGACGCATCCGATTCCTGACCTTACAGGGTATATCACAGAGGGGCAGATCATCCTTTCCAGAGACCTCTACAAGAGAGGAATCGAGCCACCTATTGATGTGCTGCCATCCCTGTCCAGACTGAAGGATAAGGGTATCGGCCGTGACAAGACAAGAGAGGATCACGCAGATACCATGAACCAGCTGTTCGCAGCCTACGCAACCGGTAAGGAAGCGAAGGAGCTTGCGGTCATCCTTGGTGAATCCGCTCTGTCTGAATCAGACAAAGCCTTTGCGGACTTCGCAGAAGCCTTTGAAAAGAGATATGTCAATCAGGGCTATGAGACCAACAGAGAAATCACCGATACACTGGACCTGGGCTGGGAGCTTCTGAAGATCCTGCCAAGAAACGAGCTGAAGAGAATCAGAGACGAATACATCGACAAATACATCCCTAAGGAACCCGAAGGAGTTGAGTAACCATGGCTGTTCTAAATGTTAATCCAACTCGTATGGAATTAACCAAACTGAAGGCAAGACTGGTTACCGCAACTAGAGGGCATAAGCTCCTGAAGGACAAACAGGATGAACTGATGAGACGTTTCATTGAAATGATCAGAAGAAACAAGACCCTGCGTGAGAACGTGGAGAAGGAACTGATCGAAGTGTTCAAGGAATTTCTCGTCTCCTCCGCCATCATGAGTCCGGAATTTCTGGAAGAAGCGGTGGCTCTTCCCAAGGAAGAGATCACGGTGGACATCAGAAAGAAGAATGTCATGAGTGTAAATGTTCCTGTGATGAACTTCGTCAGAAAACTGGCTGAGGACCCTGGAAGCATCTATCCCTACGGATATGCACAGACCTCATCAGAGCTTGACGATGCCATCTCAAGACTTTACGCCATCATGCCGCAGCTTCTGGATCTGGCGGAAGTGGAAAAATCCTGTCAGCTTATGGCTGATGAAATCGAAAAAACCAGAAGAAGGGTCAACGCGCTGGAATACAGAACGATCCCTGAGCTTCAGGAGACCATCAAGTTCATCCGCATGAAACTGGATGAAAATGAAAGAGGTACCATCACAAGGCTCATGAAGGTAAAAGAACTGATTCAGAAAGCCTAGAGAAAGAGATACAATGAAGAGATCAGAGTGGAAGTCCGCTCTGATCTCTTTTTGCCGGAAGTGAAGAAAGGACTCTGAATTCGAAAAAATCGCAGTATCACCTTCATAATGTTTGGTCAGCGGGTTAAATATTTCTTGAATAGTGGCTTGTCTTAATGATATCATCTAAGTGTGATAGGAGTTGATAGAATTGGAAGATAAAAATATCCTGAAGTTCAAGGACGAAGACGGAAATGTTGTAGAACTGGAAGCCGTTGCGGAAATATATCTTGAAAAACAGAAGTATCTCATACTTGCACCACTGGAGGAAGAAGCCGGGGATGAGTATGTGTATCGTGTAGATGTGGACAAGGAAGGAAACGAAGAACTCAATGCCATCGAGAATGATGAGGAGTTCATGCGTGTGAAGAAGGAATATAAAAATCTGTTATACAGTGAGGGTGGAAAAGATGAATAAAGACAGTATCATGGAATATCTGGAAAATAATGGATTATCGGATCTTGATATCCTAAGAGAGGAAGAGGGACTGCTGGTCGCTACGGCTTATTATGATTTTGATGAAGACGAGATGGAAGCGGCACAGGCCTATGCAAAGAATCAGGTGGAAGAGGGAGACGAGGAAGCCGTCTACAATGAATACCTGACAAACTATCTGGTGGACCTGGCAGTGGACAATCTGGGCGAAATCATGGAGGAGCTCATCGAAGAGGAAGGCATTGATGCACAGTACCTGACCTATGAGCTGGAAGCCGATGAAATGGATAGCATCCAGGTGGCGATGCTGTTCTCCAAGGGAGACCTGGACAGCGATCTGGAAGACATTCTGGATGAACTGGAAATGTAGAAACCACCGATAAGTTCACGGAATATTGGGAATATTCAAAAGAGCCCGTGTTGAAAAATACGAGATTTGTGTTATAATATACTTAAATAAGATCCTGAAATGTACGTGTAGCCTATATATTCAACCTACATAACTAATCCGGGATTGCTAACAGAGAAAATGATATCAGGCTATAAAGGTAGCTACCTTTTCCTAGGGACATTAGAAGATAAAGAATTTTCTTGAGGCGAACCCACCTGCTGAGGCAGGTATGGATCCATAGGTGAACGGCATGTCGGGAAACTTAAATGATTATGATTGCTCTGCTTCCCAGCAGAGCAATTTTCATGTATACGGAGGTATGAAAAATGATGGATAAGATCCCACATGATGAACTTGTGGCGAAGATCAATGAATTCACCAGGATCTCCAGAGAAAGAGATCTGACGGAAGAAGAAGCTAAGGAACGCGCAAGATACAGAGAAGAATACTTACGAAGAATACGCCAAAGTGTTCGGGGAAACCTGTCCGGCGTGGAATATAAGGGAAATAAGAAATAGAACGGAGGAAGAACCATGTCAGTGAAAGTGAGAAACCTCATCAAGGACTTCGAACTGGAAGTGCTCAATGAAGGTGCCATCAACAGTGAAATAATGATCAATGATATCAACAGGCCAGGACTTCAGCTGGCAGGTTTCTACAACTATTTTTCCAGAGAACGGGTGCAGGTCATCGGTATGGGTGAATGGAGCTTTCTGGATGAGCTCATTCCTGCCCTCAGGGAGAAGAGAGTGGAGAAATTCATGTCCTATGACATTCCCTGCGTCATCATGACCAGAGGTCTGGAGCCCCATGAAGAGCTCATGGACGCTGCCAGAAGGAACAAGAAGTGGATTCTCCGCACGGATCTTTCCTCCACCATCTTCATTTCCAGGCTGACCATGTATCTGTCCAATGAGATCGCACCGGAAACAAGGCTTCATGGAACCCTTGTGGACATCTACGGCATGGGTGTGTTCATCACTGGAGTCAGCGGCATCGGTAAGAGCGAAGCGACGCTGGAGCTTCTGAAGAGAGGACACAGACTGGTGGCGGATGATGCAGTGGATATCCGAGCTGTGGATGGGGTGCTTCGAGGCAGATGCCCTGAAATCACCTTCGGCATGATGGAGGTGAGAGGCCTTGGCATAATAGACGTATCGGCTCTCTACGGACTGTCCACCATGATCCCGAACAAGCGGATCGATTTCATCATTCATCTGGAACACTGGAGAGACGACGGAGATTACGATCGCCTGGGCATGGATGAATTCGAGGAAATCCTCGGCGTCAAGGTGAAGAAGCTTGTAGTAACGGTGAGAAGCGGAAGAAACATCTCCATCATCATCGAAGCGGCAGCGGCGAATTTCCGCTACTCCAGAATTTCCAAGGTATCCCCGGCGGAAGTCATCGATGAAAGAATGCGGGAAGTCAGTGCGAGAAACAGCAGCGAGCAGCTGGACTGATCAAGGCGGATTCCTGAGAACCATTCTTCATTGCACTTGATATTGTGCTGATTTTACTTTATAATTAAACTAAATTAAAATCATTATAATTAGAGGTGAAAAATATGGTAGTGAATAATATTGATGTTTACCTCAGAGACAAAGGCGTAAAACCATCCTATCAGCGAAAGAGAATTTTCGAGTATATGATGAACAATCATAATCATCCATCTGTGAATGATATATATGAAGCACTGATCAATGAGATTCCGACGTTAAGCAAGGCCACCGTATACAATACGATGAACCTGTTTCTGGAGCATAAACTCATAGAAATACTGCCCATTGATACCAATGAAGCAAGATATGACGTGTTCAATCCAAAGGAACATGGGCATTTCAAATGCGATGTATGCGGAAAGATCTTTGATGTGAACATCAAAGTCAATGTGGAAGAACTGTCAGACGATCTGGCGGGATTCAGAGTGGACAGTGAAGTCTATAATTTCCATGGCGTCTGCAGAGAATGTCAGGAAAAGGCACAGGAAGAAAAGGCCATCTGAGGATGAAACATAGCAGGTACTGAAGCAGAAGAGATTCTGCTTCTTTTTTTGACTGTGAAGTCTGATTGGTGATAATAAGAAGTTCTTCAGAATGTTTTTCAGGGAAATATGGTAAAGTGAAAGAAAGAGGAAGTAGGAAAGAAGTTCAGGTTATGGAGGTAGTGATGCATAGAATTCTGCTTGTGGAAGATGACCCGGCCATTGTGACGAATCTTGTGGATATATTAAAAAGAGAAGGCTTTTCTGTGGATACCGCATCCGGACAGCAGATTGCCCTGGAGCGCATGGAAAAAGAGAAATACGACCTGTGTCTTCTTGACATCTCTTTAGGAGAGGGTAACGGCTTCGCAGTGTGCCGCGCCATCAAGGAGAAGGATGATACCCCTGTGATCTTTCTCACGGCTTCAGGGGACGAATACAGCGTAGTGGCGGGCTTTGATATGGGCGCGGACGATTATGTGAAGAAACCGTTCCGGCCCAGAGAGCTGATTTCAAGAATCAGAAATGTCCTTCGAAGAACAGGAAGGCAGCAGACCACCATGGAGATCGCAAACCTTCTGGTGGACCCTGAAAAGGCGGCCGTACGGAAAAACGGAGAGGAGATCTTTCTTTCCGCACTGGAATATCGGCTGCTTTTGGTGTTTATGAATCATCGTGGCATGGTGCTCTCCAGAGCGAAGCTTCTGGAGGAAATCTGGGACATCGCGGGGGATTTTGTCAATGACAATACCCTGACGGTCTACATCAAGCGCCTGAGAGACAAAATCGAGAATGACCCGCAGCATCCGACCATCATCAAGACCGTCCGTGGTCTAGGCTACAAGGTTGGTGATTGAGATGAAATTTTTACGGAATCCCGAGGTCAGAAGAATGCTTCTCCTGGAGCTTCTCTTTTCTGCCCTCATGATCTTCATCGGTTTCAGAAGCGGGAGAGAAACAGGATATCTTCTGATGCTGGTTTCAAGCCTGCTCATTGCGGCGAATCTCTTCTTCACCTTCCGGCGCTACAGAAACATCGCGAGACTGACGGAGGAGATGGAGGATGTGCTCCACAAGGAACGTTTTTCGCCCATATCCGCTTACGAGGAAGGAGAGCTTTCCATTCTGAGAACCCAGATTCACAAGATGAACAAGAAGATGGAAGAGCAGCAGGGGGCGCTTCTGAATGAGAAGATCTATCTGTCGGAGTCTCTTGCGGATATCTCTCATCAGATCCGTACGCCGCTCACGGCGCTGAATCTCACCTGCGATCTGCTTCTGGAGGAGCGGCTGGAAACCGGAAGAAGAAAATCTCTTGTGAAGGAACAGATGAAGCTGCTTGATCAGATTGACTGGCTCATCAGTGCTCTTCTGAAAATGGCGAAGCTCGATGCCAATACGGCGAAGATGATGAGGGAGAAGGTTCATGTGAGAACGCTCCTTCAAAGAGCGGTGGAGCCCCTGGCCATTGCCATGGACGTAAAGGACCAGGCGCTTGTCATCAGGCAGGAAGGGGAGGAAAGCTACTTCGGCGATCTCAACTGGAGCGCCGAAGCGCTTCTGAACATCCTGAAAAACTGTATGGAGCACACGCCGGTGGGCGGCACCTTGACCATTTCGGTGTCGGAGAATGTGCTCTTCACGGAGATCGTCATTGAGGACAATGGCCCTGGCATCCATAAGGAGGATCTTCCGCATCTCTTTGAGCGGTTCTATAAAGGAAAGTCATCCGGTCAGACCAGTGTGGGCATCGGACTGGCCCTTTCAAGAATGATCATCACCCAGCAGGGCGGAACCCTGAAGGCGGAGAACAGGCCTTCAGGTGGAGCAGGATTCACCATCCGCTTCTATAAGGGAAGAGCCGAGAGCTGAAGATTCGGGTACTTTGTACTCGGTCCTCAGCTTTTTTCAATGTGACGATTCTGTAAGATTAGCGTCATGAACCTGTAAGGTTTCTTCCTTATCATGAGAGTATAAGAAATAGGATCAGGAGGATTCATAATGGAAATTTTAAAAGTGGAAAATCTCACCAAAACCTATGGTGACGGCATAAATCAGGTCAAGGCACTGGATGATGTGACATTTGGCATCGAGAAAGGAGACTTTGTGGCCATCATCGGGCCTTCCGGTTCAGGAAAGTCCACACTGCTTCATATTCTGGGTGGCGTGGATAAGCCCACATCCGGAAAAGTGTTCATGGACGGCAGCGATGTCTACAGTCAGGATGATGAGAAACTGGCCATCTTCAGAAGAAGACAGGTGGGACTCATCTATCAGTTCTACAATCTCATTCCGGTATTGAATGTGGTGGAGAACATGACCCTTCCGGTGCTCATGGATGCGAGAGATGTCAATGAAGACAGGCTCCGTGAGCTGCTGGGCACTCTATCTCTTCATGGACGGGAGAATCATCTGCCGAACCAGCTTTCCGGGGGACAGCAGCAGAGAGTCTCCATCGGACGGGCCCTCATGAATGCCCCTGCGGTGGTGCTGGCGGATGAGCCCACAGGAAATCTCGACTCGAAGAACTCCCAGGACATCATTGAGCTGCTCAAGGAGTCCAACAGAAAATACAACCAGACCCTCATCATCATCACCCACGATGAAAACATCGCCCTCCAGGCCAATCGCATCATTTCCATCGAAGACGGAAGGATCACGAAGGATGAGGTGATCCGAAGATGAATATCCTGAATAAAGTCACACTGAAGAACCTGATGAAAAACAGGACCAGAACCCTTGTGACCATCATCGGCATCATTCTTTCCGTATCTCTGTTCACGGCGGTAACGACTTCTGTGAACAGCCTGAAGACCTACATCATTGAAGTGACCAAGGAGAAGGATGGTGATTTTCACGGCGGTATATTCGATGTGAATGGAGAAAAACTCGAAGAGATCGTTAACGATGAACGCGCTGAGAGGGTCACCACCATCCAGAACATAGGGTATGCGAAAATCGATGCGATCGAGAATGAATATAAGCCTTACCTGTTCATCGGTGCCATGGGGGAGGGATTCAGGGATATGATGCCTGTGCATCTTCTGGAAGGAAAGATGCCGGAGAGCAGTCGGGAAATCCTTCTGCCGGATCATCTTGAAACCAATGGCGGTGCCAGCTACAGTGTAGGAGATGTGATCACTCTGGAGCTGGGTGAGCGCGTTTCCGAAGGCATGAAGCTTCATCAGACGGACAGCTACATCACTGAAAATGAGGAGCTTGAAAAGGTCAGCACAAGAACCTATACCATCAGCGGTATCTATGAAAGACCTTCCTTTGAGGGCTTCAGTGCACCAGGGTATACAGCCCTGACTCTTCCTGACGGAGCAGGTCCGGATAGTTTTGATGCCTATGTCCGCGTGGACCCCATGAAGGATACCTACGAATTTCTGGAAGAATACGGGGATTATGCGACGAGAGTCAACAGCGATCTTCTGAGATTCTCCGGAAATTCCAATGAGAACACGTTAAATGCCGTACTGTACAGCATGGTGGCGGTACTTTCAGCCATCATCATGTTCGGTTCCATTTCCCTCATCTATAATGCTTTCTCCATCTCCATCAGTGAACGGACAAAACAGTTCGGACTGCTGAAATCCGTGGGTGCCACAAGGAAGCAGATCCTCTCGAGTGTACTGTTCGAAGCACTGGTTCTCAGCGGCATCGGTATTCCTCTGGGTATTCTTCTGGGCATCACGGGCATCGGACTGACCTTCGTCTTTTCCAGTGATGTGCTCAATGCGCTCTGGGCCGGTGGCACAAAGTCCGAGCTGGTCCTTAGAATTTCACCGGAATCCCTGCTCATTGCAGCGGCGCTGGGTCTAGCCACCGTCCTTCTTTCAGCCTGGATTCCTGCCAGAAAGGCAGCCAGGGTCTCGGCCATTGATTCCATCAGGCAGACCGATGACATCCGAATCCGGCCTGGAAAGGTGAAAACCTCAAAGCTCACCTATAAACTTTTCGGGTTCGACGGCATGCTGGCCGCCAAGAACTTCAAGAGGAACAGAAGAAAGTACAGAGCCACGGTGGTGTCCCTCTTCATGAGCGTGGTGCTGTTCATATCGGCCTCCAGCTTCACTTCCTACCTGAAGAAAGGAACAGAGCAGGTCTTCGAGGAAATGGACCATGACATCACCTATTATCTGACGCCGAGCCAGGAGAAAAACCCGGAAGATGTCCTGAAGCTTCTGTCCGGAGCCCAAGGGGTGAACGACACATCCTACGAGTACAGCGAGATGTATGGAACGCTCCTCGTGCCGAAAGAAGTGGTTACGGAAGGATACACAGAGCTCATGGATATGAGCTATTATGAGGAGATGCTGAAGCCACGGGAGAGCGAAAGCATCGTGAACATGCACCTGGCTTTCCTGGATGATGAGAGCTTCAGAAGCCTCCTGGCGGAGAACGGCTTATCCGAGGAAGAGTACATGGCTGGCGAGGCGCCCAAAGCCCTTGTCTATGCATCTGGCAAAGTTTACGACTCCACTGACTCGAGATATTATACCTTCGATGTGGTGAAAAACGGCTCCTTTTCCGCAAGGCAGGTGGAGATTCCGAGTCTTTTCGAGGACAGATACTTCAGTGGAGAGGAAAGAGACGGAAAACTTGTCTATACAAATGGGGAAGGAGAAGATGAAGTCCTCTATGCAAGAGAAGAGGTGATCATCGAAAGAGATCTTGTGCTTGGAGAAATCATCAGCACTATGCCCATGATGAGCTACAACGCCAACGGGTCCGAGCTGAAAGTCATCTATCCGTACAGCGCCATGGAAAAAGTCATAGGGAAGCCCGGAAACGGAGCGGTGAACCTGTATTTCGAAGTGGAGGATCATGCTGCGGCATACAGAGAGATGTCTGAGATTCTCAAGGATGCGAATCTTTCCTTCACAAATCTTGTGGATCAGGCCACCTACATGGATCAGAATAGGGCCATGATCACCGTAATCAATATCTTCTCCTACGGATTCATCATCCTCATCTCCCTCATTGCGGCAGCCAATGTCTTCAACACCATATCCACGAATATTCATCTGCGAAGAAGAGAATTCGCCATGCTGAAGACCGTGGGGATGACCACCAGGGGATTCAACAAGATGATGACCTATGAAAGCATTCTCTATGGACTGAAAGGCATCCTCTACGGCATACCTGTGGCCATAGGCGTCACCTATCTCATCTACCTGTCCATGAGCAATGGCATCGACTTCGCCTTCTTCATCCCCTGGATCCCTGTGATCCTTGCGGTGGGTAGCGTGTTTCTTGTGGTTTTCGCCACCAGCATCTATGCCATGGATAAGATCAGAAAGGACAATCCCATTGACGCGCTGAAAAATGAGAACATCTGACAAGCCTTCAGCCTGAGAGAAATCTCAGGCTTTTCGCATGGGAGGCTCTTGCCCCGGAAAGGGAAAGAAAGACGGGTCTCTGCACATTCCTCCATGAGGAGAGTGGAAGGGCTATGTGCCTGAAAGGGGTGGTTAATCGGGCGTTAATGTAGTAGAATGTTCTTGATTTGAAAATGGCGATCTGGAGGAAACTATGACGGAGATCTATTTGGTAAGACATGCAAAGCCCGACCACAGCTGGGAAGAGGATGAGACCAGGCCTCTGACGGAAGAAGGAATGGCAGATGCACGAATCGTTAGGGACTACTTCCGGGAGATTCATGTGGATGGCTTTATTTCTAGCCCCTTTAGGAGAAGTATCGATACCATAAGAATCAGTGCGGAAGAAAAGAGGATGAGCATCAAAACGGATCGGAGGCTCAGAGAACGGGAAAAGGGGCCAGGTGGGAACACCCATGAGCTGTTCAGAAAAAGATGGGCAGATTTCTCCTTTCATGAGGACGAAGGAGAGTCCCTCGAAATGGTGCAGAAACGGAACATGGAGGCCCTTCATGGGATTCTGGAAGAAAGAGAAGACCAGAGTGTTGTCATCGGTACCCATGGTACAGCCATGAGCACGATTCTCCATCATTATGACCCCGCCTTTTCGGTGGAGGATTTTCTGAGGATCATCGACTTCATGCCCTATATCGTCCGGCTCACTTTCCAGGGGAAGAACCTGACGGCAAAGGAAGAGCTTCTGTATGTCAAGAAGGAGTATGATGGAAAGTAAAATTTGAGGTTTTTCAGATTGCTCTTGACCGGTAAAGGGTTTCAGGTGGTAAGATGGATACAGTAGTAAAATAATGAGTTGTGTGTAAGGATGGAAAGTGTATATGAACAGATTTAAAGGGGAAATGGGACTGATTCTGGTTTCCATAGTATGGGGCAGCGGCTTCATCGCTACGGCCATAGGCCTTGATTATATGAGCACCTACGAGACCCTGGCAGGGAGGTTCCTGGTGGCCAGCATTCTATTGGGTGCCTTCAACTTCAGAAAGATCCGAAGCATCGGCAGGAAGACCCTTAAGAGAGGGATGATTCTCGGTGTGTTTCTTTTCACGGCTTTTGTGCTTCAGACCCTAGGTCTTGAGTTCACCACGGCGTCGAAAAATGCCTTTCTCACTGCCGTATGTGTAGCAGTGGTTCCTTTCATCGGCTATCTCTTTCATAAGAGAGCGCTGGTGAGGATGGACATCATCCGGGCAGCTGTGGCCATGTCCGGTGTGGGACTCATTTCTCTGCAGTGGTCCGGAGGGGTCAACGTGGGAGATTTCCTGAGCTTTCTCTGCGCCTTCGCTTTCGCTCTCCACATCTTCTATACAGGAGAGTTCACGCAGGAAGAGGATGCCATCACCCTGACCATGATCCAGATGATGACGGCCTTTGTGCTGTCCATGACGGCTGTGGCCGTAAGAGGAGATTCGCTCATCGGGCAGGACCCCGGAGGATATCTGGCGGTTCTTTATCTGGGCGTGTTCAGCACCACCATCTGTTTCCTGGTCATGACCATTTCACAGAAGTATACAAAGCCGGCAAGAGCGGCGGTGATCATGTCCACAGAATCTCTTTTCGCCATGGTGTTCTCAATCCTCATACTTCATGAAGCGGTGACCATCAGAATGATCTTCGGTGCCCTTGTCATCTTCCTGGCCATTGTGCTGCCTCAGAGAGAAGAAGAGGTGGTCCATGCCAAAGTTCTTGAGAAAGACGCGGTCTGATTTTTCGTCAGTTATTTAGCCTTATTCGTATATTGCAAGGAATGCAAAATCCCTTTTGTCATAGGAGATGTGACAAAAGGGATTTATCTTTTGATTGTTTATTAAATGAAAACGTAATAATATGTAAATATAAACAAATATAACGTTATCTTTCACGACATTTGCATCCGGATGCGAAAAAACGTGTCGGCGCGGCTCAACTGGTTATCTTTCCTGACTGATCATCAGGGGGGATGATTTATCGGGAATTATTGAACTTATCAAGAATGGAGGATTAAAATGGAAAAGAAATCTGGAACAAAAGCTGGTATTCAGAAGTTTGGTGCATACCTGAGCGGTATGGTCATGCCGAATATCGGTGCATTCATTGCCTGGGGACTGATCACAGCGTTATTCATTCCAACCGGATGGTGGCCAAACGAGAGACTGGCGGAAATGGTCGGACCGATGATCAACTACCTACTGCCCCTTCTTATCGCCTATTCCGGAGGTAAACTTGTATATGACCACAGAGGTGGTGTCGTTGGTGCAGCAGCAACCATGGGTGTTATCGTAGGAACAAGCATTCCCATGTTCCTGGGTGCCATGATCATGGGACCACTCAGCGCATTCCTCATCAAGAAGATCGACGGACTTTTCGAAGGAAAAGTGAAATCCGGTTTCGAAATGCTTGTGAACAACTTTACAGCAGGTATTCTGGCAACAGTGCTGGCGATTTTCGCCTACTATGTGTTCGGACCCATCGTGGAGACGCTGAACAACTTCCTTGCTTCAGGTGTAGACGCCATCATCAATCTGGGTGTGCTGCCACTGGTGCATCTGTTCGTGGAACCAGCCAAGGTGCTGTTCCTGAACAATGCCATCAACCATGGAATCTTCACACCACTTGGTGCACAGCAGGCTGCAGAAGCTGGCAAGTCCATCATCTTCATGCTGGAATCCAATCCAGGACCTGGTCTTGGTATTCTGCTTGCCTACATGTTCTTCGGGAAAGGACTGTCCAAGGCATCCGCTTCCAGTGCGGCAGTCATTCACTTCCTGGGTGGTATTCATGAAATCTACTTCCCATACATTCTGATGAAGCCGATTCTGATCGTGGCAGCCATGGCTGGTGGTGCAGCAGGTACACTGACCTTCTCCCTGCTGAACATCGGACTCAATGCGGCTCCTTCACCAGGATCCATCTTCGCCTACATCGCCATGACACCAAAGGGAGACTTCTTCGGAATGTTCCTGGGTATCATCGTTGCAGCAGCAGTATCCTTTGTCATTGCATCAGCCATTCTCAAAGCATCCAAACAGGATGAAGGAGATCTGGACAGCGCAGTGAGCAAAATGGAAGAAATGAAGGGCAAGGAAAGCTCTGTAAGAAGCACATTGACAACATCTGCAAAGAACTACAAGGATGTACATAAGATCATCTTCGCCTGCGATGCAGGGATGGGATCCAGCGCCATGGGGGCATCCATTCTGAAGAAGAAAGTGAAGGAAGCGGGCATTGAGGACGTGGACGTCACAAACCTCGCCATCAACAATCTTCCTTCCGATGTGGATCTTGTGGTCACGCACAAGGACCTCACTGAAAGAGCGCATAAGATGGTTCCAGGCGCCATCCATGTATCCGTGGACAACTTCCTGGGTACAACCAAGTATGATGACATCGTGGAAGACCTCAAGAAGAGTAAAATGTAGTATAATGAATGTAATAAAGGCGGGCCGAAGCTTCTGCCAAAGCCTGTAAATGAATAAGGGGGTGCATGTGATTTGTATATAACAGCGAGGGAAAGACTCATTCTGGGTATTCTGCTGGAATCACAGCACCTCTTTGTTTCCTTGAATGACATATCAACAGAACTTGATGTGTCACTGAGGACTGTACAACGAGAAATCAAATTTCTGGAAGATACACTGGCGGAATCGGATCTGTCTCTGGAAAAGAGAATCAATGAGGGGATCCGTATCGCAGGAAGCGAAGAGAACATTGAGAAGCTGAAGGAAGAGCTGAAAAGCTATTCTGATTTCGAGCTTCAGAGAAACGAGCGCAGCCTCGTCATATTCCATGAGCTTCTGAAGACGGACACCGTAAAGTCCGGATACCTGAGTTCCATACTGGGCGTCTCCGCGAAGACCCTGCAGCAGGATCTGGATTTCTTTGAAGAGGAGATCCGATATTCGCATCTTTCTCTCCTGAGAAAACCCGGTTATGGACTTTCCCTGGAAGGCAAAGAGAAGGACAAGAGAATGTGTTTTGTGCATCTGGTTCTGCAGAGACTGGAACAGAGTCCCATCTTTTCCCTGAAGGAAGGGGAGTTTCTCTCTCTGGACAAGAATGACCGGATCTTCACCATCCTGGATGCCAACAGACTGGAGATCATTGAAAGAAATCTTCTGGATGAAATCAGAAAACTGCCGTTCAGGCTCACGGATCTGGCCATCTTTGAACTTCTTCTTTATCTGCATCTGGCGCTGACGAGAATGAAGAGAGCATGCTTTGTGGAGAAGAAGAGCAGCCAGACAGAAGGGGAAGAGAAGAGTATTGCCCGCTCCCTGTATGCCAGACTCTCCAATGAACTTAAAATGGATATTCCTGAATGCGAAATCGATTTTTTCGCAGCGAATCTCAGAAGCGCGAAACGGATCCGCAGTCAGGAGATTGATGAAAATATGGAGCTGTCCACCCTTGCCAGTGAACTGATTGATTCTGTATCGGAAGCCACTGGATATTACTACAACAAAGACAAAAAGTTTTTTGATGCGCTGGTTTCTCATCTGGAACCGCTTCTGAATCGGATCCATGATGGAATCACCGTGCTGAATCCCATCAAGAAGGAAATCAAAGAGGATTATGGCGTTCTTTATGGAACGCTGGAGAGAATCCTGAAAGAGAAGTTCCATGAAGCGGAAATCAGTGAGGATGAAATCGGATTTCTGACGCTGCATTTTGCATCTGCCGTCACTGAGCTGAAGGAAGCGCCGAAGGTATCGACACTGGTGGTTTGCACCAGCGGCATCGCCACTTCAAGAATGCTGACGAAGAGGCTTCTAAATAAGTTTCCTCAGCTGACCATCATCGAGCAGGGGTCCATCTGGGACCTCAAGAAAATGGACATGGATGAGTTTGACCTCATCATCTCCACTGTGGGGATCAAAGGAGCGGACTTTGACTACATTCAGGTGAGCCCCATGCTTTCAGAAGAGGATGAAAGAAAACTGGAGAGAGTGGTGAACAATAAACTGCTGATCTCTTCCAAGAGAAGACCCAAGACAGACGGCATGGCTCCTGTCAGGGAAGGAGAGGTGAATCTTCTTTCCCTTACTGAATCCATGGAGGGCGGGAACAAGATCATCCGGGATCTTCTCCAAAGCTTCAGACTGCTCCATACCCATGCGGAAAATCTGAAAGCACTTCTGGATGTGGCCTTTGACGCCATGGCGCTGCCGGATGATGTGAGCATCACGGTGAAGGATATGCTCCTTCAGAAAGCCCTGCATACGGGGTCGGCTCTTCCAGGAACAAAGCTTGCGCTGGTTCATGGAAGAAGCAGCAAGCTGGCCGGGGCCATCTTCAGGGTCTACCGCAACGAAAAGCCCATGGAGATTCTCGGGATGGATTCGAATCCCATGGATGTGGAGACCGTACTTCTTCTGGTGGCACCGGAAACGCTTGGGGAAATGGAGCTGGAGCTTCTATCCACCATCAGCATCGGACTTCTTGAGAAAAGCATCGTATCCGTTTATGAGGATGGGGATGAAAATGAAATTCTCGCCTTACTGCAGAAGCACTTGAAGCACACATATCTGGAAATAACAAATCGAATCTGGAGGTAGTAAAAATGAGTACAATTTTAAAAGTGGAGAATATCAGACTGAATGAAAAATTCGACAGCAAATATGATGCAATCAAAATGGCGGGTGAGCTTCTTGTAGCCGGCGGGTATGTCAATGCGCACTACATTGAGGAAATGGTGAAAAGAGAGGATCTTTCCACAACCTATATCGGTAATGACATTGCGATTCCTCATGGAACAGAATCGGCAAAAAATGATGTGCTGGATTCTGGCATCAGTGTCATTCAGGTTCCTGAAGGGGTGGATTTCAATGGAGACAAGGCGAGAGTGGTCTTCGGCATCGCCGGCAAGAACAACACCCATCTGGAGATTCTGGCGAACATCGCTGTGTTCTGCTCCGATATGGACAATGTGGAGAAACTGGTGAAGGCAGAAACGAAAGAAGAAATCATGGATCTTTTAGGAGGTATTTAAATGAAAGCACTACATTTCGGCGCCGGGAACATTGGAAGAGGTTTCATCGGTCTTGTGCTCAGGAATAATGGCTTTGAGGTGACCTTTGCGGATGTGTCCGATGTGCTGATTGAAGAAATCAAGGCAAAGGGAGAATATACGGTGATCCTCGCCGATGAGAAGGGCAAACGGATTCATGTGGATGGGGTCTCTGGCATCAACAGCAGGACAGAACCTGCCAGTCTGAAGGAAGCCGTGGTCGCAGCAGACATCATCACCACCGCCGTAGGGCCAACCATTGTACCGATCATAGCAGGGAATCTGGTGCCAGGCATCAAGGAAAGACTGGCAGGAGAAGAAGTAAAGCCCTTCAGCATCATCGCCTGCGAAAATGCGGTGGGTGCCACAGAGATTCTGAAGGAAGCCCTGTTTTCAGAGCTCACGGAAGAGGAAAAAGCGCGGGCGGAGAAGTATATCGGTTTTCCCAATTCTGCAGTGGACCGCATCGTGCCTCTTCAGACCAATGAGAACATGCTGGATGTGCAGGTAGAGCCTTTCTATGAATGGGTGGTGGAAAAGGGTGCAGTGAAGGGTGACCTTTTAGGCATCGAAGGTGTTCACTATGTAGATGACCTGGCTCCCTATATTGAAAGAAAGCTCTTCACGGTGAATACGGGGCATGCAGCCACAGCCTATTTCGGGCTGGCCAAGGGATATGAAACAGTGCTTGAAGCCATCAGCGATGAAGAAGTGGAAAGTATGGTTCGTGGTGTACTGGCAGAAACGTCCTTCTATATCACAGAAACCTACGGATTCGATCCGAAGGAGCATCAGGCCTACGTGGACAAGATCATCGGTCGCTTCAAGAATCCCAACATCTCGGATGATCTTGTAAGAGTCGCCAGGTCTCCAATTCGAAAGATGTCCAGAAAGGACAGATTTGTCGCTCCCGCTTTAGGTGTTCTGGCTCTTGGAAAGAAGCCGGTCTATCTGGCGAAAGCGCTGGCTGCCCTGGCCCGTGCCAGGAATGAGGAAGATCTTGAAAGCGTCAAGCTGAATCACTACATCGACAAGTACGGTCTCAAGGAAGCGCTTCTGGAATATGCTGAGCTGCCGCTGGATTCAGAACTGACTGACCTTGTACTCAAAGAATACAATCATCTTCAGCTGGATTAAATAGCGTTAACTTTATCTCAGGAACGTGTTAGAATGGAAGAGAAGACAAAAGAATAACATGAAGTGAGGTAATGAGATGAATTTTAAAGTATTTGATTCCTATGAAGAAGTCAGCGCATACAGTGCAGAGCTTCTGGCGAAAGTGATCAGCGAGAAGGAAGATGCGGTTCTGGGACTTGCAACAGGGTCCAGTCCTGTGGGGATGTACAAGGAACTCATAAAGCTCTACGAAGAGGGCAGTCTTGATTTTTCCAAGACAAAGAGCATCAACCTGGACGAGTACGTAGGTCTTGACGGAAATCATGACCAGAGTTATCGTTATTTCATGGACACCAATCTCTTTGATCATGTCAACATGGACAAGAAGAATACCTATGTGCCTGATGGAACAGCAGAGGATCTGACAGAAGGTGCAAAGAAATATGATGAGCTCATCGAATCCATGGGTGGAATTGATGTTCAGGTTCTGGGCATAGGACCCAATGGCCATATCGGATTCAACGAGCCAGCGGATGAGCTGAAGCTGAATACCCACGTGGCAGAGCTGACGGAAGAGACCATCAAGGCCAATGCGAGATTCTTCGCATCAGAGAAGGATGTGCCAACCAGAGCTGTGACCATGGGTGTAGGACCAATCCTGAAAGCGAAGAAGATCATTCTCATCGCATCTGGAGAAAACAAAGCATGGGCAGTGAAGAGCCTTGTGGATGATGTGATCACCACAAAGATTCCTGCAACACTCCTGAAGCTGCATCCTGATGTGACGGTTGTGCTGGACAAAGAAGCAGCAAGTATGCTGTAGTCCATAGAGAAATAAGAATAAACAGGAATATAATCCGGAGATGAGTGGATCATTCTCCGGATTATTTGCTTATGACCTCAGACTCTAATTACTTATAATTAATTATGTAAACTAAAATGCGGATTCATGCAAACCTTGAGAGAAGAACAGGACGAAAAAAGGCGAAGAGAAGGATCAGATGATCTTTTCTCTTCGCTCTTTATTTACTGGAACTGGCTCAGGAAGGGTTTCAAAAGATCCATGTCGTATTCCATGGATCCCAGATAGCCATGTTTCACGTCGCCGATGATGCCATGAAAATCGGATCCTACGGTGACAAGAAGGTTTCTCTTCTTTGCTTCTGCCAGGCTCTTTCTGGTCATTTCTTCATCATTCAGGAAGTAGAAGCACTCCAGTCCATCGAAGTCATACTGCAGGAGGTCTTCCAGGGAATTTTTCGTGTAGATCACAGGGTGTGCCAGGACCACCACTGCACCATGCTTTTTAAGCAGTGCGATTCCTTCTTCCACTGATATTCTGATGTTTGGGATGTAGGCAGGACTTTTCTTGTCCAGATAGTTCATGAAGGCCTCATTATAGCTCAGATGAGGAACCTTTTCGTGAACGGCGTGGGCGAGATTTGCCCTGGTCAGAACACCGTGATTGTTAGCTCTCAGCTTTTCATAATCGATTTCGAGATCGAAGTGATGCTTCAGATTCACGATGAACTTTCTGATCCTCTCATTGCGGGCATGATGCAGTTCCTCCAGCTTGTCCAGAAATTCCTGATTCCTGTATCCTTCATTATTCCAGTATCCCAGAACATGAATGCTTTCTCCGTTCAGACTTGTGGTCAGTTCAATGCCAGGGATGTATCTGAAGTCGGAACTCCTGAGAAGTGGCATCATTTCATCGTGTCCTTTGACCGTATCATGATCCGTAAGGGCCATATAGGACAGGTTTTCCTTCACGGCCAGGTCATGGAGTTCTCTGGTTGTGAGTCTTCCGTCGGAGCAGGTGGTGTGACAATGCAGTTCTATTTTCATTTCATTCATTCCTTTAATTATTTGTTTACAGTATATTCACAGTAGGGGTTGACATAATAAGTTATCCACAGTGTCTAATAAGGCTTATGATACCATGTTTTGCAGGACATATAAAATATATTTTCTATTATGTAAACGTTTATCAGGTCAATTTGTTACATATCTATAAAACATAAGGAAACACTCCTGTTTTGGGTTATGTAAACCGTTACTTACAGATATAATAACATTAGAGGCCATTTTTGGCTAAAATATTTGGAGGTGTAGTTTTTTGAAGAGAAGAAAATCTATCCGATCTCTTTCTATCGTACTGGCACTGATTTTTTCCTTCGCCCTTATTCCTGGTCAGCGTTTCTATGCGGATGAAGTTCCAATAGATCCGCCAGCCACGGTAGAGACGGAGCCATCAGCTGAAGAGGCGGTTCCACCCGCACCGGATGCTGAAGAACCTGGTGAACCTATAGAAGAGGTTCCTATGGAAGAAACAGCTGAGCCGGAAGCGGGAGCACCCGAGGAGGAACCCGTAACCGAGACAAAACCTGAGGAATCAGCAGATGAGGCTCTTGAGGAACCAGTGGAGTCTGAAGAGATGATGACCACATCCGCTCTTATGGCACCAATGGCCATTACTGAACTGAGCACATCAGTAGTTCTTGATTATTATTCAATCAATGATTTTCACGGAACAGTTGACGATTCAGCCAGTTCCAGCAATCCTGGAATCGCGAGACTTCAGACCTATCTGTTAAGTCAGAAGAAACAGAATCCTTACACATACTTCCTATCCGCTGGAGATCACTATCAGGGATCTCCGATCTCCAACCTGACCCATGGAGATGTAGTCAATGAGATTCTCACTCATATGGGACTTCTGGCTTCAGCCATCGGCAATCATGAATTCGACTGGGGTTCAGACCTCATTCCTTTATGGGCTGAAGATGGCGGATTCCCTTTCGTGGCATCCAACATTGAAGTGGAAGAAGCCAATAAACCTGCTGGATGGGATGATCATGTTAAACCATACTATATTCATGAAGTGATGGTGGACGGTGTTCCGGTGAGAATAGGATTCATCGGTATCGCAACACCAGAGACATCTTATAAGACTTCAGCAGAGAATGTGGAAGGGTTCGAGTTCACTGATCCCGTTCTTGCAGTGGAAAACTGGACAAATGAACTGAGAACAAACCACGATGTGGATGCTGTCATCGCACTTACTCATCTAGGTTCTTTCATGAAAGACGGCAAAGTCACTGGAGAAGCAGCTGACCTGGCAATGGAACTGGACGTGGACCTGGATGCCATCGTCACCGGACATACCCATCAGGTTGTCAATGGAACAGTCAATGACATCGTCATCGTTCAGGGCCAGTACAACGGAAGAAGTCTATCCAAGATTTCACTATCCTTTGATCTGACAGGAACAACGGAAGCTCCTGTAGTGGAACTTACAGATGTCAAGGGTGATGTCATCGATATGAAAGCCATGAAGGCAAGTCTTACCGAAGACCCTGCAGTTAGAGCCATCATCGACGAATACTATGTTGAACTTGGACCGATTCTTGAAGAAGAGCTGGGTACCATTGCCTATAATCTTCCTCATGATACAGATACAATGCAGGTGACACCAATGGGTCAATTCGTTGCACAGACCATGGCAGAGCTTGGAGGAACAGAGATTGCTATCATTAATGGAGGAGGAATCCGAGGCGGATTTGAAGCCGGAACCATCACCATGGGTGATATGTACAGCATCCTTCCATTTGACAACACACTTGTCACACTGAAGGTCACTGGAGCAGAGCTCAAGAAACTCATTGAACATGGAATTTATCCACCAACCTTCAGACCGGGTCAGTTCTATGGAATTGAAGTCTGGTATGACAAGGATGCGGAAGCAGGAAAGAAGATCACGAAGATTCAGCTTCTGGATGGAACACCTGTGGAAGATGATGAAATCTACACCGTTTCCACACTGGATTTTCTTATCTCAGGTGGAGATAAATATGACTACTCGAAGGCTACAGACGTGGAAGATACCTATCTTCCGCTGAGAGATCTTATTGCAGAAGCCATCGAAGAGATGGGCGAAATCGACTTCGTTTATGAAACCAATCTTTATATCAAGCAGACACTCTCTATGGATTACTATGCCATCAATGACTTCCATGGTAACGTGGACAGCTCAGGCAGCAGCAAAAATCCAGGACTTGCAAGAATACAGACTTTCCTCAAACAGAGAATCGAAGAGAATACACATACCTACTTCCTGTCTGCTGGAGACCATTTCCAGGGTACAGCGATTTCAAATCTTACCCACGGTGAAGTCGTCAATGAGATTCTCAAAGAAATGAATCTTCTTGCTTCTGCAGTAGGTAACCATGAATTCGACTGGGGTAGTGATCTGATTCCTACCTGGGCGAAGGATGGAGAATATCTGTTCCTGGCATCCAACATTGAAGTGGAAGAGGACAAGAAGCCTGAAGGATGGGATGATCATGTGGTTCCTTTCACAGTTCAGGACCATATTGTAAATGGTACAGAAGTTAAAATAGGATTTATCGGCATAGCAACACCGGAAACCAAATTCAAGACTGCAGCAGAAAATGTTGTGGGCTACACCTTTACGGATCCTGTTGAAGCCACCAATAAATGGGTGAAAGTTCTCAAAGAACAGGAACATGTGGATGCCATCATCGCACTGACCCATCTGGGATCCTTCCAGAAAGACGGTGTCATCTCCGGTGAAATCGTGGAATATGCGAATGAAGTGGAAGGCATTGATGCCATCTTCACGGGCCATACGCATCAGGTCGTCAATGGCAGAGTCAATGATATCGCCATCGTACAGGGTGGATACAACGGAAGAAATCTCTCTCAGATCACTCTGGACTTTGAAGTGGATGATACAGTAGTCACACTACTTGCAGCCACGGGTAACGTTATAAATATGACTGAACTTATTCCTGAACTGGAAGAAGATGCAGCTGTGAAGGCCATCGTGGACAAGTATTACGAAGAGCTTGCACCGATTCTCAATGAGGTTCTCGGAGAACTTAAAAACGACCTGCCTCATGACACGGATGAAATGCAGGTTACCCCAATGGGACAGTTCATCGCCAAGTCTCTGGCGGAAATCGGTGGAACACAGATTGCCATCATCAACGGTGGTGGAATCAGAAGAGGCTTCGACAAGGGCGACATCACCATGGGCCTCATGTATGAACTTCTTCCATTTGACAACACACTGGTTACACTGAAGGTCACTGGAGCAGAGCTGAAAAAGCTCATAGAACATGGACTCCATCCTGAAGATTTCAGGCCTGGACAGTTCTATGGCATAGAAGTCTGGTATGATGATGAAGCGGAAGCTGGAAACAGAATATCGAGCATCAGACTCCTGGACGGTACTTTAGTGAAGGATGACGGAATCTACAGCGTATCCACACTGGATTTCCTTCTGACAGGTGGAGACAACTACGACTACAGCAAGGCAACGGATGTGGTAGATACCTATATTCCTGTAAGAGATGTCATTGCTGAAATGATCCGCGAAAAAGAAGTCATCTCTCATGAATATGTGGAACATCTGCATGTCGGTGAGGATGAAAGACTTCCTGCAGCAGGTTCCATCGGTGACAGTTTATACTATGGAATGGGTGTCATGTCCATTCTTGCAGCTGGCGTCATCTCGAGAAAAGGAAAGAAAAAAGCGGCATAAAGATAGGTGCGATCAGACGCCTGGCAGTCTCCAGGCGATGATTCACACCATCTGATCTATACACTGAAAAACCCCGGAACCTTAAAACGGTTCCGGGGTTTTGATTTTCGTGCGGTATTCCATCTGCAGAGCCTTTGGAGACATGCCATAAGTCTTCCGGAAAGCTTTGTAGAATGCAGTATAATCGGAGAATCCGCACTGATAGGCAGCTTCGGAAATACTCATGCCTGATATGATGGCATTCTTCGCGTGGACGAGTCTCTGCTGAAGAACAAACTGGTAGAAGGACAGGTTGTACTGCTCCTTGAAGAGGTGCGTGATCTTGGATTTGCTGATGTTGAACACCGAAGACATCGTATCCAGTGAAATTTTTTCCGCGTAGTGCTCGATTATATAGTAGGTCATGTCTTTGATGAGAATCTCGCTGTCCCTGGTTCGCTGGGTTCGGAGCCTCTGGAAATAGACTGTACGGTTCATGTGAACCATGGTTGTGATGAATGCGCCTGTTATACCCATCTGGCTGCAGAAGCTGTTCTGGATATATTCTGTACGAAGCATGGATACGGCAGAATAAAGACCCTGCCAGGTTGCAGGCGGAGTCCTGAGCACAAAGAGTCTTTCTTCGTCATGGGCGGTATAGATATAGTTGAATTCAGGAGATGAGGCTATGAGCTCTTCCCAGAAATTCCTGTGGAATCGGATCAGGATGGTGGGTTTCTCGGGTTTGTCATCTTTCCAGTGATGGATTTGAAGTTTCGTTTCAGGATTGACAAAAAGGATGTTCCCCATGGAAAGGGTCACGGATTCATTCTCATGGGTGAGTTTCAGCTCGTTTTTCATACAGAAGAGAATCATATAGTACTCTCCTGTACTCATTTCTCTTTGATATTCTAAGCAATAGTCTTCCAATATATAGAGTTTGATTCTGTTTTCGTTTTCGGTATTATGCATGGATTTCACCTCAGAAACAGTATAACAGAAATCTGATGATTTGCCAGAATTGCAATGTATTTGATGATTTAGTCCATTTTGTCAATGTATAAGAGATGTTATATTGTTGACAATGAATTCATTTACACCATGCAAATCGGAATTATGTTTTTAAGGAGAGTAACAATATGAGAAAATTTGGAGTCAGAGATCAGGTCGGCTACCTCTTCGGGGATATGGCAGGCAGTTTCGTGAACCTCTATGTGGATGCGTTTTTCCTCACATTCTGCACCTATGTCCTGGGGGTCAGTCCTTATTTCATGGCCTCCCTGTTTCTAGGGTCCAGGCTGTGGGATGCTGTAAATGATCCGATCATCGGGTCGTTTCCGGACAGATGGCAGATCGGAAAGTCCGGGGACAAGTTCAAACCGTACATCAAGATCGCCATGTTCCCCTTGGCCCTATCGGTGATCCTGGCCTTTTATGATGTTTCCGCCTGGGGATCCACAGCAAAGCACATCTGGATCGTGGCAGCCTATATCTTCTACGGCATGAGCTATACTGGAACATCCATGCCCTACGGCTCTCTTGTGGCGGTGATCACGGACAATCCCGTGGAGAGAACGAAGCTCTCCAGAGCCAGGTCCTTCGGAGGACTCATTGTTGGAGCAGGATTTCTGTCCATCGTGCCTCAGGTGGTCTTCGATAAAGAAGGAAGTGTGGTTCCTGAGAACTTCTTCTATATCGCCATTGCCTTTGCACTCCTTTCTCTTCTGAGCTATGTGGTAACCCTGAAGCTGACCACAGAGCGTATCAGGCAGCCCAAGGTGAAGGAGGAGAAGTTTGACTACGGCAAAGTCCTGCGCAGCGTTCTGAAGAACAGACCGCTCATCGGAGTCATGGTGGCCACAGTAGGCAGTCTTCTCTACATCACCGGAAACAGTCAGCTGGGTGCTTACATCTACAAGGAATACTATCAGGCTCCCCAGGTGCTGACCTTCGTCACCCTGAGCATGATTCCCATGATGCTCATCGCTTTTCCCATCATTCCGAAACTGTCGGGCAAGTATGGAAAACGAAAGCTGATTCTGGTATCCACGGCAGTGAACTTTGTCTTTGCGCTGTTTCTTCTGCTGGTACCGATTCAGAATGTCTATCTGTTCCTGGTTCTTTATACTCTGGCCAACGCCGGACAGACCGTGTTCATGATGATCATCTGGGCACTGGTGACCGATACGCTGGACTATCATGAGTACATCACCGGAGAAAGAAGCGACGGATCGCTGTATTCCATCTATACCTTCTCCCGTAAGATCGGTTCCACTCTGGCCTCTACCCTGGCCAGCGTCATGCTGGGACTGGTGGGATTCGTTTCCGGAGCAGCTGTTCAGGCACCCGCGGTGGCGGAAAACATCCGAACACTGACCACGGCAGTGCCAGTCATCACAACATTGCTTCAGCTCATCGGTATCGGCCTCATCTTCAATCTGTCCAAGGAACGAATGGATGAGATACAGGCTGAACTGAAGGAGAGAAGACTGCAGAACGCAAACTAGGAGGAATCATGAGAACACGTATATTTTCAAAACTGACGAACAGAGAAGCGGAGGAGTATCTCAGCCAGAAGTCTTCCATCATTGTGCCGGTAGGGACGGTGGAGATGCATGGCGATTTCCCTCTGGACTGCGAGACCGTCGTTTCCGAAGCCATCGCCCTCAAGATGGCTGAACAGATCGACAGCGTCATTCTGAACAATCTGCCCTATTTCTATGCGGGAGCCACACTTGCAGGAAGAGGGACGGTTCAGGTCAGCATCCGTGAAGGCATCGACTATCTGTATGCCGTAGCGAAATCCCTTCTCAGACAGGGATTCTCAAGACAGATCTACATCAGTTTCCATGGACCGGCTCATATGACGCTGAGCCCCATGGTGAGGGATTTCTTTGATGAGACGAAAACGCCGATCCTCTATCTGGACCTCATCATGGCTGTATTCAAGCATGCGGCGGAACTGATTCCTGATGGCAATTTCTACGACATCTACGTGGGTGCCTATGACATCATGGGCAGGCTGGAAGATGTGCCTCTGATGCCGGAGAAGAAGGAAGAAGAAAAGAAGGAATCCTCCGTGAAGGCGTTCCAGGACCTCTTTTCCAGAGCTTATCAGTCCGCAGCGGTGGGATACTATTTCGGCGAGAAGTCAGACCATGCCCAGACGCCGGTCATCAGAACCGCAGAAGAGCGTCAGCTCATGGCTGACCGGGGAAGGGAAATCATCGACAGACTGGTGGAGAAACTGGATGTGCCTTCCGTTATGAGTCAGCTCGATGACCTGGACGCATTTCAGAACAACAGCGTATTCGCGAAATATGGTGAATGGTTATAGACACAAAGAAAGGAAGCAGCTACTGAGGCTGCTTCCTTTCTTTTTCAGTTTTTATTCAGGTTCACTAAGCTCTGCCTTCGTAGAGGGTGGTCAGAAGCTCCTCCGTTTCCGTGAGAAGCGCTTTAAGCTCCGGCAAAGATACTTTGGATGGACGGGTGAAACTCTCTTTCAGAACGTTTCTGGAGCCCATGAAGACCCTGCCGTTATACCAGGTGCTCAAATGCTCCTCTTCCTTCAGGGCTTTCAGTATGGAGATGGCCCCGGAGGAAAGAGCGGGAGCGATGTAGGGCTTGAATCCCGTTTCCCGCACTCTGAAGTTTTCCCGCTCCGTCAGGTGCGTCAGTTCTTCGGAGAGTTTTGGATCGTAGGCATGGATGGAATTGATGACGATGAGTCCTTTTCCGTGAGGACCAAAGGTTCTGAGGTCTTCGGAGAAGAAACCTTTCTCTTTCGCGATGAATCTCGCCCTGGCTTCCATGACGCCCAGTCCGAAGCCGCGGATTCTATGGCTTGGAATCTGTCCCTCATCCATGAGGTTCATGCACAGAAGATCCACAGGGTCTGAGACGATGAAGTAGTACCCTTTGAATCCGGCTGCTTCTGCCTTCTGCGCATAGTCCAGGAGAATCTTCCTGTTCTTCTCGAACTGCACCAGTCTCACATCTGTCAGGCTGGTGCCCACAGGAGGGATATACACCGAAACGGTGAAGACCAGTACATCGGTATCGAAGATCTCCTCGATGCCCGCTTCCTTTACCGGAGGAAGATCGGTGCCGTCACTGACCTCGTTGATTTCCAGATAATAGCGTCTTCTTTTCTTCTCATCCAGGTCGAAGATCCTGATTTCCTTCAGAATATCTCTGCCCAGAAGCCTCAGCCCCATGAGGAGCGTTCCACCCACATCCCCAAGCCCCAGGATGGAGAGGGTGAAGGGTTTCTCCTTGTTCATGACTTCCGTCAGGAGATTGGCATCCGCTTCCCGGATCAGATGGACCTGAAAGTCCAGTCTGTTCTCGCTTTCCAGGAGAAGCCCGGCGCCTTTTTTCTCCAGAATCTCTTCCAGGGTTTCAGCCAGGTATCGGGAAGGGAAGGCCTCTTCTTCCAGAATCATGAAGAGAGGGTCTTTCGCAAGGATCAGGCTTTCCATCTGGGAGAGGAGATCTTCCTTGGCATCGGCACTTTCCAGCACCCCGCAGACCCGCTTTCTCATTCTTTCATCCAGATCCTTCAGGAAGTCTGTGACAGCAAGGCTGCCATCCAGTCTTCTCGTTTCAATATAGGCCAGTAGTTCATGTTTTCTGAATATGCTCATAGGTATCTCCTTACTGTATCAGTTTTTCCAGTCTTGTCAGTTCCTCCAGATCCGACCCCAGATAATAGGTGGGTGCTTTATAGAGATCATAGGTGAGGTCCGGTCCCTTATCCGGTACCCGAGGCATACTGAATACCTGCCCCAGAGAGGATAAGGTCAGTTTTCTCTCATAGACCCGGTGAAATTCCTCCTCGATGATGGAGAGGATGGTCATGGCGTTCTCGATGGAGGTTCTGGAAAGCTCATAGACTTTCTTCGCTCCGGCATCCATGATGAAGGTCGGGGTGGTATAGGGAAGAATCAGGTTGATGGATTCGATGAGATTACGCTTGGGGTATTCTCCTCTCCAGAGAGCATCGCCGCCCATGAAGGGGTACATGTCCTTCTCGTTGAACCAGGCTTTGAGTCTGGGGAGATAGTATACGCCATCCACCTTGTATTCCTTGCCCGACATCATATCCATGCCCTTGGCGGAGAGGATGCCGGTGATGATCTTTCTCACTTCTATGCCGTGGGACTTCAGAAGGGGACTTAAGGCATTCATTCTGTATCCCTTGTGCAGGATGGTGTCCACCAGAATCACCGGTTTTCTGAAGGAGGAGAGCGTCTTCACCTGATTTTCAAGGGTCAGGTAGAAGGGCACTTCCCCGATGGTGAAGCGCTTCATGTCAGAGCTGAAATACTTCTCCGAGTGGATGGATTTGGTCACAGTGTTGGGCACCACGGAGCGGTCCAAAACGTCCCCGTAAGGAACGCACATGTAATTGCCAAGGACCCTTGGTTTGGTTTCCTCCATGGGCACATTGTTCTCCTGACAGACGAGACTGATGATGCCCTGCTGGAGCATCAGCGGCTCAAAGGGGAGAACGAGATTGCCGGGGTAAAGACCGCCGATGGCCTTCATGAGATTCACGCGGGTCTCGTTGATTTTATTGCGCACCTTGGGATTGCTCCGGAAAGGATCCTTCAGGATGTTCTCCATATCCAGGTTCAGGGCGATGGGGGTACTCATGTCCACGTAATACACCGGTTCATGACAGTCCAGCAGCTGGAAATTGTACAGTCCCAGTAGACTGATGAACTTGTCCTCCTTCAGGTACTTGTTCTTGGGAATGAAGAGCGCACATTCATAGTCCCTGGACACACCGAAGGACAGCGTTTCCGTGAGCAGAATCTGATGATAGTTTCTCAGTTTGTCCGGAGCGGAAATGTAGAGGCCATCCAGCACCATGATTCTGCCAAGATTCAGCGCCCGCACCTTGTCGGCGAAGACAGAGGATTTCATCTCATCCATGAGATTCTCGCTTCTTGCCCAGTGGAAGATGCTCATGCCGATGGGCTTGCCGCTGGTTCGGTCCGTCAGAGTCAGTACTCTTCCGGAAGGCTTCTGGAACGTGTCCTTGATGAATTTTGAAATCACGTGGCGGCTTGTTGGGAACAGCTTGTCAATGCTATGAGACAGCTCCGGGTCCATTTCCCGATAGATCTTCTTCTCCAGGAAGGTGAGACTCACAAGGGATTTGTCCACAGGGGCCTTCTGATAGAAGCCGTTCATGTAGATGTAATTCTGCGCCATGGGATCGATGAGGCTGGAGATGTCTCTGTTTTCATCGATGTTGGTACGGATCTTGGAGGAGCTGACTTCTTTCAGCTCCCTGGGCAGGTCCATGAAGATCACGTGGTCCACGAGACTCTCGATGGTTTTTCTGGCCCCCCGGATCCGCGTTCGGTCGAAGACCAGATGATTGATGGTATGGATGGAATGCTCCGTAGGCGCACTCTTGTAGCTGGAGGCATTGATGACCACATCACTGCCGCAGACCATATAGACCTCTTCATTGAAGATGGTTTTCAGCTTCAGAAGATCCACATCGCTGGCGATGTTCACCGGAATATCCGCAGGGAAAAGGTAGAGGTCCAGCTCTCCTGCTGTGCTCATTTCAAGGATCCTTCTTCGTACGTTGTTCGGCAGGGTCTTCTTGGACCAGGAAAACTCGTCGATGGACAGATACACTTCATATCCCTCATCCCGGATCAGCTTGGCGATGGCCAGATGAGAAAGGGTGAAGGGGTCGAAAGTGCCGGGGAAGAAGGCGTACTTGGTGGTTGCGGCATGGATGAATTGCCCCTTTTCATGAAGATAGTCATTCATGAAACGATAGATGTTGTTGAGGCCGACGCTCTGGCAGAGAAATAAGAGATTTCTCGTCTCATTGGTCAGAAGGGTGATGAGCTTCTTGTAGAGGAAAAGGAACACCTGATTCCTGCTTTCCAGTGTGAGAATATCCGATGCGAAGATGACCTTTCCGATGGTGGTGAAGGCCGCTCTCACCGTGAGATTCTCATAATCCGCCATGCCGTAGAGCAGGACGCTCAGCATGTTCTTGATGCGCGCTATGATTTCCTTCTGGCTCAGCTCTGTGCTTCTCATGCCGAACTGGATGAAGGATTCCAGTGTGGTGCCCAGGGTCTTGATGAGCAGGGACTTCACGGAAGGATTGGCGGTTTTCACCTTGATCAGAAGATCATCGATGATTTCGTCGAATTCCTTTATGTCAAGATACAGAAGTACCTTGCCCAGAGGTTTCGGGATGTACTCGGTGAAGCGGTGTCCTTCGATTTCCAGGGCACGCAGAAGCTCCACAGCCACTTCATTGCGCTCATAGGAAGAAAGCCTTCTCATGAGGGTCAGAAGGGCGTTTCCCGCCGTTCTTCGAACGGATTCGATGGCGGAGACCTTCAGGAGATTGCACAGATGGAGGGAAGTGTTGATGGGGGATATAAGACTTCCATCCAGCGTATAGAAAACCAGAAGCCGGATGTTGTTTCTCTTGGCGATCCAGTGGGTGGCGGTCTTCAGGTTATTCAGGAACACTTCTTCCATTTCAGCTTTTCTGCTTTTCAGGTCCAGCTCCAGGGCTTTGCGTTTTTCCGGCATGGAAAGCTGACCCGCCAGCTTCATGTAGAGAAAGACTTCGGTGATGTCCGTTTTCCTGTTCACCTTGAGAAGCCTTGCTCTCAGATACTCGATGAATTCTTCGCTGTAATGGCTGAGGGGATAGCTTGTGGTGATGAGCTCCAGTACGGAAATCCTCTGCATGATGCTGCCCTTGAGCACCGTGCGGAAGAAGTCTTCTTTCAGCCTTCCTGGAAAGGGGATATACCGTATGGCTTCCGTGAGGAAGATGTTGGTCTCCTGTCTCTTGGGACTGATGTTCTCATAATACTTTTCCACCACAGAGGTATATTCGCCGATTCTTGATTCAGGAAGGCTGGTGAAGAGATGCTGGATCATGGTGGAGAAGGAGTAGCCCAGCTGCATCTTGTGGCTGTCGATGACCTTGTGGCCGGGATAGAGAATCTTCTTCAGGGTCGAATCCAGAAGGCGAAGGCCTGATACATTGGAGGAGGGGGCCACCTCTTCCAGCGGAATTTCCTTCCGGTAATCCTCGTCGAAGGTTCCAATGATGTCTCCCAGCATTTCCGCGCTGTGATACCTGATGTCATCCTCCGGATGAATGAGGCATTCCAGAAGAAAGCTTACGACCTGAAGCTTCTGCCCTTGAGTCAGATAGGTGGAGTATTCTTCAAAGATCCGCAGGTATTCTCTGAGGTCCTTCCAGTCCCGAAGAGACCTGGCTTCCTCCAGCAGCGTATCCATACTGAACTCATCGCGAAGCAGATGCATGACTTTGATGTTGTGATCGATGGCATGATACTTCAGCCTGTCAATGATCTCATCGCCGAAGCAGATGGCAGGCTTTTTCAGGGTCCGGATGGTTTTTCTGGACTCCAGGATCTTCCGGTTCTCTTCCTTTCCGGAGACGGCGACTTCCACGCCCAGACTCCTCAGATAATTCTCGAAGTCTTCGAGCTTCGCATACACTCTTTCATATCGTCTCTTTTTGGCCTCATCCACATTGTCCAGTTTCTCCAGAATCACATGGAAGGATTCATCCAGAGGGTAGATGAACATCTGCTCTTTCCCTTCCACATTCCTGTTCTTCACTCTGAAATCCGAGTAGATGAGGACCAGTGCTTCCAGAGATAGATTCTCCAGTTCCAGGTCCCAGGTGCTGTGGTTCACGGCCACGTTTCGGATGTAGTCGATGCCGTGCTTTTTGAACCAGATGTCCGAGTAGTAGTAGTGCAGATAGGGCACTCTTCTCATTTCACTGAGTTTGACGCCGTATTTGCCGATGTCGTGGCCTGCCAGAGCGCCGGAGACTCTGCCCAGATCAATGGGTAGTCCCAGGTTTTTCAGCTGCCGGGCAATGAACATGCCTACATGATGAACGCCCACCACATGGTCCAGGGTATTGTAGCCCTTCAGGTCTCGGGACATCTTCATGAGCGCGTAGATATGGTCCTCCTTGAAGGCTTTCATGAAGCGCCTGTATTCTTCGTTTTCCAGCTCCTGAACTTCTTTCTTGGTCAGAAACTGGAATCCGTGGGTGATGTAGAACGCATCGCTGCCTGAAGCTTCCTCGCTTTTCAGCATCACTTCATAGATTGCGATGAAGAGGATGATGAAATCTCTCTCCTCTTTGGTGAAAACCCGATCCCTGGCATCTTCATCCACCTTCAGCACCAGATAGTCGTAGATCATGTCAAGATCCACGTTCTCTGAGCGGCCCAGCGGGCCGAAGGCTTCTTTGACGACGGGAAAGAGGCTCTGCACGCTGTAGTCTCTGTTTTCCAGAAGCCTCGTGATGCCTTGCGTGAACTTCTTATCCCCGGCAGCATCCAGGATCTCCTGTTTCGTATAGCTTATTTTCCTCAGAAAACCCGTCAGAGTCAGTGATTTTCTGATATTTGTCAGTACGCTGATTCCTAATACCTGTGACAACGTCATCCCCCCATTCTTTCTTCTTTCATTATATTATGAATCCATCGAATACTCTACCTTGGCAGGAAAGGTTTTCGATAAGGCAGAGGCAGCAGGAAAGGGACTGGAAGAAGCTTTTCTTTTCCCAGCGGTTTTTAATTCACTTTTAATTCTCAGAGGGTATAGTTTAGAAAAAGAGAGGAGGGAAACCATGGGACCAAATAAAAAGGGCAAGGGCACCAATCAGACAGCAAGACTCATTGCTCTGATTCTATTCATCATCTTCTTCGGACCCGTCCTGATCAGTATTCTGGGTTCTGTGGTTGTAGGACTCTTCACCATAGCACTGCTGCTTCTGGCGGCAGCTCTGGTGCTCCTGGCATCTCCCATCCTCATCATGGTTTTTCCGGCATCTGCAGGATTCAACATTCCGCAGCTTGCACTGTTTTTCTTCGGCATAGCAGTTCTTTCGGTGTTTGTCCTTGTAACAGCTGTTGTCATCAGAATCATCAAATGGATTCTGTTTACCATCTGGACTATGTTTAAACGAATGCTGGGATAGCTTTTCCCGGCGATACTCTGGAGGAGTGAAAATGAGCGGATTCAAGAAAATTGTTGTAACCACTTTGATCATCGCATCGGTCTCCATCGGCATCGGCGCCTACATCATCTTTGAATCAGGTCTGGGAACGGGCGAAATCGCGGAGGAGATCCGAAATCTCATCGGCGGAAATGAAATCAGCATCAACCTGGGCAGTGAAGTGGAGGTTTCTGAGGACCTGTCCTATTCCATGGAGGGCAAGGAAATGCTCCGTGTGGATACACCCATGGGGGACCTGGAAGTCAGAGGCTACGATGGAGAGGAGATCAGGCTTCTGGTGGAAGGAAGCGTACCCGAGCGCTACCGTGACCGGTACCTGAAGGTGGAGGAAACGGACACCCAGCTTGCCGTCTATTTCTATAAGGACATCAGCAATCTCAATTTCGGCATCGGAAACAGCTACGACCTGGACATCGAGCTTCTGGTCCCAAGAGATTATATGGAAGATGTCCATTTCGAAAATGTATCCGGTGAAATCACCATGGAGGGCATCCGAGCGAAGAATGTGCGCGTGGAGAATATTTCCGGCGAGATCGTCCTGGAAGAGGGCGAACATGAGCGTGTCCGCTTCAGCACCGTATCCGGGCAGTTCATCAGCTACAGCGCAGTAGAGGTGCTGGAAGGAGAGACCGTCTCGGGAAAGATCACCGCCACGGGCGTCAGGGACCACTTCCGTCTGGACTCCGTATCGGGCAGCGTGAACGTCACAGCGGAGAGTCTCACGGAGGATTCCGAAATTTCTACCATTTCCGGAGCGGTTTCAGTGGAAATCGAAGAGATTCAGGATCTCAGCTATGACCTGTCCAGCATCAGCGGAAAGATCATTGTGGAGAATGGTGAAGGGATTAACGAATCTTCACAATCTCTGGAGAGAAATGTAAGCAATAGCGTAAAGCTAGATGTGTCAACGGTTTCCGGAAAGATCATTGTTAAATATTAGCAAGTTGTACAAAAAGTTTACAATTTGTTCATAGACTTTGTGATAAAGTTATTTATAATAAGGGTATCAAGTATAAAAGGGGTGTTGTATATGAAACCAGTAGTTGATCAGGATCTTTGCATCGGATGCGGAGTTTGTCCAAGCGTTGCTCCATCAATGTTCGATATGAACGATGACGGAAAGGCATATGCTATCGTTGACGAAGTTCCAGCAGGAGAAGAAGATTTAGCTGAGGAAGCTGTAGAAAGCTGTCCAGTAGCTGCAATCACAGTAGAATAATTATTTGTGATGCATGGAGGCCCTCGGGCCTCTTTTTTATTTTTCTGAAATGGTGTATATTTGTTATATATTTGCTGAGTGGAGGGCATCATGGACATTTTCGGAAGAAATACACTTTTTAAGATCATGCTACTATCCATCATACTGTATCCGGTGGTACCAGAAGAGAATACCCCACTCATCGGGGTCTTCATGGGCCTCTTTTTTGCCGTCCATCTTTATGTGGATAAGGATGCCCTGAAGAAGATCCGTAGAGGAAGAAAGCAGAATAAGCTTGCCTATGGACTTTCCACCTTTCTATTTCTTCTTCTTCAGGTTCTGACGCTGATCTATTCCAGCGATCCCATGAATACACTGCGCGGGATACTCATTTATGCATCGGCATTCGTTCTGTACTTCGTGCTGAAATATGCGCTGAACAGGCCCAATCATACCATGCCCCTGATCCGGACCTATTTCGTGTCGGTGCTTCTCGTCGGGATCTATCATGTGGGACAGGTGATCATTGACGAGATTGTACGGGGGGTTCCCTTTGATTCTTCCATCAACACCTCCTTTCTGGAAAATCCAGCCACGCTGGCCTACTTCATGCTGATTCCTCTCTTTCCAGCCCTGGGGCTCTATATCTATAAAGAGAAGGACCATGAATCCAGATTCTATCTGCTTGTGCTGGGAGTTGCGCTGGTGTCCATCTTCATGACCGGTTCCAGAATCGCTGTCATCGGTCTCTTCATCGGTCTGGGACTGCTTTCCTTCCTCTACTCCATGAAGTTTCTCATTGCGCTGGTGCCCACAGGGGTCTTTCTGATTCTCATACCGGTGTTTTCCAGAAGACACGGACAGTTCTTCGCTCTTACCCAGGAAATGAACAGAGCGCAGTTCTATCTGGAAGTGGTGAAGGAAAATCTTTCCACCATCTTCATCGGGAAGGGCTTCAACACCTTCGATGAAACCTTCGGAAACTTCATGGTGGGAAGAGCAGAGCTTCTTAATCTGGATCTGGTGAACAGGCCCTACAATGCGGTGCTCCAGGTGGTCATGGAGATGGGCATCATCGGCCTCCTTCTGGGCGCTCTGATTCTGTTTTTCAAGATCCGGGGCATCGCCACCTACAACCGGTCCATGAAGATCCAGCCGATGATGAAAGTCATGTATGTGGGATTCATGGTATCCATGATCGTCCTCATCTTCATCGGGCTCATGGACAGCTATATGATGGACCCGAAAATCGTCTACTCCATCAGCATCGTCATGGGCATCATGCATGGGGATGCCAACTGGAAGGGGATTCACAGGATCTGATTTCAAGGGTGCAGAATGTGTGTGAGAAAGAATGAAAATGAAAAAAAGCGTTTCTTCCGATGAGGGAAGAAACGCTTTCGCTATGTCTTAGACTATTCTTTTTCCGGATTATGAAGACTGAAAAGTCTCAGGGCCTGGGCCAGGACCTTTTCTCCATCCATAAGTCCATAGTCTCTAGTTGGAATGACTTCCAGCGGAACATGGTGGGCGTCACATTCTTCTTTGATTTCCGTGAGCGCATGCTTCACCTGGGGCCCCACGAGTACCACATCGGCGTCGCTGATGTATTTCTTCATGATGCTTTCCGGATAGGATTTCACGTTCACGGCAATGTCCTTCTTCTCTGCCGCATTCTCGATCTTCCGGATCAGAAGATTCGTGGACAGACCTGTGGAACAGAACAGTACGATATTGATCAATGGAATGACCTCCTTCTATTTCTCTGAAAATTCTCATATTCTAGCTATATTTTACCATACAGGGCGGAAGTTAGACAGCAAATCTTTCTGCCAGAGGCATCAGGCAGGGTCATTTCAGCTCATATTCATATTTGGTAAAATGAAATTGCATAAAATATGAATGTGGGCTATAATAAAATAATAGGACTGCTAAACACGGTCCCTTTATTTAGAGAAGGAGGAATTTTTATGAGAGTTGAGATATGGGCGGACATCGTGTGTCCATTCTGCTATATCGGCAAGAACAATTTCAGGCGTTTCCTGGAGGAGCTGCCCGAGGGAGAGACCCTCGAGATCATAAACAGAAGCTATGAACTGGATCCTTATGCGAGCAGAACGGAGTCGCCCAATTCCGTAGCATCCCTGGCGGAGAAATACGGGTTTTCCCTGGAGGAGGCGAAAGCCAGAATGCGTGGTGTGGAGGAAATGGCCGGTAAGGCTGGTCTTCCCATGAACATCTTCGCAACAAGGGGAGCCAATACCCATGATGCCCACAGACTGGTGCATCTTGCTGAAAAAACGGGAAAAGATGAAGCGCTCCTCGATGCCCTCTTCAGAGGACATTTCGTGGAGGGTCTGAATCTGAACGATCACGAGGTCCTTCTGGCACTCTGGAAAGAGGCGGGACTGGAAGAGAAGGAAGCAAGGGAAGCTCTGGCATCGGAGACGATGACGGAAGCGGTGGAAGCAGACCTTTTAAGGGCCCAGGAGCTGGGCATAAGAGGAGTACCCTACTTTCTTTTCGACGGAAAAGCGGAAGTCAGCGGTGCTCAGCCCACGGAAGTGTTTCACAGAGTCTATGAAACACTTACAAAGAACCCAACTGAAAAGTAAAAGAAGATAGAAAGAGGAGATTGACAGATGAGTGCAAATTTATTTTTAGATGCCGTGGCAAGGAGAAGATCCCATTATGCCCTGGACAAGAAGGAAATCGTCAGCAGAGAACGGATCGAAGAGATCGTAAACACCGCCGTCATGAATGCGCCCTCGGCCATGAACGCACAGAGCTCCAGAGTGGTGGTGCTTTTCGGAGAGCACCATGACAGGCTGTGGGACATCGTGACGAAGACGCTGAAGAAGATCGTTCCGGACATGGACTTCAAGCGAACGAAGGAAAGGCTGGACTCCTTCAAGGCAGGATATGGTACGGTGCTCTTCTACGAAGACACCCGGGTGATCCGCAGGCAGGAAGAGGAGTTCGCCCTGTACAAGGATAATTTTGTGCCCTGGGCCCATCAGGGGAACGGCATTCTCCAGTTCATCATCTGGACGGCACTGGAGAGTGAAGGCCTGGGGGCATCCATCCAGCACTACAATCCGCTCATCGACGATGAAGTGGCAGAAGTTTTCGGCATCAACAAGGACTACAAGCTTCTCGGTCAGCTGGTATTCGGAAACCCTGTGGGTGAACCGGCAGATAAGAAGATTCTTCCTGTAAGCGAGAGAGTCACGGTGATCAGATAAACTTTTTCAAAGCACGAAATCACAAGGGATACAATAGTCATATTCAAAGACCCTCATGGATGAATCAGAATGATCTTTCATGGGGGTTTTTCAATATGAGGATAACATCATGATATTTCTCTGTACCGATATGGTTTTCGCATACTATAATAATGGTATTATATGAGCGAATAAAACAGAGGAAAAGGGGATGCGAAATATGCTGAAGAAGTTCATGTCAGTACTGCTCATGCTATTATTCATGACTACGATCATTTCTGGATGTGCAGCAGAAAAAACACCGGAAGAGGGGGCAGGCGGTCCTATTGAGGAAGAGCCTTTTTCCGGAGAAGAAGAAGAGAATCCTTCTGAAAGCGAGGAGGGGGAAACCGCGGAAGAATCAGAGGAAGCGGAGCCGGAGAAGGTGGTCTTATCCCTGGAAGGACCCGGCAATCTCATGTGCAATCTCCTCCAGGACGGGACAGCAGTCTATGAAGATGGCATAATCTACCACTCCGACAAGATGATGTTCGGCAATCTCATGAGAACCGATGTAAAGACCGATGAGACGGAGCTTCTGGTGAAAGGGACCCTCCACGACATCAATGTGGGGGATGGCAGAATTTTTGCGGTGGGGGATGTGGATCCTCTGAATCCTGATGATTTCGGTACGTCCGGAATCTTCATGTTTAAGCCTGACGGAAGTGAGGTGACGCTCCTGAAGGAAGGGTATTTTGAAGAACTGGTGCTGTATGACGAGTATCTGTATTTCTATGATGTGATGGATGGAAATTTTCTGTGCATGAAATATGACGGAACAGAGGAAACCCTTCTTCTGGAAGGCGCCTATCCCCAGATCGTCATTCTAAAGGACCAGCTCTATCTCCATGCATCACTGGACGGGGATGATTCCATGAGTTACCTCTACAAGATGGCGCTTACCGGTGGAGAACCTGTGAAGGTGGATCCTGTGAGCACCTTTGGCGGAACCATCCATGTGGCCGGAAGCGATATTATCTACATCGGCAGAAGCAATGACACCCAAGGCATGAAGAAATACGATACGGAAACAGGGCAGATCACGGATTTTCTGGACACCTGGATCAGTGACATTGTATATGATGAAGATTTCATCTACTACTTCTGGAGTGGGGTCCGGATGGATAATGAGGATCAGGGCATCTACAGAAGCAGGCCCGATGGAAGTGAGGCGACGCTGCTGAAAAAGACAGAGTTTGCTTCCAGCTTCAACATCGCAGATAAGTATCTCTTCTACATCACCAATGACGAGAAGAGAAGAGTGACGAGGCTGGACCTTGAAACGCTTAATGAATCCTTTGTGCCCCTGGCGGAGGAACTTTTGCCCTGACGGCTGAAAAGAAGACGAAGAAAGAAATAAAGAGGCCTCCGTTTCCCTGGTGCGGGAGACGGAAGCCTCTTCCTTTTTCTGAATGCAAGAGGAATGGACTCAGGAAGCGGTGCTTCTACCTGAAGATGGATTTCGTTTCCATGAGCAGATCGGATGTTTGTCCTTCTGTAGCCTTTAGAAGCCCCTCCACGGGGACTTCGATCTGATAGCCCCTTTTGCCTGCGGAGACGATGATCCTGTCAAAGGACAGGGCATGGGCATCATAAAAAGTCCTGTAGAGCTTCTTCATGCCTACAGGGGAGCATCCGCCTTTTTCATAGCCCGCCACTTTCAGAAGATCCCTCTGGTCGATGAGAGAGATGCTCTTTTCACCAGCGGCCTTGGCCGCTTTCTTCAGGTCCAGTTCTTCGATGATCTGCAGGCAGAACACATAATGGTTTCCGCTGGTGCCTACGGTGACGATGGTCTTGAAGATGCGCTCCACCTCTTTCCCGATCTCTTCTGCGATATATTCCGGTGTGATGGCATCCGCTTTCAGACTGAAAGAGAGCAGTTCGTAGGGGATGTTCTGGTCTTCCAAAAGCCGCATGGCATTGGTCTTCACTTTTTTCATGATAGCCTCCAAAATTAAACACTTGTAAGAGTAGTGTAGCATCCCATGAGTTTTTTGACAATTCAGGATAAAAAGTAAACGTTTCGGGTTTAGTCAGAGTAAACTCCCAGTACGCTAATTTGAAAATCAAAGGAATCATTTCCAGATTATTAACATTTCTGAAGATGCCTGAAATGGCTCTATGACAGTGCTTTGAAGGTATATTTTCAGAATCTGAAAAAACCGTCATTTTTTCGAAGGAAATCCATTGATTTCGAAAATAATTTTCTATATAATGGGTTTTGCAGTTTAACTTCACTAAACAAAAAGTTTAATCAATACAGAATCAGGTAGTACAGGAACAGCAAATGATTCTTAAAAATATACACAATCACAGACAAAAGTGAAGCAATATACCCATGATTCATGGACTTTCTGAGTTCATACCTGTTTCTGCTATGACAGTCCAGCTTTGGTGCAATTCAGATAGAATACTATATGTTTCATATTCAATTGCTGAAAAAGAACATATGTGCTATAATTTTCTTAAATAAGGTCCAGAAAAATAGTACATAGAGGTGATGATCAGGGTGCTGAAAAGTTACAAGACGGAAATACATCCGACTGAGAAGCAGAAACACAAAATAAACAGAACCATCGGTGTCTGCAGGTTCATCTACAATTTCTATATTGCGGAAAACATAGAGATCTACAAAGCGGAGAAAAGCTTTATGTCCGGAATGGATTTCTCGAAATGGCTGAACAACGAGTTCCTGCCAGAGAATCCGGAATACCTTTGGGTCAAAGAGGTCAGCAGCAAAGCTGTCAAGCAGAGCATCATGAATGGGGAGAAGGCTTTCAGGAAGTTTTTCAGGAAACAGTCCGGATTTCCGAGATTCAAGAAGAAGAACAGATCGGATGTGAAAGCATACTTCCCCAGGAACAGCAGAACGGACTGGACCATTGAAAGGCATCGCCTGAAAATACCCACACTGGGATTTGTCAGGCTGAAAGAGAAAGGATACATCCCGATGGATTCCATGGTGAAAAGCGGGACCGTATCCATGAAGGCAGGCAGATATTACGTGTCTGTGCTGATTGAAGCAGAAGAGAAGCCCTATGATGTGCCCGAAGGAAATGGCATCGGCATCGATCGGGGCATCAAGGATTTTGCGGTGGTAAGCACCATGGAGAATCCATTTGCAAACATCAACAAGACCAGATCCGTGCGTGACCTGGAAAAAAGGCTGAAACGCGAACAAAGAAGTCTTTCGAGAAAATACGAAAGTCTGAAAGTCAGAAATAAAAAAATGAAAGGAGAAGCTACTAGACAGAATATCCATAAGCAGACCATAAAGGTACAGAAACTTCATCAGAGACTTTCCTGCATAAGGGAAAATCACGTCAATCAGGTAATCAGTCAGGTGATCAGGCAAAAACCACGTTTCATCACCATGGAAGACCTGAACGTGAGGGGCATGATGAAGAACAGGCATTTAGCGAAGGCTGTACAAAGCCAGAACTTCTATTCCTTCAGGCTGAAACTTGCTGACAAGTGCAGGAAGAATGGGATAGAGTTAAGAATTGCTGACAGGTGGTATCCTTCAAGCAGGCTGTGCTCGGAATGTGGTTCCATCAGAAAGGATCTGAAGCTATCTGATAGAACATACAGATGCGATGCGTGCGGCCTCGTCATAGACAGGGACAGGAACGCCAGCATCAATCTTCTGAATGCGAAAGTCTACACGGTAGCACTGTAACGCTATTGTAGATGTGTACCGATGGCTAGTCGGGAATTTACGACTGTGGACTGTACAGGAACTTGTGAGTAGCAGTTCAGGAAACTGAGGCGAAAGCATACAGGAAGAAGCAGTAAAAGTCTCGATATGGATAGATTTGTCCATATTTTGAGTAGCAGGTTGTTATGCAGATCGGTGAGAAAATCAAGAACCTGCGCATCAAGAATGCGCTGACCCAGGAAGAACTGGCAAACCGCTGTGAACTCACAAAAGGGTTCATCTCTCAGCTGGAGCGGGACCTGACGTCTCCGTCCATTGCAACCCTTGTGGATATACTGGAGGGCCTGGGGACCAATCTCAAAGATTTCTTCAATGAAACCACCGATGAGAAAATCGTCTTCAGCAAAGAAGATGCCTTTGAGAAGGAAAACGAGGAAAACAGGAACATCATCAACTGGATCATTCCCAATGCCCAGAAGAATGCCATGGAGCCCATCCATGTGGAGATCCGCTCCGGCGGCAGAACCAAGGAAATACCACCCCATGAAGGGGAAGAGTTCGGCCATGTGCTGACAGGACAGATCATTCTTCATGTGGGAAAAGACAGACACAAAGTGAAAAAAGGGGAGAGCTTCTACCTGAAGCCGGGGAAAGCCCATTATCTCTCCAATGAAGGCAAGAACACCGCCATGGTCATCTGGGTGAGCACACCGCCAATATTCTAGAAAGGGGACACAGCGCTATGACAACCAATATCATGATCGATCTTAAAAATATATCCAAAAGTTTCGGAAAGACCACCGTACTGGAAAACATGAATCTCTATATCAGAGAAAATGAATTTCTTACCCTTCTCGGACCTTCGGGCTGCGGCAAGACCACAACCCTTAGGATCATCGCAGGCTTCGAGACGCCTTCAGAAGGGAAAGTGATTTTCTCCGGTAAGGACATTTCCGATGTGCCTCCCTATGAGCGGCAGGTGAATACGGTGTTCCAGAAATATGCACTGTTTCCCCATCTCAATGTCTATGAGAACATCGCCTTCGGCTTGAAGATCAAGAAGATGCCCAAGGAGGAGATCACGAAAAAAGTCACGGAAGTGCTGAAGCTTGTGAACCTGTCCGGTTTTGAGAAAAGAGGAGTGGACTCCCTTTCCGGCGGACAGCAGCAGAGAATCGCCATCGCTAGAGCACTGGTCAACGAACCCAAGGTGCTGCTTCTGGATGAGCCCCTGGGTGCACTGGACCTGAAGCTTAGAAAAGAGATGCAGATCGAGCTCAAGAACATCCAGAAAAGAGTAGGCATCACCTTCATCTATGTGACCCATGATCAGGAGGAAGCGCTCACCATGAGCGATACCATCGTGGTCATGAATGAGGGGCTCATCCAGCAGATCGGCACCCCGGTGGACATCTACAATGAACCGAAGAATGCCTTTGTGGCGAAGTTCATCGGAGAATCCAACATTCTGCCGGGTATCATGCACAAGGATTATCTGGTGGAATTCCAGGGCGTCACCTTCCCCTGCGTGGACAAGGGCTTTGCGCCTATGGAGCCTGTGGAGGTGGTGGTTCGGCCCGAGGACATCCAGATGACCACTGCCAAGGAAGGACAGCTGAAAGGCCTGGTGGAGGAAGTGACCTTCAAGGGGGTGCACTACGAGATGGTGGTGAATGTGGACGGGTTCCGTTACCTGATCCAGAGTACGGCCATGGCACCTCTTGGAGAAGTCATCGGCATGAAGATTCTGCCTGATGCCATCCACATCATGAAAAGAGGTGAAGCGTCTTGAGAATGAGAAAGGCTTCGTATCCATATGTTCTATGGATGCTGATCTTTATCCTCATCCCCCTGTTTCTTGTGGGGTATTTCGCTTTCACCACGGGAAACAGCACCGATTATGAGACTTTCCGCTTCAGCCTGGAGAACTTCAGGCGTTTCCTGTCCCCCATCTATCTGGACGTACTGGGAAGGTCTCTGATGCTTTCACTGATCTCCACGGTGATCTGCTTCATCCTGGGCTATCCCATCGCCTACATCATCGCAAATAAGAGAAAGGCCAAGACGAGAAACAATCTGATCCTGCTTTTCGTCATACCCATGTGGATGAATTTTCTTCTGAGAACCTATGCATGGCTCACCATTCTCGGGAAGAACGGAATCATCAATTCCTTTCTGAACTTCCTGGGATTCGAGTCCATGGAGCTTCTCTACAACAGCGGTTCGGTGATCCTGGGTATGGTCTACAACTTCCTGCCCTTCATGGTGCTGCCCATCTACTCCGTACTGGTGAAGATGGACAAGAAGCTCATTGAGGCGGCACAGGATCTGGGTGCGGACAGAAAAACCATTTTCAGAAGAGTGATTTTCCCCCTCAGCCTTCCTGGCGTCATGACGGGATTCACCATGGTGTTCACCCCGGCGGTATCCACCTTCATCATCTCCAACCTCTTAGGTGGAAACAAGACGACCCTCATCGGTAACGTCATCGAGCAGCAGTTCATCTACACGGGAGACTGGCACTTCGGCTCCGCCATGTCCATCGTTCTCATGGTGATCATTCTCATCGTCATGGCGCTGACCAATAAAGGCGGAGGAGATCTGGAAGGAGGTAGAGGCGGCTTATGGTAAGAAAGGGATTCAGAAATCTTTATACGGTGCTTATTTTTCTCTTCCTCTATGCGCCGATCATTGTACTGATCATCTATTCCTTCAATGAATCGAAATCAAGAGGAGCCTTCACAGGATTCACCCTGAAATGGTATCAGGACCTGTTCAGTAACAGAGCCGTCATCAGTGCCCTGACCAACACCATGATCATCGCCGTGGTGACCACCATCGTGGCGACGATTCTTGGGACCCTTGCCGCCATCGGCATCCACTATTCCAGAAAGGGGCCCTTCAAGCAGATGGCGCTGAATCTCAACTATCTGCCCATATTGAACCCGGATGTGGTCATCGCGGTATCCCTTATTGCCCTGTACAGGTTCATGGGACTGGATTTCGGCCTGTCCACAGTGCTTCTTTCCCACATCACCTTCTGCACACCTTACGTGGTGCTGGCGGTGCTGCCGAAACTGAAGCAGATGAATGCGAACCTGGCGGAAGCGGCCATGGACCTGGGGGCAAAACCCATGTATGCCCTGAGAAAGGTCATTGTGCCGGAAATCATGCCTGGCATCGTCACGGGGGCGCTTCTGGCCTTCACCCTGTCGGTGGATGATTTCGCCATCAGCTTCTTCACCACAGGACATGGGGTGCAGAACCTCAGCATCCTCATCTTCTCCATGGCGAGAAGAGGGATCAACCCCGTCATCAATGCGCTATCGACCTTCATGCTCATCGGATTCTTCATCCTTCTTCTGATCATCAACCGGATCGGAAAGAGTGAGGAAGAGGAAGAAAGAGATCTATAGAATAAAAGAAACAGTATATGTCCATGCTCATGCATGGAAAACAGGAGGAGTACTATGAAAAATATAAGAAAAATCATTGCAGCGGCCCTCATCGGGGTATCTTCCCTGGCGCTTGCCGCCTGCGGAGAAGAAAAGGAAACCATCAACGTCTATAACTTCGGAGATTACATCAATTTTGACGTACTGGAGCAGTTCGAGGAAGAGACCGGAATCGAAGTGGTCTACGACACCTACGCCAACAACGAAGACATCTACACCAAGCTGAAGCAGGGCGGAAACTCCTATGATGTGATCTTCATTTCCGACTACACCATAGAAAGAGCCATCAATGAAGATCTCATTGTACCCATCAACTGGGAGAATGTGCCCAATCGTGATAAGATCGACCCGGATTTCCAGGGACTGGTCTTTGATCCCAATGATGAATACTCTGCGCCGTACATGTGGGGAACCTTCGGGATCCTCTACAACAAGAATGTAGTCACAGAGCCGGTAACTTCCTGGGATATTCTCTGGGATGAGAAATACAAGGATGAGATCCTCATGCTGAACAGCCAGAGAGACACCATCGGGGTTTCCCTGCTGAGACTGGGTTACTCCATGAACACCAGAGATGTGGCACAGCTGGAAGAGGCAAGAGATGAACTGATCAAGCAGAAGCCCATCGTCTACGCATACCTTGGCGATGACATCAAGGATGCCCTCATTGCCGAAGAAGCAGCCATGGGCCTTGTGTGGTCCGGAGATGCCATGTATATGATCGAAGAGAATCCGAACCTGGATTATGCCATTCCGGAAGAAGGAACCAACATCTGGTTCGATTCCATGGTCATCCCGAAGAGCGTGGCCAACAAGGAAGGTGCGGAGAAGTTCATCAACTTCATGCTGAGACCCGATATCGCCATCCAGAATGTGGACTACATCGGATACTCCACACCGATCACCGAAGCGGTGGAGATGCTGCCTGAAGAAATCAGAAACAGTCCCATTGCGTATCCATCCGACGAAGTGCTGGAGAACACCGAAATCTTCAGAGACCCTTCCGATGTGCTTTCTGTCTACGACAGAATCTGGACGGAAATCACTTCCGCCAACTAGGAAGCAAAATAAATACACCTGAACGCGAAAGCAGTATGAGGCAAGAAGCCTTCATACTGCTTTTTACTATTCCATGATGTCGAGGATATCGGAAATCTCGTCTTCCTCTTCCGGGGTAGGTTCCTTCTTGAGAAGATATAGAAGAGCGATGCTCACAGCCACCCCCACCAGAATGCTGAGGGAGAAGAGCAGCCACCGATCGGTGAAGGGCAGAGCCACCAGTCCGCTGAACATCTTGGTCTCCAGGTCCAGCGCCATCATCATGCCTCCGCCCACGGCAGCGCCTGCCATAAAGGCGGGGATGGTTCGGAAGGGGTTGGCCATGGCATAGGGTATGGCCCCTTCAGAAATACCGAAAAGTCCGGTCACAAGGGTTGCGGGTGCATTCTTCCGCTCCACAGTGTTGAATTTCTTCGGGAAGAGCATGGCGGCCAGAGCTACCGATACGGGCGCCGTCATGATGCCCGGAAAGGCGGCGGCATTGGGGCCGTAGATGCCCTGGGAGTAGGCACCGACCACGAAGGTCAGGGCGATCTTTCCCAGCGGACCGCCCATGTCAAAGGCCATCATGGCACCGATCACCGCGCCCAGAAGAACGGCGCTGCTTCCGCTGACTCCTGTGAGCCAGACGTTAAGCGTCGTCTGAAGCCAGGCGATGGGCTGACCCAGAATGCTCATGGCAAGGGCTGTGAAGGCGATGCCGAGAAGGGGAATGAGAAGCATGGGCTTCAGCGCGTAGATGTATTCATGGACCGGAACCTTCTTCAGAAGATTCACCAGATACCCTGCGATGAACCCCGCCAGAATGCCACCCAGAAAACCTGCTCCGATCTGTGCAGCCACATAGCCGCCGGCAAAGCCTGGGGCGATGCCGGGTCTGTCGGCGATACCAAAGGCCACGTAGGCCCCTACGATATGGGGAATGAATCCGAACAGGCCGTAGCCCAGGTCCAGCATGGGACCTGTTTTAAGACCGAACTGGGAAAGCACTGTGCCAAGGGCGATGAGCATACCCGCCCCCACGATGAAGGGCAGCATGTAGGAAACCCCTGTCATCAGGGCGCGTTTAAGATTAAGTACTGCATTTTTCATCAGAACACCTCTTTTTCTTTTATTCTAGCCGTTTACTGCTTTTTCGGCTTTTGCGAAAACATCGTCTGTTTTTCCGATGGCCTGGTTGATGGTGATCTTCATGGCTTTTCTTCCTTTGAAACGCTCCATCTTGTTGATGGCGGTCTCTATGGCAAGGATGATCAGGTCTGCTTTTTCAAGATCCGCTTCCGTGATCTCATTTTCGATCCCCATGGCACCTTGAGTTTCCACTTTGATCTCATGTCCTCTTTTCTTCGCACCTTTCTCCAGTGCCGCTTTTGCCATATAGGTGTGAGCGACTCCGGTGGGGCAGGCGGTGACTGCTACAATAAACATACTAAATACCTCCTAAAATTCGGCTTGTATAGTGATAAAGCGCTTCGGATGATTCAAGAGCCAGAAGCTCCTCTCGGATCTCATCATCCATTAGATTCTCTGCAAGCTTCGCCAGAATTCGCAGGTGGGTGTCTCCTGCATGGGCCTCTGGAACGGCCAGAAGAAACACCAGAAACACCGGTTTTTCATCCATGGCATCCCAATCCAGCGGATGGGAAGATCTGCCCACGGCGATGGAAGGGGTGAGGACAGCATCGGATTTTCCATGGGGGATGGCGAAGCCGCCACCAAAGCCCGTGGTGAATTCCTTTTCTCTCTTGAGGACGTCTTCCATGAATAGTTCCTTTGAAGAGATTCTCTTCTCTCTCCAAAGCGCATCCGAGAGCAGAGACAGGGCTTCCATCTTCGTCTGAGCCTCCATGGGAAAAGCGACCAGTTCTCTGGTGATGAGTTCCATTCTATGCACCTTCTTTCCCTGATATTATATTTATTTTATCGTATATATGGTATCTCCATAGTGAATTTAGTGTGAATTATATCTGAAAAGCGGAGCGCTTTTGAGGAGATAGAATCAGAATGGTTCGCAGATCAGTACCATGGACAGCAGAAAGAACGCTTCAAGCGGATCCCCTCTCAGGAGGAAACTGCTTGAAGCGTTCTTTCTGTTCTTATTGCAATCTGTGTTCTTCTTAGAATCAGTGTTTCTTCGCTTCCTCCAGCGCCTCGATTCTTCTCTCCACGTTCTCCAGCCAGATATCGATGCCGGAGCGGGTCCAGTCCAGAGGAAAGAGCAGCTCTTCCGCAACAAGTGGGTGAAGCTCCATGATGTCCTTGTGCTCCTCTCCCTTCTCCAGACAGTTCCCGCAGAGATAGACATTCTCTTCCACCTGATAGGAATACCGGATATAAGGGGTGTTGAAGCGATGAAGCACACACCTCTTTCCGAAGGTGAGTTTCACGCTGGTGCCATCGGCGATGGTGATGGTGATGCCTTCTGCCCAGCTGTTTTCCAGTGCCTTCTTCTCCTGGTCGAAATTACATTCGTCCAGAATCTCCAGTTTTCTCAGCTCTTCAAAAAGGACCGGTAAGCTTGGAAGCTCTGTGATGTCTTTGGCATCGGCAATGATTTTCGCGAAAGTATATGGATAGGTGTTGTCTCTGAAAAACTGTGCATCGGGAAGGGGCCATTCCAGGGGGAACAGGATGTTCTCTGAAACTTCCTCGATCTTTCTAAGGGTTCTATGGCAGGTGAGGCACTTGTACTTATTGTCTCCGATGCCGTAGGCGTGGGTCTCTTTTTTCTCGAAATAGGAATGCCCGGCGCAGACCACATCTTTCACCAGCTGCACTTTTGTGCCGTCTTCGATGGTGACGGTGACCCCGTCCCTGAAGGCTTCCTCTATGGCATCGAGCTCTTCTTCTTGATAGTCTCCCGCAGTGATTTTCTTTTTCACCTTTTTGTAGATGGACTTCAGGGAAGGCAGGGAGTCTACGCTCCTGGACTGCTGTATGATTTCTAGAAACTTCTGCATGATGGTTCTCCTTTTTCAATCTGATTCTCTATTTTTTCGTGCTTCAGAATATTTTTCATTTCATTATAACATTTCTGGCTCTGGATGACAGAATCGGATTTACTGGATATTATGGTTGATGGATCAGAAGAGTATTTGGTATTTATTCTTTCTTCTTTTTGATGTAGACTAATAGCTAGAAGACATCGTAAGTTGGTGGCCTTGTATGATGTATAACATTAACCATACAAGTGTATCTTTTGATATTATTTAATTATATACGATTCTAAAAATGTCACAATCATAACACTCGAACAAAATCTATTATAGAAACTGGTGATATAATGAACAACAAGAAGTTTTTACACGAAAAAGTATACGATGAGATAAAGGATAGATTGTTATCCGGTTATTATTCAACCAACTCATTACTGCCCAGAGAAGTTGACCTTATGGAAGAATTTGAAGTAAGTCGGCATACTATAAGAAAAGCAATGGATCGACTGAAAAGCAATGGATTTATAAGAAAAATCAAAGGAACGGGGACATTTGTTAACCACATTAAACCAGATTATGACTATACTCTCAGTAACATGACAAGTTTTTCTGAAATCATCAGGAAACAAGGGGGGAATCCGAACAGTATAATTTTATCTGCAAAATTAATTTCGCCGTCAGAAGAAGTATGTAATAGGCTAAGTATAGATCCAGAAGATCCTGTATACTACATTGAACGACTGAGAAGAAACGATGATGAAGTTTTATGTTATGAAATTACATATGTCGTAGCAAGTTATTGCCCCGATTTAGATGATTACATTTCTCCAAAAGCCTCTTTGTATAATCTATATGAAAAAAAATACAATCTTGAACTTGGTGATGGTTTATATAAACTCGAGGCAATCAACGCTCCAAATGATATCTCTAAAATATTGAAAATATCAATTAATTCGGCATTGCTATATATGGATGCTGTTATATTCCTCAATTCTGGTGTTCCATTGTATTACGTGAAAGCATACTATATAGGGTCAAAGTATAGATTTTCAACTAAACTCACGAGGTAATTAGTATAGGCAATCCTTTTCAGGCACCCATAAATACTATCGAGGAATGATAATTCACTAACCACAAGAAAAAAATAAATAGCTTTTATCAATAAATCTTATGAAAATACAGCATTCAGAAAGGTTTTGTATTTAGTATAATTATCAATAATAACTCCTATCCTAGCTAACTTGAAGAATAATTCATTCAAGTATTACTATGATAGGAGTTGTTTAGTTATATTTTGCTATAAGATAATAATTATTTGTGTAGAATGATTCGAATTAAATAATAGTTTAGTACGGATCTAATGATCATCTCTCCAAAAATTTCTTTACGGTATCTGATGCTGCTTTAGTAACAACATTATCAATAGAGGTTCCAACTACCAATATGTTAATACCTAACTCTTTAAATCTATGAAAGTTCGCTTTATTGATTCCACCTTCAGCTAATGTTGGAACACTTACACTTGAAACAAGAGCTCTGACTCGCTTTTCTATGATTTCTGGAATTTCACCAGCCTTTACCCCCTCATAACTCATACCTGTCATTAAGCCGATCATATCTACACCAATTTCTTCAAGTTTTTTAGCCACAATACTCACATCTTCAGGAGTTTCTGCTGCAATACCAAAAGTATGTAGGTCATTTGGGTGCCCAATATAGGCATCTACTAGAAGTCCATATCGATGTGCCTTTTCAACCCATATCTTCAAATCTTCCAAACTTGATTTATGTGTGTGTAGTCCATCGGCACCCGATAAAGATATTTTTTTAAAATCCTCATCTGAAAGTTCCACCGGCATAACTTCCGTAAATCCACCAGGGACACCAACTGTGATAAATATATCCTGACCAACAACATTTCTGACACCACTTGTAGATTCAAGCATCTGATCCAAACTTATTTCATGCCTAACCATTTCTGCATCATGCATATTGTTTACGCCCTTATAGCCTCGTGCTAGAGCTAATGCAGGATGATTCGGTTCAAGCATTCTTGCTCCTCCATCTACAGCTGCTTTAGCGAGTCTTGCATCATCTCCTGTGATACCAGTACTAAGGATCGTAGTGCCATTATGTAGTTCAATCGCATCAGTTACTTTTTTTAGTGCTTTTTTTCTTTTTAGTTCCATATCACTTTTAATCATTAACTTTCTCCTTTGTGAATCGATTGGATATTATTGTTAATCCCATAGACAAAAACATAGCCACAAGCATAGCAATAACAAATCCTAGTGCATTATTGGATAGTCCCGGTGCAATTACAGAAGGAACATATGCAGTTCCAAACACCCCAAGAACACCAACCAGCAATCCACCTATAGCTGCTGAGAGAATAGCAGTTCCCATTACATATTTACTAGAAAACATAAAAGGATATGCTGCTTCAACAAAAGTACCAAACCCAATATTAATCAAAAAACCAGGAATTGCTAAGGAACGGTTTTCTTTACGTCTTGGTGATAATATGTTTGCTAATGTTATCCCTGCGGAAACCATTACAAGACCTACCATATCAACGGCACCTAGAAAACTCATACCTGTAGATTCCATTTCTAATAATACGATAGGTAATATTGCCGCATGGTATACGCCACCTAAAATTGCAGGCCAGATTAAAGCTCCGGCTACAAGACCTGCTAAAGCTGGACTAAGAGCTAAAGCTCCTTCAATTAAATCACGAATTGCATTACCTCCTGCTAAAGCAATCGGCGCTATTAGGAAATAAACGAATAGCCCCGCGATGAGTCCTGCCAAGCCTCCTCCTATCAAATTTGCTGTAGTACCAGGTATTTTCCAATCGAATGCTTTTCTTATCATATACGATGCTAGCAAGCCAGCTAAAATTCCACCGATAATTCCACCGATAATTCCACCCTGCACAGACAATGCTCCTGCAACAATACCAGAGACGATACCAATCTCATCTAATCCAGAAACCTGCTTAGCCGCAATTGCAGCTACAATTACTGGTAAAACATTGATTAACAAATTAAAAATTTCTCCAAATTCGCTAAGAAAAGATACTTTGCTTAATGCTAAAACCAGAGACATAGCAATGAATCCAGGTAATGAAGCCATCATAATACCTCTCACGCTTATTCTGTCTTTTAAATTACCAGATTCTTCAGTAGATGAAGAGCCGCTTGAACCAATAACGGGTTTATACTTCAATCCAAACGCTTTACTTAAACTGCTTATTGCTGAAATTGCTCTCGTACGATTTGTAGTTCCAGTTGTCCCAGAGACAGCTAATATATTAGCCCCAATGTTTTGTATTTTCGCCATGGATGTTCCACCAGTACCTACAATTGGAATGTTCTTTTCAGCTGCAGCTTCCAGACTAGCCTTATTTATCGAACTAGGATCTGCACTCATTACTACTATCCCGTCAATTTCATTATTAATAATCTTCTGTGCTAATTGTTGATCTGCTTTCATTGCTTTCTCATTAGTGGTTTTTAAAATTTCATAATTACCAGTAACCATTTCATTATCAAAAGTAATTAGTCTAGCTTGTGTCGTACTGTTTACCTTATCCATAGACATATCAGCACCAACGAAAACAATATCTGCTACATTTATTCCAGCGGAATTCGCTTGTTGAATAATCTCGTTAAGCAACTTATGGGGTTCCTTCCCACCTAAATTATATAGATTACCCCCTGAACTACCAATTATTGCAATGTTCTTCATTATTAAAGCCCCCTTTATCATTTTGTATGTACGTACATATGAATATATTTTATCATTAAATACGTATTTGTCAACGTTGTGTTTAAAGTTAGTGCATTTTTGAATATCTTTATCAATTATGTATACAGCATATATTAGTATCAGAAACTAAAACATCTGAAGATAAGAAAAAAGTCTAAATTGGTGTTTATAGAGGAAATTCAATAAAAAGTATATAGGAGCTGAAAATTAAGTTAGTTTGTGAAAAATGATTTCTTTTGATATTAATTCTGCCCTCACAGGATTGTTTAATATAAAAAACTGGTAATGCTTTCAGTAGGAGAACAGATACGATATACTATAATTAAAAATAAAAATAATAGTAAGAAAATATTCTATGGAATCAGTTGAAATACATTAGCTCAATACTGGAGGGACCTATGAAGAAGATCAACTATCCACTGATGATCGGTGGAGTTCTATTTCTTTTTTTCATGGCGGCTGCCATGTTTCCGGCCCTATTCACGGACAAGGACCCCATGTTCGAGGAGCCGCCTCGAACCATGGAAGTGGTCGTGGAAGGAGAGGTGAAAGACGAGTTCACCATGCATCCCATCTGGCCCAGTGATCATAATCTCATGGGTACGGATGTGGCAGGGCGAGACATCTATGCAAGGCTCGTCTACGGTACGGGAAACACTTTAAGGCTTGGCTTCTATATTGCGTTTTTCAGGATTCTTCTGGGGATGCCCATTGGAATCCTGGCAGGCATGGGAAAGAAGTTCTTCCAGAAGCTCATTCTTTTCTTCAACACCTATTTCAGTGCGGTGCCTATTCTGATTCTGTCCTTTCTCATTTTCAGGATGAATTTCTTCCGGAATCTGCAGATCGACCGCTCCATTCTGCTCTATTCCCTGATTCTTGCTGTCCTTGGCTGGTCGAGGGTGGCAGGCATCCTTGCGGATACGGTGAAGCGCATCATGGAGGAGGACTTCATAGAAGGTCAGATCGCCATCGGAAAGACCTGGCCTCAGATCATCCGTCAGAACCTCTTTCCCCACGTGGTGCCTACCGCTCTTTCCAGCTTCTTCAAGGAAGCGGGGCAGGGCATCTTTCTCATTGCGCAGCTGGCGGTGCTGGGGATTTTCGTGGGCACCATCCGGGAAGTGAAGACCCTGGCCTTTCGTGCCAGCTACGAAATGAGCATCGAACCGGAATGGGGATCCATGCTTCTCAAGCTCACCTCCCAGCTGGAGCGCTTTGAGGACAACTGGTGGCTTGTGGTCTTTCCGGTGCTCACCTTCACCCTGGCGGTGATGGCGCTGAATCTTCTGGGTGAAGGGCTCCGACTGGAATTTAGCAAACGGGACTCCAGATTTGTCAGTCATGTGAGACAGGCGTACTTCGTTCTTTCCCCCAGAGTGTTTCTCATGGAGCTTCGACATCTCAGAAGGCACTGGAAACCCGTTCTTCTGAAGACCGTCTCTGTTTCGGTTCTTCTTGCGCTGCTACTGGTGCCCAGCTACAGTCCCCTGGGGGATTTCAGCGTGGACCGCGCCAGAGAACATCTCATCGAGCTCATCAACGAGAAGTATGAGGGGAGAGTCTCCGGCTCGGAAGGAGGCTATGCAGCGGGAGAATACATCATCAGCACCATGGAAAGCTACGGATTTGAGACCCGGGAGTTTCCCATCCAGTATGCCTATCCCAATATGAACCCGGATCGGGAGGTAGACGTTGCACTGGCTCACAGGACACCGCTGATCATGAAAGAGGCGAAGATCACCCTGACGGATGCAGAGGGTAATGTGGGAAAATACAACCTCTACGATGATTTCTCCGTGCTGGAAGTGCCTATGGACTATGACCGTCCCGGAGAGAAGGTGGTGAGGGAAGGCAGAGCCATGGAGTGGGAAAGGGAGGACTACAGCATGGAGGACCGCAGCCTCTTTCCTGTGAGCTATGCAGGGCTGGATGAAGTGATCCGTGGCATGGATCATCTGCCGGGTTTCATGGATCCTACAGACATCGCGGAGTTTCTCATCGTGGATGGTCATGAGGCAAGAAGCGGCACCTACTCCTCCTATAAGCTGACCATCATCCCTTACGGTGAGCTGCAGGAGAAGCTGATGGCAGGCCCCTGTGACGTGGCCATCGAATACACGGTGCCGGAGATTCCGCCGAAGGAAGGAAGAATCATCGAGTCCTGGCTGATTCCTGAAGGAAGAACCCTGGAAGACCCCGGTCAGAGCCTCATCATCGGGGTGCCCTATGATGGCATAAGGCTTTCAAATGGGACATCTTCCGTGGAAGGAACCACAGCCCTGGCCACAGCCCTGGAGATCGCCAGAGCCATCACAGAAGAAGAAGAAGAAGAAGGGTATAAGAAATCCATTCTTTTTCTCTTCCTGGACCGGGAGTCGGATCTTCTGGGTGAAAACCGGAATGACTACTATCTGCGCCATGCGGAAGTCTCCGCCGGTGGAGGCTACATGTATCTGGAGCTTCTGGGTTCGGGACTGAAAGGGGATAAAGAGGTGGACCTTTTGGCCTATTTCGGGCAGCTGAACAAGGAGGACTCCTTCCGAAGTCTTCTTCGCATGGAAAGTACTCTGAAAGAGATGAAAGTGCCTTATACCAGGTATCAGAGTCTTCTGCCGCCGGACGACTGGAGAGAATCCACCCCAATCTACAAGACCGTTTCCCGGCAGCTGCTCAATTTCAGAACCAATGCCCATCTGGCTGTGGGCATCGGGAAAGCCTATCATAATCAGAAGGGGACAGAGAAGGATACCCTTTCGAATCTCAACCTGAAGAAGATGGAGAGCATCGGTCAGATGGTCACGGACCTGATTGTTTCAAGAGAAAACTTCGGACTGGGAGAGCCTTGACCGTCAGTGAAATAGAAGTGGAGCAAGCGTCTGCTGATGAAACTTTCATAATGAATGATGCACTACATACCTGGATCGGTGAACAGTCCGAACCAGGTATTTTTCTGCGCATTTTTTCCTGATGAGGATTCTTCCAGATCCTGTCCAGATGCGGATGGGACTGCCATGGTGATATCAAAAGGCAAGATTGCGATATTGACAAAAATTGGTAATAACCTTTACATTTGATGATTTTGTACTATAATGGAGTTAAGAAATTAGTGCAAGCGGTTGCACAGATAATCTGGAGGTTCAAATGAGCGCATTCAAGCTTACGAAACATGTCACCGGATACACCTTCGGAGACCCTGTGGAAACAGGGATCATCCAAGGAGAAAAAACCTATGGTCATCAGGAACTTCCTCTGGAAGTGCATGTGGAAAAGGGGTATGGTTCCATTTCATTCAGCCTCACAAAGCATGACAGAGTCTACGGGCTGGGGCCCAATCTGGGTGGAATCAATAAAAGAGGAAGACAATACGAGTCCTACTGCACAGATGATCCGCTGCATCATGAAGACAAGACGACTCTCTACGGGGCGCACAACTTCTTCATTCTGGAGGATGATGATGTGGCCACAGGCTTCTTCATCGATTTTCCTTCCAGAATCCGATACGATGTGGGCTTCACGGACATGGATCTTTTTACCATCGACATCCATGGAGAGGACTTCACCCTCTACATCATCGAGGGAGATTCCCTGAAGGACATCGTGGTGAACTTCCATGCAGTCATCGGGAAACCTTACATGCCACCCAAATGGGGCCTGGGCTTTTTCCAGTCCAGATGGGGATACGAAACAGAGGAGGACATCCGGAAAGTCTATGAGACCTTCAGAGAAAAGGATATTCCGTTGGATGGAATCTATCTGGATCTGGACTACATGGATGATTTCAAGGACTTCTCCTTATCTGGAGACAGGTTCCCGAATTTCAGGACCCTGGTGAGTGATCTCAAGGAGGATGGGGTACGCCTCATTCCCATCATCGATGCCGGCGTGAAGATGGAAGAAGGATATGATGTTTATGACGAAGGCGTGGCAGGGAATCATTTCGTGAAAGACGAAAGCGGCAAACCCTATGTGGCGGCCGTGTGGCCTGGAAAGGTCCACTTTCCTGATTTTCTTCAGGAGTCCACCCGAGCCTGGTTCGGAGACAAGTACCAGTTTCTCACAGACCTGGGCATCGAAGGGGTCTGGAACGATATGAATGAACCGGCCATCTTCTATGACGAGACCTCCCTGTCGGAAGGCATCGAGGCAGCCATAGAAGCCAAGGGACAGAATCTCGGCGTCATGCCGTTCTTCGCGCTGCGGGACAAATTCATGAACATCGGCAACAGGGACGAATACTACAGAAGGTTCTATCATGAGATTGATGGAAAAAGATACAGCAATGAAGAGGTGCATAATCTCTATGGCTTCCAGATGACCGTATCCGCATCAGAAGGGCTGAGAAAACATCTGGGCAAACGTCATGTGCTCATTTCAAGAGCCTCCTCCATCGGCATGCACCGATACAGCGGCATCTGGACCGGGGACAACAGTTCCTGGTGGAGTCATCTGGACCTGAATGTGAAGATGCTGCCCGCCCTCAACATGTCGGGCTTCTACTATGTGGGGGCAGACACAGGTGGCTTCGGCGGAAATGCCAGCGGGGAGCTTCTGACGCGCTGGATGCAGTTTTCCATCTTCACACCGCTTCTTCGAAACCATTCAGCCATCGGATGCGCCTTCCAGGAGCCCTATGCCTTCGGAGAGAAGGTCACGGCATACAACCGGCATCTCATCAAGGCGAGATACAGCATTCTTCCCTATCTGTACTCGGAAATGCTGAAATCCTACGAGGACGGCTCCATGATGTTCACCCCCCTTTCCTTCGAATATTTCGGAGAGGAAGCGCTCCAGGCCGAAGACCAGCTGCTTCTGGGAGAAGAGCTGATGATTGCCCCGGTGGTGAAGTCCAATGCCAGAGGAAGATACGTCTATCTTCCTGAAGACATGGCGCTGGTTTCCTTCAGGGAGGATGAGGTGAGACTCTCTGCAGCAAAGGCAGGAGTCACGTATCTTTCCTACGGGATGGAGGATCTGAAATTCTTCCTTCGAAGAAACAGAATGATGCCCTATATCGCTCCAGGCAGAAGCGTGAAGGATCTTTCCATGAAGGTCATCCATCTAGTGGGATACCTGGAGACGGAGGCTTTCTACACCCTCTATGACGATGACGGCACGAGCTACGGCTATGAGGACGGCATGGTCTATAAAACGGAGTTTTCTGCAAGAAGAGACGAGGATGGAGACATCAAGGTCAGCGTCAGAAATGAGAATCCGAACATTGAGAAAGTAATCTTTACCCTCATGGATGGGGACGAGAACAGTATAACGAAGGAGGTGCAGGTATAGAATCAGAAACTGGTTCATACCGCTCTACATGAAAAAAAGATCAAGTGGAATACTGATGCACATTTCAAGCCTTCCCGGTCCCTATGGAATCGGGGATTTCGGGAAAGGCGCCTATGAATTCGTGGATTTCCTGGACAGAGCGAGCCAGAGAGAATGGCAGATTCTGCCTCTGGGCATCACAGGCTACGGAGATTCACCCTACCAGAACTTTTCCGCCTTTGCGGGCAATCCGTACTTCATCGACCTCAGCGAGCTTCTGAGCCAGGGCTTCATTGAACGGGAGGAACTGGAGAATCTGCCTTTGGGTGACGATCCCGAAAAAGTGGACTACGGCATTCTCTACAGAAACAAGATGGAGCTCTTAAGGCGTGCCTACAAAAGAGCCTACAGAACCATGGGCAGCGAACTTAGGGCTTTCTATGAGGAAGAGAAGGGATGGCTCCGGGACTATGCGCTCTTCATGGCCATCAAGGCTGAGCACAAGGGGGTCTCCTGGCTCAGATGGCCGTCGAAGTACAAGGACATTCATTCCGAGGCAGTGCTGGAGTTTGAGAGGACCCATGAGAAGGATATGTATTTCCATGTGTTCATCCAGTACTATTTCTTCAGACAGTGGAAGAAGCTGAAAAACTACGCCAATGACAAGAACATCCGGATCATCGGGGATATCCCCATCTATGTGGCAGAAGACAGCTCGGACGTCTGGGGAAACAGCAGTCTCTTCAAGGTGAATGATCAGTTTGAACCCATCACCGTGGCGGGATGTCCTCCTGACGCCTTCTCTGAAACCGGGCAGCTCTGGGGAAATCCCATCTACAACTGGGAAGCCATGGAGGAGGACGGATACAGGTGGTGGATCGAAAGAATCCGCGCCAGCTTCGAAATCTATGACGTGGTGAGAATCGATCACTTCAGGGGCTTTGAGGCCTACTGGGAGATCAAGAGCGGTTCTGAGACAGCAGTGCATGGTCAGTGGACCAAGGGACCGGGCATGAAGCTCTTTAAGAAAGTGAAAGAGGAGCTGGGTGAGCTGGACATCATCGCGGAAGATCTGGGCTTTCTTACAGAAGAAGTCCATGAGCTGATCCGGGAAACGGGCTATCCGGGCATGAAAGTGCTCCAGTTCGCCTTCGACCCCAGAGAGGAATCAGACTATCTGCCTCATACCTATGAGCGCAATGCCGTGGTGTACACCGGTACCCACGACAATGAAACCATCATGGGCTGGGTGAGAACGGTGAAGCCCGAAGACATGGCCTATGCAGGGAAATACCTCAAGCTGAGCTACGAGGAAGGCATCAACTGGGGATTCATCCGGGGAGCCTACAGCTCTGTTGCGGACCTTTGCATCATTCCCATGCAGGATTTCCTGGGACTGGGCAACGAAGCAAGGATGAACATCCCTTCCACCCTGGGCACCAACTGGATCTGGAGAATGAAGGAAAATGAACTGACGGATCGGCTGGCCGAGAAAATAGCAAAACTGACTAGAATGTATGGGAGATAAATAAGAATGAACAAAGAAATGCTGACAATGAGAATGAAGGGCTATGCCCTCACTACCTATGGAAGAGAACTTAAGGAACTGAACAACAAGGAGAGGTATACGGTGTTCTCCAAAGCGCTGATGGAAGACATTCTGCCTAAATGGAAGGCTTCTGAAGAGAAATTCGAAGGAAAGAAGAAAGCATACTACCTTTCTGCGGAGTTTCTCATGGGACGTGCCCTTTCCAACAACCTGATCAACCTGGGATATATGAGTGAAGTGAAGGAAATGCTTTCCTCCATGGGTATGGACTACAACGCCCTGGAAGAAGCGGAAAGCGATGCGGGACTTGGAAACGGCGGTCTGGGGAGACTGGCTGCCTGCTTCCTGGATTCCGGCGCCACCATGAACTACTCCCTCACCGGATACGGCATTAGGTACAACTACGGCATCTTCGAGCAGAAGTTCGTGGAAGGCTATCAGGTGGAAGAAGGGGACAAGTGGCTGGAGCATGGCGACAGCTGGTCCATCCGGCGCCAGGATGAAAAGGTCGTCGTGGACTTCAAGGATCAGAGCGTCTATGCGGTGCCTTACGACACCCCGGTGGTGGGCTTCTCGGGAGAGACCATCAACACCCTGAGACTGTGGCAGTCTGAAGCCATCACGGAGTTCAACTTCACAGCCTTCAACAATCAGATGTACGATAAGGCCGTGAAGGAGAAGAACGATGCGGAGAACATCTCCAAAGTCCTTTATCCCAACGATTCCATGGAATCCGGAAAGATTCTGAGACTGAAGCAGCAGTACTTCTTCGTATCCGCTTCCCTGCAGGATCTCATCAGGACCTACAAGAAGGATCACAAAGACTTCACAGAGTTCAGCAGACTCCATGCGGTGCAGCTCAATGACACCCATCCTGCTGTGGCCATTCCAGAGCTCATCAGGCTTCTCGGAAAGGAAGGGGTTTCTTTCAAGAATGCCTTCGACATCGCAGTGGATACCTTTGCCTACACCAACCACACCATCCTGAAGGAAGCGCTGGAGCAGTGGTCCGTGAAGCTCTACAAGAAGATTCTTCCTGAAGTCTATGCCATCATCGTGAAGATCGACAACATGCTGAGCAGGCAGCTGGCAGACAAGGGACTGACAGAGAAGGAAATCAGTGAATTTGAGATCATATCCGAAGGAAACATCAAGATGGCATGGCTTTCCATATACGGAACCCATTCCGTAAACGGCGTGGCGCAGCTTCACACGAATATTCTGAAGGATACGGAGCTTTCCGGCTGGTATAACCTGTTCCCGGAAAGATTCAACAACAAGACCAACGGTATCACCCAGAGAAGATGGCTTCTGGAATCCAATCCTGAGCTGTCGGCGTTCATCACCGAGCTTCTGGGTCATGACGGATGGATCACCGAGCTTTCCGAGCTTTCAAAGCTCAAGAAGTTTGCAGAGGATGATACCATCATCGAGCGGTTCATGAGAATCAAGAAAGCCAAGAAGCTGGAACTGAAGGAATACATCAAGGAAAGAGAAGGCATCGAGATTGATGAAAACTCCATCTATGACATCCAGATCAAGAGACTGCATGAATACAAGAGACAGCTTTTAAACGCCTTCCATATCCTGTATCTCTACAACAGACTGAAAACCGACAAGAATTTCGACATGGAACCAAGAACCTTCATTTTCGGTGCGAAAGCCGCTCCGGGCTATGCAAGAGCCAAGGCTATCATCAAGTTCATCAATGAAATCGCAGAAGTTGTAAACAACGATGCGGATATTAACGGAAAGATCAAGGTGGTCTTTGTGGAAAACTACGGCGTATCCTATGCGCAGAAGCTTTTCCCTGCTGCGGACATTTCCGAACAGATCTCCACTGCTGGGAAGGAAGCTTCCGGAACAGGAAACATGAAGTTCATGTTAAACGGTGCGCCCACCATAGGAACCTTTGACGGGGCCAATGTGGAAATCGTGGAAGAGGCGGGTCTTGAGAACAACTACATCTTCGGACTCACCGTGGAGGAAATCGAAGAGCTGAAGGCTGTCTACGATCCGAAGGCGGAACTGGAGAAAAATCCCGTGCTGAAATCCATCGTCAACACTTTAATCGATGGAACACTGGACCTTGCACCAGAAGAAAACTTCAAGGAGCTGCATGATTCCCTGATCAAGGGTGCATCGTGGCATGATCCGGACAACTATTTCATCATCAGAGACTTTGATGCCTACGTGGAAGCCCAGGAAAGAGTCAATGAGGACTACAAGAACCAGCTGGAGTTCTACAGAAAAGGATTCCTGAACATGGCCTCTGCAGGGAAGTTCTCTTCAGACCGTACCATCGTGGAATATGCCAATGAGATCTGGAACATTCCAAGCATCACGGAAGAGGATGAGGAATCCCTGGCCGTATAAAAAATCACAGAATGAGAAGAGAAATACAGCAGCGCGAAACTGCTGGGATTCAAGGGTTTCAGCGATTGCATCAGTATAGTGCAAACGCTAGCATTGGAAAATCGCTGAAATATCCTCTTTTTTCTCTTTTTCACTGGATTTTTCCACAATTAAGCTGTATAATCAAAGAGTAAAGCGTTTTCATTTTAGTTTTTGTGCAAGCGTATGCACCGAAGATAGACTGCCTTGTCCATTCTGGCAGGCTCATCCCAGGGAATTACCCTTGTTCTTTGACTGAGAAGTAAACGGTTACGCATTTGATTCAATACATAACAAAATACAAATGTATTAGGAGGATAAAAAATGAAGAAAATCACTAGCCTCGTACTTGCTCTTATGCTGACGCTTTCAGTAGCTGCATGCGGAACAAAGGATGAAACACCAGAAGAAACTCCAGGAGAAACTCCTGTAGAGACACCAGGAGAAGGTGAAGAAGAACCCGAAGAGCCAGCGGAAGGTGGTCTTACAGGTTCCATAACAGTTCAGGCTGAATCAGGTTGGATGGAATACTATAATGCTGCGGTTGCTAGATTTAATGAAGCGAATCCGGATGCAACAGTTGAGATCATAGAAACAGGATCCTTCGATATGCTGGACATTCTTGACAGCACAGACCCAACAAACGAAGACATAGCTGACGTATTCTCTATTCCAGCGGATAGAATCTACGGACTGAATGATAATGAAGCACTTGCACCAATCGATGCAATGGCCATCGCTGACAAGGTTGGAGGTTTTGACGACTATGACGCAGGTCTAGGTGGAAACTTCAACATCGATGGAGATTACCTTGCATTCCCAATGAACATCGAAACACTCATCGCCTATGCAAACACAGCCAATGCGGAAGCTGCGGGAATCGACCTTACTAAGTCCGTAGAACTGAATGATGCAGGTCTTCAGGTTCTCATTCCTTTCTTTGATGCATGGTTCGGCGTATCCGCAGTAAACTCCGGAGACATCGAAATGCTTGGCATGAATGATGACGGAACACTGTACTCCGACTTCACAGCTGAATGGGCAGACCTTGCTCCAGAAAAGCAGGCTGTAGTGGAAGGTGTATTCGAATACTGGAAGGCAACACAGGAAGCCAACGTGCCAATGTGGGATGCTGAAGCTGCTTGGGGTTACATGGACGAACAGTTCGCAACAGGTGGAAATGCGGTTCTTAGAATCTCAGGACCATGGGATGCAGGTGCATTCTCAGAGCAGGCTGGAGACGGCGCTGACCTTGAAGTTATGCCACTTGGATCCATCACCATCGATGGAGCGCCACTGAAGCACTGGAAAGGTGGCTGGGGAATCGCTGTAAACTCCAGAAATGAAGGCGACGATGAAAAGATGGCTCTTGCTGAAGCGTTCATCGCTGAACTGATGAATCCTGAATTCGCAGTTGAATTCTTCCAGGGAACTGGTAAGATCATGGAAAACGTTCCTGCAGATGTATATCTGAATTCCTCACTGAGTGATTCCGATAAGGCCATCATCGAGAACGTACTTGCTTCTTATGCAGATGCACCAGCTAGACCACTGTTCACAGAATGGGGTTCAGTATGGGATACATGGAAGAACGCAGTATTATCCTGGTCATCAGTAAAGCCAACTGATGCTGAGGGAGCTTACAAGGAAATCAAGGCAGCATTCGATGCAATGATGCTGAACTTCTAGAATAGACAGTATGTATATGAGAGAGAGGCTACGGCCTCTCTTTTGTATAATATATCTGTTTTAGAGACCTTATAGCATTCACAAAGAATGAGATTTCATAACAAATGAAAAATCGTGATCATAAATAAATCAGTGACAAGCAGAAAGGATTATGCATGAACAGTTATACCAGATTTCCTAAAAGACAGCTTTATATTATACTTATAGCAGTTGCTTTCATTATCTTCATTAGTTCCATTGATGTGCTTATGAGAGTGAAGGATGAGACTTTTTTTGAATTATGGAAGCGTTCGGTTTTAAGCAGCGGAGCTTATCCGGAAGGCTTCAATCCTACTTTCGATGATTACGCAGGGGCGGAAATGTTTCGGTATCTGTTTAAGATTGCCATCCCCATGGGATTCGGCCTTCTGACCTTTGTCACTTATCAGAAGCTGAGACTGAATCGTCTGTTTATATTTATCTGGGCGGTCCTTTTAGCGGGAGGAATGGCTTATACATTCTTTGAACTGAATTTTGGTTCGGTGTTCTACTATCTTGTGATGGCAGGGTACCTGGTCCTTATTATTACAGTTCTCTCTTTGACCCAAGAGATGAACAGCAATAGAAATTTGTAAAGGTGGGAAGAGATCGTGGCGAAATACAGCAAGGTCTTATATGACTATATCGGACGCGAATATGAAAGAAAAAATCTGTATCTCAAGGAAGTCGCCTTATTGCAGGATAAGATCGCACATGCTTCTCAAAGTGAGAAGCAGACCTTGAAAAATCAGCTGAAAGAATTGATAAGCAAGAAAGACAGCCATCCCTATCTCCTGAAACTGAAGGAGTATGAAGAACGGGAGAAGAAATTCCTGGAGGAGCTTAAAGCAAAGTCCAGTGCGCACAAAGAGACCCTGGACAAATCTCTGTCCAAGGAAGTGGCCGAACTGGAACTTGCGCTCTATGTAAGCAAACTAAAGGAAGCGTTCTATAAAGACTATGTGCAGCTTACCTATGACGCGGAATTTGGCTATAGAGAAGCGGTGATCCAGATGAAGCTTCTCCCAGAGGTCATTGAAAAGACCATGAGACTGGAAGATGAGCTGAGAAAAGCGCTTACCTTGAAAGCGGAAGGGGACAAGGAAGCCATCGGAAAGGAAATCGCGCAGTTCAAGGCAGAACAGAAAGCGCTTTACGATACCCGTTCCGAAGAGCTGAAGAAGAAGAGAAACGATGGGCTTATATCAGAAAAAGCCCTGAAGAACGGCATGAAGGAACTGAAGAAGAACTACAAGTATGCTGTAAGAGTGAAGGAATTCGAAGATCCGGACAAGATGAAGAAAGAGCTCATAAAGAGCAGAAGATTCGAACTGAAAGACTTCATCAAGGTCAGCAGAAGAATCGTCAATGCGGATATCGCAGACGCCAGAAGGAACACGCCGGTGGAAGTCATGAAGACCCAGCCGGTCAATACTGCCATCGGAGCTCTTTTCCCGGGTGTTGGACAGCTTCTGAACAAGCAGCCTGTGAAGGCGGCCCTGTTCTTCCTGGGGCTTGTATTCATCTACGCCATTGCCATTCCCTATGCACTGGGTTATGGAAACTACCAGGGCAGCGGAATCGCAGGACTCATCTCTCTGGCGGAGGGTGGAAGAAGAATCGACAAGTCGCTGATCTTCATGATTGAAGGTATCATCGCCATTGTGCTGCTTCTTTTCGCAGCAGGCATCTATATCGCAAACTACAAAGATGTCAAGGGCACAGAGAAAAATGTCATGAAGGGCATCCGGCCCAAAAACTGGTTTGAGACCAAGCAGAGCATAGAAGAGGAAGGATTCCCTTATCTGGTCTCCATTCCTGCACTGATCGTCATCGCATTCATCGTGCTGGTGCCGATCTTCACAGCCATATTACTGTCCTTTACGGGGATGGATCCAAAGAATCAGTCCAAGTTCCCCTGGGTGGGCTTTGGCAACTACAAGCTCATTGCCCTGGGTGAAGGACTTGCAGGTTCTGTCTTCTGGCAGATTCTTGCCTGGACCGTCATCTGGACACTGCTGGCCACAACCCTTGCCATCTTCATCGGATTCGGACTGGCGCTATTGGCCAATAATCCGAGAATCAAAGGAAAGGGCATATTAAGAATGATCTATCTTCTGCCCTGGGCGGTCCCTGCATTCATCACCATCATGTTCTTCAGTATCATGTTCAGTAGTACAGGAGCCCTGACGGAAATCATAGAAAATGTATTCGGGGTGCTCATCGACTTCAAGAACGACACGTTCTGGTCGAGATTCATCCTCATCATGCTGCAGGGATGGCTGGGAAGCTCCTATGTCTTCCTTCTGTCCACAGGTGTCCTTCAGGCCATACCGGAAGACCTGTATGAAGCAGCGGATATAGACGGTGCGAACAGCTGGCAGAAAATCAGGAAGATCACACTACCCATGGTGCTTTTCCAGACTGCACCGCTTCTGGTCAATCAGTATACCTTCAACTTCAACAACTTCTCCATCATCTATCTGTTCAACGGTGGTGGACCCTTTAATCCATCGGTATACGGAAACCTGGCGGGATCCTCGGATATCCTTATTTCCTACATCTACAAGCTGACCATGGACAATCAGTATCAGGCCATCGGTGCCGCCATATCCATCGTCATCTCACTGGGACTGATGATATTCGCATTCATCGGATACAAGAATTCCAAGGCATTCAAGGAGGAGAGATTATAATGAAATTATTCAGGAAAAAACAGGAACTCTATCTTTCCGACCGACAGCCTTTGACCACTGCAGGAAAAGTGATGCTTTTCCTCAATTATGTGCTGCTCATCGGATGGGCATTCATCATTGTATGGCCGCTGACTCAGATGGTCATCTCGGCCTTCAACGGAAAACAGGGACGGTATCTGATCCTCAATAAGATCTCAGAAGGCTCCTATGAGTTTTCCTTCAAACACTTCGAGTTTCTCTTCACAGAGACGCTGTATCTCACCTGGGTGAAGAATACGCTGATCATTGCACTGGCAACGGCAGCCATCACCATCCTCATCGTTTCTTTTACAGGCTACGCCTATTCAAGATTCCGATTCAAAGGAAGAAAAGCTTCTCTCATGGCCATCATGCTGATTCAGACCATACCGGCCTTTGCGGGAATCACAGCGTACTATACCCTGCATTCCATCATTTCCTCCGTGGCGCCGCTGTTCACAAGGCAGATGATGCTGATTCTGATCTACTCAGGGGGTGGTATCGCGGCCAATACCTTTATCCTCAAGGGATACATGGATTCCATCTCCACGGAGCTGGATGATGCGGCGAAGATCGACGGATGTTCCAATATGAAAGTCTACAGACTGATCATCATGCCGATCGTAAGACCTATGCTTGCCATCATCGCACTCTGGTCCTTCATCGGACCCTTCATGGATTACCTACTTCCAAGAGTGCTACTTACAAACCCCAACCAGTACACACTGGCCCAGGGACTATACACACTCATGAACAACAGAGAAACACTGAACCAGCCAGCCTTTGCAGCTGGCGGCCTCCTCACTGCGGTGCCTATCGTCATCCTGTTCGCAGCGCTTCAGAAGCAGCTGATTTCAGGACTTGCCCAGGGCTCAGTGAAAGGCTGAAGAATAAATAGTGGAGGTAGAATGAAATGAAAGTAACATTACAGAATATAGGTAAGAAATATGAAGGACGTGAAGAATTCACCCTGAGAAACATCGATCTGGAAATCGAAGACAAGGATTTCTGCGTCATCCTGGGACCATCAGGCTGCGGGAAGACCACGCTTTTAAGAATGATCGCGGGCCTTAATTCCATCACGGAAGGCGACCTGCTCTTCAACGACAAGAGAATGAACAAGGTTCCTTCCAAAGACCGTGACATCGCCATGGTTTTCCAGAGCTATGCCCTGTATCCCCATATGACCGTTTATGACAACATGGCCTTTTCGCTGACCATGAGAAAGGAAAGAAAGAGCGTCATCGACAAAGCGGTCCGTGAGGCGGCAGAGCTTCTGCAGATCACAAACTATCTGCACTCCAAGCCTTCAGACATCTCCGGCGGACAGCGTCAGAGAGTGGCCCTGGGCCGTGCCATGGTGAGAAGACCCAAGGTCTTCTTAATGGATGAGCCTCTGTCCAACCTGGACGCCAAACTCCGTGAGCATATGAGAGTGGAGCTTGTAAGGCTTCACAAGCAGCTGGGCACCACATCCATCTATGTCACCCATGATCAGACGGAAGCCATGACCATGGCCACAAAAATCGTTCTGATGAATGCAGGGAAGATCCAGCAGGCCGGAAAGCCGGAAGAGTTCTACAATCAGCCGGCCAACCTTTTCGTGGCCAGATTCATCGGATCCCCCACCATGAACATCTTTGAAGGAGAAATCAGGGGCGGAAGCTTCCAGTCCACGGACGGATTCATCAAAGCTTCCCCATCCGAGGCAGACAGGAAAGCCGTGGAAGCCTATGAAGGCAAGAAAGTGTCTTTAGGCATCCGTTCCGAGCGTTTCCTCACAGAACCCTCAGAGGAGAATGTTGAAGTGGAAATCGACGTCATGGAAATGCTGGGTAAGGAAAAGATTCTGTATACACAGCTTCCATCGGGACAGGAGATCATCATTTCCGTACCAGGACATCTGGATTTCAAAGAGAACACCAAGAGCAAGTTCGGCATCGATCAGGGTTCTCTGCACTTCTTCGATACGGAAACCGGCATACGAATCAACTAATTGACACAGAACAGGAAGGAGCTAAAAGCCTTGAGAAAATCGAATCAGACAACCGTGAAAGACGTGGCCCTGAAGGCGAAGGTATCCCCATCCACCGTCTCCAGGGTGATTTCAAACAATCCCAAGATCAGTGAAGAAACCAGAGTGAGAGTGCTGAAGATCATGGATGAGATGGGGTATTATCCCAATGCCATCGCCCGTTCTCTGGCCTCCCGCAAAACAGGAACCGTGGGCGTGATTCTGCCTTCAAGGTCGGAGGATCTTCTCCTGAACCCGTTCTTCCCGGAAGCCCTCAGAGGGATTCTGAAAGGGGCGGCAGCGGCTTCCTATGATGTGCTGCTCTCCAGCAGCACGGAATCCAAGAGTGAACTGGAAATCGTGAAGACCTTCATCCGAAGCTCCAAGGTGGATGGCATCATCCTCATGAGCAGTAAGGTCAATGACGAGACCCAGGAATACTTAAACAGCATCGATTTTCCTTTCTCCCTCATAGGGTCTCCCTATGACAACAAGGACAAGGTCAATCATGTGGACAACGACAACTATATGGCAGCTTATGAGATCACCACCTACCTCAGCATGATCGGCAGAAAGCGCATCGCGCTCATCGCCGGAGAGGACAGTCAGATGGTGACCATGAAGAGAATAGAAGGATACAAGAAAGCCCTTATGGAGAGCAATCTCGCCTTTGATGAAAGGCTTCTGTTTACGGGGAAGTTCGATGAGGAAACCGGATACACCTATGGTGTGGCCATTCTGAATCTGGAACCCATGCCCGATGCCATCATCATCACAGACGATCTCATCGCCTTTGGTGCCACCAAGGTATTCAAAGGTGCTGGCATATCCATTCCCAAAGATATGGCCATTGCCAGCTTCAACAACAGTATTCTTTCCCGATACTCCGACATTCCTTTGACCAGTGTGGAGATCAATTCCTTTGATCTGGGATACTACTCAGTAGATCTTCTGGTGAAAGCCATCAATGATGGAGTGAAAGGAAGAAAACTCATTATCCCCTACGACATCGTGAAGAGACAGTCCACAGAGGGAGAGTAGAACAGACCATAAGGTGTTATAGTATTTTTTACTATGACACCTTTTTTGACAGAAAGATGCTTTAGCCCTATGGAAAGCATCCTTGAGGAGGAGAGAGCAACATGATCAATATCCATGCACTTCATCATCAGACCACCATTCCCTATGCCTATGCGAAGGACAAGGATCATCTCTATGTAAGACTTCGAACGGCCAGGGATGATTTTTCTGAAATCAAGGTCTATTACCGGGACCGTTATCTCACGAAGAACATCTTCAAGATCCGGTCCATGAAGAAATCCTACAGGGATATCCATTTCGACTACTACGATGCGGTGCTGGATCTTCCGAGGAACCGCTATGCCTACTACTTCCTTCTGCGAGACCATGAGGGGAAGGTTCTGTATATGGACGAAAGAGGCGTCTGGGAAAAAAGGCCCAGGGTCCTTCGTCATTACGCCTTTCCCTACATTGCGGAGGAGGATGTCTATGAGGGAGAGGACTGGCTGAAGAAATCCGTCTGCTATCAGATCTTTCCCGACCGGTTCCATCGCTCGGAAAATGCGGAAGTGGTGATAGGGGAAAAGAAGCTCTCCCCCTGGGGAGATACGCCCACCACCAGAAGTCATTTCGGAGGCAACATCAAAGGCATTACGGAGAAGATTCCCTATCTCTCGGAGCTGGGCATCACACTGCTCTACTTCACACCGCTTTTCGAATCCACTTCCAACCATAAATACAACACGAAGGACTACTATAAGATCGATCCCAGCTTCGGTACGCTGGAAGAGACGAAAGAGCTGGTGGCAAAATGCCATGAGAAGGGCATCCGCGTGGTCTTTGATGCGGTGTTCAATCATACGGGACATGACTTCTTCGCCTTCGAGGATGTGCTGAAGCACCAGGAGGAGTCCCGGTACAAGGACTGGTATCATCTGGATTCCTTCCCTGTATCCAAGGAGAAGGTCAACTACTACACCTTTGCCAACTACATCGCCTACATGCCTAAGATCAATCTCAAGAACCTGGCGGCCAGGCAGTACCTGCTGGATGTAGCCAGGTACTGGATCGAGGAGACGGGCATCGACGGATACAGACTGGATGTCTGCGACGAGCTCAGCCACAGTTTCCTGAAGGACCTGAGAAAGGTGGTCAAGGAAACGAAGAAGGATGCGGTGATCATCGGCGAGATCATGCATGAGGCAGAGGATTTTCTGGAGGGCAGCGAGCTGGACTCTATCATGAACTATCCTTTCCGTCATGCCATGATCGACACCTTCGCCAGAGGAGAACTGAGCCTGGAGGAATTCTTCCAGGTGCTCATCCATAATCAGACCATCTACAGAGAAGAGATCACCCACCAGATGCTGAATCTTCTGGGCAGTCATGATACCCCGAGATTTCTTACCGAGACCCGAGGCTCCAGAGTGAAGCTGATGCTGGCCACGGCTTTCCAGTTCCTCTACAAGGGTGTGCCCTACGTCTACTACGGAGACGAGATCGGTATCAGCGGCGGCATGGACCCGCTGTGCAGGAGAACCATGAGCTGGGATCGAGAAGACTGGGACATGGAGCTTTTCCGGTTCTTCCAGGAAACCATCCGGATGAGAAAAGAGAACGACGTGCTTTCCGAGGGAGATTTCCAGGTGGAGATGATTTCAGGAAAAGTCTTTTCCTTCAGCAGAAATCACAACGGGAAACGGATCCTTGCCTTCTTCAATCTGGACAACCGTCTGCGAGAGATCGAGCTCAAAGAGAAGCTGACGGGAACGGATCTCTATACCGGAGAAAACGTGGTTCTTGACGGCAGCATCAAGATGAAAGGCCTCTCCTTCCTGGCCATGGAAGAGAAGACAAGAGAACGCCTGGATAAAGAGGAGGGAAGCAAATGAGTAAAAGAATCTGGATTTCCTTTCTTCTTGCTCTGATGACCCTGACGGTCATGGGATGCCAAGGGAAGGAAACGCAGTACAGAACCTCCACGGAAGGAGTCTTTTCCTATGAAAACGCCACGGTGTATTTCGCCATGACCGACCGATTCTATGATGGGGATGAGGAGAACAACAACGCCTACGGGAGAGAAACCGTGGACAGCCTGGGCACAAGCATCGGCACCTTCAACGGCGGAGACATCAGAGGCATGACGGAAAAGCTTCAGGAAGGTTATTTCAGGGATCTGGGCATCAATGCCATCTGGATCACAGCACCCTACGAGCAGATCCACGGCTACATCGGCGGCGGTAGAGAGGGCGATTTCGCTCACTACGGCTTTCATGGATACTATGCTCTGGACTGGACCATGATGGACCAGAATCTGGGTACTGTGGAAGAGTTCAGAACCTTTGTGGATACGGCCCATGAACAGGGCATCCGGATCATCATGGATGTGGTCATGAACCATGTGGGCTATCCGAATCTTCAGGATATGCTGGAATACGGCTATGGAAGCGTGGATCTGCCGGAAGACTTCGCCGTGGAGGAGGGAGATGACTTCTTCTCCTATACGGATTATGTGGATTATGAGAGCGAAGAAGCCTGGGAGAACTACTGGGGAGACTGGGTGAGGGCAGATCTACCGGGCTATGAGAAGCCCGGTGCCACGGAAATCGATCTTTCCCTTGCTGGGCTTCCGGACATCCGAACCGATGTGACGGAAGATATCGGCCTTCCACCCATCCTGGAGCGAAAGTGGATGAATGAGGACGAAGCCTATGAACCCTGGATTCTGCCCAGTGCGAAGGACCTTAGGCGTGACCTGTCCCTGGCGCCCTATGAGTACATCATCGCGTGGCTCAGTGCCTGGGTGGAAGAATTCGGCATCGACGGATTCCGAATCGATACCGCCAAGCATGTGGAAGTGGAAAGATGGGCGGAGCTTGAAGAGGCGGCCACAGAAGCCCTCCACACTTATAGAGAGAACAATCCGGATAAACCGGCGGCTGCCTTCTCCGATGATTTCTTCATGATGGGAGAGGTCTGGGGTCATGGTGTCCTGAAGGATTACTATTTCGACAACGGATTCGATGCTCTCATCAACTTCACCTTCCAGGGGCTGAAGAAAGACGGACCTGTATTTCGGGGAAGAAACAAGGACAGTGTCTTCACCAATTATGCGGAAGTGCTGAACAGTGATGAGGCGTTCAATGTACTAAGCTACATTTCTCAGCATGACACCAACCTTTTCCCCAGAGACCGTCTGGAGGAAGGGGGAACTTATCTTCTTCTTCTGCCCGGCGCGGTGAAGATCTTCTATGGAGATGAGACCGCAAGACCCATGGGAGACGGCGGATCCGATGCCACTCAGGGAACCAGATCGCCCATGAACTGGGAAGAGGTGGATGAAGAGCTGCTTACCCATTTCAGAAAACTCGGCAGTTTCAGAAACAGAAATCTTGCTGTGGGGGCAGGGGAGCATATAAGATTAAGTGAAGAGCCCTACGTGTATATGCGAACCTATGACCGGAACGGACTGGAAAACACCGTGGTGATCTACGAAGGAGAACCTGGTGAGGTGACGGTTATGGTCAGTGATGCATTTTCCGATGGGGCAACCATAAGAGATGCGTACACAGATGAAATCTATACAGTGGAAAATGGAGAAATCCTTCTGAACGTGCATGAAAAGGGGCTTGCGCTGCTGGAAGAGGTCACGAAGATAGAGAACTGATGATAAGGACTAAGATTTCATAACAATGATTATGTAATCTTAGTCCTTCTTTTGTGGTGTAAGTGGGGGATGATTCAGTCAGTATTGCGTGAAGTGAAAAGGAATCATGGCATGTTTCTGCGGATAGACTTATAATGGAATCACAAAGAGAACCAAGTTATTCTGGAGGTGATATCCATGAAGCTCACACTGTATCCCAGAACCAAATCCGGTGTTTTTTCAATCAGTTTCATGATCATCGCGGTGATTCTGGTGGTGGTTGTCGCCTATATGGCAGAGGATATTGAAATACTCTATAATGGAGGATTCTTTGATCATCTGAATCTGGCCATCATGACCCTCGTTGCCTTCGGCTGCGCCATCATATCCCTTGTCACTGGACTTCTGGCGATCCTTCGGGATGGAGAACAGTCTGTGCTCTGCTATGGTGCCATCGTGCTGTCCGCTGCAGCGGTGTTCTTTGGTGTTTCTGAGTTCATCGGTGAAATGGATGCACTGAACACCCAGACGAAATAAGGTCAGAGAATGAATCGTATAATCAATGAAAAGGATCTGCTGAAACTTTGATGTTTCGGGTAGATCCTTTTTCTGATGGGAATATTCTGAAAGTAATGGTTCAGTTTTTCCCATTCAAAAAGAAAAGAATTGCACGAAACAGAATCCCAAAACGCAAATTTATGTTTTATAATCAAATCAATAGGAGGTGAATCTCGTTGGAACTGAACAATGATTGTATTCGGATTCTGAATTTCATGGCAGAGTATGATAATGAATATGTTAAATTATCAGAATTAAGCGACCAATTCAAGGTGACTGAGAAGACCATTCGGAACAAACTTGGAAAGATTGAGGACTTTTTGCAGACCAAAGGATTTGAAGCCCTCGACCGGAAGTATGGAGAAGGCATCAGATTGAATGCGACGCCTGAGCTTATGACCTATCTTGAGAAGTATAAGAAGACCTATACACCGTATCGGTATGTTTTTTCATCGGACGAAAGAAAACGTTTTATACAGTCTGAGCTTCTGCAGAGTGAAGAACCGATCAACATATCCTACTTCATGTCTGTGATGGATATCTCAAAAAATACGGTGATCAAGGAGCTGAATGAAATTGAATCCGTTTTTGCCCAGTTCAACCTGAAACTCAGAAGAAAGCCAAGAGTAGGCATCTATGTGGAAGGAAGGGAGAAGGATAAGCGTCTTGCGCTTTCCAGGGTTAACTCAGAAATCATGACTGTTTCCGATCTTTTGAACTTCATCTCCACCGGAGAAGGAAATTCAAAGAGCAATACGCTCCAGTTTGAGACGCTTTTCTCCGATATCGATACGGATTATCTGGACAGACTGCTCATTGAGATTGAGCAGGACAGTGGAATAGAGTTCAGTGATACAGCTTACAGCAGTATGATCACCCATCTGGTGATCATGATCAAGCGCATTCAGACAGACAGGAAGATTCTTGTCATCGATGCCCCCATTGATGAAAGGATGTATGCCTATGAAATCAAGCTGGCAAAGAAGATGGTCGCTAAAATCGAGAAGCACTTTGACATTGAAATACCGGAGACGGAAGTGAACTATATTGTGCTTCATCTTATAGGCGCAAAGCTCACGAAAGGACCTGGCATCAGTTCTTCGGAGGAGGAAAGTCTGAGAAATGTGATCATGAGAATGATCAGTGCCATAGAGAGCATCTATGGCGTCGCATTCATTCAGAGAGAGGCGCTTCTGGATGGACTGCTTCTGCATCTCAGACCTGCTGTGAATCGGATCCGATTTAATCTGAAGATCGAAAACCCCTTGTATGAGGATATTCTGATTCAGTATCGCGAGCTTTTTGAAAACACCAGAAAAGTATGTGTACTACTGGAAGAGTATCTGGGCAAAACCATCAGTGCTCATGAAATTTCCTACATCATGCTGCACTTCGGTGCTGCGCTTCAGAACTCCACAGAAAGTGAAGCGCCTTATCGAGTGATTCTGGTCTGCGGTACGGGGGTGGGGACAGCCAATATGCTGAAGTCTCAGCTGAATGAAGTGTACCAGATGAATGTGGTGGACACCCTTGGAGCAAGAAGTGTCAGAGAGTATCCCCGGGATAAATATGAGCTGATCATTTCAACCATACCCATTCCGCAGATGGACCCATCAGAGTACATCCGGATTAATCCTCTTCTCATGAAGAATGATTACGAGCGTCTGGATAAACTGTTTCAGAAGAGAAAAAATCTTTTCGCTTCAAAAGAGATGGTTTCCATAGATGACGTGATGGGAATTGTGGGGAAATATGCGAAGGTGGAGAACGAAGACCAACTGAAACTGGAGCTGCTGATGATTCTCGCCGATCGAGTCACCAGCAAAACAAGCAAGGAAGGAGCGCCACTTAGAGAATATCTGAAAGAGAGCAGCATAAAAGTATCCGTTCCGGTGAAGAACTGGGAACATGCAGTGGAGGAAGCGTGTGCCGTGCTTGAGGACAGAAGATCCATTCTCCCATCCTACTGCGCATCCATCAAGGAGAAGCTTAGAACACTGGGGCCTTATATGGTTATTGCGCCAGGGGTTGCACTTCTGCATACGGACACGGATAAAGGAGTACTGCAGACCGATTTTTCCATCATGACCCTGAGACAGGGAATCCGATTCGGAAAAGAAGATTACGATCCGGTGAGACTCGTCATCACATTTTCTTCAACGGATGGAGTGAGTCACATTCAGGCGCTTAGAGATCTTGCACTGCTGCTCGGAGATTCCGAACGGGTACTGAAGATCATGAACGCTGATACGAAGAAAGAGATACAGAAACTGATATGAATATGGAGGTATGGAATGAATAGTAATCACTACGCTGTACTGGAAGAAAAAGCAAAGGAAATCAGAATGATGATTCTGGAGCAGATCGCTGTGCCTGGAACAGGCCATGTGGGAGGCAGCTTTTCAGCAGTGGAAGCCCTTGTTGCCTTATACAACGGAATCATGAAGATCGACCCTCTGGATCCGCACATGGAAAGGCGTGACCGGTTTGTGCTGTCCAAGGGTCATGCGGGTCCGGGTCTTTATGCAGTTCTGGCTGAGCGGGGATATTTTGACCGGAAGATGCTTCTGACCCTCAACCAGTCCAATACAAACCTGCCCAGTCATGCGGATATGAACCGGACGCCGGGAGTGGACATGACTACGGGTTCTCTGGGGCAGGGCATCTCCTGCGCTGTGGGCATGGCGTATGCCTCCAGACTGAGAAAGGATGGGGCGACCATCTACTGCATGGTGGGAGATGGAGAAGCGCAGGAAGGACAGGTATGGGAAGCAGCTCTTGCTGCATCGAATTTCGGTCTGGACAACCTGATTCTTTTCATGGATTACAATAAGCTGCAGCTGGATGGAAGTCTGGAGGACATCGTGGACATGGGCGACATGGAAATGAAGTGGAAGTCCTTTGGTTTTGATACTTTCAGCGTGGACGGACACAGTTTTTCCGAGATTTTCGATGCGGTCCATGAAGCGAAGAAGAAGACGGGAAAACCGAAGATGGTCCTTCTGCACACATTGAAGGGAAAAGGCGTGAAATCCATCGAGGACATCGGGTTCAAGAACCATAGTATGCCGGTGACACAGGAGCTCATTGATGAGGCGAACATGGAACTGTTTGGAAGGAGTGGAATGAAATGGCTGTAACGGTGATGAGGGAAGTTCTTGCGGATACACTGAAGGATATGATGGAGAAGGATGAGCGGATTGTGGTGATGGATGCGGATCTGGCATCGGCAAATGGAACCTTCGGACTAAGGGATCAGTTTCCTGGACGGGCCATCGACGTAGGCATCAGTGAAGCCAATATGGCGAGTATGGCTGCTGGAATGTCCGCCTACGGCATGAAGCCTTATATCGTGACATTCACCGCATTTGCATCCAGAAGAATCTGCGACCAGCTGGCGATTTCCTGTGCCTACGCGAAGCAGGATGTGAAGATCATTGCCACAGATGCAGGGGTCACAGCGCAGACCAATGGTGGAACCCACATGTCCCTGGAAGATATCGGCATCGTCAGAAGCATACCAGGTACAGTAGTGCTGGATATGGTGGATGGCGTTCAGCTGAGAAAAGCGCTGCCGGTGATTCATGCTCATGAGGGCGTCGTCTATGTTCGTATGGTCAGAAAAGATACACCTGATGTTTTTGATGAGACTCACGAGTTCGATCTTTTCAAAGGGACTCACATGAAAGAGGGAAAGGACCTGACAATAATTGCTTCCGGCATCATGGTGCACGAGGCGATGATGGCGGAAAAGGAGCTGAAGGAAGCGGGCATCAATGCGGAGATCATTGCCATTCACTGTATTAAACCCATCGATCAGGAGATGATCATTGCAAGTGCCAGGAAAACCGGAAAGGTCATGACCCTTGAGAATCACAACATCCATGGGGGGCTCTACAGTGCTGTGGCAGAAGTGCTTTCTGAGCATTGTCCGGTACCGATGAAAGCCATCGGCATCAAAGATCATTTCGGTGAAGTGGGCAAGACAAGATTTCTGATGGAAAAATACGGCATGACAAAAGAGGATATTGTCCGGGAAGCGAAAGTGCTTTGTGAAAAATAAAGCGAATAGTTCAATTATTCCAATTTCACAGGAAAGGAAGTTGAGCCATTACCATATTTCAATCGTTTGGCGGTAAGAGTATGATAAAAGCAGATGTAAACCTTTAGATATTGATAAAGTGAAAGGTATGAAGAAGTATGATAGAAAAAATGATAACAAAAGATGTAGTACGAACACAGATCAGATGTGGAGACTGGAAAGAAGCAATCCATGAAGGATTGGAGCCACTGCGAAACAAGGGATACATCACAGAAAGTTATGAAGAAGCGATTCTGAAAAATTTTGAGGAAATGGGTACTTACATGGTCATTGCGCCAGGCGTGGTTCTATCCCACGCAAGGCCCGAAGATGGAGTGCTGAAGATGGGACTGAGCATCATGAATCTGGTGGAAGGCATCAATTTCGGGCATGAAACAAACGACCCGGTTCATCTGGTCCTCTCTCTGGCCGCCAGTGACAATACATCCCATCTGGAAATGCTGAGAGAGCTCATGAGTGTTCTGATGGAAGAGGACAAACTAAACACACTGAAATTCGAAAAAGATTCTGAGCGAATTGTAGCGCTTTTCAAAAATCAGTAAACAGGAAAGGAGGAAAAATTCATGAAAATACTTGTATGCTGCGGCAGCGGATTAGGATCCAGCTTCATGATCGAAATGAATGTGGAGGCAGCTTTGAAATCCATTGGAGCACCCTCAGACATCACGGTGGATCATTCAGACCTGGGTTCGGCAAAAGGCTATTTTGCGGATCTCTACATCGGAACACGAGACATCGCACCAGAGCTTGAAACCATCGGAAAACCAGTCATCTCTCTTGACAACATGCTGGACAAAAAGGAACTGGAAACAAAGCTTGAAAACAAACTGAAAGAAATGAATGTCATCTAATCATCACTATAATGCTTAAGGAGGATAAAACATGCTGCAATTTATACTTGACATATTAAGTACCCCTGCGATTCTCGTTGGTATAGTCGCTATGGTCGGACTCATTGCACTGAAAAAACCGGCATCGGAAATCATCAAGGGAACCATCAAAACCATCATGGGCTTCCTGGTTCTCGGAGGCGGAGCGGATATTGTCGTCGGCGCGCTGAATCAGTTCGGAATCATGTTCCAGGAGGGATTCGGCATAGCAGGAATCGTTCCGAACAATGAAGCCATTGTTGCTCAAGCCCTTCAGGAATATGGAACACAGACTGCACTGATCATGGCATTTGGTATGGTGGCGAACATCATCATAGCAAGATTCACTCCACTGAAATACATCTTCCTGACAGGCCACCATACCCTTTATATGGCTTGCATGATCGCCGCCATTCTTGTGGCAGGTGGTGTGGAAGGTACTGCACTGGTAGTCATCGGGTCCATCTTACTTGGATTCATCATGGTTCTTTCTCCTGCATTGGTTCAGCCGACCATGAGAAAGATCACCGGATCCAACGAAATCGCATTTGGTCATTTCAGTGCTGTAGGGTACTGGCTCTCAGCACAGGTTGGTAAACTGGTAGGAAAGGGATCCAAATCCACAGAGGAAATGAACTTCCCTAAATGGCTGCTGTTCATGAGAGACACCTCCGTTGCCATCTCCATCACCATGGGCGTGCTATACGTGATCGTAGCCATCGCTTCGGGCGCGGAGTTTGTAGAATCCCAGCTGAGTGGCGGACAGAACTTCATCATCTTTTCACTGCTGAAGGCCATCACATTTGCTGGAGGCGTATATGTTATTCTGGCTGGTGTTCGTCTGATTCTTGGTGAAATCGTACCTGCATTCAAAGGTATCGCAACGAAGCTTGTCCCCAATGCGAAACCTGCCCTGGACTGTCCAGTGGTATTCCCCTATGCACCAAACGCAGTCATCATCGGGTTCTTATCAAGCTTTGTTGGTGGAATCATCGGTATGGCGATCCTCATCGCCCTGGATGCACCCGTCATACTTCCAGGTGTAGTGCCTCACTTCTTTACAGGAGCCACAGCAGGTGTATTCGGTAATGCAACAGGTGGAAGAAGAGGTGCTGTCCTTGGTGCCATCGCCAGCGGTCTGCTGATCACTTTCCTGCCGGTCCTTCTGATGCCTGTTCTTGGCAACCTTGGATTCGCTAACACGACATTCAGTGATGCGGACTTTGGTATCGTAGGTATCCTGCTGGGTAATATTCTGAGACTGTTCAACTAGAGACGAAATGATAATATGACAGAAGAAAAAGGATCTTCCCGGCTCGGGAAGATCCTTTCGTATTTACCTGTGTTTGATCTGATGCACTCTGGAAGCGATACGGAAATACTCCTCTTCCAGTTTCTTTTTCTCTTCTTTTCCTGCCAGGGTCATCCTGTGCGCCAGCTCCGCCAGGTTCATCTCCATGATCAGGATAATCTCCTGGTTCTCTTTCTCGGGAATCTGCTTCGAAAGGAAGTAATCATAGTCTCCTTCATAGACAGTGAGCTTCTTCTCTGCCAGATGCCAGACCTCCTCTGCCACGGCCCTTACAAAGTAACGGTCATGGGAAATGAGAAGCAGGGCACCTGCATAGTCTCTCAAGGCTTCCTCAATGATTTCTTTGGTTTCGATGTCCAGAAAGTTTGTCGGTTCATCGAGAATCAGAAGATTGCACTGCTTGAGGATCAGCTTACAGAGCTCCACTCTCAGCTTTTCTCCATAGCTTAAGGTGCCGATTTTCTGAAAGACCATGTCTTCCGTGATCCGCATGGAGCCCAGAAGGTTTCTGATTTCTGTCTTGTCATCGGAGTACCGGGAAAGATCTTCCAGCGGCGTCTTCTCCTCTTCCAGATGGTACAGCTCCTGAGAAAGGTAGCCGATTTTTGTGGAAGGTGGTATATGAATCCTTCCCTCATAGTCTGTCTGTCCCAGAATGATCTTCATCAGGGTGGTCTTCCCCGCTCCGTTTTCTCCGAGCAGGGCGATTTTACTGCCGCTTCTCACATGAAACTTCACCTGGTCAAAGAGCAGCGTGTCAAAGGATTTGCCGATGTCTTCTCCATGGAGAAGAATCGGAGCCGCTTTTTCCGAAGAGACATGGAAGGAGAGGTTCACTTCCTTCTCGTAATGGGGTCGTTCCTTCACTTCCATCTTTTCGATGCGTTTGCGCATGGACTTGGCCTTCTTCTGCAGCTGCTTGTTTCGTGACCGGAGATAATCGTTTGAAGACAGGCCTTCCATCTTGTTTGCCTTATCGGAGATTCCTCTGGCCGCTGCTTCCAGTTCTTTCCGTTTTTTTGTGTAGCGGATGTACTCCAGATTGGCTCTTCTGATTTCCTGCTGCCGCTTCTCCTTGAAGAAGCTGTAGTTGCCGCTGTATTTCTTGAGGCTGTTCTGATTCAGATGGTAGATGGTATCCACCGTATGGTCGAGAAAATCCCGGTCATGGGAGATCATAAGCACGGCTCCCTTATAGGCGGCCAGGTAGTTCTCCAGGACTTCAATGCTTCCGGTATCCAGAAAATTGGTGGGTTCATCCAGGATGAGCAGTGGAGGATTGTCTTTCACCGCATGAAGGAAAAGAAGCTTTGTCTTTTCTCCTCCGCTGAGCGTATGGACTTCCCTGTTCATGAGTGGCTTAATGGACAGATCCTCCATGAGTTTCAGGAGGTCTTTTCCGTAACTGCCTGCCAGAATGCTTCTGATCTTCTCTTCTGAGACTTCGGCGCTCTGAGGCAGATATCCATAGGGAACGGGGACCTTCACCTGTCCTTCCACGGGCAGAATGTCTCCCAGGATGATCTTCATCAGGGTGGTCTTTCCGGAGCCGTTTCTTCCCAGTATGCCGATACGGTCTCGATCTTGGACCTCCAGGGAAACATGGGAAAAAAGCGCTTTCGATGGAAAGTGCATGGTTACGTCTTTTACTAGTATTTTCAGCAAGGTCTATCAACTCCCAGATCTTGCCTTTTCTGAGGCAAGAAGTTTATTCTGTTTTGGATTCTTCTTTGTGAATCATTTTTCTTTACCTCCTGTTTGTATTGAGTATAGTATAGTGGATAGATATAGGGAAATCAAATTTACAGTCCAAGAAATCGTGAAATTTCAGGAACCCGTGAAACCAGAATCCTTTGAGGGTATAATGGTACTAGAATGGAATGAAATATGATGAGAAGGAATGTGAATGAAATGCGAAGTGAAAATCTGAAAAGACTCATTGCGAAAATCACCCTGATGACCCTGCTGACGGCATCCTCTCCTGTGGTGTTCTCGGCGCCCTTCGGGTCACCGCTCAGTCAGGAGCCCTCTGTGGTCATGGCTGCGGAAACCGGAACGGTGACGGTAACCTGCAGTGCCCTCTGGACCTACAGCAGGGCTGCCTGGTCTGCAAAGATCGAAGTGGTGGGAAAGGGTGCTTCCTTTACAGTGGTGGATAAAGTCACAGTGGATGGCAGGGAGATGTACAGACTGGATAACGGGCGTTACATCACAGCAAATACCGCCTATGTCTCCTTTAAAGCCGCAGGCACCGCGCCGACGCCTTCTGCGCCAGCAGCCACCGGCGAAATGGTCACCACGGCGAATCTCTATATGAGAACAGGCCCTGGCACCAGCTACGAAAGCATCCGCATCATTCCCAATGGAGCCAGAGTGGCGGTATCGGAAAGCAGTAATGGATGGTATAAGGTCACCTATGGCGGGTCCACGGGATGGTCCTCAGGAAATTATCTGAAGAGCGTATCCACTGCGCAGCCAGCGCCGGCACCAGCACCTTCTGAACCGGTAAAAAGCAGTCAGATGACAACCACGGTGAATCTCTATATGAGAACGGGTCCTGGCACCAGCTACAGCAGTGTCAGAATCATCCCGTCCGGTGCAAAGGTCACGGCCTATGAAACCAGAGATGGATGGGTCAAGGTCAGTTATGGCGGATCCACGGGATGGTCTTCAGGAAAATATCTGAAGGCTGTGACAGTGGCAGCTCCTCCGGCAGGGGAAGTCAGCACCAGTTACATGAAAACCACGGTGAACCTCAACATGAGAGCGGGCGTGGGCACTTCCTACAGCGTTCTGGCCACCATGCCGGCAGGGACCGTGGTGCCTGTTTCCGGATCCTCAGGGGGATGGTTCAAGGTGACCTATAACGGAAAGACAGGCTGGGCTTCTGGAACCTATCTGAAGGCTGTGGCGAATTACAGTGAGAAGGTCCTGGACCTTCCCTATATCAATCAGTACAGTCCCGTATATGCGCCCATGGGCTGTGAGGGGGCCAGTCTTCTCATGGCGCTTCAGTACAAAGAAAGCACCAGTATGGGGCTCAAGGAATTCCTCGAGAAGATGCCCAAGACAGAGCGGAATCCCTTCGAGGGATTTGCCAGCACCCCCTTTGCAGTGGTCAAAGGGGATCCTGAAATCTTCCAGTCCATCTTCCCCGAAGCGCTCACCGCCTACGGAAAGAAATATGATGCGAATGTAGTGAATATTTCAGGCTACACCACGGCCCAGCTGAAGGCTGAAATCGACAAGGGGAACCCGGTGGTGGCCTACGTCACCACAAGAGACTATGAGGCGCCCAAGTGGAAAGAGTACGACATGGGTGAAGCAGGCATCGTGAACATCGTGGACAACATGCATGTCATGGTGCTTACAGGGTATAATTCCGAAGGGGATTACCATGTGACAGACCCCGCCAGCAGCAGAAACAAGTACTGGGTTTCCAGGGAAAAGTTCGAAGCTTCCTACAATGCGCTGAAATGGGCAGTGGTTGTGAGATAAGTCGATAGGGAATTCCGGAATCAGGCAAGGCAAAAAAAGCAGCAGCAGAAGAAAAAGAAGCAGAAGAAAAGAAAATGAATGAATAGAAAAAGTCGCCAAGATGCAGCACAGATCCCTGATGCATCTTGGCGACTTTTCATTTTACGGTATAACGGATCGTTTCAGAGAAGATTTTTCCAAGTTACAGCCTGACTTTTCCGAAGAACCAGGGATAGAGCCCCATGGCCACAAAGGTCAGGAGGAAGTAGCGGATGAAATCGAAGAGATTCGTTTCCGGGAAGACCACATGAAGACCTTCTTTGATGAGCAGCACCAGGATGAGACCCACAGCAACGCGCAGCACCTTTCTCAAAAGTGAGCCATCGGTGGTGAAGTTCACTTTCCTCTTTTCCAGGAGGATGCCCAGGAAAAATCCCATGTAGGAGGCCAGGGACTTGATGAAGTCCGTGGACTGGGCGAAGAGAAGTGCCGGGAGAAACAGGACCAGGACAAGGAGATAGAGTTTCAGCTCATCCACTTTCCGGAACAGTGTGGCGCAGACACCTGCCGTAAGTAGTCCCAGCAGAATGCCCGCTACAGCGTCCTTCGGATAATGAACACCAAGATAGAGCCTGGATAATCCCACGAGGATCATCAGTATCATGGTGAGGAGCGTGACCCATCTGTTTCTGAGGTGCAGCGAAAATGCGCCTGCAGCAGCACCCGCACTCTGACTGTGTCCACTGGGAAAGGATTTTCCAGTGGCCGTTTCCGGCCGAAGGGTCCGGATGCCTTCTTCTCCGATGGGACGGCTGAAGGAGAAGAGATCCTTCATGGAGTTGTTCAGAAGATAACTTGTGAACATGGTGAAAGCCAGGACTTCACCGAATTTCTTGTCCAGTGTCCAGTAGATGATGGCAAGAAGGGGAATGATGAAGGTCTCTTCTCCCAGCATGGTGATGCCTTCGAAGAACGTGTCCAGAAAAGGATTGTGTATACTCTGAATGGCGCGCAGAATTTCAAGTTCCATAGGAGTCCTCCAATTGAAAGAATAACATCTGCTTCTACTATAATGCTTCAATGGGCGACAGTAAAGAGAAAGAGGTGTTTGCTGCCGGAGAGGGAGTCCCTTCCTGACGGTGTGGATAAGGAGAGATCCTCTGGTTCTCTTTCCTGAAAACAGCTGGCAAAAGTGCCAACTTCTCCATGATGATGAGAATGAGATTCAATATCAATTAACAATAATAATTATTATTTTATAATGATTCTATTTACAAAATATTTAAACTGATGTATGATGGGAATGAAGAAAAGTCAGTGATATCAATGGGTTGAGAAGAATTCTCAATTAGAAAAGCGGACATAAAAGGAAGATACGGAGCAGAAATTCCGGATTATAAGTAAACGAAGGAGATGATGAAATGATTGCGAGCGTTAAGAATGAAGAAAGAAAAACCATCTTTGATGGCATGAAACCTCATGTGGAACTCATGGCGGCAGGTCTCAGCGGGGGGCTGATTCTTATTGGATGGTACCTTCTGAATCAGGAGGTGGATACCGCTGCTGCAGTGATTTTCGTTTCTGCCTTCGTCATAGGTGGGTATGCCAAAGCGAAGCAGGGCATCGAGGACACCCTGGCCACAAAGAAGCTCAATGTGGAGCTTCTGATGATTCTTGCAGCCGTCGGGTCTGCCCTCATCGGATACTGGATGGAAGGGGCCATCCTCATCTTCATCTTCGGTCTCAGCGGCGCCCTGGAAACCTACACCATGAACAAGAGCCACAGGGAAATCTCATCGCTGATGGATCTTCAGCCGGAAGAGGCCACGAGGATTAAGGGAGAAGAGGAAGAGGTTGTGCCTGTCGGAAGCCTGTCCATCGGGGATCTTCTGCTCATAAGGCCCGGAGAAAGAATTCCGGCGGATGGAAAGATCGTGAAGGGTCAGACAAACATCGACGAATCTTCCATTTCGGGAGAATCCATCCCGGTACAGAAATCCAAAGGGGATGAGGTCTTCGCCAGTACAGTGAATCTCAGAGGAATCGTCACGGTGGAGATGATAAGATCCAGTGACGAGACGCTTTTCCATAAGATCATTGAGCTGGTCCAGTCAGCCCAGAGTGAAAAATCACCTTCCCAGCAGTTCATCGAGCGTTTTGAAGGACCCTATGTCAGAACGGTGCTCATCGTAGTGGGGCTCATGATGTTTGTGCCCCATTATGCCTTCGGCTGGAGCTGGAACGAGACCTGGTATCGAGCCATGGTGCTTCTGGTGGTGGCTTCCCCCTGCGCTCTGGTGGCCTCGGTGACTCCTGCCACCTTGTCCGCCATCAGTAACGGGGCAAGAAACGGGATTCTCTTCAAGGGAGGCGTTCATCTGGAGAATATCGGAAGGATCAAAGTCATCGCCTTCGACAAGACCGGAACCCTGACCAAAGGAAAGCCTGAAGTCACGGATGTCTATGTCCGGGATGGCATCACGAAAGACTACCTTCTTTCTCATGTGGCGGAAATCGAGAGGTACTCCAATCATCCCCTGGCCGGAGCGGTGGTTTCCTATGCAACGGAACAGCTCCAGGAGACTGCGCTCTGCAGAGTGGAAGGGATGGAAGATATCGCAGGATTCGGTGTTCGAGGCACTTTCTCAGGCGTGGAATGGAAAGTAGGCAAGGCGGAGTTTGTCGGGAAAGAGGAAGCGGAGGCTTTTCATGGAGAAATCATGAAGAGGCTCTCAGATGAAGGGAAGACGGTGATTTTCGCCAGAGACGGGGAAGGCATTGCGGGACTCATTGCACTGAAAGACGTGGTCCGGGAAGAGGCGCTGGAAGCCATCCGTACCCTTCAGGAAGAAGGAATCAAAACCGTCATGCTCACAGGAGACCATGAACGGACCGCTGCGGCCATTGCCAGGGAAAGCGGCATTGACCGGTATACGGCCCATTGTCTGCCGGAGTCCAAAGCGGAGGCCATCAGAAAGCTCCAGGAGGAATTCGGCATGGTGGCCATGGTGGGAGACGGCATCAATGATGCCCCAGCGCTGGCTACAGCAACCGTTGGCATCTCCATGGGAGAAGGAAGCGATGTGGCGCTGGAGACAGCGGATGTGGTGCTCATGAAGAATCATCTGCCCCTCATTGCTCAGACCGTGAAGCTGTCCACCCGGATGAACCGGATTGTGAAGCAGAACATCTTTTTTTCCATCACAGTGATCATGCTGCTCATCGCATCCAACTTTTTTCAGGTGGTGACACTGCCTCTTGGCGTGGTCTTTCATGAAGGAAGCACCATCCTCGTGATTCTGAACGGTCTGAGACTGCTCAAAAACTGATCCGGTGCTGAGTGAAGATGAGAATGCAGAGCCTTTTTTAAAAACAGCGGAAAAAATCCCATACCTGCTTAGGAAGCGGGTATGGGATTTCGTTTTATAAGATGGTGCCGGTGGCCGGTCTCGAACCGGCACGGTATCACTACCACGGGATTTTGAGTCCCGCACGTCTGCCAATTCCATCACACCGGCAAATTGATTTTTTGCTTACTTAAAGATGATACCACAACCACATGGAAGAAATCAATAGACAAACCGTGGAGGGAAGCCTTGTACACTTCTTCCGGAACCTTTCCGCTCATGGGTTGAAAGGATGAAAAAGCGTGGTATCATTAGAAATGAAAGAACAAATGGGGGAAGGAAGTTATTTTTATGGAAGATCTACTGAACAAGGCCTATGAGGAAGGAACGAAAGTGGCAGCATCGGGGAATGTGGCCAGCTATATCCCGGAGCTTGAAAAGGGAAATCCGGAGGATGTGGGCTTTGTCCTCATGGATCTAAAAGGGAACTACAAGGCCAGAGGGCAGTATCTCAAGAGCTTTACGCTCCAGAGCATCACCAAGGTCATCACCCTTCTTCTGGCGTTGGAGGACATCGGAGAGGAAGAAGTGTTCAAGCATGTGCACATGGAGCCCACGGGGGACCCTTTCAACTCCATCATGTCCTTTGAAGTGAAGAATCCGGAGAAGCCCTTCAATCCCATGATCAATGCGGGGGCCATGGTGGTGACGTCCTTGATCCGTGGAGAAGGCAAGAAGGAGAAGATCGAGCGGATTCTGAAGTTCACCAGTCTTCTTACAGGTAATAAGGAGACGCATTATGACAGGACCGTGTATGAATCGGAAAAAGCCACAGGAAACAGAAACAGAAGCCTGGCCTATTTCATGAAAAGCACAGGCATCATGAAGGGAGACCCTGAAGAGATTCTGGACCTTTACTTCATGCAGTGTTCCATTCTGGGCACCTGCAAGGACATCGCAACCATCGGGGCGGTTTTGGCGGCAAACGGCATTCATCCTGTGACGGGCGAAAGAGTCATCCGGAAGGAGAATGCGAGAATCGTGAAGACTATCATGACCACCTGCGGCATGTATGATGCATCGGGAGAATTTGCGGTATCCTGCGGTGTGCCGGCAAAGTCCGGTGTGGGCGGAGGAATCTTAGGCGCAGTGCCCGGCAGGTACGGCATCGGCACCTTCGGACCGGCTCTGGATGCCAAGGGCAATTCCATCGCAGGGATCAGGATGATGGAATATCTGTCCCGCAAGCTGGAGCTGAGTATTTTCCAGATCGGTTAAGAAGGCATGGCAAAGTCTCCAATGAAATGGGAATCTTAAGGAAAGATTCCTATTTTTTTCGCCCTTTAATCGGTATAATGATAGGTAGAATATGATTTTAGGGGTGATGCCATGCTCAGGTTTTTAGATGCGGGAGAATCACATGGTCCAGGACTCTGCGCAGTTCTGGAAGGACTTCCTGCCAATTTCAGCATTTCCAGAGAAAAGATCGATGAGGAACTTGCCAGAAGACAGAAGGGCTACGGCCGTGGAGAAAGAATGAAGCTGGAGAAAGACCAGGTAGAGATCATCTCCGGTCTTTCGGAAGGGAAGACCACAGGTGCGCCTGTGACCATCCTCATCCGGAACAGAGACCATGACAACTGGAAAAACAAAGACCCCAAGGATACCTTCGTGTCCGTTCCAAGGCCCGGTCATGCGGACCTCACAGGGGAGTTCAAATACGGTACAGGGAACCTTCGAAACAGCATCGAAAGAAGCTCTGCCAGGGAAACCGCCATCAGAACCGCCGTGGGGGCCATCTGCAGACAGATTCTGGAGGAGCTGGGCATAAGAATCCGCTCCAAGGTTCAGACCCTCTACGGAATCAATGATTCCTTCTGCGACCTTTTTGATGATGGTCTCTATGAGAAGATTGAGAAGAGCCCCATGCGGGTTCTGCGTAATGAAGAGGCCTTCATGAGCTTAGTGGACAGCGCGAAGCGTCAGGGAGACTCCCTGGGCGGATGGGTCTATGCCTCGGTGGAAGGCGTCATGAGGGGACTGGGTTCCTTCATGCACTATGACAGAAGACTGGATGCTTCCCTTGCCGGTGCCGTCATGTCCATACAGGGCGTCAAGGAGGTTTCCATCGGGAATCCCTTCCTGAACTTCACAGGATATACATACCATGACGGTATACTGTACGAAGACGGAGCGCTTATAAGAGCCTCCAACCATGCCGGAGGCATTGAGGGCGGCATCAGTAACGGCGAGAACATCGATGTGTACTGCTACATGAAGCCCATCCCCAGTATCCTTCTGAAACTGCCGTCGGTGGATCTGAAGGAGAAGAAGAATACGGATTCCAGATACGAAAGAAGCGATGTGACCGCGGTGGTGCCGCTTACCATCGTTCTTGAGAACGTACTGGCCTTTGAGCTTCTGAAAGAAGTACTGGAGACCTTCTCCAGAGACAACAAGGAAGAGCTTACGGCAGCCATCAGAATACGAGAAAAACGTTTAGGAGTTTTAAATGAGTAGATTATTGATTATTGACGGAAACAGTATCATGAACAGAGCCTTCTATGCAAACCCCAAGTTCATCACGTCCAAGGGGATGCATACGGGAGCCATCTATGGCTTCATCAACATGATGATGAAGATCAAGGGAGACCTTTCCCCGGACTACATCGTCTGTGCCTTCGACAGAAAAGCGCCCACCTTCCGTCACCTGGAATACGATGACTACAAGGCAGGCAGAAAGAAGATGCCGGAAGAGCTGGCCATGCAGTTTCCCGTGATGAAGGAAGTGCTGAAGCATATGGCGGTGGACATACTGGAGATCGACGGATTCGAGGCGGATGACGTCATCGGTACCTTATCTCTCAAAGCGGAGAATGAGGGGGATGAGGTCTATGTCCTTTCCGGAGACAAGGATACCCTGCAGCTGGCTTCGGATAAGACCAAGGTGGTCATCACGAAAAAAGGGGTCAGTGTGGTGGATGTCTATGACAGAGAGAAGTTCATAGAGGAATTCGGTATCACCCCCACACAGTTCATTGATGTGAAGGGCTTTATGGGTGATGCTTCGGACAACATCAAGGGGGTGCCCGGCATCGGGGAAAAGACCGCCTTCAAGCTGATCAAGGAATACGGCTCCATCGAGAATACCATCGAAAATGCGGAAAACATCACCATGAAGAAGGTGAGAGAGAATCTCATCGCCCATGCGGAAGATGCCATCTTCTCCAAGAAGCTGGCCACCATCATCCGGGATGTGCAGGTGGATATGGACATGGAGCAGCTTAAAAGCTCGGAGGCCTATGACGTCAATGAGCTGAGAAGACTCTTCTCGGAGCTGGAGTTCCGTACGCTTCTGGCGAAGCTTTCCGATGGTCCGGCTGAAGAGGCTGAGCCGAAGGAAGCGGTGAAGATGGACTTTATGGAAGTGGAGCAGCCGGAAGACCTGGAGGGTGCTCTTTCTGATCTGAAGAAGGACATCGCAGAAGATCAGCCCGTGGCCCTCTATTTCGATGTGCACCATGCACCGAAGCTTTCGGAACGGGAAATGAGCTGGATGGTGCTCTCCAGTAGAGACAAGCACCTCTACATCAATACGAAGAACATATTCGCGGACGAGAAAGCGCTGGATGTGCTCAAAGATTTCCTGGAGGATGAGCGCCTGCCGAAGATCTCCTTCGACATCAAAGACGGCCTCACCATTTTCAAGAGACTGGGTATAGAGCCTAAAAGCATCAGCTTTGATGTGAATCTGGCGGCCTATCTTCTGGAACCCACAGACGGAAAGCTGACGCTGAAAGACCTGACATTGAAGAATCTGCCGGAGGCGGCGGTTCCTGAAGGAAAAGACGGAGAAGTCTATCTCACGTCAAAGCTCTTTGACCTCTATGAGAAGTTTTCTGAGGAAATGGAAGAGACGGAGCTTCATGGGCTCTATTACGAAGTGGAGCTTCCCTTGACCGGCATTCTCTCGGACATGGAAATCGAAGGATTTAATGTCAATGAAGCCCTTCTGGATGAGATGACCGTGACCTTCAAGGAAGACATCGATCAGCTGGAAAAGGAGATCTATGACCTGGCGGGAGAAGCGTTCAACATCAACTCGCCGAAGCAGCTGGGGACCATCCTTTTCGAAAGACTGGACCTGCCTGTGATCAAGAAGACCAAGACCGGATACTCCACCAATGTGGATGTGCTGGAAGCTTTAAAGGATAAGCATCCCATCATCGAGAAGGTCATGCAGTACCGAACCGTCACGAAGATCTACAGCACCTATATCGTGGGGCTGAAGGCAGCCATTGATGGAGATGGAAGAATCCATTCCACCTTCAATCAGACCCTGGCCACCACAGGAAGGCTCTCCAGCACGGACCCGAACCTGCAGAACATTCCCATCCGGCATGAAATGGGCAGAGCAGTGAGAAAGGTCTTCATTCCCCACGATGAGGACTCCATTCTTCTTTCCTGCGATTACAGCCAGATCGAGCTGAGAGTGCTTGCCCATATCTCCGGAGACGAAAAGATGATTGAAGCCTACAACGGAGACATCGACATCCATACCAAAACCGCTTCGGAAGTCTTCGGCGTTCCCATGGAAGAGGTGTCCTACGCCTTAAGGAGCAGCGCCAAGGCCGTGAATTTCGGCATCATCTACGGCATGTCCGATTTCAGTCTGTCTCAGGATCTGGGGATCACCAGAAAGGAAGCCAAGGAATACATGGACATCTATTTCTCCAGATATCCCAAGGTCAAGGCCTATCTGGACAACATCGTTCTGGAAGCGAAGGAAAAGGGCTTTGTACGAACCATCATGAACAGAAGAAGATACATTCCTGAAATCAATCAGAGAAACAAGATCGTCCAGGCCGCAGGGGTCCGTCTGGCCATGAACAGCCCCATCCAGGGCAGTGCCGCGGATATCATGAAGATGGCCATGGTGAAGGTCTATGAAGCGCTGAAGGAAAAGAACCTGAAATCCAGCCTGATCCTTCAGGTCCACGATGAACTGATTCTGAACACCAGAAAGGATGAGCTGGAGACGGTGAAGAAACTGGTGAAGGAAGAGATGGAGAATGCAGTGAAGCTGAAGGTGAAACTCCAGGCGGAAGAGTCTGTGGGAGAAACCTGGTTTGAGGCGTAGGTGATTCTATGGTGAAGATCGGACTTACAGGTGGCATCGCCACTGGAAAGACCACCATTTCGAAATACCTTTCCTCTCTGGGCATCCCGGTCATCGATGCGGACCTTATTGCACGAGAAGTGCTGACGATATATCCTGAGATTCTGGAGTATCTCCGAAAAACCTACGGAGACCGTGTCTTTTCGGGTGGAAAGCTCGACAGACGGGCTCTGGGCAGGATCCTTTTTCAGGACAAGGAAGCGCTTTCGAGTTATCTTCAGGTGATCATGCCGAGAATCCGGCAGGAAATCGAAAAGAGGCTGGAGAAATCAGAGGAAGAGTGTATTGTTTTAGATGCGCCGCTGCTTTTTGAAGAAGGGTTCCAGAAGGATGTGGATCTGACCATCACTGTGTATGCACAGGAGAGGGTGCAGCTTCAGAGACTGAAGGAACGAGACGGTTTTACGGAAGAAGAGGCAAGAAGACGGATCAGTGCCCAGATGGACCTGAAAGAGAAGATGGACCGTTCCACCTATGTGCTCAACAACAGTGGAGCTCTGGAGGACACCATAAGGGATCTGCATGCGATTCTTGATAAGATAGGTATAAAATATGGTAAGAAAGAAAGAGAAAAGAAAAAGAGGGATCCGTGGACTTAGTATTTTCATGAGTCTACTTCTGCTGGTGTTGGCATCAGCCTATGTGCTCTATGGGCGGCTGTTTCCCATGGAGCATGAAAAGACCGTTTCAGCCTATGCGAAGGAGTATGACGTGGACCCTTTTCTGGTCTATGCTGTGATTCACACGGAGTCCAGGTTCAGAGAAGATGCGGTTTCTCCGGCAGGGGCCATCGGTCTCATGCAGGTGACGCCGGATACGGGGCAGTTCATTTCCGAGCAGCTGAAGATCTCCTCCTTTACGGAAGAATTGCTGAAGGACCCGGAGCTGAACATCCGAATGGGCACCTGGTATCTCAGCTATCTCAAGGAAAGCTTTCCCAGGGTGGAAACGCTCCTTGCAGCCTATAATGCCGGACCGAATCGGGTCAGGACATGGCTTGAAGATGAGGATGTTTCAGATGGAGAAATCCTCACGGATATTCCTTTTGAGGAGACCAGAAACTACGTGGAGCGAGTCCTTCAGAGGGAGAAGATCTACCGGCTCCTCTATTTCTACAAGTAGGCATCTGAAAAAAGACCTTAAAAAAGAGATCGACAGATAGAAAAGACAGGCAACCTGTGCGGGAAGAGTTTCTCTTCTCTGCGAGATGCCTGTCTTATTTTGCTTTATTACAGCGCTGGAAGCGCTCTTTCTATCGTCCGTTGTCGTCTTTCAGGGCGGTTTTAATGAGTTTCACCACACTGCCTGTATTTCCGTAGTTCAGTGTACCGAAGCGGTAGATCTTCACGGAAGCGAAGGCGGTGAAAACCGCTGTGAGAATGAGAATCCCATAGGATATGGCCACGGTGAACAGGGATACGCTGGTGATGGCATACCGTACAAACATGACCATGAAGGAAGTGAAAGGGAAGTAGGAGGCGATCTTCAGGATGATGCTCTCATTGGAAAGTCCCAGAGAGAACATGGCGATGAAGTAGGCGGCCATGACGAACATGGTCACAAGGGTTGTGGCTGAGGGCACATCTTCCACTTTGGTCATGAGGGCTCCGATGCTCGCATAGACGAAGAGGAAGAGGAAATAACCGGTGAAGGCGAAGATGAAGTAGACCAGAAGAAGCATCGGATCCACATTCATATTGAGAAAATCAAGAATCTCCTCATCGTAGTTTCTGTAGTTCAGCCTGTATCCTGCAAAGAGGGTCACACCCATGAAGAGAGCCTGAATGATTCCGGCTGTGCCCGATGCCAGGACTTTTCCGATGATCAGGCTGTTGGAATCAGAGCTTGTGATGAGGATCTCCATGGTGCGGTCGCTTTTTTCTCTGGCTACATAGGTGGCCACGTTGTTTCCGTAGAACATGATCATCATGAAGGTGAGCATGATGAGGATGTAGACCACCCAGTAGTTGTTCTGGACATCCTTGCCAAGGACGATGGGCTCCTCCTGGGTGATGGTGATGCCGCTCATGATGCTTCTAATGGCTTCCACGTCATGACCGCCTTCCTGCAGCGCCAGGTCTTCATTTACGAGGCGAAGGGCGGAATCCATGAGGTAGTCTCCACCGGAATACATGGCGACGTTATTGACCACGCTGACATAGTCCGTGGAGGATTTCAGGATGTAGCCGGAGCTCACCTCTTCCTCCAGCACCGCTTCCTTCAGCGCCTCTTCACTCTCATAAGGAAGAAGCGTCACACCTGGCAGCTTTTCACCTAGATGCGTAAGCGTGATTTCGTCCGATTCATTGTAGATGCCGAAGGTTCCTTCCTGAAAAGCCCCTTCCTCCCCCGTATTCTCTCCACCCATGATGCTCTGGAGGGTGGGGAGGGTGGTGACCACGAGAATCAGAACGCAGATGATGACTGTGGTGACGATGTAGGCCTTCTTCTTCAGAAGGCTGCTCAGTTCAAAGAGATAGACGGTTTTCAGATTTCTCATAGTTTGTCACCTGCCGTTTCCACAAAGATTTCAGTCAGGGAAGGAAGATAAGGAGAGAAGCTTCTGACTTCCACACCTTCCTCCAGCAGTCTTTTCATGATCACCGAAGGATTGTCTTCTCCGGGGACATGGACGATGTAGGAGGTCTTGTCTTCTCTGATATGGGTTTCTCCAAAAGAGGAGAGCGCTTTTCTCAGCATGTTCTCATCCGACTTGGCTGCGGACAGACGAATGCGGTTTTTTCCTCGCTCCGTCTTGATTCTGCTGAGGTTTCCCGTCAGAACGATTTCGCCCTGGTTGATGAGGGTGATCTCGTCACAGAATTCCTCCACATAGGACATCTGATGACTGGAGAAGATCACCAGCTTGTTGTCTGAGATGAGTTCCACAATGATATCCTTGAGGACCATGGAATTCACCGGGTCCAGTCCGCTGAAGGGCTCATCCAGTATGACAATGTCAGGATTGTTCACCAGAGACTGCACAATCTGGATCTTCTGCTGGTTTCCCTTGGACAGGGTCTCGAGTTTTTTCTTCTTGTAGGCGGAGAGGTCCACCCGGTCCAGCCAGTAGTCGATGTTTCTTCGGAGCTCGTTCTTGTCCCCGCCTCGGAGTTTTCCGAAATACTCCAGCTGATGGGCAATCTCCTCTTTGGGATACATGCCTCGTTCTTCGGGCAGGTAGCCTACCTTGTAGTCTTCCGGACGGAAGATCTTTCCGTCCAGAATGAATTCCCCCTGATTCTGCCTGAAAACGCCCATGAGCGCACGCAGAGTGGTGGTTTTTCCGGCACCGTTTCTACCGAGAAAACCCATGGCTTTTCCGCTTTCCACCTCAAAGGAGATGTCCTTGAGAATCTTCACGTCGGAAAAACTCTTGTGTATGTTTTTCACTTCCAGTTTCATTTTCTTCTCCTTGTTTGACCAAATTAACTTGTTACTTACGTAACAATATATCTTATTGCTATAGGATTGTCAACTGCTTGTCCTCTGAAGACCAGTCAGCTTCAGTATACTGCAAAGGAGAGAAGTGTGCATCTCAGATCAGTCTTTTCTGCAAAAGAAAAGAAGAGGTCAAACCTCTTCTTTCATAGCCTGTTACTACAGAACTTCGTTATTTCCTATGGACCACTCCAGCACTTCTTTCCCTTTTTCGATCTGTCTCATGACGTCTGCGGGAGAAGTTCCTCCGAAAGAGCTTCTTCTATGAATGCAGGCACTGCTACTAAGATCCGGAAGGACAATGCCCTGAAGGCGTGAATCGATGTCCGGAAGGACCTCATCTTTCAGCGTCATCAGTGTTTCACCGGTCTTTTCACAATACTTGACAATGGCACCCACCAGTTCATGGGAAGTGCGGAAGGGAACGCCCTGGGTCACCAGATATTCGGCAAGATCCGTGGCGGCCAGGAAGCCTTTGTCCATATGTTTCTTTATGTGTTCTTCTTTGAACGTGGTGTTCTCCAGCATCTGGGAGAAGATCACGGCACTGGTCTTCACGGTCTTCACCGTATCAAAGAGCGCCTCCTTGTCTTCCTGAAAATCCTTGTTGAAGGCCATGGGCAGACCCTTCAGCACCGTAAGCAGTCCCAGAAGGTGTCCATAGACACGGCCGGTCTTGCCACGGATGAGTTCAGGAATGTCCGGATTCTTCTTCTGAGGCATGATGCTGCTGCCCGTACAGAATCCGTCATCGATTTCGATGAAGCTGAATTCCTGCGCATTCCAGAGAATGAATTCTTCAGAAAGTCTGCTCAGATGGGCCATGAAGAGGGAAGAGACGCTCATGAACTCCACAATGAAGTCCCGGTCGGCCACCGTATCCATGGCGTTTTCCGTCACCGCCTGAAAGCCCAGAAGATCCGCCGTATAGGCACGGTCGATGGGGATGGTGGTGCCGGCCAGAGCGCAGGCGCCCAGCGGGTTATAGTCCGTTCTTTTGTAGCAGTCCATCAGTCTTTCCAGATCTCTTTTAAACTGCTGGAAGTAGGCCATGAGATGAAATCCCACGGTGACAGGCTGCGCATGCTGAAGATGGGTAAAACCGGGCATGAGCATTTCCTTGTGGCTTTCCGCTTTTTCCATCAGGGTCTTCAGAAGCACCTGGATGATGGAAAAGAGCTCTTCCATCTCTTCTTTCAGATAGAGCCGCACATCCAGAATCACCTGATCGTTTCGGCTTCTGGCTGTGTGAAGCTTTCTGCCCACATCCCCGATTTCTTTGATCAGCTGGCTTTCAACGGCCATGTGGATGTCCTCATCCTCATAGGTGAAGGTAAGAACACCTTCTTCGATTTTCTTTTCGATCTTCTTAAGTCCGGTTAGGATCTGTTCCAGTTCTTCCTCCGTGAGATGGTTCATCTTCGAGAGCATCTTTGCATGGGCGATGCTTCCTCGGATGTCCTGCTTGTACAGGGCGATGTCAAAGGTGATGGAAGCGTTGAATTCTTCCACCATCTGATCCATCTGTTTCTGGAATCTGGAACCCCATAGATTTTTCAATTGATTTTCCTCCTTGAATTTCTTTTTCCCTATGCAGCTTCGCTGTAGTCTGCATCACTGATCTTCACGCCTTTGTATTTGGAGGTGACAAGATACAGAGTCACCAGGAGCGCAAAGGAGACCACAACAGACAGGGCGCTTCCTGTGATGCCTGCCAGGAGATAGCCGATGAAGGAAGCTCCTCCATTCATGAGCGCATAAGGCAGCTGGGTCTTCACATGGTCCACATGATCGCAGCCTGCACCGGAGGAGGCGAGAATCGTCGTATCCGATATCGGGGAGCAGTGGTCACCAAACATTCCTCCTGCAAGGACTGCCCCGATGGAGGCATAGAGGGGTGCGCCTAAAGCCACGGACATGGGAATGACCAGAGGCATCAGAATCGCATAGGTTCCCCAGGAGCTTCCTGTGGCGAAGGATAACACCGCACCGATAAGGAACGTCACAGCAGGAATCAGGAAAGCCGGCAGATTGCCGTCGGTGATGCTGATGATGTAGGCGGAGGTGCCAAGCTCTTTGCTCACCGCACTCAAGGACCAGGCAAGAACCAGTATGATGGCCACATTCATCATCTTGGCCATACCACCCAGATAGATGCTGAAGGTTTCCTCAAAGGACTTCACCTTGTAGTAGACCATCATGGCGATGAGGACAGCGGCTGCCAGAAGGTATCCGGTGCTTAAGGCGCCTCTAAATGCGCTTCCGGGCACCTGGGTGAAAGGAAAGCCCAGAGGAGCCAGAATCCCGAAGAGGGTGATAAAGAGAACAAATAGAGGGACGAAGATCAGGGAAGATTTGCTTTCCACCGCACCTTCTGTATCGGTCTTTCTCATAGGTCTGGAGGTCTTCCAGTATTTCTCTCCGGTTTCCTGCACTCTCTTCTCCGCTTTGGCCATGGCGCTGAACTCATATCCGGCAAAGGCGATGAGTGGAACGAAGAGCACAGCCAGAATGGAATAGATGTTGAATGGAATGGACTTGATGAATGCGGTCCAGTCGGATTCAGTAATGCCAAGGAGCTCGTACTCCTTCTGGATGAGTCCCATGATGTAGACCCCCCATCCGATGAAGGGCACAAGGACGGCCACGGGAGAAGCAGTGGAATCGATGATGTAGGCCAGTTTTTCCTTGGACACCTTGAGCTTGTCGAAGAGAGGCTCGAAGATGGGTCCGATGATCAGCGGAGTACCAAGATCTGAGAAAAAAATGATGATTCCGCCGATCCAGGCCGCCAGCTGCACTTTGGCACGGGACTTGATGACCTTGGAGGCCTTGCTGGCGAAGGCCAGAGCACCGCCGGATTTTTCCATGAGAGCGATGAAACCTCCGATGAAGACCAGAAGCACCAGGACACCGGCGTTATAGGAATCCTGAAGCTGTCCGAAAAGATAGGTCTGAATGGTTTCGGTGACGGCTTTGATGGGATTGTAGTTCACAAGAATCATTACCCCTGTAAGCACACTGGCAAAGAGTGCAAGAACCACATTTTTGTATTTGATTGCAATGGTTACAGCCAGAATCACTGGAATAACGGATAAAAAGCCATAGTCTGTCATAATATATTTCCTCCATAAGTTTATTCTTTCGTCCGATTCTTCGTAATCCCTCTGCAGAAGGAGAAATAATTCATCATTCTCCATGTCCTCCTATGAATACATATTTATGCATAAAATGCACTATTTATTCATGATAGTAAGCTTTAGGAGGAATGTCAACCCCTTTAATTGCAGTAATTTGCTGTTATACGTTTTCATTATCAAAATATATTCTGTCATGAATATGCAAAAACAAGGAAGGATATATAAGGATGAGGTTCAAGGGTCTATCAGAAGGAAAGAGGTCGGAAGGGAGGTGAAAGGGTGCAGTGAATCATGAGAAGGGAAAGGATCAGCATTCATGTTTCTTAAAAGGAAGTTTTTGCCAAAAAAAAACAGCCCTTTTCGAAGAAACGCCGTGTTCTTCGTAAAGGGCTGTCTAAAGGTTTATCTTGTTTCAGTCTTAAGCCAGAGGGAGAAGTCCGTCTGTTTTCATGACCAGGGCGGAATGGGGTTTGAGAGAGACTTTCTTCTGCTCGGTGCGCCAGAGACAGTCTGTTCCCGCCTGGAACTTGTCCACCAGCACATCCCAGGATGCTCTGGGAAGAGTGATCTGCTGGTCTTGGCCACTTCCATTGAAGGCCACAAGGAAGGTGATCTTCTCCACGGGATCCTTCAGGATGTAGCTGATCACATTGGACGCTTTCAGCTTCAGAGGTGCTTTTCTCTCTTTTGTATAGAAGAGGATGTTCTCTTCAATCTCTTTCTGGGTTCTCATTCTGAAAGCCTTGTAGGTCTTTCGCAGGGAGATGAGACCCTTGTAATAGTTCACCACATCGATGTTTCTGCTCTTCATGTCCCAGTGCAGTGCATTGATGGAATCCGGAGAACGATAGGAGTTGTGGTCGCCGAACTTGGTTCTCAGAAACTCTGCACCGGCATGGATGAAGGGAACGCCCTGACTGGTAAGCACCATGGCGTTGGCAAGTTTTGCCATGTCTCGGATGGTTTCAGCGCTTTTTCCCTTGTTCACGTCCACCAGCTTGTCGTAGAGGGTGAGATTGTCATGGGCGGACACATAATTGATGCTCTGGCCTGGATTCTGTGCCCAGGGGAAGTCTGTATACAGGATGTCTCGGTAGTTGTGATCCTTATGCCGTACGGCACCGGTGATGCCGAACTTCACGGATTCTTCAAGACCGCCTCCGCTGACGAATCCGCCTCGCTCATTGAAGAACACGTGACCTTTGACGCCATCTCTGAAATCATCATTGAATGCTCCGATGCCTGGGGTCATACCGATGTTCCTCTTCACCAGTCTTTTTTCCTCCGGGAGAGGAGAGGCTCCGCCGGTCCAGCCTTCTCCGTAGAGAATGATGTCCGGTTTGACTTTTCTTAAAGCGGTTTCGATCTCCAGCATGGTCTCGATATCATGGATACCCATGAGATCGAACCGGAAACCGTCGATTTTATATTCCTTCACCCAGTGGAGAAGGGAGTCGATCATGAACTTCTTCATCATAGGTCGCTCCGATGCGGTCTCGTTTCCGCAGGCGGAAGCATCGGTGAAGTTTCCGTCGGTGCTTCTATGGTAGTAGAGCGGAGTGGACTTGTGGAAATTGGACAGCAGGCTGTCGGAGGTGTGGTTGTAGACCACGTCCATGATGACGCCCATGCCGTTTTTATGAAGCCCCATGATGAGGCTCTTCAGCTCGGTGATTCTTGCTTTGGGATTTTTCGCATCACTGGAATAGGAGCCTTCCGGTACGTTGTAGTTCAGCGGGTCATATCCCCAGTTGTACTGCCCTTCGTCTTTAGACTCATCCAGACAGTTGTAATCGAAGATGGGCAGGAGCTGCACATGGGTGACCCCCAGCTCTTTCAGATGATCGATGCCTGTGGCATGACCCTTCTCGTTCTTCGTCCCTTCTTCCACGAAGCCCAGATACTTCCCCTTTGCTGCGACGCCTGAATCATGGTGGATGGTCATATCGCGTACGTGCACTTCATAGACCACCGCATCCACAGGGTTTTCCAGTTTCGGTGCGTCATGATACCGGAAGCCTTCCGGGTCTGTGGTTCGAAGATCCAGGATACATCCCTTTTCTCCGTTGATGCTGACGGAGGTGACGTAAGGTCCCGGTGTGTAGGTCTTTTCACCCTGGTGGTCCACTTCCAGGAGATAGTAGAGCCCATCGGCCAGAGCCGGAATGGACAGGCTGTAGGTTCCCTTCACATCCTTCTCCATGGGATAGACAAAGAGAGGCTCCTGGTCCTGGGCATTCTGATAAAGAAGAAGATTCACGGAGCTGGCTACAGGTGCCCAGAATTTCAGTCGGATGCCTTCGACACCATAAGTAAGACCCAGATCATCGCCATCGTAGATCAGGTTCTCTTTAAAATAATCGGAGTCATAGAACTCCGTAAGTTTTCTGAAATCAGGCAGGAGCTGTGGAATCTGGACGGCTTCTCTCTGGAGAACGTCCAGTTCATTCTGCGTGTTGTTTTCCATCTATTTAATCGTTCCTTTATAAGTCATTGAATCTGAATGGCTGCGTTTTACAGTCTGTATATTAATTGTCAAAATATCACAATCCAAATTCTAGGTTCATGATAACTGATTCAGTTTTTTGATACAAGGAAAAAAACGATAAAAATAAATAAATTATGAATTTTCTTCTCTGAGATATGTACAACTAAACTTTCGTAATGGAGTAGTATATTCATTAACAGATTAGAGGAAGGGGCGTATTCCCTTGCGGGTAGCCGGAGAACGAAAATGGGGGTGGTGGAAACAGGACGGACTTGGATCACAGGAACTCGAGAATAGTATTTTCAAGGATTTTCTTCCGTCATATTTTGGAATTTTTTCCTTGACTATTACCTTATCTGAAGTTAGAATAATATATGTGATTAAAAACAGGCAGATGTGGCGGAATGGCAGACGCACTATCTTGAGGGGGTAGCGGGCAACAGCTCGTATGGGTTCAAGTCCCATCATCTGCACCATTTAATCTCTTTCAACTGAATAGGCAGATGTGGCGAAATTGGCAGACGCACTAGACTTAGGATCTAGCGCCGAGAGGCGTGGGGGTTCGACTCCCTTCATCTGCACCAGTGGAATGAACTCTTTGTGAAAGCAACGAGTTTTTTTGTTTTTCTGAATGATTTTATTGCAAAAGCCGGAAACATAAAAGGATAGAGACGGATCATTTTCATGATCCGTCCCTATCCTTTTGTATTTACTCTATATGGAAGACTATACAGCCCATTTTCTGTTGGAGGTGAAAGAAACGGTGATCCACTTGTCTGTCTTGATGGGGGTCAGCCTTCTCTCCAGTTCTTCCCGGATCTTATCCTGCTCTTTGATGGTCTGGACCAGGGAGTGTTCATCCACGATGAAATCAATCTCCATTCTAAGGAGCTTTCTTCTCTTGGTGACGCGCAGGAAAGATTCCTTCATGCGGTACTTCTCTTCGATTTCCGTGATCAGATCGCTGAGTCTATTGGCCAGTTCTCCCTCCGGAGACATGCCAAGGACATCTCTTAATGCCATCTTGATGGAGACGAAAGGCACCTTCGCAAAGCTTGCGGCCATGAGGATCACAATCAGCGGGTCGATGTAGGGAAGAAGCCCTGTAAGCACCTGATAGCGCTCCATGAAAAACACCAGAGCGAAGGTGATGAGCACACCAAAGCTTGCATAGGTGTCAAAGAGCCACTGGGAGGATTCTGCGGTGAGGAGCATGGAGCTATGCTTCTTCGATTTTCTCTTCAGATGCAGATACATGAGTAGGCATGCAAGAGAAGAGAACAGAGAATACAGAAGCGCCGTGTCGGTATCAACGGTGATGCCGCCCTGGAAAATGGTATAGGTGGCGTTGATCACCGAAACGGAGAGAATGAGAAGAATGGCGGAGTATTTCACAATGACCACCAGCGGTTCCACAATGGATTTTCCAAAGGGGAATTTCTTCCAGTCGCTCTGTGCCATGAATCTGGCGGATGCCAGGGACAGGTAGGACAGAATCACACTGACAAGGGAATAGAGTCCGTCAAACATGATCATCTGGGATTTCGCCAGAAGTCCCGCGCTCACCCCTACAATAGAGAAAGCGATGGAGAGGATAACAGAATGAATCAATAATTTCTTTTCGATTTTTAGCGTCGACATGATACTTTTTGCGGTTTCCAAACTGATTTCTTGTGAGGTTCCGCACCCCTTGGAAGACCGCGGTCAGCACTCCTTTCATAATGTGATGGGATTTCGTGTTTTTGTGTCTTGGTTTATTCAGTTTCTATTCAGGCAGTGATGGCTTCATAAATGAAAGTCTTCAGCTGCTCTTTCGACCTTGTTTCCTGAAAGTTCTCCGTCTCCATGAGGTAAACCTGCTCTGCACCATGTTCCAGAAGACCGATGATGAAGTTGGACAGGTAGGAGAGGTCATAGGAGGATGGGATCTGATTCTTGTCTCTGTAGAAGGAAAGCTTCTTCGCAAGCCAGTCATAGAAGGGAATATACAGGGTTTCCCACTCCTTGAAGGAGGAATAGTAGGCCGTACCGGAGTAGATGAATCCGATGAGCTTTCTGTGCTTCAGAGTCAGATCATAAATGAGATCCGTGAAGAGGGAGATGAAATCCTGAAGGGGAGTCTCTTCCTTCAGCGGCAGTGCCTCAGCTTCCTTCAGGAAGTCCTCTAGGATATGAGATGCGATGCCCAAAACCAGTTCGCTTTTGGACTGGAAATAGAGGTAGAAGGTTCCCTGGGCCACCCCCGCTTTCTTCACGATCTGGGAAACGGAGGTTTTGGAAAATCCGTATTCCCCCATGAGGTCCACGGCAGCCCATAGTATGGCTTCTCTCTTGTTCAATGGTCATCAGATCTCCTTTCCATATAAAATGAATGACTGTCAGTCATTTTTCATCTAAGAATACCATGGATTCCGAAAAGTGTCAAATATCAAGGGGTTTTCTATATGTGAACCAAGTCTAACATTTCTTTGAAGTCTTTCGGATACAGTAGTTCTCAGAATGTTCAGATGCTATACTGGTGGAAAGGAGATGAATGAAATGGATTTATCAAGTCTACTGAATTCCGTCATGGGAAACGAGAAGATTATGGAAGAGCTGGGCAGGAAGGTCCAGGCGAGCCCAGATGAAGTAAGAAAGGCTGCTAAACTGGGTGTGCCGACCCTGGTGGAGGCGCTGGATCGAAATGCCAGAGAGCCCCAGAGCAGAGAATCCTTAGCCAGAGCGCTGGAAGACCATAAGGATGACGATGTGGACGATCTGGAAGGATTCCTCAATCGTGTGGATGCCAATGAAGGCAATCGGATGCTGGACCATATTCTCGGAGAGAAGAAAATAAAAGTGGAGGACAACATCGCAAGCAGTTCAGGTCTTGGCATCGGGCAGGTTTCAGGTCTCATGTCCATGCTGGCACCGATTCTCATCGGTATGCTGGGCAGAAAGAAGAAGGAAGAGAATGTATCCAGCGGCAACATCAGTGATCTTACCGGGTCCTTAGGCGGACTGCTCGGTGGGGGCGGCATCATGGATATCGCGAAGAACATGCTGGACAAGGACAAAGACGGCAGCTTCATGGATGATCTCATGGGCGGACTTTTCGGCAAGAAATAGATTTGCTTCACCTAAAAAGAAAAGAATAAGAAAATGGAACAGATATTCACGGCATGGTTCAGAGAGAATCTGAACTATGCCTGATTTTTTTGCAGCTGGTACACGAAGAGAGAGAAAAATTCTTCCATTTGTGTTTATAATAGAAGATGAGGTGGGAACATGAAGGAAACAGATCTGTATGAAGCCATAAAGAAATATTTTGAAGATCAGGGATTCAAGGTGCGAAGCGAAGTGAGAGACATTGATGTGGTGGCGCAGAAGAAGGACCTTCTTGTGGGCATCGAGATGAAGAAGGGACTCACCATGGAGCTTCTCACCCAGGCATCTCTCCGTCAGAAGACCTGCGACCTGGTCTATATGGCTGTGCCGAAACCCAAACGCATCGTGAAGAACAAAAGCATGAACAATCTTCTGTATCTGCTGAAAAGGATGGAACTGGGACTGCTCTATGTGGATGTGGAGAAGAATACGGTCCTGGAAGTGCTGGAGCCTTCTTTTTATGATCTGGACCGTGGACGACGGGCGAAGATGAAGGAGAAGCTGCGTATTCTGAAGGAGATGAAAAAGCGCAGTGTGGATGGCAACAAGGGAGGCAGCAGAGGGAAGAAGCTTCTGACGGCTTATAGAGAGGATTCTCTGCGCGCTGTTGCGCTGATCCGGGTGAAGGGCATCATATCCCCCAAGGAGCTGAAAGAACTGGGCATCAATCATACCCTGCTTTCGAAGAACTACTATGACTGGTTCCTGAAGGTGGACCACGGCAAATACAGCCTGAATGGAGCGCATCCGGACCATGAAACCTATGGGGAGCTTATTGAGCACTTCGTAAATGAATATAGGAAACTGGAAGAACTTTAATATATTAATATATACAGGGTGTCAGGTGGATAGGAACACCTGCTCAGCTTAAGAAAAAAAGGAAAACCGGAGAATATTGAAAGAAAAGTTAGAAAATTCTTTTCAGGGGGTTGTAATCCGAAAAGAGTTCGTTTATTATGAAATAGGTTACAGACGATTTGTATGTAATTTAATTTAGCAAAGGAGGTCACGAAAATGATGAACAATACAGTATTTACAAGAATGAGTGCACTTTATCTCGTAGACGCTATCTCTGCGCCTATTTTTAAGGATATGATAATAGAAAAAGTTTGTGACCTGAATAGGAGTCTCACCCTATAGCCTTTGCATGACAAAAGCGTATAGAATTAGAGAAACCACAGGTTGCGACCTGTGGTTTTGTTGTATGAAACTATATTTTTTATGGTTTCATGCATTTCTGAAAATGAAATGAAGGACAAGTGGATCCCTTGTCTTTGAGCAAAACACGCAGGTACTGCGTGTTTTTTCTATTTTATGAAACTTCTGCTGCTTGTTAGAATCGACAGAAAAAAAGTGAGGTGTTTATACACATGAAGAAATTATTCGGATATTTAAAGGGCTATGGAGGACCGTTCTCCCTGGCCATCATTGCAATCATACTGGCAACGGTGATGCAGCTGTCTGTCCCCATTCTCATAAAGTATGCCATCGACTCCATCATCGGAGACGTGGAACCGGGAAGGCTGCAGTTTCTCATGGATGCCTTCGGGAAAAGCCTTGGTGGGGTCGTGCTCATCATCGTGGTCATGAGCCTGCTGAGAGGCGTGTTCATGTTCCTGAAAGGATATCTTTCAAGCTATGCGGCGGAGAACATTGCCAAGGACATCAGAGAGAAGCTCTACACGCAGATCCAGTATATGACCTTTGAAAGACATACCAGAAAAGAGACCGGAGATATGGTGCAAAGATGCACCTCGGATGTGGAAACCATCCGAAGATTCCTGGGAGTTCAGGTGGTGGACCTGGGCAGAATCATCTTCATGCTGGGCTTCACCCTGGTCATCATGTCCACCCTGAACGCGGAGCTGACGCTCTACTCCATGATCATGATTCCAGTACTCTTTTTCTTCAGCTACATCTTCTTCACGAAGATCCAGAAGACCTTCAAGAAGTCCGACGAAGCGGAAGGGAAACTGACCACCGTCCTGCAGGAGAATCTCTCTGGTGTGCGTGTGGTGAGAGCCTTCGGGCGGGAAGAACATGAAATCGATCGTTTCGAGGACGTGAATGCAAGTCACAGAAACATCACCTACAAGCTCATTGAAACCCTGGCGGTTTTCTGGGCATCCTCAGATTTTCTGACGCTGCTTCAGAACGGAATCGTTCTGGTGGTGGGTGCGGGAATGGTCATCCGAGGCGAGCTTACCATCGGAACGCTGACAGCCTTCATCACCTATGTGTCCATGCTCCTCTGGCCCGTGAAGCAGCTGGGCAGACTCCTCTCCGAGTTCGGTAAGACCACCGTGTCCATCGGACGAATCGAGGAAATTCTCAGTGAGGACATCGAAGTGGACCAGCCCAATGAAGGGGAACCTGAAATCTACGGAAACATCAGTTTCAGAAACGTCTCCTTCGGCTACGACGAGCATCAGAGAGTCCTTGAGAATGTGAGCTTCGAGCTTCCGGTGGGCTCCACCCTCGGCATACTGGGCTCAACAGGTTCCGGTAAATCCACCCTGGTGCATCTTCTTCAGAGGCTTTACGACTATGAGGGAAGCATCCAGATTGACGGTCATGAACTGAAGGACATCAGAAGAGGCTGGATCCGTAAAAAGATCGGTCTGGTTCTACAGGAACCGCATCTCTATGCCAAGACCGTGAAGGAGAACATCGGAATCACCAAGAGAAATTATAAGGAAAAAGAGATCTTTGATGCAGCCAAAGCGGCATCGATTCACAGCAATATCCTGACCTTCAAGGAAGGATACGACACCATCATCGGAGAAAAGGGTGTATCCCTGTCCGGTGGACAGAAACAGCGTATCGCCATTGCCAGAACCATCATCGATTCGGATAAGAGAATCCTGATCTTTGATGACAGCCTGAGTGCGGTGGATACGGAAACGGATATGCGCATCAGAAATGCGCTGAAATCAAGAAGCAAAGACATCACGACGCTGATCATCAGCCACAGAATCGCAACCCTTGCCGAAGCGGACAACATCATTGTTCTGGATGAGGGAAGAATTGTGCAGATGGGCACCCACGAGGAGCTCATCCAGGAAGAAGGACTCTACAAGAGAATCTGGGACCTGCAGCAGATGGCTGTATAAGAATCAGACGGCACCTATTAGGAGGGGAACCGTTATGGAAGAACAAAAAGAAATGAAACTTAAAGTGGATAAGAAGATCTGGAAAGAGATGTTTCACTACTTTAAGGTGTTCAAAAAAGACTTTATGATCCTGGTCAGTTTCATGGTTGCCCTGGCGGCAACAGACATCACCTTTCCGCTCTTGACAAGATATGCCATTGACAATTTTGTTGCGGATGGGGATTATGCGGGTCTGACCAGAGTGGCTTTCCTCTATGTGGGGCTGGCCATCGCACTGGCACTCATCGTGCTTCTGTTTATCCGCCGTGCGGGTAAGCTGGAAGTGGAGATCCAGTATAAACTGAGAAAGGACGCCTTCAGGAAACTGCAGCGTCTGTCCTTCAGCTATTACGACAAGAATGCCGTAGGATGGATGATCGCAAGAACCACCTCCGACGCCCAGAAGATTGCGGAAACCGTAGCCTGGGGTGTTGTGGATCTGGTATGGGGTGGAACCATGATGCTGGGTGTTTCCGTGGTCATGCTTGTGATCAACTGGAAGCTGGCTCTGGTGACGCTGCTAACCATCCCGATTCTGGCCTTCATCAGTGTCTTCTTCGAAAAGAAGATGCTGGTATCCTACAGAAATGTAAGAAAAATAAACTCCAGGATCACAGGGCTTTTCAATGACGGCATCGTCGGCGCGAAGACCACCAAGACCCTGGTGCGAGAAGAGCTCAACATCGAAGAGTTCAGCGAAGAAACTCATAACATGAAGAAGACCTCCATCCGGGCAGCGACGCTGTCTGCCGGATATCTGCCTATGACGCTGTTCATTTCCGCAGTGGGAACGGTTCTGACACTGTTCTTCGGAAGCAACATGCTCATGGGCGGGGCACTGACCTATGGTACCCTGGTCCTTTTCATCACCTATGCCAGACAGTTCTTTGACCCGGTTCTGGAACTTGCCCGAATCTACACTGAAATGATCAGTGCACAGGCGGCAGCGGAAAGAGTCATGGGCCTTCTCAACGAGAAGGAAGAGATTGTGGACGACATGGTGGAGGAAAAAGAAGACTACGGAACCATCAAAGGAGACGTGACCTTCGAGAATGTGAACTTCTACTATAAGGAAGGAGAATACATTCTGAAGGACTTCAACCTCAGCGTGAAAGCCGGAGAGACCATCGCCCTTGTGGGCGAGACGGGCTCCGGGAAAAGCACCATCGTGAACCTGGCCTGCAGATTCTATGAACCCACAGGCGGAAGAATCTTGATCGATGGGGAAGACTACAAGAAGAAGCCTCAGAAATGGCTTCATTCCAACATCGGCTATGTGCTCCAGGCACCGCATCTTTTCAGCGGAACCATCAAGGAGAACATCCGTTACGGAAAGCTTGACGCCACCGACGAGGAAATCGTCGAGGCGGCCAAGGTGGTACGTGCCCATGACTTCATCATGAAGCTGGAGCATGGATACGACACGGAAGTCGGAGAAGGGGGAGGCATGCTTTCCACCGGTGAAAAGCAGCTGGTCTCATTTGCCAGAGCCATCATCGGAAAGCCAAGGCTGTTCTTCCTGGATGAGGCCACCTCATCCATCGACACGGAATCCGAAGCGAAGATCCAGAAGGCCATTGAAGAGGTGCTGCAGGGCAGAACCAGCTTCATCGTGGCCCATAGACTGTCCACCATCAGAAGTGCCGATAGAATCCTTGTCATAGACAAGGGAGAGATTCTGGAGCAAGGTACTCATGAGGAGCTTCTCAAGAGAAGAGGACATTACTATGAGCTCTATACCAACCAGTTCATGGAAGAAGTGGGTATGGATGTGCTGAAGAAAAAGAAGAATGTAAGCTGATGACACTGAAATCAGAAGGAACGAGAATGGGATCCTTTGTGGCAGTAAGTGAAGAATGGATGCATTCTCAAGGCACCAGCACAGATCCCTGCAAAGGGTTAAGTGAAGCAGGATAATGCTTCAGCATGGATAGATAGACAATCCTTTGATTGTGAAGAGAATTAAGAATCCGTACCCCAGTTTTATTTATCGGTAAAACTGGGGTACAATGTTATCAGAGAGAATCAGAAAATTCAGCCAGCAGTGAAAGAGAATCAGAAAAACAAGGGAGGGATGGCAATGCGTATTGCAGTACTGCTTGAGAACGACAAGGTGAAAGACCGGGATGAACTTCATTCTGCCCACGGACTAAGCTTCTATATTGAAAGCATGGGCAGAAAGATGCTTTTTGATTTCGGACCCGATGAGCGGTTTCTGGAGAATGCCGGAACCATGAACATTTCGATCGAAGAGGTGGACCTGGCATTTCTATCCCATGGTCATCTGGACCATGCTGGAGGCATTGCCGCATTTCTCAGAGTGAACAGCAAGGCGCCCATTTATGCGCATCCCAAAGCCATGGAGAAGCATTTTTCCCGTCAGGAAAACGCAGCCATGAAGGACATCAGCACGCCGGAGGAAGTCATCGGAAACAGCCGCTTTATTCTGGTGGATGGTGTCACGAGAATCGATGGGAATCTCACGCTGATTTCAGAGATATACGGTGCGGAAATGATGCCCCCAGGCAATGAGACGCTCTATAAGAAGGAAGGGGAAGAGTACCTTCGTGATGACTTCCGGCATGAGATGAACCTTCTTCTGGAAGAGGAAGGCAAGCTTTATCTTTTCAGCGGATGCGGACACAGGGGCGTGGTGAATCTGGTGGAGACGGTCAGAAAGATGAAGGGCAGATATCCGGACCACATCATCGGCGGATTCCACATCAAGAAGCCCAGCAAGATCCATCCTGACGAGACTTTCGTGCCAAGGCTCGGGGAAAGGCTGAAGGAAACGGGAACGCTCTATCATACCTGTCACTGCACAGGACAGAAGATGTTCAGGAAGCTTCAGGAGACCATGGGTGCCCAGGTGAGCTATCTTGTCACAGGAGAAGATATCCTGCTGTAAAAGCAAGTCTAATAGGGGTAACTCCGTAGAAAAGAAAAGAGAAAGCTCCGGACTTCTGTCTATGGTGAAGACAGGAGTCCGGAGCTTCTATTACTCTATCGTTGTGCTCAGTATTCAGATCACAGGTCAGACAGGTCATACTTTCCGGTGGAGATCTCCCATAAATAGAGAGAAGCCAGGGTGCCGTAAGGAGAGAATTTCTTCTGGTAATCACGGAAAAGTTCCTTCGTGATCTCCTCATGACCGTAAAGAAGCATGAGCCCCCGGCGGATGGCAAGATCCCCATAGCTCATGATGTCCTTTCTTCCCATGGAGAAGATCATGATCATTTCCGCCGTCCAGGGTCCGATGCCGTTTAAGGTGACCAGGGTGTCGGCCACTTCCTGATCCGCCATCTGCCAGAGGGCCTCCAGGTCCACGATGTGCTCATGGATCTTTTCAGTGGTTTTCCTGATGTAGGTGGCTTTTCGCATGCTGATGCCCAGGGCCTGAATTTCTTCCAGACTGGCTGCATGAATCTTCTCCGGCGTGATTTCTCCGAAATGGGCCAGAAATCTCTTCCAGACCGTTTCTGCGGCTTTCATGGAAATCTGCTGACCAACGATGTTATTCATGAGGCTTCTGAAAAGATTCTCATCCACTTCTCTTTCATAGAGGGGCAGCTTCTCCATGGCTTTGCCAAGGAGTCTGTCTTTCTTTTTAAGACCTTCGTATTCTTCCGGGGTGAATGTCAATGTCGCCATAATGGACTCCTTTCTCTCTGGTTACTTCTGATTTCATTATAAAGCGTTTTTTACAGCGGGAAAAGAAAAACCGTGGAATAGAAAAGGCGGATGGATCTGCAGAGGGTAGGGGTGTGGGTATGGAAAGGAAAATCTACTGAATGAAAGAAGCATATATAAAAATCTCATATAAATATAGCCTGGAATTAAAGGGTTTGAGCAGCCTGCAAGGAATAAAGAATATAGAGAAGTATTGCTGAAGGTAAGAGAAGCATCTGGAGGAGACTATGAGAGAAATTTTTATCGCGGACATAAGCAGAAGGTTCAAGTGGATTCATCTGCTCATAATAGGACTGGGCTGCCTGGTGGTTTATTTCATCGATGTGCAGACGAATTTCACCTACTGGGAGAGAGCGGGCGTGAAGATCCTTCTTTTTCTTGTGGTTCCCCTCATCTATGTCTGGTTCATGCCGAGAACGGACCTGTTTTCCATTTTCAGGCAGAAGGAAAGAACCGGAGGGCTGAAAAAATCCCTGATTCTGGGTCTTCTGGTCTATGGTGGCCTTCTGGTTCTTTATGTTCTTCTGAAGGACTTCATTGATCTGGGCACCATTGAGGCCTCCATGGCGGAGAATATGATGATCACCAGGGATAATTTCATTGCGGTGGCGCTTTATATCTCTTTCATCAACTCCTTTCTGGAGGAGTTCTTCTTCAGGGGCTTCGCCTTTCTCAAGCTGAAGAGAAAGACAGGAAGACTTACGGCCTATGGCATCAGCTCCCTGGCGTTTTCCATCTACCATTTCTCCATCATCGACGGATGGGTCAGTCCACTTCTGACGGTGCTGGGGCTCGTGGGACTTTTCGCCAGTGGCATGTTCTTCAATTTCATCAATGAGAAGAACGAGAACATCTGGAACAGCTACATGGTGCATATGTTTGCCAATTTCGCCATCAACACCATCGGGCTGCAGATGTTCGGTATCATAAACCTTCCATTTCTCACCTAGAGGAGGTAAGCAGTCATGACTTTGGAAGAACTGAAAGAAAGACTTAAAGAGATCGGCACTGAAAAGAATCGACTTCCGATGGAGAAATACATGCGCAACCAGTTTTCCTTCCTGGGAGTCAAGACCCCGGAAAGAAAGGATGTCATGAAGGAATTTCTGAAAACCTATGAGACCTTTCAGCTGGAGGATGCGGAGAAGCTCTATGGGGAGAGGGAAAGAGAGTTCAAGTACTGCGCCATCCATCTCATGACAAAGTATGTGAAGGAGCTGGGGCATGAGGATACAAAGAGGATTCTTGCCCTGGCTCTGACGGAGCCCTGGTGGGACACCATCGACGGCATTGCGCCATCGGTGCTGGGACCCATGGCCCTTCAGGATGAAAGGGTGAAAAGGACCCTGCAAGGCCTCATTTATGAGGAGAACATCTGGCTGAAAAGAATTTCGATTCTTTTCCAGCTTAAATACAAGAAGCAGACGGACGAGGCCCTTCTCACGGAAGCCATTGTGCACAATGCGGATACCCGGGAATTCTTTGTGGACAAGGCCATAGGGTGGGCGCTAAGAGAATATTCCAAAACCAGGCCGGAGTTTGTGAGAGAATTTCTCGTGGCGCACAGGCTATCTTCTCTCAGCGTGAGAGAATGCAGTAAATACCTATAGTGTGGTAAAATAAGAGTAGCGTAATGAAAACGGTTCGCAAGCGTTGATTATATTTATGATGGAGGAAGTTATGGCGGTAAGCAGGGAAAAAGAGATTATAGTGGACAAGGAAATCGGAGAAGTGTTTGGACTCATTGAAAATGAGTTCAGAAAGAAGACGGAAACCATCATGGAGGAAAGGGAGCTTCTGGAGGAAACCGGAACGTTCCGGATCTTCTTCAAAAGAAGTATACTCTCCAACGGAGAATACCTGTCCATAGATCTGCAGAAGACAGAAGATAACGGAACGAAGATTTCCATGGCATCCCGTTCCAAGGTGGAAAAGACGGTTCACGACTGGGGAAAAAACGATAAAAATATGAGGCTCATTCTTGAGCTGATGGGAGTTGTAAAAAAACGTGAAAAGAAGGGAGTATATTACCCGGGACGAAAGTGAAATCATGAAGGAGCTTTCGGACCTTCAGAAAAAAGTGACCAAAGAGAATGCGACGGAAATGCCCTACAGAAATGAATACGACCAGAACTTCGAAGAGGGCATCTATGTGGACCTGTATACGGGAGAGCCACTTTTCTCAAGCCTGGACAAGTACGATGCGGGCTGCGGATGGCCAAGCTTCACAAAGCCCATAGAGAAACGGATCATTCAGGAGAAAGCGGATTTCGAGTTCGGCATGCATCGGATCGAAGTGCGCTCCAAATCCTCGGATTCCCATCTGGGCCATGTGTTCACAGATGGACCCAGTGAGAAGGGTGGACTGCGCTACTGCATCAATTCCGCGGCCATGCATTTCATTCCCAAAGAGAAGCTGAAGGAAGAAGGATATGAGGAGTACCTGAGTCTTTTTGAAGATGGGGAAAAGTAAGAAGAGATCCTGGTTCCTGGAAGAGACTGAAACTAAGTGAGGTGGAGAGAATGAGGAACATACTCATTGTGGAAGATGAGAGAAGACTTGCAAGGTTCATGGAACTGGAACTGACCCATGAAGGGTATAATGTGGACATTGTATCCGATGGTCAGACGGCCCTGATGAATCTTATGAACAAAGATTATGATGTGATGCTTCTGGATCTGATGATTCCCATCGTGGATGGCATCGAGGTCACCAAGCGCGCGCGAACCTTTACGGACATACCAATCATCATGCTTACCGCAAGAGACGGGCTGGAGGACAAGGTGAAGGGCTTTGACATCGGCGCGGACGAATACATGACCAAGCCCTTCGAGATGGAAGAACTTCTCGCCCGGCTTCGTGCGCTCTTTAGAAAGAGCGAAAAGAAACCGGAAGAAGCAAGGCTTCTCCAGTTCAAAGGGCTGACGCTGAGCAGAGACACCTATGAGGTCCATCGGGATGGCGTCAAGAAGGAGCTGACGAAGAAAGAGTTTGATCTTCTCGCCTACCTCCTGGAAAACCAGGGGATTGTACTCACTAGGGAGAAGATCCTGAACAACGTGTGGGGATTTGATTTCGAAGGGGAGACCAATGTGGTGGATGTCTATATCAGGTTCCTTCGAAGCAAGCTGGATGACGGGTATGAGGAGAAGCTCATTCATACCGTCAGAGGTGCGGGATATATCATCAGGTAGGAGAGAGAAATGAAGAGACTGAAACTATCAACAAAGATCACCTGGAATTATGCCCTCATCTTCACCAGTATTCTTCTGATCATCAATCTGGCCGTCTTTCTGAGCACCCAGTTCTACAACAGACTCAGTGCGGGGAATGAAGTGGATGCGCTGCTCGCATCCATTGAGGATGAAATTCTGGACGGAGCGGACATCACAGGGGAGAAGCTGAGAAGCCTTGGGGCGGTTTCTCCCTTCTTTGCTTCTATGGAAGATGGCAGCGGCATCACCTCTTCTCAGGAACAGTTTCGATTGGAGGAAAGAGAAGGGGATGTGATTCTCGTGAAGGATTTTGAGAAGGGACCGGTGGAAACGGATAAGATCATCTTGTCGAGAAGCAGAGTGGCAGGTCCCTCCGGCGTGGTGGAGCTCCTGGTGCTGAAAGACCTGTCGGTCTTTTCCTTCATGAACTCCGTGACCCTTGTGACCCTCATCATCGCCTCCGTACTGGGCATATTTGTGAGCTATGTGGTGGGGTATTTCATCTCCAGGCAGAGCTTCACGCCCATCCTTTCTATGACGAAGTCCGCAGCGGCCATCGGTCCCGGGAATATTCATGACCGTCTGGAAGAGCCTGATGTCCAGGATGAACTGAAGGAGCTTTCCCAGACCTTCAACGGACTGCTGGATCGACTGGATGATGCCTACTCCAAGCAGGCGAAGTTTGTATCGGATGCCTCCCATGAACTGAGAACCCCACTGACTGTGATCAAAGGATATAATGATCTGCTCAGGAGATGGGGGAAAGAGGATCCGGAGATTCTGGAGGAGGCCATCCAGGCCATCCGTGCGGAAACGGACAACATGAGCATGCTGGTGGAGAATCTGCTCTTCATCGCCAAGGGGGAGAACAAAAAGATGAAGCTGGACCTCACCACCTTCAGCGTGAAGGACCTCTTGGAGGAGACAGCCAAGGATTCGGAGCTCAGTGTACCGGACCGCGACTTTTTGGTGCTGTCGGATGATTTCACCGTCTTTCAGGATCGGCGAATGATCAAGCAGCTGCTTCGGATCTTCATCGAGAACAGTGTGAAGTTCACGAAAGCCGATGCAACGATCACGCTGAAGGCGGAGGAAGCGGGGGACGTCTACAGGCTGCATGTCATGGACGATGGAGAAGGCATTGCGGAGGAAGACCTGAAACGGATCTTCGAGCGGTTCTATGTGGCGGATAAAGCCAGAACCAAGAACAAGGCGGGGTCAGGGCTGGGTCTTTCCATCGCAAAGTGGATCGTGGAGACCCATGGCGGAACGCTTGAAGCTTCGAGCAGACTGGGGGAAGGGACCACCATGACAGCCTCATTTCCAAAGCGTGCAGAAAAGAGCGGTTCTTCCTGATATTACGGAATCTCTGCGCAAATGAAAAAGCCTCTATCGTCATGATAGGGGCTTCTGATTTCCTGCCTGATTAATTAGGAGACTTTCTGACAGGCGTCTTTGTATTTTTCACGCCTCTCTTTTTCGTTGCGGTTTTCACAGTCACGTAGTAGATGAGTTTTCTCGTAGAAGACTTGATGACTCTCCACATGACCTGCAGCACGAAACCTGCAATGATGGATAAAAGAATCCTCATGTAGAAATCGTAGTAAGGATCCACATCCGTCAGGTCATAGATATAAATATCCCATTTCTGAAAGAAGAAGAGAATCTGCGATCCGATGATTCCGACGGTCATGACTCTTGCGATGATGGGAAGATTCATGAAGAAAAGAATCACGATGATGAGTCCCAGTGCTCCGTAGAGGAACAGATAGCTGTCGAATAGGACTGGTATCTGCTTGAAATCCAGAAGACGCAGGGGATCCCAGGTGTAGGTGTAGACCTCGCCCACCGCGTGGACGATGAAGAACAGGATCATGGGAATCAGCCTAGCCAGAAATGCCTGGATGAACCAGATTGTTTTCCAAATATATTTCATTATTATCCTCCAAAAAAATTCATGTCTATCATTCATTATATCATGGGAAAAAGCCGGGTTAAAGGTGCGTGACCCAGGGAATGAGAGAATATCCCTTTATTCCATGGGCAGATCCTTACGGATCCTCATATTCTAGAAGATTATAGACTAATAATCATGGTTTTACCATGATTATTCTTTGAAGATATCCTTAATTTAATGAAATTTCATTGAAATAGGCCGGCTTCTGAGAAGCTGGCCTGATGATCTATCGTTATTTCGAGAACATCTTTCTGCTTTTTCTGCGCCACAGTGTCAGTAAAATGAACCAGATGGTGTATATGAAAAGCACCACCAGGAATGTGATCAGCCGCTCGCGGTCGCTTCCGTCAGCAAAAAGCACCGGACCGATACCGAAGAAGGTGATCAGAAGAAACAGGGCCACAAAGAGTATATCCACAATGACCTTTACCGATTTCATAGACTTCACCGCTTTCTTACTAGAATCCTTTCTTTCATTATAGTACAGATTCCATTGAATTTAAATTTTTATGGCATTTAAATTTTTAGCCGTGAATTATTCGTGTAGACCTCTGGAATATGGTAAAATGACTATGTCTTAAGAGGAATTTAAAGAAATGTATATACAATAAACTATAGCAATGGCGTAAATGCCAAAGGAAGGGAATGTAAGACATGAGATTTTTAGACAAACTGGATAGATTCGTAGCCAGATTCGCCATACGTGATTTAATGAAGTATATCATGATGGCATCGTTTCTGGTTTTCATCGTGGATATGGCTTCCAACGGACTGCTCACGCAGATGCTCTATTTCAACAGAGAACTGATTCTGCAGGGACAGATCTGGCGGGTCATCACCTTCATCTTCATACCGGGTTCCGGCAGTTTTCTGGTGATCATCAGCCTGTTCTTCTACTACTACATCGGTAGAATACTGGAGATGGCCTGGGGAACCACCAGGTTCAACACCTATTACTTCATGGGACTGTTTTTCACGATTCTCGTGGGCTTCGCCATCGGATACACCACCACCATGTATCTGAATATGACGCTGTTTCTGGCTTACGCCAGCACATTCCCGGACAGTCTTGTGAACATCTACTTCATTCTTCCGGTGAAGGTGAAGTATCTGGGATACATCTATGGAGCCACCGTGCTGTTCCAGTTCATCACATCCGGTTGGGTTGTGAGAATCATCATCCTCATATCACTGCTGAACTTCTTCATCTTCTTCGGTCCTGGATTCATGAAGGACAGGCGAAGGAAAAGCAAGACCCAGCAGATGAGAAGAAACATCGAATCCGCCAAACTGACCACCAGAGTGAGCACCATTCACAAGTGCACCGTATGCGGCATCACGGAGAAGGACGATCCCAACATGGAATTTCGGTTCTGCTCCAAGTGTGAGGGAAACTATGAGTATTGCGAAAAGCATATCAGAAATCATGAGCACAAGACGAAGATCATCAAAATGGAAGACAGAAGATAAAGTTTAGTCGTTTGTGGAAATACACAGGATATCAAAGTAATTTCTGTGTTAAGAGTATATTGATAATATGCTAATTTTCTTGCGGATTATTGATTTTGTTTGCCAATTTTAATACAATGAATATATGATATCGGCAACGGTATCCATGAGATGAAGCGGGATGGGGCTCCTTGCCGGATTGGAAGATCTGGGTGAGTCACTCCATTGCCAAAGTAGTCTCAAATTACGAGCCTGGCCTATGCCAGGCCGTAAAATAAGCGCAGAAGCGCTTATTTTTTTTATAAAGATTTCAATAGCCTGAAGGAAGGCATCGATAGAGAAAAGATGAAAGAATGATATAATGAATCTTATACGTGTGGTTTTCAGAGAAATCGCAGAAAAGACTAATACAGAAATACAAGAGGGGAATAAGAGGAATTGAGAAACAGATATCGCCTAATCGCACTCATGATATCAGGGCTGATGATACTGGCCATGATTTTCATAAATAATGCTTCCCATGAGAAAAACAAGGAAATCTATACAAAACAGATCGGAGAGATGGCCATCCAGCTGAAGAAGGATTACCTGAAGGATACCGTGAACAATCTGATTCTGGAACTGGAGACTCTGAAGATAGCCAAAACCAAGATGTATCAGCTGAGTACGGAGCAGAGACTGCGCAGATTTCAGGATGAGAAGGACTTGACTGAGGAAGAATTCACGTCTTTCTACATCAGAAGATTTGAGGAAGAGAATGATGCGGGGTCATGGGCTTCCGTTCTCTATAGAAAGGATACAGGAGAGATCCTCTATGAGAATCTGCCAGAAGAGACAGAGGAGGGTCCCGTACTGGATAAGATCGGGTCCTGTCTTGCCGCGTCTGAGAGGGTGGAGCACGGGAACCTCGTCGGCATATTCGGTGTCCATGAGGATTACATCGATCATGTGGTGAAGGAGGAAATCCGGGAAGTGATTCATCAGCAGGAATTCTCCAATGATTCCTACATGTGGGTGAATGAGGTGCTTCATTACGAAGGTGGTGAGAATTATGCCATCCGAAGAATCCATCCCAATCTCAAGGATACGGAAGGAGACTTTCTGTCCACCGATACACAGGATGCGGAGGGGAATTTGCCCTATCTCATGGAACTGGAAGGAATCCGGTCTTCCGGGGAGATTTTCTTCACCTATCACTTCAAGAAACTGAATTCGGACATCATTTCTGAGAAGATCACCTATGCCAAGCTCTATGAACCCTATGACTGGATTGTTGCCATGGGGGTTCACCTGGATGATGTGAAATCCATTGTGGATTCTGTCACTGCCCAGAGTGATGCGAGCCTGTCGGGTAATATCCTGATGTTTCTCCTCTATTCCATTCTGGCCATCGCCATGGGATTTCTGGTGCTCTATGTGGTCAATGAGCGCTATTTCAGGAAATCCATGGAAAAGCTCGAAAGCGAGCTGAATCTGGATCTTCTCACCGGAGTCGGCAGCCGCCGTTCTGGTGAAAAGATGATGTCCATCTACTTCGATAAATACCAGATCAGCGGCACGACGCCGGTGGTGCTGATGTTTGACATCGATAACTTCAAGCGTGTCAATGATGAACTGGGTCATGAAATCGGAGATCGAGTTCTCGTGGCGGTGACGGCTAAGGTCAAGGCTGCACTGGATCCTCATGACTCCATCATAAGATGGGGTGGGGATGAATTCATCTGCCTGATTCATGAGACGACGGAAGAGGGGATCGCATCCAGAGTCCGGAAGATTCAGGAGAAGATTCGAGAGATTTCCATCGATACAGACGCGGTGACCATCGGTGCCACCATTTCCATCGGAACCACCAGATTCAGTGCAGAAGATACGGGGTATATGGATACCGTAAAAAGAGCGGACCAGGCCATGTATCAGTCCAAGCGCCAGGGGAAATCCATGTGGACCTGTCTGAAGAAATAAGGGCAGTACACGGGCGGGTCATGCTGATGCCTGTTCATCTGAATAAGGGGGGGGCTGATTCCTTGGAATCAGCCTCCTTTTTTGATTACAGGCAGGGAGGAGAGGATTTCTCGGAGAATAAATTGCGTTTTCCCTTTAAACCTGATACCCCAATAGCTTATAATAGAAATAATAGATTGCCTTTCAAGGAGGTACAAACATGCTGAAAAAATACGGTCTTTCTACAAGAGACAACAAGAAGGTGAAACTGAACCGTCTTGAAGTCACGGGGAATATCTGTGGAGAGTATATAGAATACACCATTTCCCAGGATTACAAGAACACCACTGGAGACAACATCGAAGGAGTCTACAGTTTCCCGGTGCCCACCACTTCCCTGATCACGGGAATTGAAGTGAATCTGGGTGGAAGAAACCTCAAAGCCATGGTGGAGGAACGCGGAGCGGTTCTCACCATGCTGGAGGAAAGCAGGGAAGAAGGCATCAATACCCTGACACTGGAACAGAAGGAAGATGACTATTTCACCGTAACCATCGGGAACATTCTACCCAATGAGAAAGTGAATCTGCGCATCAGCTACATGGACCAGCTGACCTATGAAGATGACACCCTTTCCCTGTACATCCCCTCTGTGGTGGACCCCATCTACTACACGGAGGATGAGGAGGAAGAGGAAGCGGAGGAAATGGATTTCTATCTGTCTCTTCTGGTGGAGTCCTATTCAAGAATGGAATTCAAATCACCGAGCCACAGAATCAAAGTGGAGAGAGAAGACGACACCTTATCCAAAATCACCGTGACCAAGGCTCAGACCCTGGACCATGACTTCATTCTCACCATGAGAGAAGTTACACCCCAGACGGCTGCGGGCATGGGCTACAGCTATTATGAAGATGAGATGGAAAAATCCATCCTCATGCTGAAGCTGGCACCAGTTCTGCCGGACATTCCAGTGGAATATACCACCAATTACTCCTTTATTCTGGATACGTCCGTATCCATGGAGGGATTCAAGCTGGAAGAGGCGAAAAATGCCGTGCTCATCGCGCTGAGAAGCCTGGATGAGGGAGATACCTTCAATCTTCTCGCTTATAATGAAGAAGTGTACAAGTTCTCCGCAGGCGGAAAGGTGAAATTCACCAAGGAAAACCTTGCCGCAGCCACAGAGTGGATCGAAGGGCTCACCACAAGAGAAGGTGACTGCACCTTTGAAGCGGTGAAGGATGCCATAAGAGAAGCAGACGAGGATGGCGAAGAGTGCACCATTTTCCTCTTCACGGACGACAATGTGGTGGATGAGGATGAAGTGCTGGAATATGTGAGAACCAACATCGAAAACAACCGAATCTTCCCCATCGGCATGGATACGGAAGTGAACAGCTTCTTCATCAACAAGCTGGCTGAAGTGGGCAATGGCAGACCGGAATTCATCGATGAAGGGGAAAGAATCGATGACATCATTCTACGACAGTTCAACAGAATTCATAATCCGCAGCTGGATGTGACGGAGATCGATTTCGGGGACATGGTCGTTGAAAAGACCTATCCTGGAACCATCACCTATCTTTACGACAGAGAACCTTTCACCATCTTCGCACTGGTGGATGGAAGCATCAGCGGCAGCATCGACATCAGAGGTGTGGTGGATGATGTGGATTATACCATGCACATCGACCTGGACAAGCTGGAAATCGAAGAGAACTCCAAACTCATACAGAAGGTGTGGGCAAGAAAGAGAATCGAATCCCTGGTGGAGAAGGAACGGTTCGCAAGAGGCGTGGAACGGGAGCAGATCAAGGAGGAAATCCTTGACCTGTCCAAGGAGAACTCCATCATCTCCTCCGAGACCAGCTTCATGATGCTGGAAACCATTGAAGACCCGGTCATAGGCATCGGTCTCAACAGGATCGTGCCCATGGATATGACGGAATCCACCATGAAGAATCTGGCAAGAGGATACTTCCTGGATGAAGCGGCCTACAGCTTTGATGTGAACATCAGAGAAAAGATGGCCACATCCGGCCTGACCCATAAGGAAGCGAAGATGGCCATCAAGTACGATCGTGACAACCTTCTGAGGGTTCTGGCCAAGAACCAGCAGGCGGACGGATCCTTCCTGGATCTGGGTGAAGAGACGGAAGAAGAGATTCTGGAGACAACGCTCCGCAGTCTTCTAGCCTTCCTGGTGGGTACAGAGGTCACCGCCATCTATCTGAACAATGTGTCCAAAGCACTGCGCTACGTCATGAATACTCTGAAAGAGGATGAGAAGCTCATCACGGAAAGAAACTACATGCTTCTGCGTGTGGCCTATGATCTGGCGGAGAAGAAGAATCTCATCAAGGGCAAGACAAGAGACATCCAGGTGGACCTGGTGGAGAAGATTTCAGACCTGAAATACAAGGAATCCCTGGAGGAGGTGGGAGATCTGGTAACCAAGGCATCTCCTGTCCAGAAGAAATTCATTACGGCAGGAACGCTGAACATTTCCAAGTCCTATGTGGAGAATGCCCATGAGATCTTTGAAATGGACATCCGTTCCAACATCACAACCATCGCCAACATCGCCATCGCCAAGGCGTTATAGAATACTTGACAGATAAAACCTGGAACGTTCTTTTAAGAACGCATTCCAGGTTTTTTGCGTGGAAAGCAGTTGGTGCCACCTGATGAGATGTGATTAATTTATCAGAATCTGAAAAAATACCATGAATATTATCAGACTTATAAAAGTGCAGATCATAAGGAGTAATTGCCGTTAGATTAATATTCTCTGAAACCTATGTGCTGGAACGCTTTCAAGCCATGAGTGCAGTGATGGAACGTGTCCTCATAGGCCTAAGACGGGGGTGTTTATAAATAATTTACGTATGGAATAGATTAAGTCACCAGTTGAGTTCACGCGGTTTTTTTCAGACTTCTTCAGTTTATTGACAAAGTAGGACTCGGTTGTTTCAAAGATTATAATGCTGAATTAAAGTGAAGAAGATATTTTTATGAAAAATTCATCTTGCAAAACATAAATGCTTCAGAATTGAAGAAGTTTACGAATGTAATAATGAAAAATAGAAGATTGATATTGGAAGCGTTGATAATCATTGTCGAATAAAATAGAATGATGGTAAGTAGATGGTTTGAAAATAGGCAAACTGCTGGTTTTGGTGAAAATGAATCTCTCATAGTCGGAGTGCGGTCTGAATTTTATATGGTATGTCCATTCATGAATGAAATAATCTGGAGGGTGAGAAAAAATGAAACAGAAAAGACAGACAAGAATAGTGCTGGGATTCCTTCTCGGGGCTCTCCTGCTGTTCCCCGGAGGAATGAGAATCAAGGCTGAGGAGACAGCCCCTTTGGAAGACTCTTCTCAGGAGGTTCAGGTTGTGCCGGAAGAAGAAGTGGTACAAGAGCTGGAAACGGAGGATCCGTTACTTACGGAACTGCCACTGGAAGCGGAGGATCCATTACTGACGGAACTGCCAGCGGAAACGGAGGATCCATTACTGACGGAACTGCCGCCAGAAGCGGAGGAGGAGATTCCTGACACAGAGAATCCGGAGAGTGAGGAGCCATCGAAAGAAGGTGAAGAGGCTTCCGGAATGAAGACCATGGCTGCACCTTCTGAGGCGCCTCTGGAACTGGAAGAACTTCCGCTCAAGGAGGATGAAGAGCAGAAGCTGCCGGAGCTGGACCTTTCCTCTTTTGACTGTGATTTCATCTGGGGAGAAGACTGTGACTGCGAGGGTGGACCGGTAAGATGGAGCGGCATTGAAAAGATCCTTGGCATGCATATCCGATTTCTGCCAAAGCATGAGGTGCAGTGCATCACCGTGGAAAAGATCTGGCAGGATGGTGGTTCGAGATACAGACCATGCATCGTCATGGTGGATCTCTATGCCAACGGAATCAAGGTAGCTGTATTTCCGATCCTGTCCGATGGAACGGATCACTGGAAGATAAAAATTCTGGTGCCCAAAACAGTCCTGGGTAAGGAAATCAGCTATGCGGTGAAGGAAGTTGCGCATCCGGACCTGAAGAATTATCTGAGCACAGTATCCGGACTGAAGATCACCAATACTCTATTGAGGGATATTGAAGTGGAGAAACTCTGGAAAGAGGATCATGAGTCGGTGAGACCGGATTCAGTCAGCTATTGGCTCATGAGAGGAGATGCTCCTGTTGGTGGAGAAAGAACGCTTTCCAGCGCAGACGGCTGGAAGGATGTCATTTATGATGTGCCGGCCTATGATGAATATGGAGAAATAGACTACAGCATCAAGGAAGCTGCTGTAGCTGGTTATGACTCGGAAGTGACCGAAGAATGCCTCACCATGGAGGCTGCCGACAAGCATTGCGGCTGTGAAGACCCTTGTCCGGACTTCACCATCATCAATACCTTCACCAATGAAAAGAAGATTACGCTCATGAAGAAGTGGATCGATGATGATCCTGAAGACAGACCGGAAGAGCTGACCTTCATTCTGGACAAGAGTGATGGAACCTTCCTTGAAATTCCTGTGACATCCGTCATGGGATGGGAGAAGGAAGTCACCGTGGAAATGGTGGACGAAAACTGGATTCCATATGACTATGCAGTGGATGAGAAAGAAGTTCCTGAAGGATATGAGAAATCCATAGAGGGATTCACCATCACAAACAGCAGGATGGAACTGGAGACCATGCTCATAGAGGGTGAAAAAACCTGGATGGACGGAGAAGAAGATGTGAGACCGGAGTATATCAATGTGATGCTCATGGCCAATGGTGAGCTGCTGGAAACAAAGAAGGTCATGCCAGACGAAGAAGGCAAATGGATTTACAGTTTCGGTGAACTGCCCAAATATGATGAGGAGCATGAACCCATTGACTATGTGGTTGAGGAAGAGGCGGTGGAAGGATATGTCTCCACACCGGGAGAAGGCTTTGATCTTGTGAACTGGAAAGCTGTTCCTATTGAAGGGGAGAAGACCTGGATGGATGATGGAACCGGTAGACCGGATTTCATCATGGTGAAGCTTCTTGCTGATGATATGCTCTTAACCACCATGAAAGTCATGCCGGATGAAGAGGGCAACTGGTTCTATGATTTCGGAATGCTTCCTGTGTATGATGAAGAGATGGAAGAAATCGTCTATACCGTTTCAGAAGAGGCTGTGGAAGGATACGAGATGGTTCCATCAGAAGGGTATGATCTCATCAACAGAAGAGTCGGAAAGATCACCATCTCAGGGGAGAAGACCTGGGACGATCTGATGAACAGACCGGAATCCATCACCGTGTACCTGAATAGAAACGGCGAGCAGATCGAAGAAGCTGTCGTAAAAGCCGATGAAGAGGGAAAATGGCTCTACAGCTTTGAAGAGACAGAACAGTTTGATGATGAAGGCAAACCATACGTCTTTACGGTCAGTGAGAAATATGTGCTGGGCTACAAGGCTGTGGTGGACGGATTCGACATTGAGAATGTGCAGATGAGAGCCACCATGAAGGTGCTGAAAGTCAACGAAGCGGATAAACCGCTGGCGGGTGCTGTCTTTGAGATCCGCGATCTTGCAGGTAAAGTGCTGAAGACCTTCACCACGGGAGCAGACGGAACATTTGCCATGGAACTGCCTCTTGGCATGTACAGACTGGTGGAAGTATCACCTCCTGCAGGGTATGCGAAGAACACCGTGCCAAGACTGGTGGTACTCTTCAGAGAGGGAGAAGTGATGACAGTGGAAGTAGTCAATGAATTCGATGAATTTGATGATGTTTCTCCTAAACCGATCCCGAATTATCCGATTCTGCCCAAAACCGGTGGTGGAAGTGTCATGGGATTCTACTTCCTGGGACTCACCTCCATGGCGGCAGGTATGCTGACCCTGAAGAAGAAGAGTAAAATCTGATTTGATGAATTGAAAGCTCACCTTATAAATAAGATGAAAGCCGGCGGCATTCCTTCCTGGAATGGGCTGGCTTTCATCTTTGCTCTCTTTCGGAGTATGAGATGTTGTTTACAATAAGGCCTATATGTTGTATGATTGATAGTGTAAGAGCACAATATATAGTGGGTGGTGAAAGATCAGCATGGGGATGGAACAGGTAATCGTGATGAAGAAAGACAAGAGCGTAGAAGCATTTAATCAGAACATCCTGGAGGAATCAGTCAGGGAGGCTTTTTCGCTTTCCGGTAAAGAGAGAACGCATGAAGAGATTGCAATGCTGACAGAAGAGGTGGTCCGAAAGCTTCAGACCATAGGAAATGAGCTCTATGGAGAAGATATCCATTATGCGGTCATTGATATCCTGGAAGAGAACGGTCATGAGGAAGCAGCGCTTCTCTACAAGCAAAGAAAGAAGGATGCATCCAGATAGAAACTTGGACGGAGGGAACACTAGAAGATGGTGTTCTTTTTTCATGTCCGCCATTAACGCATTCCACTTGAGTTCGTACTGGGTCGTTCCAGGACGGACTCAAGTGGAAAGTGCAACTTATTCTGGAAACAGTATGCTGAAAACCCGCAAGGCTTCCGTGGCAGAGAAGATCTCTACAGGGAAGCCTTGCGGGTTTCAGTTCATCGGATTTATCTTGAGCAAAAGAATCATCGTACCTGGAAAGAGGGATGTTTCAGCAGCCTCGCTGAGAGCAGTGCACCGAAGAGACACCAGAGGGTATCCATGGGCAGAAAGAGAAGGGCTCCGTAGCGGATGGCGTCATAGAGTCCCATGGGGGTTCCGGGAAGAATCAGGTTCTTCAGAAGATACAGATGGGATACGCCCAGGCCGTAGATCACCAGAAGTCCCAGAAGGGCAATCAGTGCCAGTCTCATAAAGGAGAGGGTCACGAGTTTTTCCCGGAGAGCGCCCATGAGGTACGCCGCCGCCATGAAGCCAAGGAGATAACCGAAGGTGGGGGTGAAGACATATCCGATGCCGCCACCGCCGGTGAACACCGGCAATCCCAGAAGGCCCAGAAGGACGTAGATGAGCTGGGCATAGAATGCCTTTTTTCCCAGGAGCAGTGCGGAAATCACCACAAATACGGTCTGAAGGGATACAGGTACAACGCCGATGGGGATTCTGATAAATGCCCCCACGGCGGTGAGGACAGAAAAGACCGGGAGAATGGCCAGGTCTTTGGTGCTGATTTTTCGCTTTACGGTTTCGCTCATTTTTTATACACTCTCTTTCGTATGCTGATTTCTCCTGAATTTAAGGTCAGGGTCTTTCCCTGGGACTCTATGATCAGATGTCCCTGGGGGCTGAGGTCCAGAAGCTTTCCGCTGGTGATTTCATTTCCGCGATGGATGGTGATGTCTTCGCCCAGATAAAGCATCTTCTCCTTATATCTTCGCAGCAGCTCCTCCGGATTCTCCCGAGTCATGAGGAGATGCTTCTCCAGGTTTATGAGAAGATCCGCGATGAGCGCGCTGCGCAGAAATTTCTTTCCCGTCACCTCATGGAGAGACGTGGCGATGTCCTTCAGTTCTTCCGGAAAGCTTTCCGTGTTGACATTGATGCCGACACCGATGATGAGGCTGTTTAAAGTACCGGATTCGAATTCCAGGCTTCCCTCCGTGAGGATTCCGCAGACTTTTAGTCCGCTGAGATACAGATCATTGACCCATTTGATACGGGTGTGCACACCGCACTTTGTATCCAGTGTTTCTGCTGCGGCCAGAGCGGCGGCAAGGGTGGCAAGGTCCGTGTTGTATCTTGTCAGATCCTTTGTCAGCAGCAGAGAAAGATAGAGGCCCCCCTGATCTTTGGAATGGAAGGTCTTTCCCATTCGACCACGGCCGCTGGTCTGGGTCTTTGCCAGAACCACGGTGTGGTCAGGTAGGTCCTTGTGCTCCTTGACATAGGTGTTGGTGGAGGGAATCTCATCCAGAATGAGCATGTGATAGGAGGAAGCGTACTCTTCCAGATGCAGCCGGATTTCACTTTCCGAAAGATGGTCGCTGCCCATCTCCAGGACATACCCCTTGTTCTTCACAGAGGTGATTTCATGTCCATCTTTGCGCAGTGCATTGATTGATTTCCAGATGGCGTTTCTGGAGATGCCAAGCTTTTCTGACAGGTCGTTTCCTGAGAGAATGGTTCCTTTATGTTCTTCCAGTAGAGCCAGTATCTTATCTTTACTCACAATAGACACTCCTGATGATTCGTAGATTTCCGCTATAGATCTAAACTTTGATCTGGGACGGATTTTCACTCCCTTCAGTATAATGACTTTGCTTCCTTGAGTCAACCTGAAATTTAAACAGGGTTGACTCAGGCGTATTGACAGAAAAACGGAAATCTGTTAATATACCCCTATAGGGTATAACTCTATTCCAAACATTTCAATTCGGAAGGTGAATATAATAATGAATCAGGTAACAATCTACACTACCCCAACCTGCATCTGGTGTAATCGTGCAAAGTCCTATCTGAGAGAACAGAACATTTCCTTTGTGGAGAAGGATGTTTCCAGAGACAGAGAAGCTGCCACGGAAATGATCCGCAAGACCAACCAGATGGGTGTACCGGTGCTGGACATCAACGGGAACGTCATCATCGGGTTTGACCAGCATGGAATCAACAGACTGCTGGGTCTATAGGTAAAGCAATGAGAGGACATTCGGGTAACCGGATGTCCTTCGACTTTTTCTGGAGGGAGATCTTACGAGAAATTCCATGGAAGAAAATGTTAAAAATATAGCAATAGAACTTGACATCAGGTGGGACCTCGTGTAATATCGGTTATGGATAAAAAATTAACAATGCATGGTGTGAACCCTGTGGTCCTGCATCCGACTGGCGTAACCTAACCTGAAGAGACCTGTTCAAGGTCCAACCGGAACAGTCGACTATCGCACGTCCTTGAGTCAGTAGCACCAGCTTTGTTAAGAATCATCATCTTTGAAGCAGAGGCTTCATGGATTCTTTCTTCCTTGTTCGAATAAAGCATCAAAACAATCTAAGGTGTCGGATTGTTCTGATGCTTTATTTTTTTTGCTTCAGTTTTGAGGAACGAGCCGGATATGCAATGAATACATGCATGAAAAATGCATAAAAGAGTGAATATTCATTTTGAGGGTGAATTATCGCAGTGATCAAAATTGCCTTATTCATAAAATCTGCCCGATTGTTGCAAGTATATTAACTGTAAACGCTTCAAAAATCGAAAATGTGAAGAGAATCGTGCGAATTGTTCGAAATGAATTAAAATTCAAGAGTGTGTATATTTATTTAAATGTTCATGCTATAATCAAACATGTTCAGGAAAAATATGAACGGAAAATGAAGTAGAACCAAAGCAGAAAGGAAGTAATGAATATGAAGAAAATGAAATTCACCGCCCTGATCTTATCCCTGGTCCTGGTCATGGGTGTTTTAGCTGGATGCGCAGATAGCGGAGAAGCACTCTCTGATGAAGGAAAAGTCATTCTTAAAGTAGGAACAGAACCCACCTATCCGCCTTTTGAATTCACCAACGATGCCAATGAGATCATCGGTTTCGATATTGATCTGGCCAATGCCCTGGCGGAAAAGATGGACATGGAAGTGGAGATTGTCACCACATCCTTTGACGGCATCTTCACTGGCCTTAATGCCGGAAACTACGATGTGATCATCGCTGCCGTCAGCATGACCCCCAAGAGACTGGAAACCATGCTCTTCAGTGAGCCTTATCTCTCCAATGGTCAGGTCATTGTGACGAACAGCGGGGACAAGAACATCACTTCCCAGGAAGAACTGACCGGAATGAAGGTTGGCGTTCAGCTGGGGACCACAGCCGACACTGCAGCGGAAAAGTATGCGCAGGAATACGGCTTCGAAGTGAGCAAGTATGATGAGATTCTTCAGACCTTCTCGGCCATGAAGGCGGGGCATGTGGATGCCATAGCAGTGGACTATGCCGTAGCCATCGAGTATGTGCAGCTGGATCCGGAAAGCTATCAGATCTCTGATGTGATGCTGACCAATGAACCCATTGCCATCGCCATCAAGGAAGACAATACGGAACTTCAGGAGAAGATCAACACCGCCATGGAAGAAATCAGAGCGGATGGAACACTAAAGAGCATTTCAGAAGAATGGCTTGGTGGCGACTACACATCCGACATCGATACAGAACTGAACGTGGTGGAATAATAAACCGTAGGAAGGAGCTAGCTTTGTGATCACACAAGAACAATTATTCGCAATACTGGAAGGAACCCAGAGAACGCTGCTCATAGCAGGAGTAGCCATCGTTTTCGGTATCCTTCTGGGTGTCATCATCGCACTGATGAAGATTTCGAGAAGCAAGGTGCTGAACGGTCTGTCCTGGTTCTATGTCTGGGTGTTCAGAGGAACGCCGATGCTGATGCAGCTGTTTGTGTTCTATTACGCCATGCCGCTCTTCACAGCGGATGTTCTGGGGGTAACCCTCAGGATACCGGCACTGACGGCAGCCTTCATCGCGTTCTCCCTGAACTCTGCGGCGTATCTTTCTGAGATCTTCAGAGGCGCCATTCAGAGTATCGACAAAGGACAGATGGAAGCGGCCAAGGCTCTTGGCATGAGCTATTATCAGGCCATGTTCAGAATCATCATCCCACAGAGCTACAGAAGACTGATTCCGCCCCTGGGAAATGAACTCATCACACTGGTGAAGGATACCTCTCTTGTGGCATCCATTTCCCTCTTTGACCTTTTACGAACCGTACAGGTCATGAACAACTCTTCAGGCGAATGGATCTATTTCCTCTATGCCGGCGCCCTTTACCTTCTGTTTACTTCCATCATCCAGGTTGCCTTCGACAAGCTGGAGAAGAAGTATTCCGTCTATGAGTAAAGGAGTGTTTAAGAGATGATCAAACTGGAAAATGTATATAAGTCCTTCGGAGACCTACTGGTCCTGAAGGGAATCAATCTGGAAGTTGCGGAAGGAGAAGTGGTCTGCATCATCGGACCATCGGGTTCCGGAAAGAGCACCATGCTTCGCTGCATGAATCAGCTGGAAACCATCACCTCCGGGAAAATCCTCATTGATGGAAACCTGGTCAGTCACATTGATGAGGGCAAAGACCTTCTGAATCTTCCGGAAAAGGAAGCATCCAAGCTGAGAACGTCTCTCGGTATGGTGTTTCAGCGATTCAATCTCTTCCCGCACCTGACGGTGCTGGAGAACCTGACCATCGCACCGGAACTGGTCAAAGGGGAAAAGAAGGAGAACATTACAGGAAAAGCCATGAGCCTTTTAAAGAGCGTGGGTCTTCTGGACAAGAAGGACGAGTTTCCTTCCAAGCTGTCCGGCGGACAGCAGCAGAGAGTGGCCATTGCAAGAGCTCTGGCCATGAATCCGTCCATCATGCTCTTTGACGAACCCACATCGGCGCTGGACCCGGAGCTGGTGGGAGAAGTGCTGGAGGTCATGAAGAAGCTGGCGGAAGAGGGCATGACCATGGTGGTGGTAACCCATGAGATGGGCTTTGCCAGGGAAGTGGGCACGAGAGTGATCTTCATGGATGAAGGCCAGATTGTGGAAGAAGGAACACCGGAGGAGATCTTCGACGCACCGAAGATGGAGCGTACCAATGTGTTCCTGAATAAAATACTGAAATAGAGAAAAACCATTCAGCGGTTAGCATAATGAACGAGATTGGTCGCAAATGTCTGAATAGAAATAGTAAAAGGGGAGATCGTAGATGATGAAAAAGACATGGGGGATGGTATTCACGGTAGCACTGGCAGGGGCAGCACTCTTGTCAGGATGCGCAAAGGAAGAGGAAAGCACGAAGGTGCTGAAGATCGGAACGGATGATACCTATCCGCCGTTCGAGTTCAGAGATGAAGCCAACAAACTGGTGGGATTCGAAGTGGACCTGGCCAGAGAAATCGGAGAAGAGCTGGGCATGGAAGTGGAGTTCATCTCCACCAGCTGGGCAGGAATCTTCAACGGACTGAATTCAGAGAGCTATGATGTCATCATGTCCGCCACCAGCATCACACCGAAAAGACTGGAGTCCTATATCTTCACGGATCCGCACATGACCAACGGTCAGGTCATCGTCACAAGAGCCGGAGAAGGTTCCATCACGAAACCGGAAGAGCTTGAAGGGCTAAAAGTAGGGGTACAGCTGGAGACCACCGCGGATATCGCAGCGACCAAGTACAACGAGACCGTAGATTTTGAAATGCTGCGATTTGATGAAGTCATTCAGACCTTCTCCGCCATGAAGGCGGGACATGTGGACGTCATCGTTGCGGATTATGCCGTAGCCATTGATTATGCGGCCAAGGACCACGAGTCCTACCAGCTGACGGAAGTCATGCTGACCAATGAACCCATCGCCATCACCATCCGTAAAGACGATACGGATCTGAGAGATACGCTGAACGGCGCACTAGATGCCTTACGAGAAGATGGAACCCTCAAGGATCTTTCCGTGAAATGGCTGGGAGATGACTACACCTCCAACATCGATACAGAACTGAATGTGGTGGAATAGAGGCTTCTAAAAGAGAAGCGGAAGCATCACTGGCAGAAACAAAAGAGAAAAGAAAGAAACAGAAGAGGATCCTACCAAGTAAACAGAAGAAAAATGAATGAAATGGAAAAGTCCCAGGGAGCATATCACGATGATATGCAGACCTGGGGCTTTTCTTTTAAAGTGGAGAATATTCTTTTGCGTCTGGAAGAGATTCCCGTTATGATGAAACTAAAGAATAGATCAGAAAAGGAAGTGGAACCGATGAAAATCACGGTACTTGGCAACAACTCCACCACAGTGACCCAGGGAGGAGCCTGCTCGTCCTATCTGCTGGAAGTGGAGGGCAGAAAGATTCTACTGGATATGGGAAACGGTAGCATCTTCAATCTCAAGAAGCGGGTGAAGCTTTCGGAGATTGATGCCATCATTCTCACCCATCATCACTTTGATCATCTGTCGGACCTTTTTCTCTTCCGCTATGAAAGAGAAGGGCAGAAGTATATGGGCGAAGAGGTTGCCCCCATGGATCTCTATACACCGGAGATGCCGAAGTGGCTGCATGAATCCCTCATGAAGAATGATCTGTTCAGGCTGCATGTCATCATGGAAAATACCAGGGTATCCATAGGAAACCTATCGGCGGAGTTCATTGAGGTCCTTCATCTTCTGGAGACCTACGCTGTGCGATGCACCTATGATGGAAAAGTCTTCACCTACTCGGCGGATACGGGCGTCTGCGATGGCATCCATGAGGCTGCCAGGGATGCGGACCTTTTCCTCTGCGAAGCCAGCTACGGCTCTTATGAGCCCTACAGAATGAAGCATCATCTGCATGGAAAAGAGGCAGGGGAGATCGCCAGGAAGTGCGGAGTGAAAAAGCTTCTTCTGACCCATCTGCCGGAGACGCACCTGGAGCAGCTCCTTCAGGAGGCGAAAGCCATCCATGGGGATACGGAGATCTCTGAGATTCTAGGAACCTATGAAGTGTAGGGATGGATAACCCTCGAGTACAGAGAAAGGCCATGAAGCCTGCAGTTATTCACCTGCAGAGTTCATGGCCTTTCTCATGGGGAGAGGTGCACTAGTCCACCTTGTACTCGTTTTTCCTGTCGTCGGTGAAGGTTTCCGCTTCCTCATCTTTTCTTTGCTTTTCCTGCGCTTCTCTCTCTTCTTCCTGTCTTTTCTTCTCTGCTTTCAGCGTCTCCACATCCAGGCCCTTTTCAGCCATTTCCTTTTTCAGCGCTTCAAATTTTTCAGTGAGCATGTCCTTGTTCACAATGGACAGGAAGGATACCTTCAGTCTCACGGAAGTTGAAAGAGCCTGGTAAGCAGCCAGATAGTCGCCTTTCCTCCATTTGATGATGCCGTAGTAGTAATGGGCCTCCGGGAACTTGATGTAGTCGATGGTGTCCTCGTAGAGGGCTTCGGCTTTGTCGAAGTCTCCCAGGAAGTAGTAGGACTGGGCCAGATTGTCTGTGATGACATTGTCGTCCTTGTTGTAGTCATAGGCTTCCTTGTTGAATGCCAGCGCCTTTTCGTAGTCGCCTTTGGCGATGTAGAGGTAGCCCAGAATCTCATACATGATGGAACTCTGATAGTCGTCACGGATGTTCTCCACGATGTCGATGGCTTCATCGATGTCGCCCTTCTTCCAGTTCAGGATGGCGAGATTCAGAATGTTGTTGTACTTGAACCGCTCATCTCTGGTCTTCATCTGGGCCGCTTCCAGAAGATAGGGCTCTGCCTCTTCCAGTCTTCCTTCTCTTAAAAGCACATACCCGAAGCTGGATTTGATGTAGGGCTTGGCGAAGGGGTGCTTCACCGCTTTCTCGAAATAGGTCATGGCGATGTCCGTATTTCCCGCATTATAGGCTCGGCTTCCTTTGGTGGCCTGTATGGTGGGGTAGTTACGGTAAACCGTGAAGATCAGATAGGCACCGATCAGGATATTGGCGATGGTGGAAAATCCTGCGTAGATCAGGATAAAGATGCCTGCTATGGCGATGAGATCATAAATCGGTAAATTCTTCAGTTTCATTCTTCATTCCTCAACTTCCTGTGTCTTTTTATCATTAAAAATCATACCATGAAATCCGTGATCTTTGTATGGTTTTTAGGGAACTTGGCACTTTATCCATCCATGATACCAGTCTTTGCTTAAGAATTCATTATTCTCGGCTGAAGTTCAGGCAAAAGGAAAAGTGCCTTTTAAGATATTTTCAGGAAGATGGGATATGATGAAGGGAATACGTGATATGAAGGAGCAGTGAAATGACAGTTTGGACCAGTGAAGATGAACGAAACAAGAATAAGATGATGAATATTCTGGATGGGGAAGCCATGGAGTGGGCTCAGAAAAAGTCCAGAGAATTATCAAGACTCATGTCTTATTACCGATGCGCCATGATGGAGATTGAGACGAAGCTGAATGTGCTAAATGAAGAGTTTTCCTGGGAGAAGGACCACAATCCCATCTCCAGCATCAGGAAAAGGCTGAAATCACTCCCCTCCATCCGGGAGAAGCTGGACCGGAGAGGATTTCCCGTATCCATCGATTCCATTGAAGAGAATCTCAATGATGTGGCCGGGGTGAGGGTCATCTGCTCCTTTCCGGAGGATGTCTATGCCATACGGGATGCTCTCCTGACCCAGGACGATCTGACGCTGCTGGAGGAAAAGGACTATGTGAAAAATCCCAAACCCAACGGGTACAGAAGTCTTCATCTCATCATGAGCATTCCCATCTACCTTGCCCATGAGAAGAAGATGATGAAGGTGGAGATTCAGCTGCGCACCATCGCCATGGATTTCTGGGCAAGTCTCGAGCATCAGCTTCGCTACAAGAAGGAAGTGCTGTTCACAAAAGAGATGGCCCATGAGCTCAGTGAATGTGCCAGAATCAGTGCGGATCTGGATCTTCGGATGGACAATCTGAGAAAAGGCGTGGAAGAGCAGCACAGCGAACGTCATCTGAGCGCGGTGGAGGGCGGAAAACCCCTTCTTATGGAGAAGCATCGCAAGCACCAGTAAACGAAAGGAGTCCTTAATCATGGGTGAAATTCTTTTGAGAAGAATCTACGAAGAGAAGAAGGAGAAGGAGACGAGAATCCTGGTGGACAGGCTCTGGCCAAGAGGCGTCTCCAAAGAGAAGGCGGACCTTGACCACTGGGCGAAGGACATCACGCCCAGTGATGCCCTGAGGCAGGCCTATCATGACGGAAAGCTTGAGAAAGAGCAGTTTCAGGAGCACTACAGAAAGGAAATGGCTGAAAATGAAGCGATGGAAACCTTTCTGACCTATGTGGAGGATAGGCTGAAGGAACAGGATGTGGTTCTTCTTTCCTCCGTGAAAGAGCTCTCCGATAGCCATGTGCCTGTTTTGAAGGAATTCCTGGAGGAGAAACGGATGAAAAAGAATGGCAGATGAGAGGAACCTTTCCTGGAATCAGAAAGGAGTTTCAGAAACTGCGCGGTTCTCTGATATAATGAAAACATTGAAAAAACGAAGGATAAGGTGATGAAATATGATAGAAGCGGTATTATTTGATCTGGATGGCACCGTGGCCAATACCAATGAACTGATCTACGAGTCGTTCCGCAGACTTTTCTACGACAAGATGAAGATGGAGGTGGCCGATGAGGAAATCTACAGCCTCTTCGGCGAACCGCTGGAAAACAGTCTGAAGAAGTATGCGGAGGACACCAGTGAACTGATGCTTTTTTTCCGGGCTTTCAATGAATCCAATCATGATCAGATGATCCGTCCCTTCGAAGGGGTGGAAGAAGCACTGATAAAGCTGAGAGAAAAGGGACTGAAGCTTGGCATCGTCACCAGCAAAAGGGAAGGCATGGCCAGAAGAAGCCTCGAGGCCCTGGGCCTTACAGAGTATTTCGAAGTGGTGATCACGCCGGAATCCACCGAGAAGCACAAGCCTGAGCCGGAACCGATCTATAAGGCCTGTGAGCTTTTAGGCGGCATCGATCCGGAAAACACCGTTATGGTGGGGGATGCGTCCTATGACATTCTCTGCGGAAACAGAGCCGGTGCCACATCCGTTGCGGTGTCCTACAGCATGATTCATCCGGAGACCATAAAGCTTGCGAAGCCCCACTATATGGTGGATGATCTGAGAGAACTTGTGGAGCTCATCCATAGGCTCAATACAGAGAGAAGCAAAGAAGAAAGTTTCCGCTGAGGATGACTGTAATAAGAAGAAGGTCGTGGGTCCCGGGAAAAGAAGCTTTATCCTAGGATCGTCAGAAAATAGAAGATGCAGGGAGAAATCACCGATCATAGGTGAAGTCTTCCTGCATTTTTATGGTTCAGGTATGGGGTTTTCTTTCTTATAGATGTTACTCTTCTCCTGGCAGTACGATCTGACTCTCCACATGGAGCCTGTTGAAGGCGGATACCGCGTAGGTGTAGTTTTCCGTGTCCAGGTGATTCATCTCATAGCGGCTGATGCTGCTGTCCACGGGGATCCTTCTGTGGATGTATGCGGGGTTTTCCGGGTCCAGGTCAGACTTGGGGAACCGATATATGAGGAAGTATCTTGTCTTCTCGCTTTCATCGAAACCTTCATAGCCATCCCGGAAGGAAAGAATCTGGTTCTTTATGAGGACGTCCAAAGGCGCAGTGGCCTTGGCATGGGGCAGGTTCTCATTTTTCGGGATCACTGCCATGTCCTCATAGAGCGTTCGGATCGCTTCGTTGTTTTTCACCAGTGCTTCTTTTCCTTCCCCGGTGAAGGCGCTGTGGCCTGGGGTCAGATAGCCGAAGCGGAAGAAGCTGCTGCCTCGGATATTGCCTAAGGAATGGTTAAAGGAGATCTGGTCTTTTATGAGGCTGTCTCCCTGCCAGTAGGGATTGTCTGTCTGCTCATAAACTTTGTAGTTGGCATGGCCGATGTAGAGGTCCACGTCCGTTCCTTCCACCTGGTCGTTCCACCATCTGGCAAGAACCGAGTAGGGAGCTGCCGCTTCTCCGAAGTTCCAGTAGATCTGAGGGATGACATAATCCACCAGTTCTTCCTGGATCCATTTCCTGGTGTCGGTGAAGACCTGATGCTGATAGGTTTCCGAGCTTTCCAGAGGCGTATCGGAACCTGCCCCTTCTGTCTCCTCGGCGTGACCCCAGATGCCGAAGGGGCTTACGCCCAGCTTCACGTAGGGTTTCAGATCATGGATGCTTTCACTGAGTTCTCTGATGAAGAGGTAGGTGTTGTTTCTTCTCCAGGCTTTGATGTCGGTGAAGTCGCCTTTGTTGGCCAGAAAGGTCATGGCGTCTTCTTCCTCGTCTCCGAAGAGATAGGGCACGGTTTCGCCATTCTCGTTTAGCTTTGTGCTGCGGTAAGGGTAGAAGTAATCATCCAGATGCACGGCATCGATGTCGTAGGTTCTCACCACTTCCATGATGCTATGAATCACATGTTCCCTTGCTGAAGGATTACCCGGGTCCAGAAACAGCCTGTCATCGAATCTCAGGACCTGAGAGGGATGGGCTCTTGCATAGCTGTCTTCATGAAGCGCTGCAAGGATTTCGCTGGTCTCCTTCTCGCTTTTGTCCACGGTGACCCGGAAGGGGTTAAACCACGCATGAAATTCCATGCCTCTTTTATGGGTCTCTTCTATGGCGAACTGCAGAAGATTGAAGGGGAGATCTTTTGAAAGGTCTCCTGTGACATAGATGGAAGGAGGATTCAGTGCGGACAGATAGAGGGCATCCTCTGCTGGCCGTACCTGCATGATCACCGCATTGAGATTGTACAGTTCATAGACATCCAGTATTTTGCGGAAGGATTCCTTCAGCTGGCTGGTGGACATGCCGGGTCTCTCCGGATAGTCCAGGTTTCGCACGGAGGGAAGCCACGCTGCGCGGAATTCGTATTTGCCTGACTCCGGATTCTTTTCCTGTTCCAGATAGGTGACGGCCGGTATAGGATCTTCAGAAGGCTCGTTATCTGGCGTTTCCACCCCTTCTTCAAGGATGGGGGCAGGCACGTCCTCTCCATTTCCGAAAATGCCGCAGGCCCACAGAAGGACCAGGCTGATCAGAAGGAGAAGGAGGGCTCCGATGAGGGTGCTCTTCTTCTTTCTCTGTGGTATGTTCACTTCTTTGGGATACACCAGTATTTCTTCTTTCTTTTCTTTCTGATGATTGCTGTTTTCAGGCATATAGACTGTCACCTCACTACATCAAGCGTTCTATAGGTTCTGCTTGAAAAGCGGAACCCTATGGTTGTGGTTAGTATGGCACAATAATCTTAAGGAAGAGTTACATTTCAGTGAAAAGAAAGGGACCGATTCCAATCAGTCCCTTCCCAGCAAACCGGTATTGCTATTTGAAGCGGTTTCTCTTTGAATCATCCACATACTTATTGGATCTTCTGGCCGCTTCGATTCTTCTTCTTCTGGCCGCCTTCTTTCTTCTCTTGCTGATGGTGACGACAAGGAGAAGAACCACGAAGGTGACGGTGAAGAAGACGATGAGGATGTAGCTGAGAAGATGGGTCTTCAGGATCTTGTCTTCCACATCCAGGGTGGACAGAAGATCCACGTTCTTCGTGACCCGTCTTTCCTTTATGCTTGCGGTTCCGACCACGGAGTTCTCCTTGATCTCACCAGCGGAAAGGTCCAGGTAGGAGATCTCGATGTCCGCTTCACTGAGGTTCACATCATTGCCGTAGACGGAAATGGTGTCGGCGGATTTCACGGGCACTTCGATTTCCCTGGTGGGGCCGATGAACTTATAAGGTCTGTAGGAAACGGTGATGACGCCCACTTCTTCGGATTTGGACAGCTTGATGACTTTTTCTTCCTCAAAGGCCGCATTGACCATGCTTTCCGTCTCTTCGAAGACCAGAAGATTCACCCCATCGTTTGTGCTGTTCAGGATGATGTTTCCGATGGTCTTTCCGTCTCTTTCATAGACACCGGCGAAGCATCTGCCTGCTTCTCCTGTATAGCCGGTCTTACCCATGATGTTTCCAAGAAGACCGATGTGCTTGTTTCTGTTTTCAAGGAGGCCCAGGGTCTCACTTTTGCTCTTCATCTCATAGCTCTGCTTCATGGAGACCTCCCGGATCCAGGGGTCATTGTAGGCCGCTTTCAGAAGGAGCATGAGATCATAGGCGGTGGTGTAGTGATTGTCATCATGGAGGCCGCTGGTGGTGACGAAGTTGGAATTTAGCATGCCGAGCTCTTTGGCCTTTTCATTCATGAGCTGCACGAAGTCTTCCTCGGTTTCTGATATGTTCAGGGCGATGACGGTGGAAGCGTCATTTAAGGAAGCCAGAAGCAGAGCATGCATGATGTCATCTGCGGAAATCTCCGTACCTACGGGAATGTTCTTGAGATTCCAGTAGATGGCAAAAGGGGTTACAAGCTTTCCCTCCTGCGGGTAGACCAGATATTCTGTTTTTCTGGAGGAATAATGATCCGAGAACACCAGAGCGGTGAGAAGCTTCGTGATGGATGCCGGATAGACCTTCTTGTCGATGTCTTTGGTGAGAATCAGTTCATCGGTGTCCATATCGAAGGCGATGGCTGCAGACCCGCTGATTTGGGGCATTTCCGCCTTGACTGTGGTGGCGGGAAGCAGCAGTATGATGATGATGAATAGCGCTGGCAGTTTCTTCAGTGTTTTTCTCATGGGATCCTCCTCTTGGTTCAGGTCATTCTATGTCAATGGGATAATTATTCATCTATTTACGATGATATTTGAATACACTATGAATATTATAACCTAAAAGTGACAGATTTTTCATCAAAATCGTAACATTATATCTGTTATAATAAGGATACGAGTAAAGTAAAGAATAAGGTGAGCAATTTGAAATCCATAGACATGTTTAAAAGCAGAAAACCCAAGGTCCTGGGCAAGCGGAGAGAATATTCGGTGATGCTCCTCATCACGGAAATAGAGGGAGAAGAACATCTGGTGCTGGAGAAGAGAGCGAGCACCCTGAAAAGTCAGCCTGGAGACATCTGTCTTCCTGGAGGGTCCATCGATCCGGGAGAGTCTCCTGTGGAAGCATCGCTGAGGGAAACCATGGAGGAGCTGGGGGTCAACAAGGAGGAGATCGAGCTCATTGGTCCCATGGATTACTTCATCAGTCCTTACGGACAGACCATGTATCCTTTTGTGGCCAGGATTTCTCACGCGGATTTTCAGCCCAACCCCGACGAGGTGGACAGACTGATTCTGGTGCCGCTGTCTTTTTTTGAGAAGAATAGTCCGCTGATCTACGAAATCGACATGACCGCCAAGATGGGAGAGGACTTTCCCTACCATCTCATCGAGAACGGAAAGGATTATCCTTTCCGAAAGGCCACCAACAAGCAGTACTTCTACAAGTACGGGGATATCGTCATATGGGGCTTTACCGCCCAGATTGTCAAGAGCTTTATCGATTTATTGAAGGAGGAAGAACATGAAGAATTTTGATTTTCACAATCCCACTAGACTGGTCTTCGGTGAGGGAACCATCGAGAATATCGGTCAGTACGTGAAGGAATACGGAGACAAAAAGGTGCTGCTGCTCTACGGAAAAGGATCCATCAAGAGAAATGGTGTCTATGATACCGTGGTGAAATCCCTGAAGGAAGCAGGCATCGACTACGTGGAAATGAGCGGAGTCAAGCCCAATCCCGTCCTGTCCAAGGTCAGAGAGACCGTATTGCTCATGAAGAAGGAGAAGGTGGATGCCATCGTTGCAGTAGGGGGCGGATCGGTTCTGGACACCTCCAAGATCAGTGCAGCGGCCTATTATTATGATGGAGATCCATGGGATTTCTATGAGAAGAAGGTGAAACCGGAAAGAGCGCTGCCCATCTATGGCGTTCTGACTATATCCGCCACGGGGTCAGAGATGAATTCCGGCGGCGTCATCACCAATGAGGAAGAAAAGAAGAAATGGGGATGGGGGTCTAAATACACCTACCCAAGGCTGTCCATTGTAGATCCTTCTGTGCAGAAAACCCTGCCGAAGAATCAGACGGTGAACGGTGCAGTGGATACCATCACCCACGTGCTGGAGGAGTATTTCGACGGAACCAAGGGGACGCTCATGCAGGATGAGTTCTCCGAGGGCATCATCCGAACCACCATGGTTTCGGTGAAAAAGCTCATTGAAGATCCGGAGGATTATGAAGCCCGAGCGAACCTTGCCTGGGCAGCCACCCTGGCCCTCAATGGACTGAACGGCCTGGGACGCAGAGGAGACTGGGCATCCCACGGCATCGAGCATTCCGTGTCCGCGTATTACGACATAGCCCATGCAGAAGGTCTGGCCATGGTCATGCCTGCCTGGATGAAGCATGTGTATAAGGAGGATGTGGACAAGTTCGCCCGTTTCGGAGAGAAGATCTTCGGCATCATGGAAGAGGACAAGGAAAAGGCGGCTGTCATGGCCATTGAAGCCTATAAGCGTTTTCTTCAGGAAATCGGCGCACCGGTATCACTGTCCGAGAGAAACATCGGCGATGAGCATCTGCGCGCCATGGCGAAAAATGCCATGCTGAGAGGTCCCATCGGCGGACTGAAGAAGCTTCATGAAGAGGATGTCTATGAGATTCTGAAGCTGGCTCTGTAGGCGATCCCTTCCATATAAGAAATTGGAAGAGTAGAACTTAATCATAAAGGATGGATGAAAGTCCATTCAGGAGAAGGAGAAAATACCTGAAGAAAGGGGCATTTCTCCTTCTTTTCATTTTCAGCGGTGGGAGAGGATTCTGAAAAGTCAAGGAGATAATTTTCGATGATGGTAAAGCAATGGAGTGAAAATCCTGATACTATAAAGAGAAGAAATCAAGAGTCGAGTGAAGAATCCGAAATGAAACCTTAAGACCAGAAGTAAGAGAAAAAGGAAAGTGATGACGGATGTATAAGGAGTTTTTTGCCATGGTAAAGAAGAATGCCCCCAATGAAATGATCGTAGTGGATGGCGTGGTGGGCTCAGGTAAGACCACCCTGATGAATATACTGAAAGAGGAGCTGGGGGTATCAGGATTTGAAGAACCGGTGACGGACAATCCCATTCTGGGAAAGTTCTATCATGACAGGAAGCGCTATGCCTTCCCGCTTCAGATCTTTTTCCTGAACAGAAGATTCCGTATGCTGAAGGAGGCCCAGGCGAAGAAGGTATCCAGTGTCATGGACCGCAGCATCTACGGCGATGTGATCTTCGCCAAGCTTCTTCATGATGGAGGAGATATGGAGAAGGATGAGTTTGATCTCTATCAGGACCTTCTGACCAACATGCTGGACCATATCGAAGCACCGAAGCTCATGATCTATCTGAGGGCGGATGTGGATACCGCCATCGATCGCATCGAAAAGAGAGGACGGGACTACGAGCAGATTGTGGAAAGGGACTACTGGGAGAGACTAAACAGAGAGTACGAGGCCTATTTCTCCGCCTACAATCTGTCCAAGCTTCTCATCATTGAAGCAAAGGACTATGACATCAGAGACTCGGAGGAAGACAGAAAGAAAGTGGTGCAGCTGGTCAAAGAGGCCTTGGCGGAAACGGAAAGAAAATAGGAAGAATCCGGAAAGACTGGAGCAGTTAAAAGAAAAGCTTCAGTCTTTTTCTGTGTCAATTTTCCGGTGGCGGACAAATGCATATGCCTTGCAGTACAAGGACATGGAAAAATGCGCAATATGAAATGTTAAAATTTTGATAATGAATCATTTTCTTAAAGGAAACACAGGAATAACGTAAAACCGTTTACATTCCTGAAGATTTTTCTTCTTAAAATCAATAATTTTTCGAAAAACTGAAGAAATCATATAAAAAATCGGAAAAGAAAGTTTCGTGATTTATTATGTTATAATTTTGCCGAGAAGTACGAAACCTGTCAATTCTGTACTTTAGCTGTACTTCTTCATCCATAGGTCTAGGTTTGTCGACGAAAGAGATTTATCATGAACTAACAAGAGTACTTCCTCTCCTAAGCGAACCCTGGGAGGGAGTGCTTCAAGATGAATCAGAAACGGATCGGATAGGTTATTTTTAAATGAAAAAAGGAAATGTCTAAGGAGGAAATCAATGTCAACTATGGATTTACTGGGGCTCAGAAGAGAACAGTTAAAGGAAGGGTATTCTGTATGCAGGCTGATCAATGAAGCGGTGGCCAGAGGGGAAGGCAGACTGACCAGAGAAGGAGCTCTGCTCATTGAAACGGGACAGTATACAGGGCGTTCGCCCAAGGACCGTTTTATTGTGAGAGATGAAGTCACGAAAGAGACTGTGGCTTACGGCAAAACCAATTTGCCCATGGATGAAGAGGTCTATCAGAACCTTCTTCAGAAGACGAAAGAATATATGAGAGATAAGGAGCTGTATCTGGTGAAGGCACTGGCGGGCTCATCCGAAAAGCATGCACTGAAGATCAATGTGCTCTGCGAGGATGCGGCCCAGGCAGCCTTCTCCAGTCAGATCTTCATCAAGGACAATGAAAGAGAAGGCGTGGATGCGGACTTCACCGTCGTGGCGCTGCCGAACCTGAAGGCGGAAGGAGAAAAGGACGGCATCCATTCGGAAGCCTTCATCATCATCAGTTTCAGAGACCGTCTGGTGCTCATAGGCGGAACCAAGTACTCCGGAGAAATCAAGAAATCCGTGTTCTCCGTGATGAATTATCTGCTTCCGGAAGAAGGGGTTCTTCCCATGCACTGCTCCGCCAATATGGGTAAAGACGGAAAAACAGCACTGTTCTTCGGACTTTCCGGAACAGGAAAGACCACCTTATCGGCGGACCCCAAGAGACTCCTCATCGGGGATGACGAACACGGCTGGTCGGAAGAGGGCGTCTTCAACTTCGAGGGTGGATGCTATGCCAAGTGCATCAACCTGGATGCGGAGAAGGAGAAGGAGATCTATGAGGCCATCCGTTTCGGAACGGTCCTTGAAAATGTGGTGGTCAACGACAAGGGAGAAGCGGATTACTGCGACAATATACTGACGGAGAACACCCGCTGCACCTATCCTCTGGACTACATCGAGCACAGAGTGGATGAAAAGAAGGGGGGACACCCCAGCACCATCCTGTTTCTCACGGCGGATGCCTTCGGTGTCATCCCACCGGTATCCAAGCTTACAAGAGAAGGAGCCATGTACCATTTCATGTCCGGCTACACCTCCAAGCTTGCCGGAACGGAAAGAGGCATCGTCCATCCGGAAACCACCTTCAGTGCCCTCTTCGGGGAACCCTTCATGCCAAGGGAGATCGAAACCTATGCCCAGCTTCTGGGAGAGATGATCGATGCCCATGATACAGAGGTCTATCTCATCAATACCGGATGGAGCGGCGGTGTATACGGAGTGGGTCAGAGAACACCGCTGAAGTATACAAGGCTCATGGTGGATGCGGCTTTAAACGGAGATTTCAGGGATGTGGAATTTGTCCATGATGAGATCTTCAATCTGGATATTCCAGTGAAGGTGCCAGGGGTGCCGGATGAAATCCTCATTCCGAAGAACCTGTGGAAGGATTCCGCGGAGTATGAGAAGGTGGCCATGGAGCTTTCCGGTAAGTTCAAAGAGAACTTCCATCGCTTCAGGGAGGTCTCTCTAAACATCACAGAGGCAGGACCCTATTAATAGCATGCCCATTTCATAGCTGTAAAGATTCAGTGCTGTCAGAAAAAGTTTTCGTAGGAGGAAGCAGACAGCACTGGGTCTTTCTTTTGCTTTCTATTGACATAGGAGAAGTTATGACAACTCAAGAAGTCTCAAACTGTTCTTTTTCTGAAGTTTTAAGACTAATTTCAAGTATTCTCAGCAGAATTTGTGTAAAATAGATGAGGAATGATAAATGAGAAATACGGAGGAAATTATTTTGGATATTTACTTTATATTTAAGGCCATCGTGGTCGCCATCGTGGAAGGCCTCACGGAATTCGTACCGGTGTCGTCCACAGGACATATGATTCTGACGGGGGACCTCATCGGGTTTCCGGAGAACGAGTTCACCAGAATGTTCAACGTGGTGATTCAGCTGGGGGCAATCCTTGCCATCGTCGTCCTCTACTGGGACAAGCTTTTCACCATGGCGAAGTCCTTTTTCAAAGGGGAGAAGAAGGGGCTGAATTTCGGCATTGCCCTGATCATCGGTGTGCTTCCCGCAGCGGTTCTGGGCTTTCTGTTCGAAGACTTCATTGATGCCTATCTTTTCAAGCCCCTGCCGGTGATCATCGGCCTCTTTGTGGGTGCCATTCTCCTGATATTCGTGGAGAACAGATATCGCGGAAAAGCCCACATCCATGAAGTGGAGGACATCTCGAAGCGCTCTGCGCTGAAGATCGGATTCTTCCAGTGCCTGGCCATGTGGCCCGGCATGTCCAGGTCCTCTTCCACCATCATGGGTGGATGGATCAGCGGGCTGGATTCCAGGATCGCATCGGAGTACTCCTTCTTCCTGGCTATTCCTGTCATGATCGGAGCATCCCTTCTGAAGATGGTGAAGTTCCAGTCTGATGTGGGATTCGATTCCTTAGGCACAACGGAATGGGTCTCCTTCGCTCTGGGCTTTGTGGTGGCGTTCATCGTGGCGCTGCTCTGCGTGAAGGCCTTCATCAGCTATATCCAGAGAAAGCCCATGAAGATCTTCGCCTACTACAGAATCGCCATTTCAGCAATCTTCGCTGTGCTTCTGCTCACGCAGACGATCAGTCTCTAAAGGTTTTCCTTTCTTTTTCCTTTTATGGTAAAATGAGCTTAGTAACAAATTGGAGTGATTGTAAATGAAAGAAGTTAGAAGATATCTTGAAGACCGTCTTGGAAAATACAGTTTTTATTTTGAAGATCTGAAGTCCGGGTTCATCTACGGATACAATGAACACGTCAAAATGACTTCTGCAGGGTGCATGAAGCTGCCTGTGGCCATGGCTGTCATTAAGGATGTGGAAGAAGGCAAGCTTTCACTGGATGATCTTGTGCTTCTGGAGAGCAGAGACCGTGTGGAAGGTTCCGGGATTCTGAAGCATCTGAATTCCAGAGAATATACGGTGAATGAGCTGGTCATCGTGATGCTGGTGGAAAGCGACAACACGGCTACCCAGAAACTGGTCAGCCTCATCGGCTTTGAGGAGCTGAAGGCGAAATTCGAGGAGATGGGACTGCAGGACACCACCATGAACGATATGCCGGGTTCGCCCATCAATCTCACAACGAGCTTTGATCTTTCCCTCTGCTGGAAACTTCTGAAGGACGAGAGCTATCTTTCCAAAGAGCATTCCAGATACATCATCGAGCTTCTGAAAAGCGAGAACAAGAAAAAGAAGACCGCCTTCTATCTGGATGAGTCCCTGAAGCATAAGATCGCCAGCAAAGCTGGAGACATGCAGGGTGTGGAGAATGACACCACCCTCATCGAGCTTCAGAAGGGGGATTTCATCTTCACCATCATGAGTGCGGAGATTCCAAACAGCGTCTATGGTCTGGTATCTTTAGCCAAGTCCGGGAAGATGATCTGGGACGGCATCACCTACAACTGGAAATAATACTAGCGGAACACTATGAAAGATATCGGCAGTGACCATTGCCGGTATTTTTTCATGCCATGAATTCCATGGTTCATCTGCTATAAACTATGGTATACTTATATAGATTAACATCTTTGTAGTCAGTTGCTGCAAAGTGAATAGAACAGGTCTTAACAGAAGATCAGATGAAAGACAGATGGAGGGTGCATATGAAGTATAAAGGACTGACGGTAGTCTTATTCACTGTGGTGACAGTGGGATTCATTGCCGGACTATTAAGCTACAACAGAAAAATGGATGAAATGCTGGGCAAGGAGATTGTACAGGCCACCGCAGCGGATTTCAAGTTTTCAGACACGAAGGAGGATTCGACCCCCCCAGTGGAAGAGGGGAGTCCTGAAGAGCCTCAGAATCAGGTGGAAGAGATAGAGGATGTCATCGTTCCATCTCTCCTGGGTCTGTCGGAGAATGAAGCCATTGCCAAGCTCTTGGAACGGGGCCTGACTGCAGATCGGGAAGAGGCCCACGACGAGGAGACGCCGGAAGGAAAAGTTCTTTCTCAGGATCCCTTGCCGGAGTCTCCTGCAGCGCCTGGAAGCATAGTCCGGTTCACGGTGAGCCTTGGCAGTGAGGAAGAAGCCGAAGTGGCGCAGATCATCGTACCGAATCTCATCGGATACACCAAAGAGGCTGCCGAAAGGGAGCTGAGGGAACTGGGATTTCTTGTGGAGTATGAATACAATCCTTCGGAGCATTACGACGAAGGTTATGTCTACAGTCAGAATTACAAAGTAGGAGCTGAGGTGGATCTGGGGACCACGGTGAAAATCAGAATCAGCACCGGAAATGAATAACAGGCAAAAAGGTGTCAGATGAAACAGTCTGCACCTTTTTTTCTTAGGGTTCAGGGGTATCCTATGGTATAATGATACATAATAAATATGTATGAAGTGAGGGGGCTATTTCATGGGGAAGAAATCTATTGCAGTCATAGTATTCATAGTGGTCACCATAGGATTTCTCTATGGGTTTGTCACCTATAACCGGCAGCTTCGCGAAATGCTGGATAAAGAGATCAGTCCCCAGGTGGTGGTGATGCCCGATGAAACCGAAAAGCCTCAACCGCCGGTGACGGAAACGCCTCCTATAAGCGAGCAGGACACGGAAGAGACGGAGGAGGAAGAAGAGGAGACATCGGAGCTAGTGGTCATTCCCTACATCATCGGACTTCATAAAGAGGATGCGGTGAAAGCGTTGGAAGATAGAAACCTTGTGCCAGAAATCCATCTGGAATATGTGGAGGGTGTCGAGAAAGAGTATGTGTTCTATCAGAGACCTCCAAGAAACCAGGAGGTTCCGGCAGGAACCACAGTGAGCTTCAGTGTGAGCAGGGGTCCCTATGGAAGCTCGGATACTGAAACGAAGGTCATGATGCCTATCGTCATGGGAAAGACCCGGGCGCAGGCGGAGAAAGTGCTGGTTGAAACCGGTCTTCTGGTGAAGATCAGGGAAAGCTATTCCAGTGAGGTGGTCAAGGGGAATGTGATTTCTTCAGACACTGCTGCCGGAAAGGAAGTAAGGAAAGGCAGTACGGTGATCATTACGGTAAGCCTCGGAAAGGAGCCTGTGGAAAAGGTCATGGTCCCGGATGTGACAGGACGCGCAAGATCCGAGGCGGTAAGCCTCCTGGAAAGTGCAGGTCTCACTGTGCGCATAACGGAAGCCTATTCGGATACAGTTCCGGAAGGCATGGTGATGGCCCAGAATCCGGGGGCAGTTCTGGTGGAGCCTGGCACCACGGTGAATCTCACCATCAGCAAAGGAAAAGAGTCCGAGCCGGATCTTGAGGAACCTGAAGAGCCAGCGGATCCAGCGGATCCTGAAGATCCAGGAACGCCGATCAACGGTTAAGTGAAAGATAGTTTAAAAGAGCGGATTTCTCCGCTCTTATTCCTTGTATGGATTGTCGAAAGAACTACAGTTTCTGTGAACATATAACACTATGACATGGAAATGGTTTACAATTTGATGACAAAAAAGTATAATAACTATTAATATCACTTACAAAAGTAGATAGAAACTATGTGTGTGGGGTAAATTATGACTGCGATTGAAGTAAACTCGAGTATTGTCATCAGGAGACCGAGTGCTGACGACTTTACAGAAATCAAGGATTTTGTACGGAAGACCTGTGAAAACACGAGAAACACTTACGGGGAACATGACTGGAATGAAACACCACTGGAAGAGGGAACCTACGAGGAGATGATGGAAAGATTCGGTGCCGGAAATATCCTTTTGGGCTTTCTGGATGGCATATTGTCAGGCATTGTTGTGCTGACCCAGAAGAATACGGAGAAGTTCAGACATGTGGGAAATCTGACCCTCAGTCTTCTGTCGGATGATCTCATCGGCAGCCTGGGGAAGGAACTGATTTCCAGAATGATTCTCACCTGCAAGGGGAAAGGCGTCATCAGAAAGGTGAATCTCAGAGTAAGAGAAGATCTCTTCAAGATCCAGGAGATCTATAAATCCCTGGGATTCTATGAAGAGGGCAGTCTTGCCCGGGATGTGTGTCTCAACGGAATGTTCTATTCCACGCTTCTATTCGGAAGAAGCATAGACTAAATCAGAAAACAAGCAACCCGTCCTTTTCGGATGGGTTTTTTCATTGATTTCACGGATTCAGGTCCTTGTGTGATAAGATGGATATGTACTATAATAATTGTGTAAACATTTACAGAAAAATGGAGGTTCATCATGAAAAAAGTCATCGCAACAAGCAAGGCACCAGGTGCCATCGGACCCTATTCTCAGGCCATCATGGCGGGGAATCTCATCTATACATCAGGCCAGCTGCCTATAGATCCTGAAACAGGAGAAATGGTCGGAAACGACATCGTACTTCAGACAAGAATGTCTCTGAAGAACGTCAAGGCAATTCTTGAAGAAGCGGGCTCAAGCATGGACAAGATCGTGAAGACCACGGTCTATCTCAGTGACATGGCAAACTTTGGCAAAATGAATGAAGTCTACAAGGAATTCTTCTCAGGAGACTATCCAGCAAGAAGCGCTTTCCAGGTGGCAAGACTGCCCAAGGATGCTTTAGTGGAAATCGAAGTCGTAGCCATCGTGTAGGAAAGAAACTCAGAAAGCGGCAGCACAGAGAGCATGGTAGGGGCTAATATATTTAAACGGGGGATTAATTAATGAGCGTGAAGTACTTTGCGGAGCCTTTCAAGATCAAGATGGTGGAACCCATCAGGATTCTGACGAGGGAAGAGAGAATAGAGAAGATCAGAGCGGCCAATTACAATGTGTTCAGCCTGGCGGCTGAGGACTGCTACATCGATCTTCTGACAGACAGCGGAACAGGTGCCATGAGTGCAGACCAGTGGGCAGGAATCATGCTGGGGGATGAATCCTACTCAGGGTCCAAGAGCTTCTACAAGCTGCAGGAGTCAGCAAAAGACATCTTCGGATATGAGTTCATTCAGCCTGTGCATCAGGGCAGAGCAGCGGAGAAAGTGGTGATGCCGATTCTTCTTGGAGAAGGAAAGGTGTCCATTTCCAACATGCACTTTGACACCACCAGAGCCCACGTGGAGATTGCCGGAGCAAGGGCTGTGGACTGCGTGGTGCCGGAAGCGCTGGATACGGAGTCCTATGCGCCCTTCAAGGGTAACATGGACAATGAGCGCCTTGTAAGGCTCATCGAAGAATACGGAAAGGAAAATGTCGGAGCCATCATCATCACGGTGACCAACAACAGCGCCGGCGGGCAGCCTGTCTCCATTGCAAACATCCGGGAAACATCGAGAATCGCGAAAGAGAACGGCATCACCGTGGTCATCGATGCGGCCCGTTACGCGGAGAACTGCCACTTCATCAAGAGAAGAGAAGAAGGCTATGGAGAAAAAAGCATCCGTGAAATCGCCAGGGAGATCTTCAGCTATGGAGACATCTTCACCATGAGTTCCAAGAAGGATGCCATCGTGAACATCGGTGGTCTTGTGGGCGTGAAAAACGATGCGGAGCTTTTCGAAAAGGTCAAGGCCAACACCATTCCCATGGAAGGATTCATCTCCTACGGCGGACTGGCAGGAAGAGACCTGGAAGCTTTAGCAGTGGGCCTTCAGGAGGGCGTGGACGAAGACTTCCTGAAGTACCGGATCGGTCAGATGGAATATCTGGCTGGAAAGCTGGAAGAAGCGGGGATTCCCTATCAGAGTCCCGTAGGCGGCCATGCGGTGTTCCTGGATGCCAAGAAGCTTCTTCCGCATATTCCCTATCATGAGTTCCCGGCGCAGGCGCTGGCCATAGAGCTCTATATCGAAGCGGGGATCAGAAGCTGCGACATCGGGTCCTATATGCTCGGAAACGATCCGGATACAGGGGAGCAGCTGCAGTCCGAATTTGAATTCACAAGACTGGCAGTGCCTAGAAGAGTGTATACCCAGTCCCATCTGGATGTGATCGTGGAAGCGCTGAAGGAGATCAAGGAGCGCAAGGATACCCTGAAGGGCTACAGAATCACCTGGGAACCGAAGATTCTGAGACACTTCACAGCAAAGCTGGAACCGATCAGATAGAATAGTATAAGAAAGATGAAAGACATGAGAACAGAAGCATTGCGCCACTGTTCTCATGTCTTTTCCATAGGTCTTCTCACATTCTGATACAAATTTGTCATTTGACGTCCAGAAAGAAGTGATACTATGGTATCATGGATGTATTATATAGAAAGAATAGATAGATCGGGAGGAATAGTATCGTGGAAAATGGAAAGAAACCCTCAGCGCTCATGGCCATAGGCATCATCCTTCTACTTCTGGGGAATACGGTCATTCTCTGGAGCAAGATGGAGCATCTGGAGAATGAACTATTAAATGTCAGAAACAGCATTTCGAGCATCTCCTTCGGCAATGACACCTATGGGATGGAACAGAGAATCATGGAGGAGATCAGAAAGGAAGCCAGTATTCTGGAATCCAGTGAAACGGCTCTGGCGTTTCGAAACAACAAGCTGCAGGTGAAGGTCTCTCTGGTGCCCAAGGTGCTAAATGAAGGGGACACCTTCTATGTGGTGTCCGGATATGAGAAAGTGGAAGCCAGAAAGATCGATGAAGTCACTTTTGTGGCAAGTCTTGCCATGAACACGAAAAAGCCCATGGAGCTCTACGTGGTCACGGAGACTCAGGAAGGAACCATCCAGGAGAAACTTCCTGAGGTCTATCTGGAACAGTTTCTCAGCGTCAATCTCTGGAGCAGCAGCATCCATGAGGAAAGAACGCTACAGCTGGAACTGTCTGCAGCCATGGAAGAGTCCAGCGCTTTTCTGGAAGAACTGGATGAGGCAAAGGTCAGAGTCTATGACCGCATCGGAAAGGAAATCATGGAAATCCCTTTAGAAGAAAAGGACCCCAACAATTCACTGAAAGAAGAGGATTTTGGATTCAAGTACAGCGCATTTGAAGTGAACCTTCCGGATGAGCTATTTGACATGGAGTACTTCAATGTGAAGGCCGTCCTTAAGAACTACGGCATCACCATGGTCTCCGATGAGATCTTCAGCTTCAGCAAGGATGGTTCCGCACTGGAAGGGGTCGGCGGTAGCGGATTCCAGATCTTCTATGACAACTAAACCATGGATAACCTTTCCAGGAACTACCTATGAAAAGTTCCCGAATGAAAGAATGAATTTCCTGAAAAAAGATGCCCACTGGTGGTCTTTCAAGACCGCTCAGTGGGCATCTTTTTTTTGGAGCCAAAGGAATGCTTCCACTTGTTACGCAGTATAGATAGGTGGGGGTCAGATGAGACTATCCTGATAGGCCTTAGGCGTTTCCTTGTATGTCTTCTTGAAGGACTTCAGGTAGGAGGTATAGTCGCTGAAGCCTGCTTCCAGATAAGCTTCAGTAATCAGCTTTCCTTCCCGGATCAGTTCTCTGGAATAGTCCAGTCTTTTCTGGATCAGAAAATTATAGATAGAGGTGCCTGTATAAGATTTGAAGAGTCTTGAAAGATATCCTGAACTGAAGAACGCTTCAGACGTAATGGCCTCCATATCGAGACTGGGATCAGTAAAGTTGTCATTGATGAAATGGACAACCTGATCAACCACAGAGTTTTTGCTTGTTGTTTTGATTTTCATACCTTTGTTCATGATATCTAAAAAAGTGATCAGAAGTTCGAAGGTATAGCACTGCAGTAAAGCGCTACCTACATTGCCGCTTCTCTCCTCCGTATTCGCTATTTTACTGAGAATGCTGATCAGACGCCAGATGCTTTCCTGATTGCATTCCAGGATGTTTGGCTCATAGAGAAAGCTCAATCGATCGATCTCGATGTCGAAAATTTCCGTTAATCGCTTGATATAATCCAGTTCAACATGCAGAACATACCTTTCGTATCTGATCTTGCTGTCTGCCACGGTCCGATGGAGAATACCGTTTGGCATGATGGCAATATTGCCCTTGTTCATATTGTATCGGGTACCTTCTGCAAGAATCGCCACATCTCCTTCCAGGACAAGAATGACTTCGATGAAGTCGTGTGAATGCAGAAGAAAGTATCCTGGCTTCTGGTCGGAGAAATAGAGAATTTCGATTCCCTTTTCAATCATGATTTCGGGAAAAGGTCTGTTGTAGAGTGTAAATTCCTGGGGCTTAAGCATAATGCACCTCTTTTGCTGAAATATGCTGATTCCTGAGTGAATCCGAGGAAGTCGTTTTCTTAGATGATAGAGAGAAAAAAGTGAAATGTCAAGATTTGCAACATTTACTCTGACATTTGCAATGATTATCGATTACACAGATTATACAATGAGTTTGTGAATTCGTTTCCAAGAAAGGGGAGAAAAAAATGAAATTAAGAAAAAGAGCATTGGTATTGGGGTTGACTGTTTCTATGTTTCTAGGGCTGATGGCGGGGTGCAGCAGCAAAGAGGCACCATCTGAAAATGCGGGTACCGAAAATGAATCCGCATACACGGGAAGCTATGACTTAAGTGATGTGAAAGAGCGCGAAATCGCAATTGCGGATCGTATGGGGGAAGCTCACATAATGGGCAGAACCCAGATCAAGTTTGCTGAAACGGTGAAAGAGTTAAGTGGTGGAAAAATCGAGTATGTCAAATATCTCAGTGGTGAAATCGAGCCAGGTGGAAATCACATCAGAGACATGTACTCCACTGGAATAATTGATGCAGCGAGAGGACAACTGGAGCTGCTGGGTTATTACGGCTATGAAAAAGGAAGTGTATTCGGACTACCCTATGTGATTGCTGACAGAGATCATTTCTGGAAATTCGCTGAATCAGAACTCGGTGTGGAGGTGCTGGAAGACATCAACAGCCAGGGATGGGGAATGCATGCTCTGAGCTACATCGAAGAAGGTGCGAGACACTTCTTCACGGTGAAAGACCTGGATTCCTACAAGGATCTGGCAGGTAGAAAAATCAGAGTACAGTCTTCTGATATCTACGTAGGTCTGGTGGAGACTCTGGGTGGATCGGCCACACCGATTGCTTGGCCTGAAGTATATACAGCGCTTTCGACGGGGGTTGTTGATGGTGCAGAGAATCCGTATTCCGGGTATAAGGCAAGTCTTCTGGATGAAGTTGCTCCTTATATTCTGGAAGATGGGCATATCTTTGCTGGTGGATTCCTTGCAGTAAGTGATCAGCTGTGGAATGATCTCAGCGAGACAGAAAAAGCGATTTTCGAAGAAGCGGCAAAAACTGCAAGTGCATACAACAAGGAAGAAAATCAGACAGATGAGTCTGCTATCAAGACACAGCTGCTGGAAAATGGTGTCAAGATTGTTGAATTGACAGATGAGGAACGAGAAGAAATCAAAGCGCTGGTGAAACCGATGTATCAGGAGTTTGCGCCAGACTACCTGGATCTCATTGAGGAAATTCAGAATCTGAAATAGGAATGAATGAATGCCTTGTAATCTGATACAAGGCATTCATCATAAATCAGCATAGGAGGAAAGTCATGGTCGAAAAAGCATTGGATAGAATGTTTCACGTCATCAATATTATCAATCGTCTGCTACTGGTCACCATATTCGTCATCATGTGGATCGTAATTTTCGGACGATATTTTCTGAGCAAGACTCCGGTATGGGGAGAGGAACTGGTTCTATTCTCCATGTTGTGGGTAGGTATGCTGAGTGCGGCAGAGGCACTGAGAAACGATCTGCATATTAAAATCACCGTGATGGATCGGCATCTGTCCGATAAGGTGAAAAACATCCTTGAAATCATATATGATATCATCATCATTGTCATCTGCTCTGCACTGCTTTATCATGGTGTGCAGCTGACGATTCAGAACGTCGATATCAGCTATATGGGGCTGAAGATATCTGAAGCTTTCGCATATGCCGCCATGCCAGTGGGGTATGCACTGTTCATCATCGTGAAGGTTGAAAAATACTATAGAAAATTCAGAAAAACTGAAATTGCAAGGGAGGCAGAGTGATGGAAAGAAATACAATCGGCATTTTGATGCTTTTGGGCATATTTCTGTTCTTATTGTTTATGAAGATGGAGATCATGTTTGCGATTCTGACAGCTTCCGTCTGCACAATGCTCTATCTGGAACTGCCTTTGACACTGGTTGTGACCAGGGGGCTGACGATACTGCGTTCCTATGGCATGCTGGCCATACCGCTGTTTATCATAGCAGGAGAAGTGCTGTCGGATGGGAGTCTGTCGGATAAGATCATAGAATTTGTTGAATCCCTGGTTGGTTGGATCAGAGGTGGCATGGCCCTTGTCAATGTTGCGGCCAGTACATTCTTTGGAGGGATCTCTGGATCGCCACTGGCTGATATCTCGTCACTGGGTACCGTTCTTATCCCTATGATGAAAAAACAGGGCTATGACGAAGAGTTTGCGACGAATATCACCATTACCAGTGCGCAGCAGGGACTCCTGATTCCGCCTAGTCATAATATGATTATTTATGCCATGGCTGCAGGCGGTGTTGCATCAGTGAGTAAACTATTCCTTGCTGGAATCGTTCCAGGACTGCTTCTGGCACTGGTGCTCATGATCTACTCCTTTTATCAGGCAGTAAAGAAAGGCTACCCGAAGGGAGAACCATTCAATTTTGTAAGACTAATCAAAACGTTCTTCACTTCATTCTGGGGGCTGATGACCCTGGTGATCATCATTGTCGGCTCGACAACGGGTGTATTCACTGCAACTGAATCTGCTGCAATTGCAATTCTCTGGGCTTTATTTGTGACAACATTCATATACAGAGATATGACCCCAAAAAGATTATGGGATTTACTGGGCAGATGCATCGTCACGGTATCAAGAATACTTATCGTTATGAGCATCTCAGCAAGTTTCGGGTTTGTCATCGCATATTTAAGAGTACCTGAAACTTTGTCCAATATGATTTACGGAGTTACAGATAATCCGATAGTCATCATGCTGATCATCAATCTGATTCTTATCCTTTTAGGAATGATCATGGATATGGGGTCTATTCTGATTATTTCAACGCCGATTTTCCTTCCTATCGCAATGGGGATTGGGGTGGATCCGGTTCACTTCGGAATCATTATGATCTTCAATCTTGCACTGGGCATGATGACACCACCGGTTGGTGGAGCATTGATGATGGGGCATCTCATATCAGGCGTCAAAATGGAAAGATTGTATGTGACACTGATTCCGTTCTTCATAATCATGGGAATCACACTACTGATCATCACATTTGTTCCATCAATCACAATGACGCTACCAAACTTGTTATCACAATAGAGTAAAGGAGGAAGTATGGAGAAAATAATCGATACACATCTTCATATGGCTTATGACGGACTTGGCGGGCTGACCGAAATGTTTAAGGTATCAGACGGTGAAGCCTTCGTAGAATACATGAACAGAAATAATGTAGCCCATGGAATCATCTTATCTGGTGGCGAATATGAAGGGACAATTGGTCCAAACATAGATGTATGCGCTTTGGCTCATAAGTATCCGGATAAATTCTCATGGCTGTGTAATGTTGATATCACGAATCAGGAGAATCTGGAAGAAAGACTTGCCCATTACAAGGCTCTTGGAGCAAAAGGAGTCGGCGAATTTGTCATGAACTACAGGTTAGACGATTCCAGAGTTCAGGCACTGCTTGCAGCATGTGAGAAACAGGACATGGCATTTCTATTTCACATGAGCCCGAAAGAGGGATTCAACTATGGCATTATTGATGAATTTGGATTACCCCTTCTGGAAGATGCTCTGAAAAAGTATCCGAATCTCAGACTTGTAGGTCATTCTCAGCCTGTATGGTATGAGATTGGAGGGGATATGCCAAGTGATTACGATAAAAGAAACGAGTATCCTGAAGGGCCGGTGAAGCCTGGAGGAAGACTACCAGAACTACTCAATAAATATAAAAACTTTTATTGCGATCTGTCTGCAAATAGTGCAGGGAACGCCATTATGAGAGATCCGGAATTCGGATATCAGTTTCTCGAGAAGTTTCAGGATCAGCTTATTTTTGCAACGGATATGGTCAATGTCGAAATGTATTTTCCGTTACTCGATTTTCTTAAAGAAGCAGTAAAAGAAAATAAGATTTCGAAAGAAGCTTATGAGAAAATCTGTTTCAGTAATGCAATCCATGTATTCGGACTTCAGAATATAAATTAGCATCAGAAAATCCACGTTCAACCTTAAGACAGGTTGAACGTGGATTTCTTCGTTAGACAAATTAGTTGCTTCTCACGATGGACTCGATGACTCTCTGAGTGGCCAGAGCATCCATACCGGAGGATTCCGGTTCCTGGTCTGTGATGACGGAAGAGACGAAGTGCAAAATGGCATCTTCGAATCCTTTGGTCTTTTCCACCGTATCCCACTGGGAAGGAGAGAGGATGGTCTTTTTATTGTTCTCTTCAATTTCGAGGGTCGCCAGGTCTGTAACGCGAAGGGTCTTTCCTTCGGTGATGACCTCAATGATCTCCACGGTCTTCCCCGCATCTCTGTGCAGAAGCGTCTCGATCTTGCATCCTTCGGGACTGCTGTAGTAGTGGTTGGCATAGATGAGATGATCATCGGAATTCACGGCGATGCTGCCGTCCACCATGATGAGCTTTCCGTCGAAGAACCATCTTGCGGTATCCACCAGGTGGATATAGTCATCGTTTATGGTGAACTCGGAAGACTGAGGACCGATGCGGCTGGAACGGTTCTTCACAATCCTTATGAGGGAAGTGGAGGTGATGCTGTCCTTCAGCATCTTGTAGAGCGGTGCAAATCTTCTGTTGAAGGTCACCATGAGTTTCGCCTTGTTGTGCACGGAGGCGAACACGAGTTTTTCGCATTCGTCCACACTGGAAGCCAGGGGCTTATCGATGAGTACATGAATGCCTTTCTCGAGGAAGAACTTGGCCAGTTCAAAGTGGCTTTCCGTGGAGGAGTTGATGATCACCGCATCCACATTTTCCGCCAGCGCTTCCAGACTGTCATAGTCCCTGATGCGGTATTCTTCCGCAAAGGCTTTTCTCTTCTCGGGTGTTCTGCTGTAGCAGCCAGCCAGTTCCCAGTCCCGTTCTCTGGCGAGAACAGGCATATATGCTTTTCTTGCAATGGATCCCAGTCCGATGAGACCCAGTTTCACTTTTCCATCCATACTATTTCCTCCTTATCATAAGGCATGCTTTATACTGCATCTTCTGATTTCTGCAAAGAATTCTGATATTTCAATATATATCTAAATTATAACTGGTAAATCAGCACTTTACAATACAGAGAAGGAGAACGTGAGCGTCTGGAGTGACCCCAGTGAGGGGATGAAAAATATCTGTGAAAGTTCCTTCTCCCATATTGTTTTTTTAAGGTCGGAAGCGTATAGTAGGGCCATGGAACATACTGACTTACGGTCAGTCAGTCTGAAAACTTAAGAGTAAAGGAAAAGGTACAGGTGAATAGTATGTCATTTATAGAACTGAAAAATGTGCAGAAAAGATATCAGATGGGCGAAGTGACCATCACCGCCGTGGACGGCGTGGATTTCAATATAGAACAGGGCGATTTCGCTGTGGTGGTGGGCGCTTCCGGTGCCGGCAAGACCACAGTATTAAACCTTCTGGGCGGCATGGACTCCTCCGATGGAGGTCATATCCTGGTGGATGGAAAAGACATCAGCAAGTACAACCGGAAGATGCTGACGGAATACAGAAGATTCGACATCGGATTCGTGTTCCAGTTCTACAATCTGGTTCAGAACCTCACCGCCGTGGAGAATGTGGAGCTGGCTTCCCAGATCTCTAAGAATCCTCTGGATGCCTATGAGGTGCTGGAGATGGTGGGGCTTACCGAGCGCGCCAATAATTTCCCTTCCCAGCTTTCCGGTGGGGAGCAGCAGAGAGTGGCCATCGCCAGAGCCATCGCCAAGAATCCGAAGCTTCTGCTCTGCGACGAGCCCACAGGCGCACTGGATTATCAGACAGGAAAGAACATCCTGAAGCTTCTTCATGACACCTCCCGGGAAAGAGGCGTCACCGTTGTGGTCATCACCCATAATGCCGCCCTCACAGCCATGGCGGACAAGGTGATCCGCATGAAGAACGGGAAGGTCAGGGACCTGTATGTCAACGAAAATCCGGTTCCCGTGGAAAGGATTGAGTGGTAATGAAGCAGAAATCATTTTTCAAGGACCTGAAGCGGTCCGTATACAACAGCAAATCCAGGTTCCTCTCCATCATGGCCATGATCACGCTGGGGGTAGGATTCTTTGCGGGCATCAAGGCGGCTGAGCCGGACATGATTCTTTCCGCAGATACCTACTACAAGGACTACGATCTGGCGGACTTTCGGATCATGTCCCCCTTAGGCTTCACAGAGGAAGACCTGGAGATGGTGAAATCCCTGCCGGAAGCCTACATCGTCAAGGAGAGCTACAGCCTGGATGCCTTCATCACCTCCAGCGATCAGACCGCTATCATCAAGGTGTACAGCTTTCCTCTGGGAGAAGAGGCGCCTTTAAACCGTCCCATGGTCATGGAGGGAAGACTGCCGGAGAATCAGGCGGAGATCATTCTGGAGGAAGGGGCAAAGGAGTCCCTGGGCGTATCCATTGGGGATGAGGTGACGTTATCTCTTCCAGAGGACAGTGAAATCAGAGACAAGCTGAAAAGGGGGTCTTTTAAGGTCGTAGGTTTCGTCATTTCCCCCCTCTACATCAGCATTGAAAGAGGACAGACCAGCATCGGAGACGGCTCCATCGACCTTTACGGCTATGTCAGCGATACGGACTTCAAGCTGGACCAGGTGACGGACCTCTTCATTGAAACGAAAGAATCCCAGAATCTCATGGCCTACTCCGAAGCATACAAGAGCTATCATGCACCCATGAAGGAAGAGATGGAAACCTATGGCATCTATGCCATGGAAAGAGATACTGAGGAGCTGAGAAACGATCTGAATGAGGGGAAGGAAACCCTCCAGAAGGAGAAAGCGGAAGCCCTGGAGAAGATCGCCGATGGGGAAAAGGAGCTTCAGGATGCAGAAGAAGAGATCCGTAATGGAGAACAGGAGCTCAGGGAAAGCGAGGAGAAGTACACCCAGGAATTTGCCGACCGCCGCGAAGAAATCGAAGAGGGCAAGGCAGCTCTTGCTGAAGGAAGAGAAGAATATTTTGAAGGCTATGCGGCCTGGCTGGAAGGATACAACGACTATCAGGACGGCGCAGCGGAGCTGGCCTCCGCCAAGGCTCAGCTGGATGATGCGAGAAATCAGATCCTGCAGGGAGAAAGAGAGCTGGAATCTGCCAAGGCTCAGCTGGACAGCGGAAAAGAGCAGATTGCGCTCCTTCAGGAAGCCCTGGCAGGCCTTCGGGAAATCAGAGCGAATCTTCCGGAAGGGTCGGACTTGACCCAGGAGGAGTATGATGCCCTTCTTAACGACATCAGGGTCTATGCACCGGATCTGGCAGCCTTTCTTGAAGAGAATGTGCCTTATAACGACCCGAACCTTTTAAACTCCCTGCGAAATGCCCTGGACTCCACCCTGGTGCAGCTGGAAGACACGCTGACTTCCAGCATCAGCCAGTATGAAGAAGGCGTCATTGCCTATGAAGAAGGGGTTATGCAGCTTGCCGAAAGCAGAGCCTTATACGAAGAAGGACTTGCCGAATACGAAGCGGGCGCAGCGGAGCTTCAATCTGCCAAGGCGGAAATTGATGCAGGAAAGCGGGAACTGGATGCGGCCAAGGCCACTCTGGATGAAAACGAAAGAAAGCTTGCAGACGGAGAAAGACAGCTGGATGAGGCGGAAGAAGAATTTCAGCAGTCCCTCATCGATGGCCGTAGAGAGCTGAAGGATGCCAGGATCGAGCTTGCCGACGGAAGGCGAACCTTTGAAGAAGAGAAGGCCGATGCCCTGGAGAAGATCGCGGAAGCCGAAGAGGAGATCCTCGATGCGGAAAGAAAGATTCTGGAGATTCCCGACGAGTGGTTTGTCTACGACCGGGACGGATTCCCGGGCTATGCGAGTCTTGGGGACGATGCCCACAGACTGGGGTCTCTGGCCACCATCTTTCCCCTGTTCTTCTTTCTGGTGGCGGCACTGGTGTGTCTGACCACCATGACCCGTATGGTGGAAGAGGAGAGGATCCTGATCGGGACCTTGAAGGCCCTGGGCTACAAGACCTCCACCATTTCCATGAAGTACATCCTCTATGCGCTTCTGGCCAGTCTCATAGGAAGCGTCATCGGCTTTCTTGTGGGCTTTCAGCTGTTTCCAAGAGTGGTCATCGGCATCTACGGAAACATGTACTCGACGCCGTACATTCTGGCACCCTTCCACTGGGACCTGGCGCTTCTCTCCACCGCCATATCGGTGGTCACCACCGTTTCAGCCAGTCTTTTCGCCACCCTCAGTGAGCTGAAGGAGACGCCGGCGAACCTCATGCAGCCCAAGGCACCGAAACCGGGCAAGCGTATTCTTCTGGAGCGGATCACGCCCCTCTGGAAACGCTTCAGCTTCTCCTACAAGGTGACCTTCAGAAACATCTTCCGCTACAAGAAGAGATTCCTCATGACGGTGCTGGGCATCTCCGGATGCACGGCGCTGCTGGTCACGGGGTTTGGCATCCGGGACTCCGTCAATGCCATCATGGGCAGTCAGTTTGACGACATCTCTCTCTACGACGGTATGGTCTTCATGAACACCGACAAGGAAGAATCCCTGCGGGACCTGGATGTGATCCTGGGAGAGAATGAGGATGTGGAGAGCTATCTTTCCGTCCATAACGAAAGCGTTACTCTTTACAGAAACGGTTCCAGCAGAGAGTATGAAGTGAATCTCATGGTGCCCGGGGAGACAAGAGATGTGGAAGACTTCTTTGATCTCCGGGAAAGGACATCCCAGGAGAAACTGGAGCTATCCAAGGGCGGCGCTGTGATCACGGAAAAGATCGCAAAGCTTCTGGATGTTTCCGTGGGGGATACCCTGACCTACAGAGACACGGATACGAGAACCTATGAATTCACCGTCTCCGGCATTGCGGAGAATTACCTGTCTCACTATGTCTATATGGATAAGGACTACTTCAATGCCATCACCCTGAGAGAGCCGGAGATCAACGCGGGACTTTTCAATCTGGAAGACCCCGAAGGCATCGAGGAATCCGCTTTCAGTGAGAACCTTATGGACAATGAAGGGGTTTTAGGGTCCATGATGGTGCAGAGCATCCGGGATGAATTCGGAAAGACTCTGGAGATGCTGGATTTCGTGGTGCTGATTCTGATCCTTGCAGCAGGAGCCCTGGCCTTTGTGGTGCTGTACAACCTGACCAACATCAACATCACGGAGAGAATCAGAGAGATCGCCACCATCAAGGTGCTGGGCTTCCGGGACAAGGAGGTTTCCGCCTATGTGTATCGGGAAAACATCTTTCTCACCATCATCGGAACCCTTCTGGGACTTTTCCTGGGATTTGTGCTGCACCGGTTTGTCATCGATACCATGGAGCTGGACAACATGATGTTCGGAAGAATCATCAAACTGTTCTCCTATGGGGTGTCTGCGGTGCTCACCATGCTCTTTGCCGTGTTTGTGAATCTGTTCATGTTCAGGAAACTGCAGAATGTGGATATGGCATCATCGCTGAAGTCTGTGGAATAGGAGGAAAAAGATGAGAATATCAAAGGATCCGGAAGAGAGAAAACAGGAGATCATTGAGATGGCCATGGTGCTTTTCGAGGAGAAAGGGATACAGAAGACCTCCATGAGCGACATCGCGAAAAAGCTTAATGTGGCCAAGGGGCTCATCTACTACTATTTCAGGTCAAAGGAGGAGCTCATTTCCTATGTCATCGAATCCTTCTCCATGGTGGTGGATGAGGAAATCGGAAAAATCATGAAAAATGAAGGGCTGGACTTCTACGGAAAGCTTGGTGCCATCCTGAATCTCTTCTTCTCCGCCATCCGGGAACACCCGAGCCTCATGAACATCACACCGGGTAATTCCGGGATGTTCGAATACATCAAGACCCGACTATCAGAGATCGCCATCACCCATGCCGGGGTCCTTATTGAAGAGGGAAAGAAGGCGGGCTTCATCGAAAACAAGTATCCGGGCTACATGCTGAAGATTCTCATCTCCGGCATCGCCGATCTCTATATGGAAGGGGTCACGGACCCGAGTATCCATAGGGTACTGATTGAAGAGGCGCTGGGCATTCCGGAAGGAAAAATTGTGCTGAAAGCTTAAATGAAGATGCATTAGTTAAGATGCGAGTTATTTTGTAAGATAGAACAATAAAGGAAGTGGATGAAAACATGTATCTAGATACAGCCAATCTCATGGAAATCGCTGAAGCGATAAAGACCGGTGTATTTCAGGGGGTCACCACCAATCCGACCATCCTTCTGAAGGAAAAGACGGAAAGGATGAAGCAGATCAGAGGTATTCTGGATTTAGGAGTTTCAAAGCTCTATGTTCAGGTTCTGGGAGACTCTGCCGATGCACTGGTAGAGGATTACAGACGAGTGAAATCCGTGAATACGGAGAACAGAATCGCCTATAAGGTATCCATGGATGTCCATGGACTGGAAGCGGTGAAAAGGATCAAGGAAGAAGATCCGGATGCCGAGATCCTCGGCACGGCCATCTACTCAGCAGATCAGGCGATCCTGGGTGCTCTGGCAGGATGCGACAGTGTGGCACCCTATGTGAACCGTATGGAAAACAATGGGGTCAATCCCTTTGAAGCCATCGAGAAGATGAGAATGTTCTTTGATGATCGCGGCCTTTCATGCACCATCGTGGCGGCCAGCTTTAAGAACACCAACCAGATTGTGGGGGCACTGACTTCAGGTGCACACACCGCGACCATTCCATATGATCTCTTTCTTCAGATGATCAACAAGGATGTGGCTGGAAAGGCCATCAGGGTTTTCAACCAGCATGGAGAAGAGCTCGAGAAACTGAGCAGATAAGAAGAGAACAAAATATTCAATGAATCCTTGAAGGAGCTACTGTATGTTGATACAATAGCTCCTTCTTTCTCTTTGAATCAGGATGTTCTGGTCATAAACGAGACCATATTTCTGATGATGAAAAAGCACCGTATACCAGTGCGGTATACGATGCTTTGCGTGTACTTACTGAAGCCTGATTCTGTTTATCGGCTTTAGATTATTATGGAGTTACTCTTTCGATTGTGACGGTCTCTACTGTCTTGTTTCCAGCATCATCCAGTGCTTCTATGGTGAATGTGTTGATACCAGGTTCAAGTGGCATTTCTTCATTCAAGTCATAGGAAGCTGGTTCCAGAGTATCAAAGTAGGACCAGTCTGGCGCAATCTTCGTGATCATATCTGAATTCAGTCTTATTTCGAGACTTGGAAGATTGTCTGTAATAAGCGCTTTCAGTGTGATGGTTTCCTGATCGGTTGTTTCTGGAAGAGCGCTCACGTCAATTACCGGCTTCTCACTGTCCACAAATATTTTATGGGCAAAGGCTAGGGAATTTCCAGCCTTATCTCCTGCATCCACGTCAATGGAATGGTAACCATCCTCTAATGTGAGTGTGTGAGTGAAGAGCCATCCTCCCTGATGATTATCCCAGTAGAACTCAACGGATTCACCATTGATCTTGAGATAATCCAGTGCGGATTCATCAGTGACGAGACCCTGCATGGTGATATTTCCTGAATTGTATATTTCGAAGAATTCAGGGTAGGTAACCATTACTACAGGAGCCGTTGTATCTCCATCAAGAATCTTTTTAGGTTCCTTCACTGGAGAGGCAGGCTGATTCTGAGTGGGTTCATTCTGGGTTGGTTTACCCTGACTGTTTCCTTTGTTGAGATCCTTCAGAACATTCTTCAGGCTCATGACGATCTGGTTGCCTGCAAAGTCCGTGATGACGAGGTAGGAATCTGATGCGACAGGGTTTTCAAGAAGATCAAAGACACCATCAGATGTGATGTATGGATCCCTGTTTTTCGTGAAGATACCGATATAGTAGATTCCACTGAAGTCATCACTGGCATTGATCGTCAGCTGTTTAGTATCTTCGTTATATGCTCCACCATCGAATGATGGTCGTACGGTATCAACCTTTACAGGGAACTTTACGCTCTGCCACTCGGCGCCATCATAATCGATTCTTGTCTTCACTTCGTAGAAGTATTCTCCATCTGGCACGGTCTTGCCGTTTACGCTGCCATCCCATAACCAGGAGAGGTTCACGCTGTATGGACTGTTCAGACCACCGTCAAAGTAATTCTTCCTCAGGAAGTTTTCCATGTACAGTTTACGAACAACATTTTCATCGGCATCCAGGATGTTTGCTTCAAAGTCCTTTGCGTTTCTCAGGAAGGATAGTACTGGGATGGCGTTATCCTGGTTTCCGTCCTTATTTGGAGAGAAGGCGATGTAATCATTAGAAGCGTTTCCTACCAGATCCATACCAAGGAAATTCAGGCCATCAGTTGCACTATCGTATGTTGCAAGGGATGTGTATCCATAGAATGTAGTATCATCGTAGATGCTGCCATCTACAACTGGTGGTGTATCCCATTCTCCATAGAAGCCCATGTATGGGATACTGAGAGCTGGATGGGTATCTGTAGATTCTTCAAAAGTGACAAATCCTTCGATGAAGGTTCCGTTTTCGAAAACAGCTAGTAGTGGTTTGTTATTAAGCCATTCCACTGCACCGGTGAGATTCACAGTCACCTCTACGTCTACAGTTCCGTTTGCTGGAACAGTATAGGAGTCTTTGTCAAAAGTAATGGGATAGTCACCCATACCATCATCACCGATGGTTCCAGGTTTGAAAACTCCCTGCGATTCAGTATAATTATAAAACGAATCGCTGAGGTCGGTCTGAACGGTTCCATCAGGAATATAGGTAAGTTCTTCATCGCTGAAATTCTTCAATTCCAAGGTGAATGTATTGATATTATCCATTTCCAATAAGGATACTTTGCTTATACCTGAAGTATTATCATAAGCCACAGCGGGGGTTGTGGTAGCAGCCTTAAGATCCATCACACCAGCACCTTGTCTTCTAGGTGAGGTATATGTTGTATATGACCTTATAACCGGTTCTTCATCTGGAGGAGCCATATTAAGATTTATTGTGATATCATGAGGGACTGCTGTGCTTAAAAGCAGATTCTTGGCCATCTGAACTCTTTCTCCGTCCAAAAGACCAAATTCTTCATCAACTCTCTGAAGCACAAGTGCGGAGCCACCTGCAACATGAGGTGCTGCCATGGACGTACCGCTCATGGTCTGATATTCATTATTCTGTGCTGTAGACCATATGTTTCCACCAGGAGCAGTAATTTCAGGTTTGAAATCGAGGTCTGGTGTAGTTCCCCAGGATGAGAAGTCGGACATATTTCCAGCCTTCGGATTGGGCGAACTCGATGTATTTCCATTAAAGGAGACCATGTTTCCACCTGATGCAATGAGCTCTCTCATCATTTCCCCATAGCTGTTTCCGATAAAAACAGCTGGTAAATTCAATCCAGAAGGATAGGCCATGTTGATCAGTTCTTCTCCTCCTGTTTCATGGTTATAGACGATAACTCCTGCAGCACCTGCATTGTAAGCGTTGGTGATTTTATCAGTGAAGTTATAAGATCCACGCATGATGAGGGCAATCTTTCCGGAAAAATCTTGACCCACAAATTCATCCGGAGCACCAAGTCCGGCATAAAGATATTCCATTTCACCAGAGAATACATCTTTGGGATCCTTGGGACCAGAAGATGTATAGGGAGCAAAGACTGTATCTCCATCGTAGATGAATTCCAGAGCCAATGCAGAAATAACAGTATTCTCGATGGAAGCCACCTGAATGGATTCATTGGCAATACCAGGTGCTCCGACAACGCCGATATCCGGATTGCTATCATATGGCAGGTCCCATCCGTTTCCGAAATAAGCGGAGTTTCCTGCTGAAATGGCAGAAATCACACCATTTTCCATGGCGTTTCTTACTGCAACCTGCTCCAGATCATCTTCCTGCACATAGGCTGCGGTGGAGCCCAGACTCATATTGATGACGTCTGCGCCAAGTTCCACGGAATCATCGATGGCTTTCACGATGACATCACCGAAGGTGGATGCCATGGCAGGATTGTTACCAAAGACCTTCATGGCCAGAAGCTGCGCTTCTGGAGCCACGCCTCGGATACCACCATTATCTGGATCACCGTTGGCACCGACGGTTCCGGCTACATGCATGCCGTGTTCGGAAGCTTCAGGTCCCAGATCCAGGATTTCCTGGTTGTTGTCCATATAGTTGTAGCCATAAGGGACTTTTGCTGTTCTGTAGGTACCAGGAAGACCACTAAGATCCTCTTCTGTGATGGCTGCTGTGCTTTCATCTGTAAGGATCATATCCTTATGGGATGGGTCGATGCCTGTATCGATGATGGCAACCACCATACCTTCTCCATTGTAACCAAGAGCCCAGGTCTCTACAGCATTGACGATGTCTTTGCTGTTTTCCATGTCTGGATCGGGTCTTGAGAAGGTGTTGGCAATGGATACATGGGTGACACCGCTGAGATTCTCAATATCCTTGATGTTCCTGTACTGTGTTTCAATACTGAATCCGTTGAGAACATTCGTGAAGGAATTCAGTTCCTTCATGCTGATTCCGGCTGCTTTGATCAGCGCCTTGACCGCCTTCTGCCTGGCCTGATTCTCTTTGATCAGACTCTGCTTCTTGGCTTTGTCGATTTCGCTGACCTTGATGCCGCGTTCTGTGGCATAGGCGATCACCGGATTTCCGGTGACTTCCACGATGACTCTGACCAGGTCATCATCTTTGTAGGTGGAGGCGGCGCCGGAGAGGGACACGCTTCGTAGGTTGTCATCCTTCAGGCTGACAGTATTGCGCTGCGGCAGATCCAATTTCTTCACGACATCAGCTTTCGCCATGAAACCGCTGGATGTGAACAGGAACAGAAACAGTAGTAGCGTTGCGATTCTTGATGATAGTCTCTTCAAGTGATTGGCCCTCCTATAAACAATATTTGCATTTCAATTCCGAATTATCACGAAATTGTGAAAACATCCAATATTGAAAATACATCTGGGATAATTATAGCACTGGAGCTAAGCTGCAACAACAAATGTGACAATAAGTTTACAAATATGGTAACGGTTTGAGAATTATGCGCTGTTTTGTTAAATGGTTTAATAAAAAATTGAGAGGAAACTGAAAATCTTCTTTGACAACCAAAACAAAATATTTCAGATTCAGATTTTCTGGAAGTTCGTTGATTCTGCCAATAAAATCCCGGTTATGAGATATCATTTCTAGTATGGTCGTTTTTCTGCTATAATTTTAATGTTGGAGTCAGATTCCGTATCCTTTGTGATGCCGTCAATTCAGGCACTCAGAAGAGATGGAGGATCTGAACCTTAAAGAATGAATAAGAAGAATCTGCTCAGGAAACAAGGGGAAGAAGCATTTCCACCTGAAGATAGGAGAGAGCAAGCGTGAAGAAAATCGATAAGAAAATCATCCAGATGAAAAAGTTAGATGTCCTTCACTGCCCCAAATGCGGCAGCACTTTCACAGTGGAAGGAAAGAGCCTGAAGTGCGAATCCGGTCATAGCTACGACATCTCGAAAAAGGGAACCGTCAACTTTGTGCTGGGCTATGGAGAAGAGAACTACAACATGAATATGCTGGAGGCGAGAGAAAGAGTCATCGCCTATGGGTTCTTCAATGAGATCATAAAAGGTGTCTGCGAAGAAATTTATGCGCATTATCTTGCCAGCGGAAAAGAAGGAGAAACCCTCCGGATCCTGGACGCCGGATGCGGCGACGGCAGCCATATCGAGATGATCGGAAGATATTTCACCGATAAAGGAATCGATACGGAGCTCATCGGGGTGGATCTCAGCAAGGACGGCATCAGCATCGCCGGAAGAAAAGACAACGAAGTGCTCTACTTCGTGGCTGATCTTGCCCGTCTGCCGTTCCAGGAGCACACCTTCGATGTCATCGTGAACATCCTGTCTCCGGTGAACTACAAGGACTTCAGAAGAGTCCTGAAGGAAGACGGGTTCTGCGTGAAGGTCATTCCGGATTCCGGCTATCTCAAGGAGCTTCGCAGGCTCTACGGAATGCCGGAATACAAGAATCACGAGATCGTAGCGCATCTCAGAGAGCATGCGAAGGTACGAAGTGAAAGAAAAATAAGGGCTATAGAAAATGTGGAAGCCTATGCGGATGATCTCCTGCTCATGACCCCCATGTTATGGGACAGGGAGATCACAGACCCCGGAGCGAAGCTCACAAAGATCACCATCGATGTGGAGCTGTTCACCTTCGGATTTTAGGAAAAAACAGATACTTGGAGGGAAGCATGGAAGAAAAAAGAGGGAATTACAGTGTCACGGATCTCACATCCCTGGAGAAACTGGAACCCGTGCGGGTTCGTCCCGGCATGTACATCGGGAGTACAGGACCCAAGGGCGTGCACCACTGCGTGTGGGAGATTCTGGACAATGCCATAGATGAGATCACCAACGGATACGGAGACACGGCGTATGTGATCCTGAACAAGGACAAGAGCGTCACCATCATTGACAACGGACGAGGCATTCCCGTGGGGATTCACCCCACGAAGAAGATCTCCGGTGTGGAGATGGTCTATACGGAGCTCCATACCGGCGGTAAATTCAATCATGAAAACTACAAGACCTCAGGGGGACTTCATGGCGTGGGGGCTTCCGTGGTCAATGCCTTGAGCAAGTGGCTGGAGGTGGAAGTGCACAAGGACGGCAGAATCTACAGGCAGCGCTTTGAACATGCCTACGACGAGAAATACGGAAGAATCATGCCCGGAACGCCGGTGACGAAGCTGGAGATCCTGGGAAAGACCAACCGGCAGGGCACCAAGGTGACCTTCATGCTGGATCCGGAAGTGTTCAGCACCATCGACTACCGTTTCGAGATCATCGATATGAGAATGATGGAGCTTTCCTTCCAGAACAAGGGCATCACCCTGATCCTTCGAGACAGAAGAGGCGAAGAGGAAGTGGAGAAGACCTATCACAGTGAAAGGGGTCTTCTGGACTTCATCGAATACCTCAATGAGAGTAAGACCGTCATCCATCAGGAGCCCATCCTTTTCGAAGGAGAGCGCAGCATCGGGAACATTTCCCTGGAAGGGGAGGTCTGCGTCCAGTTCACGGACTCCTCTCTGGAGAACATTGCAAGCTATGTCAACAACATTCCCACCAGTGAAGCAGGCACCCATGAGACGGGCTTCAAGACCGGCATGACGAGAGCCTTCAAGGAGTGGGCAAAGAAGCTCAATCTGGCCAAGGACAAGAACTTTGAAGGAGACGATCTTCGGGAGGGCATGACGGCCATCGTGAAGATCCGGCTCACCAATCCCATCTTCGAAGGACAGACCAAGAACAAGCTTGGAAACTCCGAAGCCTATACGCTGATGAATGACCTGAGCTACACCAAGTTCTATGAGTGGATCGAAGACCACAAGGACATCGCCACCAATCTCATCAACAACGCCCTGGAAGCGGCGAAGCGAAGAGAGAAGATCAAGAAGATCAGTGATGCGGAGCGTAAAAAGGTGGGGAAGGGAACCTCTCCTCTGGCAGGAAAGGTCGCCGTGGCCACCTCCAGAGATAAGGACGTTCTGGAATTCATCGTGGTGGAGGGAGACTCGGCGGGAGGGTCCGCCAAGCAAGCAAGGGATCGAAGATTCCAGGCCATCATGCCCTCCAAGGGAAAGATCATGAACACGGAGAAGCAGAAGCTGGAGAATGTCCTGGGCTCGGAAGAGCTGAGGCTCTTCAACACCGCCATCGGTACTGGAACCCTCACCAGCTTCAAGCTGGAGGATGTGAAGTACGGAAAGATCATCATCATGTCCGATGCGGACGTGGATGGCTACCACATCCGGACCCTCTGGCTCACCTACATCTACAGGTACATGAGGCCCCTCATCACAAACGGCATGCTCTATCTTGCCCAGCCGCCCCTCTACAAGGTCTACAAGACCGGTAAGAAGGGCACTGTGCAGAGATATGCCTACTCCGATGAGGAGCTGGATGCGGCCAAGAAGGAGATCGGCTCCGGATTCAACATCCAGCGGTTCAAAGGTCTGGGCGAGATGAATCCGGACCAGCTGTGGGAAACGACTTTAAACCCTGAGACGAGGACGCTACTGAGGGTCACCATTGATGACGCGGCCAGAGCGGAGCGTATGGTATCGCTTCTCATGGGCGACGTGGTGGAACCGCGTAAGAAATACATCTATAAACACGCAGAATTTTAGGAGGTGACATTTTGGCGAGTAAAAATCAGATTCCAACAGACAACAACATCCTGAATGTCCCTCTGGAAGAGGCCATGCCGGACAATTTCCTGCCCTATGCGGTGGAAGTGGCCAAGGACAGAGCCCTTCCGGATGTCAGAGACGGTCTGAAACCCGTTCATAGAAGAATTCTATATGGTGCTTATCAGCTGAAGGCTTTTCATGATAAGCCCTACTATAAATCCGCGCGAATCGTCGGAGACATTCTGGGTAAGTACCATCCCCATGGAGATTCATCGGTCTACGATGCCATGGTGATTCTGGCCCAGGACTTCAGCACCAGAATGCCGCTGATCGACGGCCACGGGAACTGGGGGTCCATCGACGGAGACAGTGCGGCGGCCATGCGATACACGGAGGCCAGACTTTCCCGCGGGGCGGAAGAGATGCTTCGTGACATCGACAAGGACACGGTGGAGTTCGTCTACAACTATTCGGATACGGAGCTGGAGCCCAAGGTGCTGCCGTCCCGCTATCCGAACCTACTGGTCAACGGGGCCTTCGGTATTGCCGTGGGTCTTGCGACGAACATTCCGCCGCACAACATGAGAGAAAGCATCAGTGCGGTCTGCGCCTACATCGATGATCCGGATATGGATGTGTCCGGACTCATGCAGCACATCAAAGGACCGGACTTTCCCACAGGAGGGGTCCTCATCGGAGGAGACTCTTTAAAGGAAGCCTATGAAAAGGGAGAAGGAAAAGTGGTCCTTCGCGCCAATGCCAAGGTGGAGAAGCTCACCACGGGCCGATTCGCCATCGTGGTGACGGAGTTCCCTTACAGAAAGAATAAGGCCAAGCTTCTGCAGCAGATCTCCGCCATGACGGCGGACAAGAAGCATCAGAAGGCGCTGGACGGCATCATGGACATCCGGGACGAGTCCGACAGAAACGGTGTCCGCGCGGTCATCGAGTTCAAGAAGCAGATCGATCTGGAGACGGCGGAGAAGATTCTTCTTTATCTCTACAAGAGATGCGATCTTCAGATCAACATCAACTTCAATATGGTGGCGCTCTATAAGGGCAAACCCTCCACCATGGGTCTGAAGGATATCATCCGCTACTATGTGGAGCACCAGAGAGAAGTGGTTCTTCGAAGAACGAAAAAGGAACTGGATCTGGCCCTGAAGCGGTTCCACATCGTGGAAGGCTTCATGAAGGCCATCGACATCATGGATCAGGTCATAAGGACCATCCGGGAGTCCAGTTCCAAGACCAATGCCAGGGAGAACCTGGTGAAGGAATACGGCTTCAGTGAAGAACAGGCCACGGCAATACTTGAGCTCATGCTCTACAGACTGACAGGACTGGAGCTGAAGGCCTATGTCAAGGAGCACAATGAGCTTTCCAAGCTCATCAAGTCCCTGGAAAAGGTCATAAACAGCCAGAAAGCCCTGGACAACCTGGTGAAGAAGGAGCTTCTGGAAGTATCCGAGGACTTCGGGGACGAAAGAAGAACCGAGATCATCAAGGATGAGGAGGAAGCTGTCATCGACGCCATGGACATCATTGTTCAGGAAGATGTGGTGGTGACCATTTCCAGAGAAGGCTTCATCAAGCGCATGCCACTGAAGAACTACCAGAGGGTCACAACAGACGAGTCCTCCATCGACTTCAGAGAAGGGGATGAGCTGGCTGTGCTTCTGGAGAGCAACACCAAGGATGTGCTCTACATCTTCTCGGATTCAGGCATGCTCTATCAGCTGAAGACCATGGATGTGCCGGAGCACAAGTGGAAGGATAAGGGCGTCCGCATGGACAACTACATCAAGGGCATCGACTTCAACGAAGAGTCCATCATCGGGGCTTTCACCATGGACGGACAGGAGGAGGGAAGCTTCAAGTTCATCACCTCCAGAGGGTCTCTGAAGAGAACGGATCTTGAGAGCTTCAAGACCAATTACTCCAAGATCATCGCCCTGAAGCTGAGAAAGGATGAGAAGCTTGTGTCGGTGATCCTGGAGAAGAGCCGAGTGCTCTATGAGAACACCCTGGGAGAACTGCTTCCAAGAGTGTACAAGGACTACATCTATGAAAACAAGGATCAGCTGCACATGGTGGAGCTGCCCCAGGTGCCGCTCTTCGTGAGAATCCTCACCAAGAACGGACTGGACTTCACCGTGCCGGAAGCCGATGTGGAAGTGAAGGAAAGAATGTCCATTCCGGACAGCTTCCTGAGCCTGCCGGACAAGGATGAGGTCTACAGAGTCCACTATGAGATGGATTATGAGGCCAAGGCGTTTAATCTCACCATTTCCGACCGAGGAGAAATCAAGGTGGTGCAGAGAGCCAGCAGAGCCAAGAACCTCTATAAGGTCAGCGGGGAATCCTACCTGAGCCTTGTGATCGTCACAAGTCTTGGTGCTTACTACAAGCTGCCCATGTACATGTTCGAGAACCTGGAAGGCAGTGTCATTCTTTCGGATCTCTACGACGACATCGACAAGAGCGAGAGGGTCGTGGGCGTATTCACCCTGGAAGAGGATGCAGCGGACAATCAGGAAGTATACTTCGTCACGGAAGAGGGCATCGTCAAGAGAACCTCGGTGGAGGACTTCAGAGGAGAGGGGACCACCTCACACGTCATCAAGTTCAAGAAGGCCACGGACAGACTGGTCTATGCGGAAGCCTTCAGCGGTGAGCTGGATGAGGACATTCTCCTTGTATCCGAGAAGGGTATGGCCATCCGGTTTGAAACCTCAAGCATTTCCCTTCTTTCCAGAAACGCCTCCGGTGTTGTGGGTATGAATCTGAAGGATGAAGACCGGGTCTTCTTCGCCAAGGTCATCACAGAGGAGAAGGAGCTTCTTGTAGGTTCCAAGGCCAATGACGATGAGACCATGAAAATCGAGGACATCAAGCTTCAGAACCGGGCCACCCGAGGAAAGAGCATCATGATGCTTGTACTGGGGGACCATGTCAATAAGGTGGAAGTGAGTTAAGAGAATAAGTGTATGGGAGGTGAGCGAAAGCTCACCTTCTTTCATGTTCTGGACAAGAGATGAAAAGCATATTGCGTTATCATTCTTTATAAGTGGTAGGATTCTGATAGTATCCGCTTAAACTATTGAATCACGAGGGCTTCACACTTTGGTCAGCCTGTGTGACCAAACTCAAAACGTGAAAACGTAGTCATATACCTTGGAAAACCCTGTTACAATCCCAGAATTTAAATTATTATGATGAAGACAAAATAATGAAAAAGAGGTGTAGCAATGACAAGAAAAGAACGTTTCAGTGAGGGCATCCAGAGATTTGGACGATCCCTGCTGCTGCCAATCGCAATTATGGCTCCTATGGGTATGATTTTAGGTATTACAGGAGCACTTGTTCAGGGATACATGGTAGAGAGAGTACCATTCCTGGCCAACGAAACACTCCAGATGATTCTGGTCAGTCTGAGATCCGTCGCCGATGTCATCTTCTCCAACATTCCCGTACTGTTTGCCATGGGCGTTGCCTATGGAATGTCGAGGAAGGAAAAGGGAATCGCGGTATTCTCATCCATGATCGCTTATCTGATTCTGAACATCACCATCAATGTGTACCTGAAAGCCACAGGCACCCTGGCGGATGCCGAGACCATGTCACAGGTGGGACAGGGAATGGTTCTGGGAATCCAGAGTCTGAGACTGGATGTGCTGGGTGGTATCATCAGTGGACTCATCGGTTCCATTGCAGCGGATAAATACTACAACAAAGAGCTTCCCGTCGCATTTGCCTTCTTCTCAGGAAAGAAGTTTGTTCCAATGGTATCCATAGTCTGGGCGACGGTCGCAGGACTGATCATTCCGTTTTTCTGGAGTTATCTGACCAAAGGGCTCATTGCCTTATCCCAGGTCATTCTTCAGGGTGCCATCGGACCGTTCATCAATGTGGTCATGGTACGTGCACTCATTCCACTGGGCCTTCATCATGTATGGAGTGCACTGATCCGTTTCACACCTGCCGGTGGTACCTATACCATCGATGGGGAAACCTTCACCGGAATTCTTCCTACTCTGAATGAAGTCCTCTTTAATCAGGGACCCAACAGCGAAGCCTGGGAAATGCTTCCGGAACTGACAAAGTTCATGGCTCAGAACCAGATGCTTGTGACCCTATTCATGATTCCTGCCATCGGGCTGGCCATGTACAAGAGCGCCTATGCAAAGAACAGACCATTCGTGAAGGGTATCATTATCACCATGGTGATCACACCTTTCCTTGGTAACATCACAGAACCTATGGAGTTCTCCTTCCTGTTCATTGCACCACTGCTCTTCCTGGTATATGTTCTACTGGCTGGTGCAGGTGCTGTCGCGCTGTATCTTCTGGGAACAGGCGTCGGATACATCAGAGGAACCATCTTTGACTTTGCCATCTTCGGACTCATGTATGAGAACACCAGATGGTATAACCTGCTCATTGTAGGTATTCCACTGGCTATCGCCACCTACTTTATCTTCAAATATGCCATCGAGAAGTATAACATCGCTACACCAGGGCGTGAGAGTGATGAATATGAATACAACAACCTCATCAAGGAAAAGAGATACGATGAAGTGGCGAAGATCGTCATTGAAGCCATCGGTGGTCCTTCCAACATTGTGAATGTGGAGAACTGTGTCACAAGACTGAGAGTGGACCTGAAGGATATGAATCTGGTGGATAAGGACAGACTCAAGGATTCGGGTACATCAGGCATCTTCTTCCCCATGAAGAACCACATCCATATTGTATTCGGACCGAATGTTGAATTTGTGAGAAATGCGGTAACGGAAGAACTAAAGATGATTAGCTAAGGAGTTTGATATGAACAAGAAAAATGCGGTAATAACCATAGCAGGTGCGGGAAGTCTTCGGATTCCTGCCCTCATTGGCAGTCTGATCTACTATAAGGAGACCTTCCCTGTAGAGAAGATCATTCTGTTTGATATTGATGAAAAAAGACTTCATCGTGTGCGAGCCTATATCGATATGACGTTAAAGAAGTATTATGCTGAAACGGAGGTGGTGTTCACCACCGATGAGGATACAGCCTATGGGCATACGGATTATGTGCTGTGCAATATGCGCGTCGGCGTCGACACCATGAGAAGTATCGATGAGAAGATTCCGCTGAAGTATGGTCTGGTCGGTCAGGAGACCTGTGGACCAGGAGGCTTCTCCTATGGCATGAGGAGCATCGGTGCCATGATTGAAATGGTGGAGAAGATAAGATCCTATTCCAAGGATACCTGGATATTAAACTACACCAATCCTGCAGCCATTGTGGCTGTGGCACTGGACAAGGTGTTTCCGGAGGATCAGCGCATCATGAACATCTGTGATCAGCCCTATTCCATGATCAAGTCCTTCGCGAAGATTCTGGATGTGGACATGTATGACATTGAGCCCCGGTATTTCGGCCTCAATCATTTCGGATGGTTCACGGAACTTAAGAACACGAAGACCGGGGAAGATCTTCTGCCTCAGCTGAAGGACTATCTCACAGGCAATGAGTTCAAGCCCTTTAATGCGGAGCAGAGAGCACCATCCTGGCTGAAGACCTACAAGAACGTCAATAAGCTCATGCAGTTCTTCCCGGAGTATGTGCCCAATACCTATCTGCAGTACTACTTCTTCGCTGAAGAGCTGGTGGAGGAATCTGATCCGAACTTCACCCGAGTGGATGAAGCCAAGGTAGGCCGCGAAAGAAAGGTGCTGGATATTCTGGAGCAGGCGGAAAGACAAGGGAACCTGGAGAATATTCCGCTGATGCAGGGCGAAGTGTTCGGGAATCTCATGGTGGAAGTGGTACAGTCCATCCATAATGATGAAAACAGAACCTTTGTGGTCATCGGAAGAAACAGAGGATACATACCCAATCTGCCCCAGGATGCCATGGTGGAGCTTGCAGCCACACTGGGCAGAGACGGCGCCAAGATGATCCCTTACGGAGAGATCAAGACATTCTACAAAGGGCTCATTGAGGGACAGTATGCCTATGAAAAGCTGACGGTGGAAGCATACCTGGAAAAGGATTATACCAAAGCGCTTCAGGCACTGACGCTGAACAGATCCATCGTGAACCCTGTGAAGGCGAAGCTGGTTCTGGATGATCTCATGGCGCACAGTGAAGAGTACTGGAGCCTTGAGAAGAAATAGAAAACACTTCAGAAATGAAGGAAATAAATGGAGGAAACCCCCGATTTAAGGGGGTTTCCTCATAACCGATTTGATATAATGAGAAAGGAGGTGCCGCAATGATGAAACTGGAAAGACTGACAAGTACCTATAATGAATTAAGCAGCCTGGAGAAGAAAGTGGTGGAGTATCTGACGAACTACCCAGAAGAGGTCATCAGGATGACCACTAGAGAACTGGCTGAAAAACTGTATATATCGAAAACCACCGTGATCAATCTGGCGAAGAAACTCGGGTTTGACGGGTACACGGAACTGAAGTACTATCTGAAGAACCATGTGGGTGAACTGGAAGAAGCCGCAGGGAAAAGCGAGAAATTTGTCTTCAGAAATGTCTTGGATGCGCTGGAGGAAGAGGTGTCCAAGACGCTAAGCATCCAGCAGGAGGAAACGGTCAAAGAAATCGCGGAGATACTGACCACATCCAAAACAGTCTATGTGGTATCAAGAGGTGCATCAAAGCCCTTTGGCAGCTATCTCAGTTCGAGACTGGCCATGCTGAAGATCCGGTGCATCTTTGTGGATGATTTCAATCTCATCGACAATCTGTCCCACAACATCGAGACGGACGAAGCCGTTCTTGTGATTTCCCTCTCTGGAAACACGAAGAGAATTCTGGATATTTCCAGGGCGGCCCACATCAGAGGGTCTAAAGTCATTTCCCTTACGTCGTTTTCCGACTCCAAGGTGCAGCAGAATGCGGACATCAGCATGTACTGCTATGCAAAGACCTCAGAGACGGAATACAACGACCTGATTTCAAGAGTCGGCATCCATCTTCTCATTCAGATCATTCTTTCGTATACACAGCACGTTGTTGAGAAGAGGAGAGAGGAAAATGATACTTCATTCAAATAAGATCCATACACCGGAAGGAACAGTCTCAGGATATCTGACCATGAAGGACGGCAGAATCCTGTCCATTTCAGAGGTGAAACCGGAAGGGGAGGTGAAAGAGTACGGAGATCTTCATGTGATTCCCGGATTCATTGATCTTCATGTTCATGGGTTCAGCACCGGATCCTTCTGGTATGAAAAGACGGAAGATTCTTTGAACCGAATGGCTGAAAGCATGATTCAGGCAGGGGTCACCACCTTTCTGGGCACCACAGGCACCGATGCGGTGGAGGTCATCATAGAAAGCCTTGTGGAAGCGCAGTCTGCCATCAAGAACTGGACACCATCACGAGGGTCAAGGATTCTCGGCGTGCATCTGGAGGGTCCCTTCATCAATAAGGAGTTCAAGGGCATGCAGAGAGAGGAATACTGTATGGACCCTGATGTCATGGTGACGAAGGAGCTACTTCATGCAGCAGGGGAAGGTAATGTCTATCTCATGACCCTGGCACCGGAACTGCCAGGAGCGGAAGAGGTCATAAAGCATCTCCATGAGCAGGGCATTCAGGTATCCGTCGGTCACAGTGCTGCGGACCTTAAGGATATTGCCAGGCTGAAGGGGTTTGGACTAGGTGGCGTGACCCATATGTACAGCGGTATGCGGGGGTTCCATCATCGCAGACCTGGCGTTGTGGGTGCAGCGCTCTACTTTGACGATCTGTACTGCGAGTTTGCCAAGCAGACCGGCATGACGGTAAGTCATGAAGCCTTCAGCATCGCCTATAAAGTCAAAGGAAAAGAGAAGATCATGCTCTGCACGGACTGTACGGGTCTTGCCCATGTGGAAAGACCGTTCCATCACTACATCAGAAAAGAGACGTATATACCAGATGGAGATCACGTCATAGTGAAATCCGATGGGGGCACGGAAAAGAGAATCAACAGGAAGAATTTTGAGGAAGTGGACGGACTGGAGCTCAGTTATGTGGAGTCTGTCAGAAATATTCAACGTGAACATGGCTTCACGTTTGAAGAAATCATCACCATGGCATCTGTGAATCCAGCCAAGTATATTGGCATCTACGACAAGGTCGGTTCATTAGAAGAAGGGAAGTACGGGGATCTTCTGATTGTGGAGGATGACTTCAAGATTCAGGATATATATGTTCAGGGTGTACAACATCGAATAAAGTAAGATTCCATTTGAAAAAGATGAGCATGGCTCATCTTTTTTTATGAGAAAATACACTTTTCACAACTGAAATTATTATTGGGATAAGCTTAATTATTATTCGCTTTTTCAAGAAAATGAACAAGGTAGGTGATATCATCAAAATGGATAGCTGGTGAGGTTATTTAGTAGTGGGATGATTCTGTTAATCTGATTAAACATTGAGGCTCATATGTTTTGGCAATCAAAATATAATATTGAATATTCTGTTTATTAATTATCAAAATTGATTGATATTGTGAAATCTATTTAGTAAGATAGAAATGGATAACGTTTACAGAGAATACCTGAGGACTTCAACTTGATTCATCCGGTTGAAGTTTTTTTCACCCAAAAAATGATGCACTGATTTTCTGAGAACGGATCTAATTATTTTCAGGAGGCGAAAAATGAAGAAACTTCTAACCAGAAAAATTGCAGTCTGGCTTCTGGCGTGGCTGTTCGTTCTGACACTGATTCCAGGTCAGAAGATCATGGCGGCACCAGACCCTGTAGGTACAGGACCCGTAGTCATCTATGAGGCTTATGGTGGTGGAGGGAACAGTGGAGGTGTCTATAAATCCGATTTCATTGTTCTGAAGAACATTTCGGATCAGGATGTAGATCTTACTGGATGGGCCATCCAGTATGCATCGAAAGGTGGTGCTTTTTCAGCATATGAGCTGAACGGATCGATTGTGGCCGGGGGGTATTATCTGATTGAAGCAGCTGAGGGAAATGATACAACTCAACCTGCTATCCCACCATCAGATGTGTATCATTATATTACTATGTCTAGTTCTTCATTCAGAGTAGCTCTTACTAATGATATGACGATCATTCCTGACTCAACCTCGACCACTCATAGTAACATTATTGATTACGTGGGAGTTGGGCCAGATGCATCAGCTTATCTTGGTACTGGCTCAGCACCAGTTATCTCCAGTGCTACATCACTAATAAGAAAGGACATAGATAATCCATATACTGGGGACAATAGTGCGGATTTTGAAGTCCATACACCGGATCTAAGTTATCTTGATGGAACCACTGAACCAGGAGATGGAGAAACAACGGATCCAGATCCTGAACCAGCACTTGTCACCATTGAAGCAGCAAGAGCTGCCACAGGTGAAGTGAAAACAAAAGGTGTTGTAACCTTCATAGATGGAAGAAATGTAGTCATACAGGATGCGACTGCTGCCATCAACAGTTTTTTACCTGAAGCAGATGCTGAAATCAGCATCGGTATGGAACTTACTGTCACGGGTGAAAGAGGGGCTCACAATAATCTGGAACAGATCAGTGTAGCTTCTGCAGAAGACGTCATCAAGGGTGAAATCAAGACGCTTCCTGCACCGAAGCTGGTTACCATGGCGGATCTCAATGATGCAGCAAAAGCTGAGTCCATGGAATCCCAGAGAGTACTTATTGAGGAAGTGACACTGGACTCCATCAATACTGGAGGAAATTCGGTCATCTCAAAAGATGCCATGACATTCAATATATACAAGATTCCTGCGCTTACCGGTATTTCTGCTGGTGAAGTTGTGGATGTGGTCGCTGTCTTAAGTCAGTACTACAGCTATCAGCTTCGGGTTGCAGAAGCCTCGGATGTGACGCTTTCGGGTGATGTGGACAGAATCACCATAGCGGAAGCAAGAGCAAAAGTTAAGGATGAAATAGTCACAACCAGAGGAATCGTTACTTTCATCGATGGCAGAAACGTGACCATTCAGGACGCGACTGGAGCTATCAACAACTTCCTTCCGGCATCAGATGCGGAGATTGTTCTGGGGATGGAACTTACTGTAGAGGGTACACGTAAAAGCTTCAATAACGTGGAGCAGATTACAGTCACCACGTATGAGAAGGGTGCAGTCAAGTCCATGCCTGCACCAGTAGTAGTTACAATGGAAGAGTTGACGAGTCCTACTAGAGCGGAAGAACTAGAATCCATAAGATTACTCGTTAAAGGGGTAACGCTGGATCCTGTATCTGGAGACAACACACCTCTTTCCAAAGATGGACTTACCATCAATGTATACAGAATGCCTACTCTGACCGAAGTGTCAGAAGGAGATACAGTAGACGTTACTGCTATCATGTCACAATATTGGACAACCTATCAGCTACGCGTCGCAGATGCAGATCATGTGGTTCTTCATGAAGAAGTGCCGGATCCTGTCACAGATGAGATGCTTACTGGACTTTTATCACTGAAGGAAGTCTATGCAGCCACAGCAGGCGATGTTGTCACAACTGTGGGACAGGTAGCCTATATCTATGGTGGAAACAGTGTCATCCTTCAGGATGTCATCGATGGAGAAATTGTAGGCCTTCAGATTTATGACTATCCGAACATCGATAAGTATGTCATCGGCGAAGTCGTGAAGGTCACTGGTAAGACCAGTGAATACGGTGGTGTCAGGCAGCTGGGTTCCGTTGCAGCTGAAAATATCATTGTATTGGGCGCAGAAGAGCCTTTCAAGGCACAGGAACTGACAGCTAAGGATATTCTGGACGGTGGCGATCAGTATCTGTCTGAATTCGTTGTCGTCAGAGATGCGGTTCTAGGTGCATATAGTGAAAGTGGTTCCACAATGATTTCAGATACCACTGGAACCATCGGTATTTTCCGTGGAGCAGCATTCCCTGTGGGTGTGGTGGAAGGTGATACGGTTCATGTCTATGCAGCCGCATCCAAATACAATACCACCAGACAGCTGCGTGTAGGCGCAAGCACAGACTATGTGGTATCCAACGATACAGATGGACCTGTGATCTCCCTGCCTACGTTCCTTCCAGCCAAAGCGCTGAAGGACTACAGCGTAGCCATCGATGTAATCGACAACGTAGGCGTAAAAACCGTGGAAATGGTCTATGAAATCAATGGAACATCATCAGAACCAGTTTCAATGGTGAAGAACGATACGACAGGAAAATACCAGGCCGTGATTCCTGGAACAGAACTGACCGATACAGCTATAGTGAAGGTGACCTTCACGGCTGTAGACGTCAATGAGAACAAGACTATCGAAACAGCTGAGATCGCAGTGGAAGACAAACCACAGATTCTCTCTGTTACTCCATCGGCCAATGCGGCCACTGGAGAAGAGAAGAAACCGGTCATCACAGTGGAATTTGAAAATGCGGGAACAGATCCCGTGGTGATGCTGACACTGAATGAGGATGCGCCGGTGGAAATGATCGTCGATGGTAATAAGGCGACCTATATCATGACTGAAGCCATGGAAGATGGAAAAGTCGATGCCAGTGTTCTCATTACAAGAGCAGACGAAGTGACGTCCGATGAATACGCGTGGAGCTTCTATATCGGAGAACCGCTGTACAATTTCTATTTCGGGCAGCTTCACGCTCATACCAATTACTCGGATGGTTCCGGTACACCGGACCAGGCGCTGACTTATGCAAGTAATGCAGAGCAGATTGACTTCCTGGCCCTGACGGACCACAGCAACTATTTTGACTCCACGGGAAATCTGGGCACTTTCGAGAATGAAAATTCAGGACTTGCTTCCAGTGTAAATGCGGCCATGAGCAAATGGGCAGAATACAAGACCTATTTTGACAAATACACCACGGAGGATTTCCTGGCAATCTACGGATTCGAGATGACCTGGAGCGGATCCTATGGACACATCAACACCTTCAACTCCGACGGATTCGTATCCAGAAACAATCCTGTTCTTAATGCCAAAGGCGGATCCGGGCTTCAGGCTTATTACGATCTACTGAAGGAGCAGGAGGGGACCTTCTCCCAGTTCAATCATCCAGGGTCCACATTCGGTACCTTTGAAGACTTCGGACGCTATGACAAACTCATAGACGAAAAGATCAATCTCATTGAAGTCGGAAATGGAGAAGGGGCTGTAGGCGGTTCCGGATACTGGCCAAGTTATCAGTATTATACCCAGGCACTGGATAAGGGATGGCATCTTGCTCCTAGTAACGGGCAGGACAACCACAAAGGTAAATGGGGAGACGCCAACACAGCCAGAACCGTTGTGGTGGCAGACCGTCTGGATAAATCCTCCATTTATGGAGCCATCAGTGACATGACTGTTTACTCCACAGAAGACAACAACTTTGAAGTCTTCTATACAGCGAACAATCAGCCAATGGGTACGATCCTTACGGATTCCCCCGACAAACTGGATATTCTGGTGGATTTCAATGATCCGGATGCCACAGACGTCATCGGAAAAGTAAGCGTCATCGTTAATGGTGGTATTGTGGCTCATTCAGAGCAGATCAATTCCAACTCAGGAAAACTTGAAGTCTCTCTGCCCAATGACTATTCCTACTACTACATCATGGCAGAGCAGGCCGATGGTGACATCGCTGTCACTGCACCTGTATGGACAGGAGAAGTCACTCAGGTGGGCATCAACGACATGACAAAAGACACTTCCATGGATGTCATGGGTGAAACCACAAAGATCACGACCCATATGTACAACGGGGAAACAGTAGATTTCACCGTCACAAATGTGGACTATCTTCTTGATGGAGAACTTCTCGCATCCGTTACAGAGAATCTTCCTGTCATCCTGAAGGGGACAGAAGCGGATCTCACATTTGATTATGTACCGGAAAAAGTGGGCAAACAGACCATCACAGTCCATGTGGAAGGAAACCTCAATGGTGTTTCCATGGCATTCACCAAGTCCATCACGCTGAATGTCTATAACAACGACAGCGTTGTGGATATTCTGGTAGATGCTGCCCATGACAACTTCTATATCTCCGGAGACTATGCAGACAATGATACGTACTTCACGGCTGTGGCCGGACAGAAGGGTGCAAGAGTGAAACGTGTCAATGATGTCATCACAGAGGAATCTCTGGAAGGCATCGAACTGCTCATGCTCACCGTTCCCTACAAGGGATTCGGACAGATCCCCAAGAGCTATACAGATGCTGAAATAGTAGCCATCAGAAACTATGCTGAAAATGGTGGTAACATCATCCTGACTTCCAAATCAGACAGAGGAAATCCAGGTGGCGAATTTAATGCAGCCGTAATCTCCAACAGTATTCTGGAAGCCATCGGAGCGAAAGCCAGAATTGCAGATGGTATTGTAGTGGATAACGAAAGAAAGTCCAATGAAGCCTATCGTATCCAGTTCACGGAAGATGCGAACTTCAATGAAGACAGCATGTTCGGTAAGGGAATCCTCACACAGACGACGAAGACTTTCAACGCATACAATTCCGCACCGGTTATCCTAAATGGCGCAACACCGATCGTCTCAGGATATGAGACCACATGGGGTGCAAACTATACAGAGAACTTCACAGGTTCAGCCTATGTACCGAACTATGAGAAAGACCTTGTAGTCGTGGAAAAAGGCGATGTGACCTTGGTTGCAGAAGAAATGCTTCCTGGTGGAGGCTTCCTTGTGACAGCCGGTGTGACATTCTTCTCCAATTTCGAAGTGACAGTGGAAATGCTCATTGAAGAATCCGTAAGAAATGCGAACTTCATGATTCTGAACAATGTCATCGATGAAATCAAACCAGAACCTGTAATCACACCGATTGCTGAAGTGCAGAAAGCAGAAGAAGGCCTGCAGTTCACCATAAGGGGCAGACTTACAAGTAACGTCAGCGGTTTTGATAAGAGCACGGCTTTCTTTGACAGTGCTTACATCCAGGACGAGACTGGCGGTATCAATATCTTCCCCATCGATGGAAACTACGAAGCGGGAACCATGCTGGAAATCACGGGTATCACTTCTTCCTATCAGGGAGAACACCAGCTGAACATCAGCAGCATGAAGGTCATGGATGAACCAGTAGTAAAGGTTCAGCCTAAGATGATGCAGACCTCTGAAGTATCCTACAACCTCGGACTTCTGGTTCAGGTGGAAGGTATTGTAAGAGAGATTGAAATGGTGGAGGGCATTATTGAAGCCATCCACGTGGAAGATGAGAGCGGCGTTCCAGTCAGGGTGTTTATAGATGGTTACATTGGTACGGATGTTGTCATGCCTGACATAGAAGAAGGCGACTTCGTCAATGCCATAGGACTTTCATCTATAGATCCACACGGAACAAGAATCCGTGTCAGAGACAGAAGTGAGGTTACGCTGGCAGCCAAGGCAACAGATAAGGCTGAACTGGAAGAAATTCTGGAAACTGCTGAACTGATCTCACTGGAAGATATGACAGAAGAAAGTGCAGAAGCACTACAGGAAGCTATTGCAGCCGCAAAGGCGATTCTGGAAGATGAATTTGCCACCCAGGAAGAAGTGGACGATGCTTCTGAAGCGCTGCTTGCAGCCATAGAAGCTCTGGAGCCTGTAGAAGAACCAGGCACTGGCGAGACAGCATATGTGCTGAAAGACAATAAGACGGGGGTCATGGTCACGGTTCCAGTAGGAGCTTTTGACGAAAAACCTGTTCTCGTTGTGAAACCTGTGGACTATGAACTGTCTGGTTACACCACCAGTGCCTATGAGATCCACTTCACAGTAGATGGAGTCAAAGTGCAGCCGAAGGTTGCTGTAACGCTTCATCTGCCCTTAGATAAGCTTTCCACCAAGGGACTGCTTCTGTTCCATGAAAAATCAGACAAGAAACTTGAAAAGCTGAGCTACAAGCTTTCCGGTAAGATTGTGGAGACTCAGACAAAGGATTTCTCCGTATTCGTACTGGCAAGTAAAACAGGGAAATATCCTGCAACGGGCGAAACGGAGACCACCATGCCGATGGTCATGGGAATCTTGATGCTGGCAGGTGGAGTCGTTCTCCTTTCCAAGAGAAAGCAGAAGTATATTCAGTAAAACTTCATAGTCAGACACAGACAAATAGGAGCCTGATTCGAAAGAATCAGGCTTTTATTCAGCATGTACTTCTTTATTCAGGCATACTGTAGGAGAGCTTCATTGATTCTCTTAGCTTGTTCGAAATACGATCGCGGTTGCTAACAAATGGTGGTGCCAAACTCAAGAATTATGATAGAGAAATACGCAAAAAAATATATGTAGCAGGCTAAATAAGATGTATTTATATTATCAGTTTGATAATGCAAAATGTAAATTCATTGCAGTTTACATTTATGGGTGAAATAGATGTCGAAACAGAGATTAAACTTATCATAAAAAAAAGGTAAAAAGAACGAAATAGAAATTAACCTTTCACATAGATAAAATCTATAATATTATCTCATGTTTTTACTTTAAAATAAGTGATACTATATTATATTATCTCAAATCAATATGATATCACTTAAAATTAATTATTAGGGGTGTTTAAATGAGAAATGTCAAGAGAAGTCTAACCAGCCTAATCCTCTTTGTGTTTATATCTGCCATATTCTTTCAGAATCTGGCTTATGGTATACCGCTAGAGGAAGAAAATTCAGTTGAAGTGAATCCGATAACAGTTCAGGCAGCTACTGCATTAAGAGTGGATCAGCAGATAAATCTGGATGTACTAGTTGTAGGGGATGTTAGTGTTCAGTCAGTAACAGCCTACTACGAGATTACAGGCAAGAATGAAGGGGAAATTTCTTATTCTCTTAATCAGAATCCGGATGAAGGATTTAGCTACAGTATTTCTTTACAGGACTATAATGTTTCTGAATCACTTTCAGGTACCTATCGGATGAAGAAATTGGAAGTAGAAACATATGATAATGATATTTATCATATATACGAAGAGGGCACTTCAGGGGTGGATCTTACTCATGATTTCTCTGCTATGGATTTCGAAATATCAAGGCTATATGATGATTTACAGATAGATGCTAGTATGCCTGATACAATACTCACTGCAGGTGAGCAGCTGGAAATCGCATTAAGTACAACGAATCTTCCTGCGCATAATGTTCAGTTCTATTTCATTAACGAAAATGGGAATGAGATTAATGTAGGAGGTGATCTGAATTCTGAAATGGGAATCAGATACTCCATAAGCGACTATACGGCACCAGGAACATATCAACTGGTCTATGTGAATCTTGCGATTGATGAATGGATTACAATACATAACTCAGAATATGATGATATTCTTCATATGTATATGCAGGATTTTTCACATCTGGATTTTGTTGTGGAAGGCACAGTAGCTGACAATGAAGCACCAGTGTTTGATCATATCAATATGATCAATAGTAAAGGAACCGCCTATGCCCCATTAGTAATGGAGCTGATTGCTCATGACGAAGTATCAGGATTAGAAAGTGGTAGTGCTACTTTTGTAAATGAGGATTATGATACTTTCGAAGTGTATTTCAGCGAATTTGATAATTTCAAAGCGACTATGAATGTGGATAGCTCAATAAAAGAAGGCACATACCACATGATGAGTGTATCCATCAACGATAAAGCTGGTAATCATATCCATTATAGGGATCACCGTTATGTTCAGAATGAGTGGCATTCTGTTTCTGACCTGTCCATGTACGTTGTAGAAATATCAGAAACTTTCTCAGGATATGACCCGAAAATCAGTATAGTTGAACCATCGAAAATCAAGGTCGGTGAATCTGGAGAAATCATAGTATTACATGAGGATGAAAACTATTCACCAGATTCAATCCTATTGCATTACTCTTATAAAAGCTACTACGAAAATTTCGCCGTTGAACTCACTCGTGAATCAGAAGGAGTATACAGAGGCGCACTTGATTCAACCTCTTTCGATAAGATGGGTGATTATCACCTGACTTATATGAACCTTCAGGTGAAAGGTAAAACTGTCAGGTCCATCTATGACAGCAATAGATATCAACATGAACAATACATGGAGGATCTTTCAGGTGGGCTGGTTACGGTGTATGATCCTGCCTATGAGAAATTCCCGCAGGTAAGTGTTACGCCATCTAAGAAGGAATACAGCCTTTTTGATACGTTGATATTGGAAATGGATTTCGATGTGGAAGGATTTTATCCTGAATACATAGAAGGGTTACTTGTGAACCAGTCAGATGAAGAGACAACCTATCCAGTGTACTTCAGATATGATGAAACACTTATGAGGTATGTTTATATATCCAAGATAGACAATAGAATTGCATCTGGAACATATGCACTGACAGACCTTAAAGCGCTGGTAAATCATCAGAATGATGTTCCGCTCTCATCTGATTACAATGAGGTGATTTTTACTATTAATGGAACTGTGGGAGAGGGATATATTCCTGAAATTTCTATAACGGTAGATAAGAAAGAAGCAAAACCAGGAGACGTTGTGACAATAACAGCGGAAATAGATGAAACTGACGTGGATTTCTTTTCTGTTATCTTATCCATGGTGATAGGAAATGACTCCGAACTGAGTCATCATACACTTGAAGAAGTTCGCAGTGGTGTCTTTGAGCTCAAAATTCCTATTGAAACCCATATGAACAATGGTAGTGTAACGATTGAATACATCTCACTGGAAGGAATGGCTCACTATGTTGGTTCCTCTAGAGAGGATGATAATAAACTGGCAGAAGCCATCAAAAATTCATCATTCAGTATAACTGGTGCAACAGGTGACCAGACTGCACCAAAACTGGTGGATATTACTCTGGATAAGAATGTGTTCTATTTCATGGAAAATCCTGAACTTGGATTTGAAATTCTGGAAGATGGTTCCGGATTCGATCGTGGATATATTGAATACAAGCGTAAGGGAACCGACATCATCATTGATGGTGGCATTTCCGCGTATGGTGATAAGATCAGTGCCTCCATGTATTCCTGGTATATGGATGAAGGCATCTATGAACTGCAGTCCATTACACTATATGATAAGGCTGGCAATAAAGCTGTCTACAATTCGGAGAACAGTCCCCTCGATTTCTCAAAGTATACCTTTGAAATGAAGACAGCTTATCTTGAAAATTTCAGCATCAAGACGGATAAGGAAACCTATGGACCATATGATACGGTGAACATCTCTGGTATGTTAGGCTTGACAGATGTCGGAACAGGAAGGCTAGACCTTCGATATGAAGATCAGAGTGGAAACTGGAGGTATGTTTCAGCTGATGTGAAAAATGATGGATCATTTTCAGCGAAGATGGAAGTTATGCCCAATGAAGCCGAAGGTAAATATGTTCTTGTGAGTATAGATTACTTCCATGGTGAGACGCGTTACGAAATGATCCATGGAAATCCATCCGAAGGGAAGAACTATGCGGATCTTTCAGGAGGAAATTATGAAATCAAGGGAACCGTTGAAGACTATGAAGAACCGGTCTTAAAGAGTGTGAAGCTTGATAAGAATATCGCTGTACCTGGTGAAGTGATCACTATAACTGTTGTAGCAGAAGATAATAAACTAGGTCTTCATAGTGGTTCTCTGGAATTCTATAACAAGGAATTCAATAAGAAAATACAAGTGGAGCTTATTAAAACTTCGGAAACTACAATGACAGGGAAGACAACCATAAGCGATACAGAGGTATCAGGTCAGTGGGTCCTCACAAAAGTTAACCTGGAAGACAAGGGAACAAACAGGGGAACAACCTATAACAAGAACCTGAATCTGACAACAGGTATGAATGTGATGGATTTCTCAGCGAATTCCTTCACTACAGAAAAAACCGTTCCCGATCTTACAGCCCCAGAATTCATTTCTGCAGAGATCAGAACGAATCATATCAATAATTTCACCCCTCTTGAAATCACAATCAAAGCAAAGGATAGTGAATCAGGCATAAAAGATGTCATAGTCTATTATGAAAACGAAGGTGGTGGTCGTGATGATTACAGTACCTTCAAGGCAAAGAAAATCGGTGAAGATACATACAAAGTCGTAGAGAATTTTGATGTGTTTGCAAGGCATAATCTATATATCCATAAGATCGAGCTGATTGATTATCAGAACAATAGATGCATTATTTCCTACTGGCATAATGATGAGTATCTCAATAAGTATGATAGGATCATCTATACAGATCTTTCAAGATTTGATATAGAGCTTTATAAAGAGGATCAGCAGAAGGAGATTGAAGAAGCGATCAATGATATTGCTGAGACAGTCGTTCAGACAGAGAATAAAGCTGAAATCATACAGATGAAGGATACTCTTCTCAATATGAAGGAGACGATGGATCAGCTTGAAGATACTCCTGAAAATCAGGAGAAGAAAGAACAGTATTATGAGTTGCTTCAGAATGTACTTAAAGTTGACAAGGTTGTGGAAAATACTGACGTGGAGGAGTCACAGGAAACTGGAATGGACATGTCAGTGAGCAATCTAAATGCACTTCATCTGCCGGAAGTTCTTGATGAAGAAGTGAAATCAGTGAAAATTGAACTGAAGGCCGAAGCCATGAGTAAAGAAGATGCTGAAAGAATCGTATCAAAGGCGGAAGCTGGAACGAGTGTAGTTGCTCTTTACGACATGTCACTTTTCAAGGTTGTGGAACGAACCGACAATAGTTCATCCAGTGACAGTATATCCAACGAAGACATTAAAGGACTGCTCACACTGAGAATGGCTGTGCCTCTCACCTATATGGGAAGCCAGAACTTAAAAGTGATTTATGTCAATGAAAATGGTGAAATGGAAGAACTCGAGGCAGAGGATATTACAGAAAACGGTATAAGATATCTCTACTTCCAGACTGATCATTTTTCCATGTATGGCATCATCACTACGGCTGCAGAAGATTCTGAAGAAGATACGCCAGTAACGCCAGAAACACCAGAAGAAGAGTCACCAGTGACACCGGAGACGCCAGATGAAGATATAACAGATATACCTGAGAATGATCAGGAGGAGATAATTGATGAAGAGACGAATCTGGAAGAATCTGAAGAAGATGAATCTGACGAGAACGATATAGATGAAAGCGACAAGACCTCCACGGATGATTCATCCCTGCCAAAAGCAGGAGCAGCGGATCAGTCCATGTTCCTTTATGGAGGAGCGGCCTTTATCCTACTGGGAGTATTTATGCTGAAGAAGAAATCAGCCAATAAAATTGCTAAGCAATAAAGCCTATTAAGATCTTAGAGAGAGATTTCGACTCATCATCGATTTTTCTCTCTTTTTCTGTTCAACGACTCATATCTTACAGTACGATACGTTGAATACTATGCATCAGCACAGTCAAAGAAGATGCACGGCTCTGTTGAAACGTCACAAATTTTCCCTTCATAGGATTCCAGCCAGTTTAATAAGGTGTTTTCCATACGTTCATCATTCTTTCATAGATGAAGAGTATACTACCTTAAATATTGCTTAGCATGGGAAATGGATAGGAATGAAAGGAGAAGTGGAAGCAGATGAAGAAGGCACAGGTCATTATCAATCCTTCCTCAGGAAGAGGGAAAGCGGAGGACTATGCAGACCCTATTATAAAGATTCTGGAGAAACGATATGAGGAAGTGGAAATAAGAAAGACGGAAGGAGCAGGAGATGCCAAACGCTTTGCGGATGAGGGCACCAGAGATGGTGCGAATCTCATCGTGGCGGTGGGCGGAGATGGTACGGTCAATGAGGCAGTGAATGGCATCGCCTCTCATGAGAAGAGGCCGAAGTTTGCCATCATTCCACTTGGCACCGTGAATGATCTGGCCAGGGTGCTGGGCATTCCGCTGGATCCGGAAGAAGCCATAGAAATCCTTTCAGAGGAGCATCTGGTGACCATAGACCTGGCCAAGGCGTCAGACACCTATTTTACCAATGGACTTGCGGTAGGAAAGATTCCTGAAAGCATCCATGAAGTCACGGCAGAAGAAAAATCGAAACTGGGTCCACTGGCCTACATCTGGGCTGGTGCCAAGAAGCTTCTGGAGAATGAGAAGATTGCCGTGAAAGTCCTATCGGAAGAAAGGGAGTTTGAAGGGGAGCTCACGGCAGTGGTCATGAGCCTTACAGGACAGCTGGGTGGCATTAAGGAGGTCTTTCCGGAGGCAAAGCTTCAGGATGGAAAGATCCATATCCTTCTGGTCCATGAAATGGATCTGGCGGAGACAGCAAAAATACTGCCGGAGATTCTTTCAAGACAGATCACGGAGTCGGAGAACATGACCTACATCACTACAGAGAAAGTGACACTGGAAGCACTCCATGGAGAGGACTACGTCAGTGATGTGGACGGAGAAGAAGGTCCCCATCTGCCCTTTACGGTGGAGGTTCTGAAGGCCCATCTACAGGTTCTGGTGCCTTAAGAAAAACAGTGAAAAGCAGAAAGCGCAGCAGTTCGGATTGCACATGAAAAATAAATAGCATAAAAAACACCTGGCAAGAAAGATAGAATAAACCATCTTACCTGCCAGGTATATTTGTGTTTACTGAAATTTCGCGAAGGCTACAAGAGTGCCTTGATCGCAGGAGGAGAAGCCGTTCTTCTCATAGAAGGCCCGAACATCTTCTGCCTCTTCGGTGAGCAGAACTTTCTGCCTTACAGATGCGTGTTTTTCAAGAATCTCCTGAAGAAGACGGGAGCCGATGCCTCTCTTCTGGTAGTCCTTCTGGACCAGAATATCCTGTATATAGAGAATGGTGAGTCCGTCACCGATGGTCCTGATAAGGCCCACGAGTTCTCCATCTTCCCAGGCGGTGATCACGTCCAGTGAACTCATGATGGCTTCCTTCAGAAGATCAAGATCTTCAGTATAGGCGGACCAGCCCACATTCTGATAGAGCTTCATGAGTTTTTCGGAATCGATTTTTTTCTCCCGTGAAATGGTGATCTCCATAATGCATATCCTCCTTGGCATGACAGGTGCTTTCAACTAATTCTTTCGTTCATTCTATCATAAAGAGAGAAGTGAAAGAAAGTGCACGAAGCCATGTTCTCCTTTGATGAAGATAAGAACTGCATTGCTCTATGAAATCACCGGGTGAAACTCTACAATCAGATCATTTTCAGGATAATACCTCTCAGGTCCTGCTCTGTGGGTACAACGGGATTACCGCTGGTGCAGATGTCCTTCATGGCCATGGAAGTGAGTTCATCCAGGGCATTGATCACATCATTTCGATCGATGCCTGCTTCGATGAGATTCTCAGGAATCTTCAATGATTTTTTGAGCAGTACGATGCTTTCGATGAGCGCAAAGGCTGACATCTGATCGCCGGGAAAGTTGAATCCCATGTGCCTGGCGATTTCCGCATAACGCTTCATGGCGTCAACATCTCTTGCATTATATTCGATGACGTAGGGAAGAAGGATCCCGTTGCATTTCCCGTGAGAAAGATGAAATTTAGCCCCGATGGCATGAGCGATGCTGTGATTGATACCAAGGGAGGCGTTGTTGAAAGCGATGCCTGCCATGGATGAGGCAATCTGTAGCTTTTCTCTGTGCATCAGATCATTTCCATCCTGATATGCAGGAATAAGATGATCGAAGATCAGATGGACGGCCTGCAGGGCATAGGAGTCGGAAAACTCATTGGCCCCTTTTGATACATAGGCTTCGATGGCATGGGTCAGGGTATCGATTCCTGTATCTGCTGTGATGAAGTCCGGTGCGGTTTTCGTGATACGCGGATCAAGAATCGCAATATCAGGTAGCATGACTTTACTGGTGATGGGTATTTTTGCGCCGGAATCAGAATCGGTGACAACGGCATACTCAGTCACCTCAGAGCCTGTCCCCGCTGTTGTGGGGATGGCTATTAGAATGGGTTTAACGATCACATCGTCACTCATAAAGGTCTCCTTCAGTTTCTGGAAATAGAATATGACAGCTTTCGCTGTGTCGATGCTGGACCCCCCGCCAATGGCAAAGACCACATCCGGCTTGGATCGGATGATGTGCATGAGACCTCTTTCCACCACCTTGGAGGTGGTATCCGGAACCACTTCATCAAACACCTCGTAGGCAATCTGATTCCGTTCCAGTTTATCCGTCAATAGATTCAGCAGACCCAGTTTTATGATCATGGCATCGGTGACGATGCAGGCTTTTCGGTATTTAAATTCATCCAGTCTGTCCAGAGCGTTCTCCCCATAGACGATGACCGGTTTTACACTGTACTCTTTCATGCTCCACTTCCTTCTTTACTTTGCTGTGACACATTTCGTGTACTCTCATTATAGGATTCCTGCAGGAAAAAGAAATGGAATCCCAAAACATTATAGAATGGTGATAACTTCTTTCCAATAGCCATTTTGGAACATGGCAATATTTTGTCATCATACGATAATAAATGGTAAAGTTTTAATGCTATTCTAGAAAAGATGCGAAAATATTGTACAATGAAAATGTATTCATCGCAAAGGATGATATTTTGGAGGGGAGAAAATGAAAGGAATCAGTCTGAAGGATATCATAGATGTCGAAACACTGCAGAAAATACAGGACAATTTTTCAGCTGTAACAAAACTTGCAGCGGTGACTGTTGACTTCAAGGGAGAGCCGATTACAAAATACAGCAACTTCACGAACTTCTGTACAAGATTCCGCGAAATAGGCGCATGCAAGGAACACTGCTACCAGTCGGATGCCTTCGGTGGAATCAAAGCGGCGAGAAGCGGAAAACCGGCCATCTACAGATGTCACGCAGGACTCTATGATATGGCGGTTCCAATCATTTTCGAAGGTCAGTTTCTGGGGTCCATTCTGGCTGGTCAGGTCCATATGGAAGAAGGCAGTGAGAGCTATCCAGGAAATGACAGTGTCATCAGCAAGGAAGCGGAAGACTTTCTGGCCACTGAGGAGGCGAAGAACCTGCTCAGTGACATTCTCGTCACCACAGATGAGCATATGATGAACTCAGCGAATCTTCTGTCCATCATGGGCAACTATGTGGTGAAGAACGGGTTTGCCGAATACATACAGAATGAACTCAATGAGAAAAACCAGAAGCTGATCAATGAAATGAAAGTACGAATGTCTCTGGAAAAAAGCTTGAGCGATGCAGAGCTGAAAGTGCTGAAATCTCAGGTGAACCCGCACTTTCTTTTCAATGCGCTCAATACCATCAGCAATCTTTCCATCATCGAGAAAGCGGATAAAACCACGGAAGTGATCTATTTTCTTTCCGATATGCTCCGCTATACCATCAGACATGAAATAGAGAATCTGGTGACCATTGAGCAGGAGCTGGATTATGTCAAAAAATATCTGAGAATCCAGCAGATCAGAATGGGACATAAACTGGATTTCTCCATTGATGTAGATCCTTCGCTGCTCAAGCTCAAGATGCCTTTCATGATTCTGCAGCCCATAGTGAACAATGCCATAGACCATGGCATCTATTCGGTGGACAATGGCATCATCAGGATCTATTCCGAGGACATGGGGAAGGACATCCTGCTGATCATTGAAGACAATGGCGTGGGTATGGAGGAGAAAAAGATTGAGGAGATTCTAAGTGGCAAGTACGACTCCGGTGAGAATACAAGTTCCAACGGCATCGGGCTTCTGAATTCCGACAAGAGACTCATTCACCAGTTCGGCAGCGGGTACAGACTGAAGATCGAATCCGAAGTCAATCAGGGAACAAAGATCAGCATTAAGATACCAAGGCAGGTGTAAAAAGTGATTAAGATACTACTTGTGGATGACGAATATCTGGAAAGAGATGTTCTGAGGATGATCATAGGAAGCCGGGGCGGTGAGTTTCAGGTGGTGGGAGAAGCGGAAAACGGGCTGGAAGCCGTGAAGTTTGTGAAGGAACACGATGTGGATATCGTGATTATGGATATCAAGATGCCCAAGATGACAGGACTGGAGGCATCCAGGCTCATCAAGGAGTACAATCCAATGATCGGGATCATCATTGTTAGTGCCTACAATGATTTCGAGTTTGCACAGCATGCAATCAAGTACAGTCTGGATGATTATCTTCTGAAGCCGTCCAGACCGGAACATATCTTTGAAGCCCTGGAAAGTACCGTCGGGAAAATCCGTCAGAACAAGGACCCTGGAAAAAGCGGCAGGGAGGATATGAAAACCGCATTCATGACTTTCTGCAGAAGCGGTGACTACATCCGCGCAAAGAAGTATCTGAGAAGGGTGAAAAAGATGCACTTTGACAGCTATGATGAGGAAAAGGAAGTCACAAAAGTTCTTCTGGAAAGCATTCTCACGGTGGCCGAGTACTTCGGCATCGATGTGGAGAAGAATCTTAAGATGCAGGTCCAGGAGAAGCTTATGACCAGCAAGACCAGAGAGCAGTATTTCCAGATTCTGGAGATCATCTTCGAAGAAGTCTTTGATGTGATCATCAGTGAGAAGAGGGTGGCTTACAAAGAAGAAATGACCTATGCTCTTCACTTCATTGAAAAGCATCTGACCGATGATCTCACCCTGGAGAGTGCGGCCAGTTACATGAACATCTCCACCCATTATTTCTCCAAGCTGTTCAAGAGTGAAGTGGGCGAAAACTTCATCGACTATGTGACGGATAAGAAAGTGGAACGAGCAAAAGAGCTCATCGTGGACACGGACCTTCCATTAAATGTGCTGGCCTTCGAACTGGGCTTTAATGAAGCCAACTATTTCAGCAAAGTATTCAAGAAGAGAGCCGGGATGACACCCAGCCAGTACCGCAGAGAAGCGGAGGAGAAGAAATCGGAAGAAAAGAATCTTTTCAGAAAAGGCAATTATGCCGCCAATGGAAAATGGATCATATAACGGCAGCGAAGATGTCAAAAAACAGGTAGGAAAGAGAAGCAAGCAGGTGGATGAAACCATCCTGGCGCTTCTCTTCTTTTTATGGGGTCAATCAGCTGCTCTCTGAGTTTTTTATCATATCATCACAAAAAAGTCTCATCGCGCTGAGAGTCTCATAAAAAATTACCCCAATTTCAAAGATAATTGTTAGGGGTAGAAGACCGTATTTTCTTATGATGGAGGTGGCAAGTAAACGTATCCAAAAATCAATTTTATCCTGAAGGAGGAGAAATCATGCAAAAAGAAGCACTGGGAATGATCGAAACGAAAGGTCTGGTTGGTGCCATCGAAGCTGCGGATTCCATGGTGAAATCAGCCAATGTGGAACTGGTCGGCTACACGAAAATCGGTTCAGGTCTTGTGACGGTGATGGTCAGAGGCGATGTGGGTGCAGTGAAGGCTGCCACGGATGCAGGCTCAGCAGCAGCAGGCAAAGTGGGCGAGGTCGTATCTGTTCATGTGATTCCAAGACCCCATACCGATGTTGAAAAAATTCTGCCTAAAACTGCTGAAGAATAAACAAGGAGGATCAGAAAATGGATGATAACTTAATGGAAAAAGTAATGGAAGAGGTCATGAAGAAAATGGGTGATACCAAGGAAGTGAAGAAGGAAGCGCCAAAGAGCAGCTACAATCCAGGCATCACTGAATTTGTGGGAACAGCCATCGGGGATACCATAGGACTTGTCATTGCAAACGTGGATCACAATCTGCACGGATTCATGAAGATCGATCCGAAGTACAAGTCCATCGGAATCATCGGTGCCAGAACCGGAGCAGGCCCTCACATCATGGCAGCGGATGAAGCGGTGAAAGCCACCAATACGGAAATCATTTCCATCGAACTGCCAAGAGATACGAAGGGTGGAGCAGGTCATGGATGCCTGATTCTCTTCGGAGCGGAGGATGTATCCGATGCAAGACGCGCTGTGGAAGTGTCTCTGAAAGAACTGGACAGAACCTTCGGAGATGTCTACGGAAACAATGCCGGACACATCGAGCTTCAGTACACCGCTAGAGCCAGCTACGCCTGCAACAAAGCCTGGGGTGCACCAGTAGGAAAAGCCTTTGGTCTCATTGTGGGCGCTCCAGCAGCCATCGGTGTTGTGATCGCAGATGCGGCGGTGAAATCTGCGAATGTGGACATCGTCACCTATGCTTCCCCATCCACCACGTCCTACACCAACGAGGCCATCCTCTTCATAAGCGGAGATTCAGGGGCAGTGAGACAGGCTGTGGTGGCTGCAAGAGATCTGGGCATCAGACTTCTTGAAGCACTTGGACAGGAGCCGGCTCCATCCAGCACCACACCATACATTTAGACAGGGGGAAAAGAATATGAAATCCAAACGATTTGAAGTTCTCAGAGCACGACCAGTCAACCAGGATGGATTCCTGAAGGAGTGGCCTGAAGTAGGTCTCATCGCCATGAACTCTCCACTGGATCCAAAACCCAGCATCAAGATCGAGAATGGAACGGTTGTGGAACTGGATGGCAAGAAGAGAGAAGATTTTGATCTCATCGACACCTTCGTGGCGGACAATTCCATTGATCTGACCAATGCGGAAAAGGTCATGAACATGGACTCCAGAGAAATCGCGCATATGCTGGTGGACATCAATGTTCCAAGAAAAGAACTGATCGCCATCACAAAATCTCTGACACCCGCAAAGGCCGTGGAAGTTCTCAACAAGATGAACGTCCTGGAGCTCATGATGGCGCTTACGAAAATGAGAGCAAGAAAGACACCTTCCAATCAGTGTCACGTCACCAACGTGAAGGACAATCCGGTCCTCATCGCAGCGGAAGCTGCAGAAGCAGCCCTTCGTGGCTTCGATGAGCAGGAGACCACGGTGGCTGTGGCAAGATATGCGCCCTTCAACGCCATCGCACTGCTTGTAGGGGCCAACGTAGGCAGACCAGGTATACTCACCCAATGTGCCGTGGAGGAAGCAACGGAGCTTCAGCTGGGCATGAAGGGATTCACAGCATACGCTGAAACCGTATCTGTATATGGCACCGAGCAGGTATTCATCGACGGAGATGATACACCCTGGTCCAAAGCATTCCTGGCTTCAGCCTATGCATCCAGAGGACTCAAGATGAGATTCACCTCCGGTACGGGTTCTGAAGTGCTCATGGGGAATGCCGAAAAGAAATCCATGCTGTATCTGGAAGCCAGATGTGTGTTCATCACCAAAGGAGCAGGTGTACAGGGCCTGCAGAACGGATCCATCTCCTGCATCGGTGTTCCTGGAGCGGTACCTTCGGGCATCCGTGCAGTGCTTGCCGAAAACGTCCTGACCTGCATGATGGATCTGGAAGTGGCTTCCGGTAATGACCAGACCTTCTCCCATTCCGATATCAGAAGAACAGCCAGAACGCTGATGCAGATGATTCCCGGAACAGATTTCATCTTCTCCGGATACTCCGCAACGCCAAACTACGACAACATGTTTGCGGGTTCAAACTTCGATGCGGAAGATTTTGATGACTATAACGTCCTTCAGAGAGACCTGAAGGTGGACGGCGGATTAAGACCAGTGAGGGAAGAAGAAGTCGTCAAGACGAGAAACAAGGCAGCCAAGGTGCTGCAGGCGCTCTTCAAGGAAATGAACTTCCCGCTGATCACCGATGAAGAAGTGGAAGCGGCCACCTATGCCCATGGATCCAAGGATATGCCGGACAGAAACATGGTGGAGGACATCAAGGCCTGCGAAGACCTGATGAAGACAAAGACCACAGGAGTGGAGATCATCAAGGCGCTTAAGAAAGCCGGGTATGACGATGTGGCGGACACCCTGCTGGGCATGATGAAACTGAGAATCTCCGGCGACCATCTTCATACCTCAGCCATCGTGGACAACAACTTCAAGGTGAGAAGTGCGGTCAACGACAAGAATGACTACATGGGACCATGCACAGGCTATGCCATGAGTGATGAAAGATGGCAGGAAGTCATGAACATAGAAAGTGCCCTCTCTGCCGAAGACTTTGAATAGGAGGATGAATACATGGATATCAACGAAAAAGTACTAAAAAGCATCATAGAAGAAGTACTGCAGAATCTCCAGAATGCGGACAAGCCTAGGAAATTTCCGGTGGAAGGTCCTCTGGACATGAAAGTGAAGGGCACCACAGAGAAGGGCAGAAGAAAAGATGAAGTGGTCATCGGTGTGGGACCGGCATTCGGAGTCCATCAGACCAAGACCATCATCAAAGTTCCGCATGAAGATGTCATACGAGAAGTCATGGCCGGCATTGAGGAAGAAGGTCTCACGCCAAGAGTGATCAAGGTGTATCACACTTCCGATGTGGCGTTCATCGCCCATCATGCAGCCAATCTTTCCGGTTCCGGCATAGGCATCGGTATTCAGAGCAAGGGTACAACCGTCATTCATTCCAAGGACCTGGCACCTCTTTCCAATCTGGAACTGTTCCCGCAGGCACCACTTCTGGATCTGAAGGTATACAGAGCCATTGGAAGAAATGCCGCCAAGTACGCCAAGGGAGAATCCCCCAATCCTGTACCTACCATGAATGATCAGATGGCCAGACCCAAGTATCAGGCGATCGCGGCACTGCTGCATATCAAGGAAACGGAATATGTGGTACCGAAGAAGCTGTCTGATGAACTTGAAATCACATTCTAAGGAGGGAATAAAATGATTGATAACAGTGTACTGGAGCAGATGATCAAAGAGGTCATGTCTGGAATGAAAGACACAAGCTATACAGAACCCAAAAAGACAAGCGGCGGAAGAAGAGTCACTGAAGCGGACTATCCCCTCAGTGAAAAGATGGCGGACGTCATCAAAGCCCCTACAGGAAAGACCCTGGAAGATATCACCATCGGTGGCGTCGTGAACGGAAGTGTCACGGCCAACGATGTGAAGATTGCACCTGAAACCCTGGAAATGCAGGCGCAGGTTGCGGAATCCGTAGGAAGAGATGCATTCGCGAAGAATCTGAGACGCGCATCCGAACTCATTGCAGTGCCGGATGAAAGAATACTTGAAATATACAATGCTCTGAGGCCTTACCGCTCCACCAAAGCTGAACTTCTTGAAATCGCGGAAGAGCTGGAAAAGAAGTATTCCGCCGTCATCAACGGGAAACTGGTTCGCGAAGCGGCAGCTCTTTATGAGAAGAGAGGCAGGCTGAAAGAGTAGACTGGAGGCTTCACATGAAAATCGTAGCAGGTATAGATATTGGTAATGCCACCACCGAAACGGCCATCGGGAGAGTCCTTGACGACGGGAGGGTCGACTTCATCTCGGATGCCATCGTCTCCACCACGGGAATCAAAGGAACCAGCGACAACATACCTGGAATCTTCAATTCTCTCAATAAGGCCATGGAAAAGGCAGGCCTTGATTTCAAAGACCTGACGCTGATCAGAATCAATGAAGCGGCGCCGGTGATCGGGGATGTGGCCATGGAAACCATCACTGAGACCATCATCACGGAATCCACCATGATCGGGCATAATCCCAGGACACCCGGAGGCATAGGCATCGGCGTCGGTATCGGCACAAGAATCGAGGATCTCCACGAGGTGGAAAAAGGGACGGATGTCATCGTGCTCATTCCCAGAGACATGGGATTCGGGGAATCTTCCGAGAGAATCAACCGGGCTCTTTCAGAGGGCATATCCATAAAGGGGGCCATTGCGGCCAATGATGACGGAGTCCTCATCGTGAATCGACTGAAGGAGAACATTCCCATCGTGGATGAGGTGACGCTGTTTGAGAAAATCCCTGTGGGGATGCTCACAGCCATCGAAGTAGCCCATGTGGGTGCTGTGGTGGAAGTGCTGTCCAATCCTTACGGGATTGCCACACTCTTCTCACTGAGCAGTGAGGAAACCAGGTTTGTGGTTCCCATTGCAAGAGCGCTCATTGGCAACCGCTCTGCGGTGGTCATCAAAACCCCGAAAGGGGATGTGAAACTGAGGAGCATTCCTGCCGGAGAAATCCAGATCCTTGGTGAAAAGAACAGACTGAAGGTCAATGTGGATGATGGAGCCAAAGTGCTCATGGATGCCATGGGGAAATGCCATCCTGTGAAAGATATCGTCGGGGAGCCGGGAACCAATGCCGGCGGCATGCTGGAGAAGATCCGCCACGTGATGGCGGAGCTCACCGGGCAGCATCATGGGGACATCAAGATCCAGGACCTGCTGGCAGTGGACACCATTTCGCCCCAGAAAGTGACGGGAGGCCTTGCCGGAGAATTCTCCATGGAAAGCGCCGTAGGGGTGGCTGCCATGGTGAAGGCTGACAGGCTTCAGATGGAAGTCATTGCCAGAGAGATGCAGGAAAAACTGGGTGTACCTGTGGAAGTGGGCGGCGTGGAGGCCGAAATGGCCATTAAAGGAGCGCTGACCACACCGGGAACGGACATTCCCGTGGCCATCCTGGACATGGGGGCCGGGTCTACGGACTCTTCCCTCATGACGAGAAACGGAAAGGTGGACCTGGTGCATCTGGCAGGGGCAGGGAACATGGTGACGCTGCTCATCAAGACGGAGCTGGGCCTGGATAGTCTGGAACTGGCGGAAGACATCAAGAAGTATTCTCTGGCCAAGGCCGAATCTCTCTTTCACATCCGCCATGAAGACGGCTCTGTGGAGTTTTTCGACAAACCGCTGGATCCGAAGCTTTTCGCAAGAATCATCATTCTCAAGGACGAGGGTATGGTTCCCCTGCATGCGGACCTTTCAATGGAGAAAGTGAAATTCGTAAGGCGAAAAGCCAAGGAAAAGGTATTTGTCACCAATGCACTGAGAGCGCTATCCCAGGTAAGCCTCACCGGAGACATCAGAGGCATTGAACATGTGGTTCTGGTGGGCGGTTCGGCTCTGGATTTTGAAATACCCCAGATGGTCACCGATGCGCTGTCCCAGTATGGTGTCGTGGCAGGCAGAGGGAACATACGAGGATGTATGGGACCAAGAAATGCCGTGGCAACCGGCCTTGTGCTGTAGGAGGAAATGAAAATGGATGAGACCAGAAACATCTGCGTGGTTCTCTGCATCAATGAGGATGTGAGCAGCCGCCCGGAAATCATGGAAATCACCTATGGCATGGAAGAGGAAGGGATTCCTTACCTGATCCGGACCAGTGATGAAAAGAGACTGGAGGACCTGGCAAGAATCGCCAGCATGGATTCTCAGCTTGATGTGGGTATCGGAGTGGATGAGCATCTCACAGGCGGCATCTATTATGATAAGCTGCCTGAAGATCACCTGCTTTTCCGCATGAATCTTCTCAAAGAGAAGGAGAAAGCGAGAAACATGGGCATCAATGCGGCAAGACTGGTGAAAGGGATTCCTTTCAATATGGGAGGAGCATAGGATGAAAAAAGCATATGGATTTGTTGAAATAAAGGGGCTGGCTTCTGCAGTGGTTGCTGTGGATACGGCCTTGAAGGCAGCGAATGTAGAGATGGAGGGACTGGAACCTGCAAAGGGGCAGGGGATGCATACACTGAAGTTCAACGGCGAAGTCAGTTCGGTGCATGCGGCGGTCAGTTCCATTCTGGGCAATAGAGAGCTTTCGGGCAAAGTCTTTTCCCACACGGTCATCGCCAGACCTTCGGATGGTCTGGAAATGATGATTGAAGGGCTGGATGATCTCAGAAGAAAAGAGGATCAGAAGAAGGACCAGGGAGAGAAGAAAAAAGCGGAAGAACCGAAAGAGGCACTTTCTTCGAAGGAAGAACCTGCCGGAGAAGAAGAGCACCCTCTAGGAGTGAAAGAAGCTTCTTCCTTTGAGGAGGCTTCCGGACTGGAGTCTTCTGAAGATCAGAAGGCGGAGATGGAAGAGGAAACCAAAGAGGAGAAGTCTTTAAAGCTTCTGTCTGAACCTGAGGAAATTCTCCCTCTAGAGGAACCTCAGGAGGAAAGGGTGACAGATACCCTGGTACAGAAACCGGAAAAAAAGAAAAGAAAGAATACAGTGACATGCAATCTCTGCGGGGATCCGAAGTGTCTGAGAGTCAAGGGTGAACCCAGAGTGAAATGTATACACTACAAGGAAAAGGAGTAAAAGGTAATGAACAATGCATTAGGATTAATTGAAACCAAAGGACTTGTAGGGGCCATTGAAGCAGCGGATGCCATGACAAAGTCAGCCAATGTGGAACTCATCGGATATGAGAAGATCGGTTCCGGTCTTGTGACCGTCATGGTCAGAGGTGATGTGGGTGCGGTGAAGGCGGCGGTTGATGCGGGCGTCGCAGCAGCAAGAAATGTGGGCGAAGTCGTCTCCACTCATGTGATCCCAAGACCGCATCAGGACGTGGAAGTGTTTCTGCCCAAGCTAGTTTAAGATCATGGAAAGAGAGGAACTGAAGAAGCTCATAGAGGATGCCATCCAGAAATTCAGCGGTTCTCTCTATGTACCCGTGGGTGTGTCCAACAGACACATCCACGTCAGTAGAGAGGATCTGGATATTCTCTATGGTAAAGGCTATGCGCTGACGAAAATGAAAGATCTGAAACAGCCGGGGGAATATGCAGCCAATGAGACCCTGGAAGTGAAGACGAAAAAAGGATCCTTCGGGAAAGTGAGAATTCTGGGACCGGTGAGAGGAAACACTCAGGTGGAGCTGTCGCTCTCTGACAGCTATGGGCTGGGACTTTCTGTTCCCATAAGAGAATCCGGAAGCATCAAAGGCTCAGAAGGGGTGACCCTTGTGGGTCCCAAGGGAGAAGTGACCCTTACGGAAGGCGTCATCGCCGCCTACAGGCATATCCATATGCCTAAGGACATGGCAGAAAAATACGGATTCAGAAACGGAGACATCGTTTCCGTGGAGAAGGAAGGAAAAAGAGGGCTCATCTTTCAGGATGTGATGCTGAGAGTCTCACCGAAATATGCTCTGGAAATGCATATTGACGTGGATGAGGCCAATGCAGGAAGCATCCGGTCAGGAGACCTTCTTAAGATTATCCGAACATGAGGAGTGTAGTATGGACATGGGCAAAGTCAATGAAAAAATCAGGGAATTTGAGGAAATCATCCTGAAAAAAGAGAAAAAGCCCTATGAAGGGGAGCTCTTTACAGGGGTGGACCTGGGTACAGCCTCCATCGTCCTCTGCGTGGTGGATGAGAAGGGCAGTCTTGTGAGCGGTGCCTTCGAGCGCTGCGGCGTGGTTCGTGACGGCATCGTGGTGGATTTTGTCGGAGCCTGTGAAATCGTCAGAAGACTGAAGAAGCAGGTGGAGGAAATCCTCGGGGTATCTCTTGACAAGGCTTCAGGCGCCATACCTCCAGGCGTCACGGAAGGATCCGAAAAGATCGTGAAGAATGTGCTGGAGGGGGCGGGGTTCACCGTCACCGCCATCGTGGATGAACCCACGGCTGCGGCAGAGGTGCTGAAGGTCACGGAAGGGGCGGTGGTGGACATCGGTGGTGGCACCACCGGCATTTCCATCCTGAAGAAGGGGGAAGTCACATCCACCTATGATGAGGCCACCGGAGGTCATCATATGAATCTCGTCATTGCGGGAAGCTATGGTGTGAGCTATGAAGCTGCTGAGGAGATGAAGCGCACGAAGGAGAAGGAAGAGGATATTTTCAGAGTGGTTCTTCCCGTCATCGACAAGATGGCGCACATCGTGAAGAATTTCATCACCGGACAGGACGTGGAGAAGGTCTATCTCGTGGGTGGCGGTTCCGCCCTCAAGGGATTTGAAAGGCACTTTGAATCGAGCCTGGGGACCCCCACCGTAAAGCCATACAATCCCATGCTGGTGACGCCCATGGGCATCGCGCTCTGTGCGCTGGAGAGAAGGCCATGATGGAAAGACTGGATGAAATCGTAGAGGAAGTAGTAAGGCGTCTGAAACGCTATATGGCTGAAAAAAGAGTCCTTCTCCTGTTGAGGGATGATTCGGATTTCAGCAGAGTGAAGGATCTGGTGCAGCTGCTTGAAGCGGCGGACTATACCATCGTGGTCTGTTCCTTTCTTTTAAAGGATGTGAAGGTGCTGGAGGATCCGGCCTTCAGAAACAGAGCATTCATCCGAGCCGCCATCTTCAAAGAAGTGCGCTATGATGAATTTCTGAGAGGGTTTCACGGGGTGCTGATCTCTGATCTTCACTTTGAGGAATGCAGAGCGTATCTGGATCTGAGATTCATGGACACCATCGGAAAAATCGTCTTCGAAACGGTGAAGGAGAACAAACCTGTCTACGCAATCTCAAGTGAAATGACAGGGGTGAAGAATCCATACCTGAAAGAGAGAACAAATTCCATGAAGGAAGAACTGAGTAAGATGAAGCTTCATCTGTTCACAGAGGATTGGCATCCGGAAGGTGCGTCAAAGACTTCAGCGGAAGAAAAACAGAAAACGGAAAAAGGAAAGAATCCGGGTGGACTCAGGGAGCAGGGAGAAGAGAAGGTCTGTACACACAGATTCATCACGCTATCGGATGTGAATACACTGAAGGCGAGTGAGGCCATGTGGATCTCCCCGGAGGCGAAGCTCACCATGGAGGCATCGGATTATGCACGAAGAAATGGAATCAGAATCAGAAGAAAATGAATGAAATGAATGAAATTGAAATAAAAGACTGAAATGAATGAAAGAGAGCAGGGTGAAGATATGTATTTAGCGGAAGTCAAAGGAAACGTTGTGGCAACAACAAAGGATGAGCGGCTCATCGGCTCAAAGCTTCTCATCGTTCAGCCCATGAGTCCCGGTTTTGAGCCCTATGGAAATCCCGTCATCGCAGTGGATACCGTGGGCGCTGGATTCAGAGACAGGGTCATTGTGGCAAGCGGGGGTTCCGCAAGAGTCGCAATCGGTGAGAACAGACCTGTGGATGCAGCCATTGTGGCCATCATCGATTCTCTTGAAATGTATTAGAGGTAAAACATATGAGTAAGATTTATACGAAAACCGGAGACAAGGGTGAAACGGGGCTCTTTGGCGGTTCCAGAGTGAAGAAATCCTCCAGGAGAGTCCATGCCTATGGTGCGGTGGACCAGTCCAATGCAGCCATCGGCGCTGCGGTGAATTTCATGAGGGAAAAGTCGCTCATGGATGTGCTGCGCGTGGTGCAGGATACGCTCTTTGTGGTGGGTGGCGAACTGGCCTCCGATCAGAAGGGTATAGAAAAACTGAACATCAGAGTGGGAAAGAAAGATATCGAGTTTCTGGAAAAGGTCATCGACGAGATCACAAAGTCTCTGGATGACAAGAACTATTTCGTGATTCCAGGAAAGACCAAAGGGTCCGCCTTCCTTCATGTAGCAAGAACCCAGGTGAGATTTGCGGAAAGAGAGATCATCTCTCTTATGGAAGAAGAAGACGTCAGTGAAGATATTCTGAGATACATCAACCGATTGAGTGATACGCTCTACGCCATGAGCAGGTATGAGGATGAAGTGCTGGGCGAGGAAAAAGCAGTGCACCCTCACGCCAAAGAGGGGCAAAAGGAAGGCGGGCTCACGGAGCAGGTGGCCCATGCCATCATGAAAGCCTGTGTCACAAAAGCCTATGAGATCGGTCAACCTGTGGTGGTCACCATTGTGGATGATGGTGGAAACCTGAAGTCCATGATGAGAATGGACGGCGCCATAAAAGGAAGCATCGATATTTCGAAGAACAAGGCCTACACGGCGGCTTTCTTTCATACAGCCACGGAAGAGCTTGGAAAGCTCAGCGTGCCCGGGAAAGATCTCTACGGCATTGAGATCACCAACAGAGGGCAGGTGGTGACCTTTCCAGGAGGTATGCCCATCGTCATGAACGGGCGGATTGCCGGTGGACTGGGCATAAGCGGCGGAAGCACAGAGGAAGACAAGGCCATATGCCTTGCCGGAATCGAAATAGTAGAAGATAGAGGTGAAGCATGAGCATGGAAAACGTAGACATCAATAAAATCGTACTGGAAGTCATGGAGAAACTGAAACCCGTGGCTGCCTCAGCATTTCATGAAGAGGCACTGGAGCTGAAGAATAGAGGCATCTATGAGGATCCGGAGGAGGCCATAGAAAAGGCCTATGTGGCCCAGAAGGAGCTTTTCGAGATGAGCCTTTCCGACAGGAAGAGGATCACCGATTCCATCAAGAAGCATCTCCTGAAGTATGTTCGGGAGCTTTCCGAGATGGTGGTTGAGGAAACCGGCATGGGCAATGTGAAGGATAAGATCATCAAGAACACGCTGGCCATCGAGAAGACGCCATCCACGGAGGATCTTCGTGCAGGCGTCTTCACAGGAGATGACGGACTGACCCTTCTGGAGCTGTCTCCATTCGGGATCATCGGAGCCATCACGCCGTCCACCAATCCCACGGAAACGGTGATCTGCAACACCATCGGCATGGTGGCGGCTGGAAACGCAGTGGTGTTTTCTCCCCATCCTGGTGCCTATAAGGCCACCAACCGATGTGTGGAGCTCATCAATGAAGCCATCAGCATGGCAAATGGACCCAAGAACCTGGTGGTCACCATCGACAATCCAAGTCTTGCCAAATCCGAAGTGGTCATGAAGCATAAGAAAATCAACATGCTCTGCGCTACGGGAGGCCCCGCGCTTGTGAAAGCGGTGCTCTCTTCCGGAAAGAAGGCCATCGGAGCGGGGGCGGGTAATCCGCCGGTGCTGGTGGATGCCACGGCCAACATTGAAAAAGCGGCCAAGGACATCGTGGATGGAGCCAGCTTTGACAACAATCTTCCCTGCATCGCAGAGAAGGAAGCCATCGTGGTGGACAGCGTCTTTGACTATCTCGTATTCAACATGAAGAGTCATGGGGCCTATGAGATCAAGGACAGAGAGACCATGGACAAACTGGTTGCCCTTCTGGTTCCTGAAAAATGGAAGCCCAACAGAAAGTTCATCGGAAAAGATGCCAGGGAAATACTGAAGGCCATCGGCATCGAAGCGGAGGAGCACATCAGACTCATCATCATGGAAGTGGAGAAGGATCATCCCTTCGTCATCGAAGAACTCATGATGCCGGTGCTGCCTATGGTGAGGGTGAAGGACGTCAAGGAAGGCATTGATCTGGCGGTGAAGGTGGAGCATGGATTCCGTCATACGGCCATCTGTCACAGCAAGGACATTGATGTGCTGACGGAAATGGGCCATCGCATTCAGACCACCATCTTTGTGAAGAACGGTCCATCCTTTGCGGGCATCGGTGTAGGTGGAGAAGGCTATACCACCTTCACCATCGCAGGACCTACCGGTGAGGGGCTCACATCCGCTTCCACTTTCACAAGAAAGAGAAGATGTGCGCTGGTCGGCGGATTTGTCATCAGATAATGGAAGATCAATTTTGTATGGAGGTGGATGAGGTTGAGTGAATTTCTGAAAAAGATAGAGGAAGCGGGAATCGTCGGTGCCGGTGGCGCCGGATTCCCCACCCATGTGAAGCTCAATGCCAAAGCGGAGTATGTGCTGGTCAATGGAGCGGAATGTGAGCCCCTATTACGGGTGGACCAGATTCTTCTGGCAAAGGAAACGGACAAGATTCTGGAAGCTCTTTCCCTGGCGGTGAAAGAGGTGGGCGCAAAGGAAGGGGTTCTTGCACTGAAGGAAAAGTACAAGGAGGCCATCAGAAGACTAAGTGAACGCATAGGAAAATACGACAATCTCAGAATCCATCTTTTGAAGAACATCTATCCTGCGGGAGATGAGCACTACATCGTCCATGATGTGACAGGCAGAATCGTTCCCGAGGGAGGCATTCCACTGAATGTGGGATGCGTGGTGGTCAATGTGGAAACGCTTCTGAACATCTATCATGCGGTGCAGGGCATTCCACTTACAGAGAAGTATATGACCATCACCGGAGACGTGAGACATCCCATGACCGTGAAGGTGCCTCTAGGCATCAGTGTCCGGGAAGCCATCACCCTGGCAGGGGGGACAGATTTAGAAGAGTATAAGGTCATTGACGGAGGACCCATGATGGGGAAGATTCTCTACAGCATCGATACGCCGGTGAAGAAGACCTCTAAGGGATATATCGTGCTGCCCAAGGACCATGGGCTCATCACCAGCAAGGAAAAAGACATCACAACGGAACTCAAGGAAACAAAGACCGCCTGCTGCCACTGCGATCTCTGCACGGATGTGTGCCCCAGGTATCTTCTGGGCCATAAGCTGCATCCCAGCAAGATCATGAGAATGGCGAGCTACGGCTCCATGGGTGATCGCAATGCGGCGCTGGATGAAGCTTATCTCTGCTGTGAATGCGGACTCTGTGAATCGGCATGCATCATGAATCTTCAGCCCTGGAAGGTGAACATCTGGCTGAAGCAGAAGCTGAAGGAGGAGGGCATCGCAAACAGTAACCGCAGAACAGAGCTCACGGCGAATCCCTATCTTGCTGTGCGGGGCTTCCCTGTGAAGAAGCTGGTGTACAGGCTGGACCTCTATAAGTATGATGTGGAAGCGCCTTATACGGAAGTGGACTACAGACCGGAGGAGGTCAGTATCCTCTGCAGACAGAACATCGGTGCCCCGGCCAAGGCTGTGGTCTCCGAAGGGGAGATGGTCCGAAAAGGGGACCTCATCTATGGTCAGGACGGAAACACCATGGCGGTGAACATGCATGCCACCATAGACGGAGTGGTCAGGGTAAATGGAAACAGAATCGTCATCAGCAGGCAGAAGGAGGAGAAATAATCCATGAAGAATTCAATCGGACTTTTAGAATTTAAGAGCATCGCCAAAGGCATCGAGGTCACAGATGAAGTCATGAAGTCCTCCAATGTGGAGCTGGTCCTGTCCAATGCCATCTGTCCTGGAAAGTATGTCACCATCATCACGGGAGAACTGGCTCAGGTGAAGAACGCCATTGAGCTGGGGAAAACACTGGGGGGCATCTTCAAGATCGAGGCCGAGATGATCGCCAATGTCCATCCGGAGATTCTGCCCGCCTTGTCTGGCACAGCGGATATGGATGAGATCACCAGCGTGGGCGTCATTGAAACCATGTCGGCCTTAAACTCCATCATCACAGCGGACATTGCAAGAAAAGCGGCCAATGTACGGCTCATCGAGGTGAGAATCGCTCGTGGTCTTGGTGGAAAAGGATTCACCATATTCACGGGAGAGATCACTGCGGTGAAAAGAGCCATTTCGGCTGTTCATGAGAAGTTCGTTCCCATGGGGGATGTCCTCTGCAGCACGGCCATCTCCAACTGCAACAGGGAACTTGTCCGCAAGCTTTTCACGTAGTTACCCCGTGGCTTAACGGGCCATTTATGATCCATTCATATTTCTTCTTACAAGCACTTCAAGAGGCGTCCGCTTCAGGGGGTGCTTGTACTCTTTTCAGGATGAGCTAAAGCAGAGACTTGAAAAATATCGACAGGTACTGGAACTGTGTTAAAATAGTAAAAGCGAAATCGGATGAATGATGGAATCAGAACATAAGGCATCCGGATATGAAGAGAGGAAAATGAAAAGGAGTGTCATATGAGATATTTCAAGAAGGACATCATCGCCATCTTTGTGGCCGTTATACTGGTTTTCATGATTTCAGCCATTGTGGATACAAGGCTGGATATGGAGATCTTTGACAGGAATCAGAAGATGGTCAGAGATTATGAGAAAATCAATGAAACCGTCATGGATTATGACCAGTCCAGGCTCTATTTCCGTCTCTACAACAGAGACCGAAACAGTGATGACTTCAGAGAGTATGAGGAAGCGACGAAAAAAGTCACAGCGTCTCTGGAGGAACTTTCTTCCGTGTTCAGAGAGGATGAGCGGTCCAATATGAACTACCGGATCGTCGCCCAGATGCTGGCGCATCGCAGCGAGATGATAGAGGCCTACGAGAATCTGGAAATCCAGGACAGAACCCTTTCAAGAGATCTGGACTATATCCTCATTCTCAGCGAGCGGGTATCCACCCAGCTGAACAGCCTGGCATCCTCATACCTCAACCAGATGAATGATATGAACGAGAAGAACCTCATCTGGTATCGGAATCGGCAGAACCTGTCCAACGCCCTGACATTCGTGATTCTGCTATCGCTTGTTGTGGCGATGCTCTTCATCGCCAGGGCCATGAAGAGGAAGCTTCAGGAAGCGGCCCAGGTGGTTTCCGAGATCGGAAACAGGAACTTTGCCGTGAAGAACATGGAGAGGACGCACTATAAAGACGTCAATGTCTACATCGATACCATGAATGAGATGAAGGAGGAGATCCGGAATCTCATCGCCCGAACGGAAAGCTATGCCAGAAGCCAGATCCAGTATGAGCAGCAGAAGAGAATGCTGGCGGAGAGCAGGATGAAGGAGCTTCAGCTTCAGATCAATCCGCATTTTCTCTTCAATACCTTAAGTATTGTCATAAGACACATCCAGTTCAGGGAATATGAGACATCCATTCAGCTCATCAAGGAGACTTCGAAGATTCTTCGAAGCAGTCTGGGCAAGAAGCAGGGGATGATTCCACTGGATGATGAGATCGAGCTTCTGAATTCCTACATCTTCATCCAGCAGCTGCACCTGAAGGACCGGGTGGAAATCAGTCTGGATATCAGAAAGGCCTATGGCAATGAAGTGCTGGAAGTGCCGCCCCTGGTGATCCAGCCTCTGGTTGAGAATGCGGTGATGCATGGTATGAGTCAGGTCACCTCCGGTGGAAGAATCGACATCCGGATCCTTGAAAAAGCGGACCGGGTTCAGGTGGAAGTGGAGGACAACGGCAGCGGGATTCCACAGGAGATTCTTGAGAAGGTCAGAACGGGCACCTACGAGGGACATATCGGTTTCTTTAATGTGATCAGAAGACTGCAGCTTCTTTATGAAAGAGACGATGTCTTCGAGCTGAGAAGCGAAGAAGGGAAAGGGACCCTCGTGATGCTCTATCTCTATAAAAGGAGGGAGAAAGATGTATAAGATCGTCATTGCCGATGACAAGATGCAGGAAAGAGAATATCTGAGACAGTTCATCGAAGAAAACTACAGATGGGATCTGACGATCCTTGGCGTGGCCCATGACGGAGAAGAAGTGCTTTCTCTCATGACGGAGAAGGAGCCGGATCTTCTTCTTCTGGATATCCAGATGCCCAAGATCGACGGGCTGGAAGTGGCGGCTCAGGTGAGCCGCAGCCATCCCCATGTGAAGGTGGTGCTGATCACGGCCTTTGCGGAATTCTCCTATGCCAAGGAAGCCATCCGGCTGGGGGTGTCGGATTATCTTCTGAAGCCCTATACAGATGTGGAGCTGAAGGAGGTCATGGACCGGGTGATCCTTTCTCTGGATACGGGAAGAAAGGAAACGGTGAAGGAAGGAAAGGGACCCAGATCATTCAGTGTAGAGGATTTTCAGGAAAAGTCCATCGTGAGCAAGATCCTTCAGAAGAACGTGGATTCCAGATTCTTCGAGAAGCATCTCATGAGCCTTTTCTCCCATGGGATTCGCTACAAGTGCGTGGTCCTCTTTGATGAGCATCTCAGCACGGAGGAAGTGGAGACCATGGATGTGGTGAGGGGTTTCTTCCAGAAGAAGAATCTCACCATACTGGCGGACCTGGAAGGCAAGGAAAAGGTGCTCTTTCTCTTCGGAGACAGGACCCTGGATTTCAATGAGCTGGAAAGCAGCATCCGAAGAGCCCGGAAATTCTTCAAGGACGGATTCGGGGAAGAGGTCTATGTGGGGGTTTCCGGGTTCCATGAGGACCTGGGAGACCTTTCCCTTGCCTATCAGGATGCGGTCTCCTTCATCACCGAATTTGGTCCGCCCCGGGTGAAGTCTTCTTTCGAGGAGAACCGGAAATACGACCTGGCCCTGACAAACTCCGAGAGCAACATCAAGCTGCATGTGCTGAACAAGAGCGAGGAGGATGCACTGGAAGGCCTTGATTTTCTCCTGGAAGAAGTGCTTTCGAGAAGAGAGGAAGTCTACAGGGAAAGAAGACTGATCTATCTCTCCTATGGGCTTATCAGAAGCGTCTATGATGTACTGGGCAAAGAAGAGGAAGGCAGAGAGAAATTTCTGAGTTTCCTGGCAAAGAAGGAAGTTAGTGAAGGGAATCTTAAGGAGAAGACAGAAGAGGTGAAAAGCCTGATGAGACAGCTCATCGATACATTGGGCGGTCTGTCCGTCTATAACAACGTCACTCTGGTGAAGGAAGCCAAGAGCTACATCCATGGGCATTTCAGAGAGAAGATCACGCTCTCGGATGTGGCGGAGGCGGTGGGCATCAGCTATGGTCACCTCTCCAAGTGCTTCAAGCAGGTGGAAGGGATCTCCTTCAACACCTATCTCATGGAAGTGAGAATGGAGGAAGCCAAAAGACTCATGAAAGAAGAGAACCTGTCTATCAGTGAAATCGCCTACGAGGTGGGAATCGGAGACCCCAACTATTTCAGCAAGTGCTTCAAGAAGCAGACAGGGCTCTCGCCCAAGGAATATGTGACCATGATCATCTCCGGAGATGCCTAGCATAAAAGCACAAATAATGGAACAGGAAAGCAGGAGACAGGAAAGGGAAAGCGCCGATCCATGTCTCCTGCACTGCTTCAGGCAAAAGATCAGAATCTGAGACTGCTTCTCAGAAAGAGGGAATTGGATGGTGGAAGAAAAATCTTGTCAGGACTTTGCTTATTTCCTGACAAAGAAAATGATTCTATGACTAAATTTTACTAGTTTTGATTGCATCTTCCATTCTTTTATCGGAATCATCCCCCTATAATAGGGACAGTAATCGTTATAAAACGAAAATTCGGGAGGAAAAACATGAAAAGAAGTAAAATTATGGCATTGGCCCTTAGTTCCGTTCTGGCTTTAGGTATTCTTGCAGGATGCGCAGGATCAGATACACCTGCGGAAACCCCTGCGGAGACACCAGCTGAAACACCAGCAGAAGGAGAAACAGAAGAACCTGCAGGAGAAGCGGAAGTGGTCTTAAGATATGGAGACGTGAATCCGGACGGACACGTGCTTCTGGATTCCGCTGAGTTCTTCGCAGAGAAAGTGGCGGAACTGACAAACGGAGAAGTGAAGATTGAAATCTATCCATCCGGACAGCTTGGAGACGACAATGAAGTCTATCAGGCGCTGCAGATGGGTGCTGTGGACCTGTACAGAGGAAACTCCGCTTCCCTCACGGATTTCGGAAGCATGGAAGTCACTGCTCTGGCGCTGCCATACATCTTCAGAGACAGAGAGCATTTCTGGGCTGTGGCCAGCGGCGATCTTGGACAGAGCATTCTGGATAACATTTCAGAAACCGGTTCAAGAATGAAGGGGCTTTTCTACATGGATGAAGGAGCAAGAAACTTCTTCACCACTGATGCACCTGTGACAAAGATCGAAGATCTTGCGAACCTGAAGATCAGAGTACAGAACTCTGCACTGATGCTGGATACCATTTCCGCACTGGGTGCAAACCCAACTCCAATCGACTACGCAGAGCTTTACACATCCCTTCAGACAGGAGTGGTTGACGGTGCAGAGAATCCACCGGCAAGCTACTACTCCAACAAGTTCTATGAAGTGGCACCTTACTATGTGCTGGATGGACACACCTACGCGCCATCTGTAGTTCTTGCCAGTGAGATCACATGGAACAGACTGAGCCCAGAGCATCAGGAAGCGATCACGGAAGCCGGAAAGCTGACAGAAGCCTACAACAAGGAAGCCATCGAAGCGGCTGATCAGAAGGCTTATGAAGACCTGGAAGCGGCAGGCGTTGAAATCACGACCCTGGAAGATGCTGAGAAGTGGTCTGCAGCCATGGATTCCGTATACGAGAAACATGGAGCGAGCTTCCTTGAACTCATCGAAGAAGTGAAGGCTGTAAAATAGATAGCCACATACAATACATATGTTGTCCCCATCATGGTATGTAATGAAATAAACTGAACTCATAGAAGTCCGATGACATCTACCCGATGACACTCGGACTTCTATAAAGCTTAGAAGGGAGAATTGTTATATGAAGAAGATTATCGACCGTACCTTTCACTATATTGAAAGTCTCTGCAAGATTCTTTTGATCGTCCAGATCATTTCTGTAACCATCGTCGTGATCGGAAGGCAGGTTTTCGGAAGAACACCGGTCTGGGGAGAGGAACTGACCCTGTTTTCCATGGTCTGGGCATCCCTTCTGGGCGCCACAGTGCTGCTTAAAAACGATGGTCACATTGCCGTGACCGCACTGGACCAGTATCTGCCGGACAAGGCGATCAAGTTTCTTGATCTTCTGTCCTATCTGTTCCTCGGATTCTATGCCGTCATCATGGTGATCTACGGAATCAAGCTGGTGGAGCTCACAGGGCTTAACATGATGCCAGCGCTTAAGATCAAGTCCAGCTGGCTTTATGGCGCAATGCCTGTCATGGCGGTGGCCATGCTGGTGATTCTCTCCGAGAAGATCTATCTTCTCCTGAAGGGAAAAGACTATAAGCTGTAAAGAAGGCGGCGGAGTACATTATTGTAAGGAGGAAATCATTCATGCCGAATTTAACCATTGCTACCATCATCCTGATCGGTAGTTTCATACTTTTCATTGCGCTGCGTTTCCCCATTGCCTATTCTCTGGGCATCGCATCGGTTGTCACTGTCATGTACCTGAAGATGCCTGTGGAGATGGTGGCCCAGAACACCGTAAGAGGAATCAACGCGTTCTCTCTCATGGCAGTGCCGTTCTTCATCATTTCGGGTGAACTCATGAGCCAGGGAGGCATCGCCAACCGTCTTGTGAACCTGGCCAACGCCATGGTGGGCTGGATGCGTGGTGGTCTTGCGGTGGTGAACATCGTAGCGTCCATGTTCTTCGGTGGAATCTCCGGGTCCTCTGCGGCGGACACCGCATCGCTTGGCCCCATCCTGATTCCGATGATGAACAAGCAGGGGTACGACAACGAGTTCTCCACTGGGATCACCTGTGCAAGTTCTGTTCAGGGGATGCTGATCCCACCCAGCCACAACATGGTCATTTACGCCATGGTGGCGGGGTCGGTCTCAGTGGGAGCGCTCTTCCTGGCCGGTCTTGTACCGGGAATCCTTCTGGGCGTGTTTCTTCTCATCTACAGTCTCTACATGTCCAAGAAGAAGAACTATCCCAAGGGCGATGCTTTCAACTTCAGGAATGTGCTGGTGGCGCTGAAGGATTCCATCTTCGGACTCATAACCGTGCTGATCGTTGTAGTAGGGGTCATCGGCGGATTCTTCACAGCTACTGAAGCGGCTGGGCTTTCCGTTGTATGGGCATTCATTGTCACTTTCTTTATCTACAAGGAAATTCCACTGAAGAAATTCTGGGATATTCTGGGTACATCGCTCAGAACGATTTCCATGGTCATGATTATCATCGGAACTTCAGCAGCCTTCGGATGGCTTCTGGCTTTCCTGAAGGTGCCTGAAATGGTTGCGGGTGGAATCCTGACTTTGACCACGAACAAGATTCTGGTGCTTCTGATCATCAATGCCATCTTGTTCGTCTTCGGAATGTTTATGGATATGGCAGCCATCATCACCATCACCACACCGATCCTTCTTCCCATCGCCATGCAGGTGGGGATGGATCCAGTCCATTACGGTGCCATGATGGTACTGAATCTTGGTATCGGTGTGCTGACACCACCAGTGGGCAATACCCTCTTTATCGGTTCCGCCATTTCGGGTCTGAAGATTGAAAGACTGGCTAAGAGCATGATTCCCATGTACATCGTCATGGTGGCGACACTTATGGTCATCACCTATTTCCCAAGTGTGGTCATGACGCTGCCCAAGCTTCTCATGAACTGAGGTAGCGGAAGCTGAAATATCACTAAATGGATACTGACCTGTAGAGTTCAGGAGTAAGGAAAGTGCGCTGCACAAACCGGATTCATGAAAAAGTGCAGGGCATTGGATAAAAAAGAGGTTTCTTCGTTTGCAGGAAGCCTCTTTTCCATAAAATGGAAGAGGACAATACTGTATAATAAGGAATGAAAAATAGATATTGAACAACTGAGGTCATGAGAAGCCTATGGAATGATACAAGACGGGAGGAATCAGAATGAATAAAATCAACTGGGGCGTACTGGGATTTGCCAGAATCGCTAAGAATGAGGGCATGCCGGCCATACTGGAAGCGGAGTCTGCCAGACTCTATGCCGTGGCTTCCAGAAGCGAGGAGAAGCTCGCAGAGGCTAAGGAGCTATTCCACCCGGAGAAGCTGCACAACAGCTATGAGGACCTACTAGAGGATAAAGGTGTGGAGGCAGTCTACATACCGCTTCCCAATGCACTTCACAGGGAGTGGGCCATAAAGGCCATGGAAGCGGGTAAACATGTGCTCTGTGAGAAGCCTCTGGCCATGAATGAAGCGGAAGCGAGAGAAATGGTGGAGGCATCCAGAAAGCACAAGGTGCTTTTCATGGAAGCCTTCATGTACCGGTATACGGAAAGAACGAAGAAGACAGCAGAAATCCTTCAGAGCGGCGTGCTGGGAGAAATCCGTCATGTGGATTCCACCTTCCGCTTCTTTCTGGATCGGGAAGGGACCATCAAGATGAAACCGGAACTGGGTGGAGGGGCACTCTATGATGTGGGCTGCTATCCGGTGAACTTCGCCACCATGGTTTTCCAGGAGGAGCCCGTGAAGGTTTCTGTAGCGGCTACGATGCAGAACCAGGTGGATGTTCAGATTTCCGCTCTTCTCGAGTATGCGGATGGAAAGACCGCTTCTCTTCACGCGGGCTTCAATGCCTTCGGAAAGAACTACAGCGAGATCATCGGCACCAGGGGAAGACTGGAGATTCCGGACAGCTTTCTCGATAATGAAGGCATCATGATCCTCTATACAGATCAGGGGAAAGAGGAGATCCATGTACCGGCATGTCACAGATATACTCTGGAGGTGGAAGACTTCTCTTCTGCCATACTGGAAAGCAGGGATCCGATGCTGACACTGGAGGAGAGCATGCAAAACGCCAGGATTCTGGACCGGATTTTCGAGGCAATCTGATAAATGAAAGAGTTCTGCTTGCAATACAGCGGATCGTTCAGTCATAATGAGAAATGAAGAACTGGAGGGAAAAGGGGGAGATCGGGATTGTTTGTCACAATGAAGAACATACTTCAGCTGGAGGGCTTCAGAAACGCGAAACTGGTGGCGGGGGAAAAGGGTGCGGACCATATCGTCAACAGCGCCATGATTATGGAAGTGCCGGATATCTATCCGTATGTAGGCAGGAGCAATCTTCTGATTACGACGCTGTTTCCCATCTATGACGATGAAAAGGCGCTTATGGAACTGATACCGAAGCTTCACGCCCTGGGCGTGGCAGGCATCTGCATCAAACCCTTTCGGTATATTTCGGGAATCCCGAAGGAAATGATCCGTCAGGGGAATGAACTGCAGTTTCCGGTCATCGAGCTGCCGCCGGAGGCGAATCTCTCGGGACTGGTCAATGAGATCCTTGAGATCTCCCTGAAGAAACACATCAATGTGCTGAACTTCAGAAACAATGTGCATGACAGCCTCATGAAGCTGTTTCTGGAAGGGAAGGAGATTCCAGAGCTTCTGGATAATCTGGCGGAAATCTGTCACAGCCCCACCATCCTTCTGGATGGTTCTTCCAGAATCCTGATGAAATCCAGGGAGCTCACAAGAACCCTCTTCACCGCCACAGGATCCATTGAAAATGGAACACTGAAATTTGCATTCAAGGACAAAGTCTACGAAGCGGAAGATATGATTCTGCACCCCATCCGGGCAGGAATGCGGCTCTTCGGGTATCTGGTGATTCTGAAAGGGGAGGAAGCCAGAGAGAATCTACTGGTTGCCGCAGAAGAAGCCTCTCTTCTCATCGCTTCTGTCTACTACAAGAATTACGCGGTGATGGAAAAAGAAAGGAGTTTTCAGGATTCCTTCATACGAGACATTCTGCAGGGGAAAGTCACGTCTCCCATGGAGACCATCAACAAGGCCAAATACTTCGGGTGGAATATGGAGTTCCCTCAGGTCATCATGGTGATCCGGATCTTTGCCCATGATGAGAAAGTGAAGAAAGAGCTGTATGAGGAAATCATCGATTCAGGGTATATCGATGAAATCATGGAATCGGAGCTGAAACTTGCTGAAAGCAAGTTCAAGCTGGTCTATCTGGATGACTCCATGGTGCTGTTCATCAATTCCATCTTCATGGAAAAGAAGGGAAAAGGTCTGAAAGACCTTGGAGAAAAGCTCATAAGGCGCATCTCCACCTCCGTCCATACGGGCATCGGCATTTCAGAAGCGGTGCTGAGCATCGAGGATCTGCCTGGTGCCTACAGGCAGGCGAAAATCGCTGCGGAGATCGGCTACATTCTTCACTCTGATTCCTTTGTCTCCTTCTACCAGGACTATGAGATGTTTTCGCTGATACGAGAGATCAGGGATCAGGATCTTCTGAAGGCCTTCACGGAGAAGAAGCTGGGCGCTCTTCTGGAATATGACCGCGTCAATGAGGTGGGGCTCATGGAAACGCTGAGGGTGCTTATTGAAGAGAACTTCAATGCGAAGAAGGCATCGGAGAAGCTGTATATCCACTACAACACCATGCGTCATCGAATCGAGAAGATGAAGGAGCTGGGACTGGATCTGGAAAACGGATTCTCCACGGGGGAAATCGTCTTTGCCTATCATATTCTGATCTGGCAGCAGGCCCTGAAGAACATTGCGGAATAATAGGATCAGGTTCCATGGGAATATAAGGAAAAAGAAACGAGTTCATTGTCACTTAATGACAATGAACTCGTTTACTTATGGCAGGATATGATGATGAACTGACAATATCCTTTATGCTATGATGGTTTCAACAGATAAAAACTTAACAAACAGAAAACAGGAGGAATGAAAAAATGGTAGATATCAATGTATTCAAGCTTCAGATGGCAGGTCCTGATGATGTGTCGGAACTGAGAAAGAAAGTGGAGAGCGGGGAGATCATTCCGGAGGAAATCATAGCGGTTCTTGGGAAAACGGAAGGAAACGGATGCGTCAATGACTTCACCAGAGGGTTCTGCACCGCTTCCTACAGAAAAGCCATCTCTGATTTCACAGGTCAGAGTGAGAATGAAGTGGAGGAGAAGGTCGCTTTCGTTATGTCCGGTGGAACGGAAGGCGTCATGTCTCCTCATGCCATGATCTTCACCAAGAAAGAGCTGGCGGATGAGAAAGAGAGTGAAGAAACTGCATTAAGTGTCAGTGTAGGTTTCACCAGAAACTTCCTGCCGGAAGAGATGGGTCGAGTGGAAATGGTGCAGGAAGTGAAGAATGTGGTGCTTCAGCTCATGGAGGATGCAGGCATCCGAAATGCTGAAGATGTGCACTTCGTGCAGATCAAATGCCCACTGCTGACTTCTGACCGCATCCTGGATGCCGAATCCAGAGGAGAGAAGGTCGTAGTACACGACACCTACAAGTCCATGGGATACACCAGAGGTGCTTCTGCACTGGGCGTAGCCATCGCTCTAGGAGAAATTGAAGAAAATGCCGTCACAGACGAGTCCATTCTGGAGGATTTCAGCCTTTATTCAGCAGTGGCCTCCACTTCCGCAGGGGTGGAACTTCTGAACTGCGAGATCATCCTTATGGGGAATTCAGTCACATCCAATAGCAGATACAAGATCGGTCATAGCATCATGAAGGATGCCATAGACCTGGAAAGCGTCATCGAAGCCATGCGCAGTGCAGGTCTGGATATCGAAACCCTTCCGGATGAAGCGCAGAAGAAGAGAATCGTCAATGTGCTGGCCAAGGCGGAGGCTTCTCCTGATGGTTATGTGAGAGGAAGAAGAAACACCATGCTGACGGACTCCGACATCAATCATACAAGACATGCCCGTGCGGTGGTCAATGGCGTCATAGCCTCCCTCATTGGAGATCCCATGGTGTATGTGTCCGGTGGTGCGGAGCATCAGGGACCTGCAGGTGGCGGTCCGGTGGCCGTGATCATCGAAAAATAACACGGAAAATTAGAGAGGAAGGAGACATAATATGGATATGCTGATTAATCTGATTCCCCTTATCATTGTTGTGGCGCTGCTTTTCATGAAGAAGCATATGCTGGTTGCAGGTCTTGCCGGAGGAGCCGTTGCTGTCATCATCGGCGGCATGAACCTTGGTGATGTGTCCGGGATGTTTGTGGGGGGCATCTCCAACATGCTGGGCATCACGGTACCGATACTTTATGCGGCTTCCGCCGCCATGGTGTCCAAGGCGGGCAGCATCGAAGCCCTTGTGGAGCTCTCCAGAAAGAGCCTCAAAGGAAAGATCGCCGTTCTGGCCGGTTTCATCGTGCTCATTCAGGGATTCGCCACCTACATGGCGGGCATGGGCGCCGGGAATACCATGGTCACAGCACCGCTGGTTGCGGCCGCTGTAGGCGCAGTACCGGAAGTCATTGCCGCCATGGCCATCATCTCCGCGGTGGGATTCACGACTTCTCCTGCCTCCACGGAAACCATACTGGCTGCAGAAAGTGCCGGCGTGGATGTGGCAGCCCATGCGGCCAATATGATGCCCTACACCATTTTGTTCTATGCACTGGCCTTCGGTCTTGCGGTCTATGGCGTCAGAAAAAGAGGCGCTCTTTTCACAAAAGATCAGAGCCAGGCTCAGCAAGTGGAAGAGAAGAGCTCAGGCGCACTCCTGAAGCAGTCCGTTCCCGCCATCGCCCTCCTTGTGATGGTTGTGGCCGGGTCTAAGCTTAATGGCGTCATCGGGTTCACCCTGTTCACCCCTGGGACCACGGTGATTCTCACGGCCATTTTAACGGTGCTGCTTACTCCGCTGAACTCGGAGGAAACCTCAGAAGCCCTCATTGACGGGTCCAGATTCATTCTGACCACCATGTTCTCTGTAGGAATCTTCCTGTCTTTCATCAATATGATTGCCGCTTTAGGCACCTTTGAACAGATTGCAGGCATTGCGCAGAACGCCCCGGAGTCCATCATTCTACCGGTAGCCATGGTCATCGCATTTCTCATCGCGATTCCATCCGGCGCTTTCACTGCGGGGGTGCTGACCCTGATTCTTCCGACCCTGTCTGCCCTGGGACTGCCTTCCGAAGCCATGGGCTTCGTGGCCATCGCCACGGGCCTCGGTACGCAGATCAGCCCTGTACAGATCAATGTGGCCGCCCTGGCCAAGGGATTCGACTCCGACATCATGGGGGTCATCCGGATGAATTTCAAATATGTGGTCAGCGCGATGGTTCTTCTGATTCTTCTGGCGGTGGTTGTGGTTTAGGCGTCCTGTTTGATCTTTAGAATCATAGAACTGTGTAAAGCAAAGAAAGAGGTGCATCATGGGCAATGAACATCAGAATATAGACATCATATACGGCATTGAGGATAAACCGGAATTCAGGAAGGCGCTGCCGCTGGCATTTCAGCATGTATTTGCCATGTTTGCCGCCAACATCACCGTCCCACTGATGGTTTCCTCTCTCATCGGTCTGTCTTCTGAAGAAACGACTTTCCTGATTCAATGCGCACTGTTCATGGCAGGTGTGGGCACGCTGATTCAGATCCGAAAAAACAAGAGAATCGGCTCAGGTCTTCCCATCGTCATGGGAACCAGCAATGCTTTCCTGTCCACGGTGCTTTCCATCGCATCCAGCTTCGGGCTGGGCGCGGTATTCACAGCCAGCTTTCTGGGTGGACTCTTTGAGATCTTTCTTGGAAAGAACATTCATCGTCTGAGAAAGATCTTTTCGCCCATCGTTTCCGGTGTGGTGGTGGTCACATTAGGCATCACGCTGATTCCGGTGGGACTGAGGCAGGCTGCCGGAGGCGTCGGTAACTTAGGTGACGGAAATGCGATTCTGGTGTCTTCTGTGGTGCTTCTTACAATCATTTTATGCAACAAGACGCGGAATCGTTTCATGAAGTCCGCATCGATTCTCATCGGCATCCTGGCAGGGTTCATCTTGTCGGGGTTCCTTGGGATGGTATCCATGGAGACAGTAGGAAGCAGCAGCTGGATCGAGATTCCGATGCCTTTCCGCTACAAGTGGGATTTTCAGCCTGCAGCGGTCATCGGTATGCTCTTCATGTATGTAGCCACCACCATTGAGACCATCGGGGATATATCAGCCCTGACTGTGGCGGGGGAAAGCAGAGAGCCAACGGAAAACGAAAAAACCGGAGGAGTTATGGCGGATGGCATTTCCAGTGCTCTGGCGGCCATGATGAACGGCTTTCCCAACACTTCCTACACTCAGAACATCGGTGTGGTGAACCTTACAGGTGTATTCAGCAGACACGTGGTCCGTATCGGAGCCTATCTTCTGCTGCTCCTGGCCTTTTTCCCTAAGTTTGCCACGGTGCTATCCATCATGCCGGGACCGGTTCTTGGCGGGGCATCCATTGCCATGTTTTCCATGGTGGCGGTGTCTGGGATCTCTCTTCTTGGCAAGATCACCATGAACAGCAGAAACTCTCTCATCGTGGCCCTTTCTCTGGGTCTGGGCATCGGACTTTCCATCGTTCCGGAAGCCCTGTCAGGTCTTCACAAGGATCTGCAGCTGATTCTGACCTCAGGAGTGGTTCCTTCTGCAGTGACGGCCATGGTCCTAGACCACTGGCTACCCAGGGAGGAAAGGTCATGAGGCGTCTTACCTGCAGCTTCATGGATGCGGACCTTTATGTGAAACTCGTCAATGAAGCAAAGAATCTCAGCGGAAGGGTTCACAGTGTCTATGACAGTGTGGTCAACATCAGAACCTGTCATGGAGAGCTGCTTACCCTGTCGCTGGAAAAGGGCTACTACATACCAGGCGCGTTTCAGATCAGAGAAACGCTCCGGTTCTCCATGTTTGAAGACCTGCAGGGAAAAGAAGTGTCTGTCACGAAGGAGCTTCTGGAAGTGAAAGGGGTCTTTTGTGTGGCGCTGAGCCAGGCGCAGGTGCTCTATCCATCCTTCCGGATGGCTTCCCTCCGTCAGGATCTCCCTGCGGCATACGCCTGGGCGAGAGAACACCTCCTTCAGATCGGCAGTGGGGGCGGGTGTCTAGCCTTCTATGGGTCGCCTGACCGGGCGGATCTCCTGGAGAAGGAACTGGCATTAAGAATCGGACACCTCAGGGAGTCTCCCGATTTCGGAAGACTCTTGGGCCTGGGGAGAGGGCTGACGCCCTCTGGAGATGACTTCTGTCTGGGTTACCTGTGCATGAGCCGCCATTTCCGGCATCCGGTGACGGACGTCTGGAGGCAGTCCCTCAGGGAGACCCTCCTGGCAGAAGCCATGGATACGACGGATGTCAGCAGAGAAATGCTCCTTCACGGAGTGAAGGAACGATATATAGAGCCGCTGTCGGAATTCTGTGAACGGATTCTAGGCGGCGTAGCCCTTCCGGAATGCAGGAAGTCTATGGAGAAATTACTGAATATTGGGTCAACTTCCGGAACGGATATGGCCACAGGTGCCATGTTCGCACTGGAAATGTTACTTGAAACTGAAAATACTGGAGGAAATTATGGTCAATAAAACTGAAATCAGAAAAAATGTCTATTATGATTCTGTGACGCTGATGTCACTGACGGGGAAGATTCTGGATATGGAAAGCGTGGACAACGCCGTGATCTCCATGGCGACTCAGATGAACAAGGATCTTCTGAAGAGCGTAGCTCTTTCCAACGAGGAAGTGGATGCGGCAGCCGCATCGGATCTCATTGTGGCGGTATCCGCCGAGAACGAGGAAGGGCTGGAGGAAGCCTTTGCCATGATTGAGGAGCTTCTGACATCCAGGAAGAAGAAAAAGGACAAAGGGGAAGCCAAAGCCCCCGAGAGCATAAAGGAAGCCTGTGAGAGAATGGAGGAAGCCAATGTGGCCATCATCTCCGTGCCGGGCATCTATGCGGCAAGAGAAGCCAGAGAAGCCCTGAAGAAGGGACTTCACGTGATGATCTTCAGTGACAACATGTCTCTGGAAGAGGAAAGAGCGCTGAAGGAGATGGGTAGAGACAAGGGACTTCTCGTCATGGGACCGGACTGCGGTACAGCCAGCATCAACGGCACAGGGCTATGCTTTGCCAATGATGTGAGACCTGGAGGCATCGGCATTGTGGGGGCATCTGGAACCGGTCTTCAGGAAGTCATGGTGCAGATTCATCACCTGGGGGGCGGCGTCTCCCATGGCATCGGCACCGGCGGAAGAGATCTTCGGGAGGAAATCGGAGGCATCATGATGCTGGAAGGTATCCGGGCTCTGGCAGCCGATGACAAGACAAAAGTGCTGGTGCTGGTATCCAAGCCGCCGGCAAAGGCCATCGCCGATGTCATCTATGATGAACTGAGAAAAGTTGAAAAGCCTGTGGTGGTCTGCTTCCTGGACGGAAAAGCTAAGGATGAGAATCCGGACCATGTGCACTTTGTCAGCGGATTGTATGAAGCTGCGGAGAAGGCCGTGTCTCTACTTAAGGGAGAAGCGGTGAGAAAAACCCTCCTGGAAGGATTTGATCCAAAGACCTACAGCCAGAAGCTGAAGAGCACACAGGAGAATGTTAGAGCGCTATATGGAGGAGGGACCCTGTGCGCGGAAGCATTGACCATTCTTCGTGAGAAGCTGGGCAAGGTGAAGAGCAACGTGGCCAAAAAGCCCGAAGAGAAGCTCAGCGGAGAAGCTGCTGAGACCGGACACGTGCTTCTGGATCTGGGTGAGGATGAGTACACCAACGGCAAACCTCATCCCATGATCGAACCCTCTCTTCGCAATGAGCATATACTCCATGCTGCAAGAGACCCGAAGACAGCGGTGATTCTTCTGGACTACGAGCTGGGATACGGTTCTCACGATGCGGCGGTGGAGGTTTCTCTCAAGGCCATCGAAAAGGCCAGAGCCCTCGCTGAAGAAGAAGGCAGAGAAATCATCTTCGCAGCCTATGTGCTGGGAACAGAACTGGACAAGCAGGACTACAAGCTGCAGAGAAGACTGCTGAAGGAAAACGGCATACTGGTCTTCGACAGCAACAGAGAGGCGGCACTGGCGGCCGCTGCAATCGTGGGAGCAAGGAGGTAATGAGATGAATGAAATAAGCAGATTACTGCAAGGGGAAGCGAAAATCATCAATGTGGGTGCACAGAGCTTCCTGGAAGATCTGAAGCTGCAGGAGCGTTCGGTCCTGCACGTGGAGTGGAGACCGCCTGCCGGAGGCGATGTGGAGCTGGTCTCCTTCCTGGATGAACTGGAAAATGACGAGCGCATCGCCACAGCCAACCAGAAAGTGGTGGAGATCATGAAGAGCTCTCATGGTGTTCTTGTGGATATGGCCCTGGCCATTGATGTGATTCCAGGCATGGATGAGAACACCATCCTGCACGCAGGACCACCCATCACCTGGGAGAGAATGTGCGGACCCATGAAGGGGGCGGTCATCGGTGCTCTTCTCTTCGAAGAAAGAGCGTCTAGTGAAGAAGCAGCCATAAAGCTCATAGAGTCTGGCACCATAAAGTTCTCCCCCTGCAATGAGCACAATGCGGTGGGCCCCATGGCGGGCATCATCTCTCCTCATATGCCGGTGCATATCATCAAGGACATGACCCACGGCAACTATGCCTACTGTACGGTCAACGAAGGCCTCGGAAAGGTGCTGCGTTACGGCGCATATGATGAGAGCGTCATCACACGCCTGAAGTGGATCCGGGAAGAGTTCTATCCTCTCCTGAAGAAAGTTCTTGCCTTAAAAGGCGATGGGGTGGACATCAAGTCTCTCATTTCCCAGGCGGTCCATATGGGTGATGAATGTCATAACAGAAACAAGGCGGCCACAAGTCTGTTCTTCAGAGAAGTGATTCCTTATTTCTTTATGCTGGAGGAGGACAGAGCGGCGGTTCAGCGAGCTGTGGATTTCATCCGGGGCAATGACCACTACTTCCTCAACCTCTCCATGCCGGCCTGCAAGGCTGCCTGTGATGCGGCGTCCAATGTGGACCATGCCACGGTGGTCACCACCATGGCAAGAAACGGCGTGGACTTCGGGATCCGTGTCAGCGGTATGGGCAAAGACACCTGGTTCACCGCACCTGCCGATAAGATCCGCGGACTTCTGTTCCCTGGCTTCACGGAAGAGGATGCCAATCCGGACATCGGAGACAGCACCATCACGGAAACCATGGGCATCGGCGGATTCGCCATGGGCGGATCTCCAGCCATCGTGCAGTTTGTGGGAGGAACGGTGTCCGATGCCATCGCCTACAGCGAGAAGATGTTCACCATCACCACATCGGAAAATACCAACTACTCCATTCCTACGCTGGACTTCAGAGGCTCTGCCATCGGCATCGATGTCATGAAGGTTCTGGCTACAGGAACGCTGCCCATCATCAATACGGGTATGGCCCATAAAGTGGCCGGCGTCGGTCAGGTGGGGGCAGGACTTGTGAGTCCGCCTATGGAGTGTTTCAGAAAGGCGCTTCGTGCGTATATGGAGAGAAGGGGGAAGGCAAATGAGTAGAATTCTCATCGCTCTGGGCGGAAACGCCCTGGGCAATTCCTCCAGCGAGCAGCTTCAGCTGCTGAAGGCTGCGGTGGTGCCCATCACGGATCTCATCGAAAAGGGACATGAAGTCATCATCACCCATGGCAACGGTCCTCAGGTGGGGATGATCCATGATGCGCTCACCTCTCATGACATGCCTTTGGCCGAGTGCACGGCCATGAGCCAGGGATACATCGGGTTTCATCTGCAGAATGTGCTTAAATCGGAACTTGCACGCAGAAGCATCGACAAAGAAGTGGTGTCTCTGGTGACCCAGGTGGTGGTGGATGAGCATGATGAGGCCTTCCGTAATCCTCAGAAGCCCATCGGACCGTTCCTGACGCTGGAAGAAGCGGAAGAGCTGGAGAGAAGAAACGGCTATCCCTTCATTGAAGATTCAGGAAGGGGCTACCGCAGAGTGGTGCCTTCTCCTGAACCACTGGATATCATGGAAAAGGAATCGGTCAGTACTCTGCTGGACAAAGGCCATATCGTCATCACCGGCGGCGGTGGCGGGATCCCTGTAATCCGAAAAGGCGTGGAATGCGTCGGCGCGGAAGGGGTCATCGATAAGGACTACTCCAGCGGAAAGCTGGCGGAGCTCATCGACTGCGACTACATCTTCATGCTGACTGGGGTAGACCGGGTAGCCATCAATTTCGGCAAGAAGAATCAGGAAAACCTGTCCAGCATGAGTACCGAAGAAGCCAGAACGCATATTCAGGCGGATCAGTTTCCACCGGGCAGCATGCTGCCCAAAGTGGTCACAGGCATCCGATTTGCGGAATCCGGCAAGAACAGAAAGGCCATCATCGGATCTCTGGAGAAAACCACAGAGGCTCTGGTGGGGAAAAGTGGTACCATCATCTACTGTATGGAAGCGTAGTACAAAGCGGGTACGGCATCTGAATCGGTCCAATCCTAAGCATCCTAAAAGACAGCTTTCTCCGGAAAGCTGTCTTTTAGACTTTCTGGATTGCATGATGGATGTGAGAAGACACCATTGTGATTATAAAATTAACAGAAAATTACGCTATTTGTTACGATTTGACGCTGTAATTCCTGTGTATTTTACCCAATCATGGTATAATGTAGCTAATCTATAGCGAAAAGCTAAATAAAACCTGGAGAAGGGGATTGCATAGGAGGTTATGAAAGAATGAATAAAAGAGTAATGGTACTGCTGGCGCCTGGTTTTGAGGAAATTGAAGCGGTGTCCGTCATTGATATTCTGAGACGAGCCAAGGTGAATGTGCAGGTCTGCAGCATCACGGAGAAGGAATATGTCACAGGTTCTCACAACATCACCATCAAGAGTGATGTGAGACTGGATTTCATCGATATCTACAATGATGAGTATGACCTGATCTATCTTCCAGGAGGTGTTCCAGGGGTGAACAATCTGGCGGATAATGAGAACGTCATAAAGCTGCTTCAGAAGTACAATGAGGATGGAACCTTCATCGGAGCCATCTGCGCAGCACCCTGGGTGCTGAATGAGGCTGGTATTCTCAAGGAGCATGATGCCACCTCCGCACCGACGTTCAAAGATAAGATCACACCGAAATCCTATATGGATAAGGTTTTCGTGTCTTCTGGAAACATCCTGACCTCAAGAGGAGCGGGAACGTCCATGGAGATGGGCTTCAGAATTCTTGAAACTCTGGGAATGAAGGAAGAGTCGGAAAGACTTCGTGAAGACATGCAGTATAACTTCCTGTTTGATCACAGGAACGAATAGTGTAGTATAGTGCCTAAAAAATGTATAATTGATCTGAAGAAATATAAGAATGCCTGAATATCAAGTTTTATTCAGACATTCTTTTTCTGATGATAAAATCCTCACTGAAAGAAATAGAGTAACACCAGTAAAAATTTTGGAACAGTATTCCTCCTAATTGTGAATTTTTCGATAAATACTGATGCATTTCATGAAATCGATTCACAAATTCATTAGTAGTGCTATAATTTATGATAGATAATTATCTTTAATGTATGCTCAATCTTTTCACGAGGATACTTCATTTTAGCATTGTATAATGACATGGAAGCAGATATTAATGATTCACCAATCAGGAGGAAAATGGATATGCTGAGTAAGAATACAAGAAATATCATTCTGAAGACGACGGTGGCACTTACGGTTGGTATGACTTCAGTGGTAGCGGTGAACTATAGGGAACCCGCGGATGTTTATGCGGCGACAGTGGTCAATGAAACCCAGGGCGTTGTGACCGTGAAAGCCTCATCCATCTGGACTTATTCCAGTGGGGACTGGTCTGCCAGAACAAAAGTATATAATCAGGGGACAACATTCAATGTCCTGCAGAAGCTGAATGTTTCCGGAAAGGAAATGTATCGACTGGACAATGGTCTCTATATTTCCGCAAATCCGATCTATGTATCGTTTCAGGCTACAGGAACATCAACCGTACAGCCTCCTGCCAGTACGCAGGAGACCGTGAAGACGGGAAAGACGTCCGTAAATCTGAATATGAGAACAGGAGCGGGAACAGGCTACGGCATTATTTTAACTATTCCAAAAGGCGGAAGCGTCACCATTCATTCCACTTCAAACGGCTGGTCCAATGTGACCTACAATGGAAAGAAGGGGTGGGTATCCAGTCAGTACCTGACAGGCATCGTAAATGTGACGACACCAGCCCCATCGCCTACACCGACACCTGTGCCCGAGACGCCAGGGAATCTGGGAACTAGTAAGACCACAGTGAATCTGAATCTGAGAACAGGAGCTGGCACAGGCAATGCAATTATTCTCACCATACCGAAGGGAGGCACCGTTACGGTGCACTCCACCTCAAATGGCTGGTCCAATGTGACCTACAATGGAAAGAAGGGATGGGTCTCTAGCAAGTACCTGACTGCAATAGTACCAACACCAGCGCCTACACCCACACCGACGCCAACTCCTGCACCCGAGACGCCAGGGGATCTGGGCACCAGTAAGACCACGGTGAATCTGAATCTGAGAACGGGAGCCGGCACAGGCAATGCGATTATCCTCACCATACCAAAGGGAGGCACCGTTACAGTGCATTCCACCACTAATGGCTGGTCCAATGTGACCTACAACGGTAAGAAGGGATGGGTCTCCAGTCAGTATCTGACTGCAGTGGTACCTGCACCGACGCCAACGCCAACGCCCACTCCGACTCCAACACCAGAAACACCTGTTATCATAGGCACCAGTAAGACCACAGTGAATCTCAACATGAGAACTGGAGCGGGAACGAGCAATGCCATCATCCTCACCATACCAAAAGGTGGAGAAGTCTCCATCTATTCCACCTCAAATGGCTGGTCCAATGTGATCTATAATGGAAAGAAAGGCTGGGTCTCCAGCCAGTATCTGACCACCATGGTAAGCACAGTGCCGCCGGTGGTGGAAGAACCGGTAGAGGAAATCCCAGTGGTGGAGAAGAAACCTGCAGTACTTCTCATAGATGAACTGAAGACCACCTACAATAATGCGAATGTGCATGTGGTGGGCAGAGCCGTCACCATGGATGGGATAGCGTCCGTAACAGCCACCATAGATGGCAGAGCAATCACCGTGGAGAGGTATGATAGACCGGAACTTCATACGCTGTACAGCGATGGATACACACTGGATAAACTGGGCTTCCGCTTCTCCATAGATAAGGCAGCTCTTTCCGTAGGCAGTCACACTTTAGTGGTCACTGCCACTGCCAAGGATGGCACAGTGAAAAAAGTCTCCTCCACCTTCAGCATGACAAAACCTGCTCCGGTCATGACCCTATCCGGTATCACAGACGGACAGGCAGTGCCTACCTCGAATGTCACCATCAGCGGATATGCCATCCAGGCGGATGGGGTTACGGGGATGAAATACTATGTCAACGGAAAGGACAAGGGTGCTGTAAATTATGGCACTGCGTCTTCCGCGACTGGAAGCTACTCCACCTATACAGGATATAAGAATGCGGATTATTCCTTTACGCTGAGTGCAGCAGATCTTTCCGCCACAGGCATGAATGCTGTAAGAGTGGAGATGACCGGAAAAGATGGAACAGTCTATTCGAGAACCATTATTTTGAGGGGGTCCCAGACGGATCGATTCATTGCAGAGCAGCAGACCAGGACCAGAGATGAATATGCGGTGCTGGAGACGAAGAAGTCCGTATGGCCGAAGATCTCAAGAAACGGATTTGTCAATGCGACCATGAATGAAATCCAGTATCATCTGGACCCAGGAAACTATATTTACGATGACGCCAACAAATATATGTTCATGGATCTCAGATATGATCAAGAGCTCAGTGTCACGGCGGCTCAGCTGGATAACATGCTGAGCGGAAAAGGAGTTCTTCATGAAATGGGAGAAGCCTTCCTGCTAGCAGGACAGACCTATAATGTCAATCCGATCTATCTGGCAAGTCATGCCATTCTGGAAACAGGCCATGGCACATCGGTGCTGGCCAATGGCCAGAAGGTCACAGCAACCTATGCTAAGTTCGGGGACGAATCCTCGATCATTCCAGACAGCATTCCGGAAGAAGACAAGGACAAGATGGTCTACAACGTATTCGGAATCGGCGCCTGGGACAGCAATGCGAATCTCTGGGGGGCTCAGAAAGCCTATCAGGAAAAGTGGTTCTCTGTGGAGGAGGCCATCATGGGCGGAGCCAAGTGGATTGGAACAAACTACATCAACAGAGCCACCAGCCAGAACACGCTCTTCAAGATGAGATTCAATTTTCAGGAAGACATGAACCATGAGTATGCCACAGACCTCGGCTGGGCGCAGAAGCAGGCAGGTAGAATCAAAGAACAGATTGAAGCCTATATGCTCAAGAATCCCAACACCAAACTGGATCTCAAGTTCTACTATCCTAAATTCAACTAGACATCAGAGAGGCTGCAAGAAGTTCGTTTCATGAAAGTGAAGCGAACTTCTTTTTGGCTTCAGGAAGATTTCCGGTTATAATGAGGAGATGAAACACACTAAGTAGTAGTGAAGAGGGTATACATCTGGAAGAGGATAAGAAGAAAAACAGTATTTCTCAACTGAACAGATGAAGACTGAAACGATAAAGAAAAGACAGGAGAAACAGAAACTATGCAAAGCAAATGGCTGATCAAGAACATTAAGTACGACTACAAGGGACTGAGCAGAACCATCGGTCTTCCGGAGGAGATCTGCAGGTGCCTCATCAACAGGTGTCCGGGAAGTATTGAGGAAATCAGAGACTATCTGGAGCCGGATCTTGAAAAGCTTCATGATCCATCTCTTCTGAAGGATATGGATGTGGCCATGGAGATGATTCTCTCTGCCATAGAGGAAGAAAGAAAAATCCGTCTGGTGGGAGACTTCGACATCGACGGGTCCATGAGCATCTTTGTGGCCCTGTCTGCTCTGGAGAAGGCAGGTGCCCAGGTGGACTACGAGATTCCGGATCGAATCAGAGACGGCTACGGCATCAACAAGGATATGGTACAGCAGGCGAAGGAGGACGGGGTGGATCTCATCATCACCTTCGACAACGGCATCTCCGCCATGGAGGCGGTGACCTATGCCAGGGAAATCGGTATGGAGATCATCGTCACGGACCATCATGACGTGCCGTACATTCTCGAAAACGGAGAAAAGAAGGAGGTTCTTCCCCCAGCGCACGCTGTGGTGAACCCGAAAAGGGAAGAATGTGCCTATCCCTACAAGATGCTCTGCGGGGCGGCGGTGGCCTTCAAACTCGTTTCCAGGCTCTACCATGAGCTGGGTATACCGGAAGAGGAGCTTCTGGAGTATATTCCCTTTGTGGCCATCGCCACAGTAGGAGACATTGTGGATCTCACCGGTGAGAACCGGATCATCGTGAAGCATGGACTGGAAATGCTGAAGAGTATCAGAAACGAAGGCCTCCTGGCCCTGGCGGAAGCCAGCAAGGTGGATATCAAAAATATCAGCACCTACATCATCGGCTTTGTGCTGGGACCCTGCTTCAACGCCGCAGGAAGACTGTCCACGGCCAAGATGACGATAGAACTTCTGTTTGCAGAAGGAGAGAGAGCGAAGAGCCTTGCCAGAGAACTCTATGAACTCAATCAGACCCGGCGGGCAATGACCGATGAAGGGATGGTTCTGGCTGAGGAGGAAATCAGAAGGAACAGGAGAGAGGAAGATCAGGTCATTGTGGTGAAGCTGCCAGACGTCCATGAAAGCCTGGCAGGCATCATCGCCGGCCGGGTGAAGGAAAGATACTACAGACCCACCATCGTCCTTACAAGGACGGAGAACGGCCTTAAGGGCTCTGCCAGGTCCATCGAGGAATACAATATCTTCGAGGGGCTGAATCACTCCAAGGACTATCTGACAAGGTTTGGAGGACATCCCATGGCGGCGGGTCTTTCCATGGACGAGGACAAACTGGATTCCTTCCGGGAAGATCTGAAGAGGAAGGCGAACCTTGGGAAAGAGGATCTCTTTCCCAAGGTGACCATAGATGCCAGGTTAAGTCCCGCTTTGATCACGGAGAAGTTCGTGGAGAGCCTGGAAAAACTGGAACCTTTCGGCAAGGCCAATCCGAAGCCCATCTTTGCGGAGAAGAATCTCTTGATCCATCAGGTGTATCTCATGGGCCGTGACAAGGATCATATGAAGCTGGTGTTCAATGTGGATGGCATCTATGTGGAAGGTGTCTACTTCTATGGCGTCAGACAGATGGAGGAGTACTTCAGAGAAGTGCATCATAAAGAGGTGGGAGACCTGTCTCAGGAGCTGAAGAACAGGAAATGCGATATCCTCTACTATCCGGATATCAATACCTACAACGGTACAAGCAAGGTGCAGCTGAAAATTTCGGATTTCAGAATTGCTTAATTCACAATGCAACCACGGAACGAGTTATAATTTTTATTGTAAAGTGGTATCAAATATGGTACATTTAACATTGTGGTAAGTTGTATATTGACTATTTCATTTTCCGTAAATATGGGGAATGTGTGTGCATTTATCATGCCATTGGAACCTGGAATACAAAGTGCGAAAAACCTCTATCTATTGCGTGATGATTGAAGTATGCATTTTCCAGGTTCCTTTCTTGCGACATGGAAAACCGGTCCGCCTATAAGGAAAATCAAATAGGAAATGAACAGAAAAGGAGCCTTCAGGGAAGATGAACATCTTTGCCTGAAGGCTCTTATTATCTTTAGCTGCTTTATGTTAATGGTGTCTTCTGACTAAAAATTATTGGAATGATTTCATCATCTGATCTTCTGCGCAGCCACTTCTCTGTATTCCTTTCTGTACTGGGAAGGAGAGATTCCTGCGTATTTTTTGAAGACACGGTTGAAATTCGTCAGATTGGAAAAGCCGGTGAGGTTCGAGATTTCCGTGATGGAAAGATCCGTTTCCATGATCTTTCTCTGGGCATTGGAGATTCTTGTGACGCTGATGTACTGGATGATGGTCCGATTGGTCATGCGCTTGAACTCTCTGCAGAGATAGTAGTGACTGACATAGAAGCGTTTTGCCAGGTTTTCCAGAGTGATGTCTTCAAAATAGTTGTCATGGATATAGTCCATCACATCTCCCACAAGATGCTGATTGGAGTTTTTCTCCTTGTTGGCGGTCTGTCTCAGGATGCTCACCAGAAGATTATTCAGAAGACTCTGCATGGCTTCCTGTTTGAAAGGAGAATTTCCGGTTTCTTCCTCGTTGATTCCGTCCAGAAGCATCTGAAACTGTTCTTTCTGATCAATTGCAGGTCTGTAAGTTCCGGTGATTCCTTTCATCGCATCTTGCAGTGTAGCAGAAAGAATCGCATTGGGCCTGAAGTACAGGACGATTCGCCTGAAGGGCACGTCCTTGTCTCCGAAAGAGTGATGCATGATGTAAGGAGCCTTGATGGCAAACATGCCAGGTTCGATGGTATAGATGGATCCTTCGATGATGATGTTTCTGCCACCTTCTTCCAGATAATAGATTTCATAGAAGTCATGAAAATGGGATTTCATCATATTGTCGTTCATGCCTTCTTTTCTTTCACAGGCAATCAGCTGACCTTCAGTCATACGGATACCAGCATAGTCAATCATGTTTTTTCTCCTTTTCTCTGATAATCGTTCTCGATAATCTGCGGTGAATACGGTTATATTTTACATGTTCGAGCAAGATATGTAAAGAAATGGATATTTGACTGCAATTTTCGTCTAGTTTGAACGCCATGGGTATACTACAATGTAACCATACTGATGAAGCAAAGAAAGCATAAAGGAATAAAGCTCATGAAAAGGTTTAACGCAGAAATAGAATACACGCAGGAGACCGTTCATCTTCTCTATAAGACTACCTATGGCATCTATGAGAGAAGAAGAGCGCTCATTCGAATGGGCATGGGGTTTCTCATGGCCATGGCGGGTCTGTTTCTGGACCTTCCTATGATTTTCCAGGCGATGCTTCTCATGGGTGGTGCCTGGCTCATGGTGAGCCGTGATTTTCCGGCGAAGATGAGAGCCACTGATGCTCTGGAGAAAAGGCAGGGAAATCTGCCGAAACTTGCCGTGGAGTTTCATGACCACCATCTGCTTCTTCTTGAAGGGAAAAGCATGAAACTGAGATACAGAGAAGCTGAGTATCTCGTGGAAGACGATGCCCTGATCTTCCTCTTCTTTTCCAGAGACAGCGCTGTGCTGGTGGAGAAGAAAACGATTCAAGGCGGAAGCCTGGAAGCGTTTCAGGCCTTTCTGGAAGAAAAGACCGGACGTGCTTTCCACAGACCCCAGTCGTGGCTTCAGATGAGTCTTCGCGATGTTGTGAAGCTTTTCAGAAAACCCTAAAGACCGTTACCCATCTTTTGTTAGTGAAATCGCACCTGCGATTCTCTATAGATATCAATTACTCGTAAATTAGTAGGAGGGACAATAATGTTCAGATCAAAAAAATTAGTTACCATCGCACTTGCGGCCATGATGACTGTAGGACTAGCTGCCTGCGGAGAGAAGACCGATACACCTGCAGGAGACCAGACCTTCAATCTGAAGCTCGGACACAATCTTGCGGAAGACCACGCAGTTCATTTGGAGCTGTCCGACTTTGCCGAGAAGGTGAAGGAAAAGACAGATGGAACGGTCACCGTTCAGATCTTCCCTAATGGTACCCTTGGAAGCGAAACGGATATGATTTCACAGATTCAGAACGACGCTCTGGATATGGCGAAGGTATCTGCTTCCACGCTTGGAAACTTCAGTGCACAGTATAACGCTTATTCCGTGCCATACGTATTTGACGATCAGGATCATTACTACAGTGTCATGGATGGAGAAATCACACAGGATATCTTCTCCAGCACATCCGGTGATGGATTCATCGGCCTGACCTGGCTGGATTCCGGTTCAAGATCCTTCTACACAAAGGACAGAGCCATCCGAACACCAGAAGATCTCAAGGGTCTGAAGATCCGTACCATGGACTCACAGATCGCCATCGACATGATGGACGCGCTGGGCGGATCTGCAACAGTCATGGGTTACAGCGATATCTATACAGGACTGCAGCAGGGCGTCATTGACGGTGCAGAAAACAATGTCACAGCACTGAGAGACCATGGTGAAGTGGCCAAGTTCTATTCCTTCGATGAACATTCCAGAATCCCTGACATCGTTGTGCTTTCAGCAAAAGTCTGGGATGCCATGACAGAAGAGCAGAAGAGCGCAATCAAGGAAGCGGCCATGGAAGCCAGCGACAGCTACAAGACCAGATGGAAGAACTTCGAAGATGAAGTCCTTGAGAAAGCTACAAATGAGTTTGGCGTAGAGCTGGTCAGAGATGTGGACATCAAGGCATTCCAGGATGCAGTGCAGCCGATCTACGAGAATCTGGAAACTGAAAGCCCTGAGGTATTTGAAGTGGTTCAGAAGATCCGTGACGCAGTAAAGTAGAAGAATGAATAAGGGAAGGGAAGGCTGCATGCTGATGCAGCTGAACCTTCCTTTTTAAAAACAGAGATTCAGCGATTTTATACCAATCGAAGGAGTAAACAACTATGAAGAATATTGATAAAACCATCGATACCATCATGAAAGCCGTCATGGCGGCAGCCATGTTCTCACTGGTGGTAGGTGGAACCTGGCAGATCTTCACCAGATGGATTTTGAAGGATCCATCCACCTTTACCGAAGAGTTCATGCGATACATGCTGATCTGGGCAAGTATGATCGGTTCGGCCTACTGTTTCTATAAAGACAAGCACCTGACCCTGGACCTCTTCAAAAAGAAGGCCACAGGAAAGAAGGAAAAGGTTCTGATGGTATTCATTGAATCCATGATCCTCTTCTTCGTCATCTATGTTTTCGTCTACGGCGGTTCAAAGATGGCCTTCAATGCCACCAACACTTCCTCTGTCATGCAGATTCCGTTCAAGTATCTGTATATGATTCTACCGATTTCAGGAATCTTCATCGTACTGGCCAGAGCACTGAAGTATTATCAGGCCTTTCTGGTGAGCAGAAAGAGTAAGGAGGAGAACTAATGGTCATACAGGCAACACTCATATTATTCGGAATTTTTTTTGTGATGCTGTTCTCCGGCGTACCAATATCCGTTGGTATCGGGATCGCATCCATCATTACGGCATTTTTCAGTTTTGATCCGTCTGTATTCGCGATCACCGCTGCGCAGCGTGTGTTCTCGGGCATCGACTCCTTTGCGCTTCTTGCGCTGCCGTTCTTCACATTGGCAGGAAACATCATGAACAAGGGTGGCATCGCCCAGAGACTGGTGAGACTGGCAAGACTGGTTGTGGGATGGATCCCAGGCTACCTTGCGGCCACCAATGTTCTGGCGAACATGTTCTTCGGCGCCATCTCCGGTTCTTCTGTGGCAGCCACTTCCGCCATGGGCAGCATCATGAGCCCTCTGGAGAGGGAAGAAGGCTATGACCCCAATTACTCTGCTGCTGTGAACATCTGCTCAGCCCCCACAGGAATCATCATTCCACCCAGTGGTCCGCTGATTCTATATTCCATCACCGCTGGTGGTGTATCCGTTGCAGCTCTCTTCATGGCCGGATATATTCCTGGTCTCATACTGGGACTGAGTGTCCTTACAGTAGCCATTATCATGGCAGCAAAGAAGGGATACAAGAAGTCCACGGTGAAAGAGGTTGATTCTCCCCTTAAGGTGGTAATCGATGCGATTCCATCCTTACTTGCGGTCATCATCGTCATGGCAGGTATTCTTGCCGGATGGTTCACCCCCACAGAAGCGGGTGTCGTGGCGGTTCTCTACTGTGGTCTTCTCGGATTCCTCTATAAGGAACTGAATCTTAAGAATCTCTATGAGATCCTTGCAGACACTATGATCAGTTCCGCGACGATTCTGTTTCTTATCGCGGCGTCCACCATCATGTCCTATGTCATGTCCTATTCAGGAATTCCTGCTGCCATCAGCAGAATGATCATGGGCGCATCCAGCAACAAGTATGTGCTGCTTCTGATCATGAACCTGTTCCTTCTGGTCATGGGTATGTTCCTGGACCTGACACCTGCAGTACTCATCTTCACACCGATTTTCCTGCCCATCATCGGAAGCATCGGTATGAGTCCCGTGCATTTCGGAATCATGCTGATCCTGAATCTGGGTATCGGTTCGGTGACTCCACCAGTGGGATCCTGTCTCTTTGTGGGATGCAGTGTGGGTAAGGTGTCCATCGAAGGCGTCACCAGATACATCATTCCGCTCTTTGCGGCCATGGTGGTGGCACTGCTGCTGGTGACCTATATTCCGGCCCTGTCCCTATGGATTCCATATGTGTTCGGACTGATTCCTTCTTTCTAGGCATCAATTAAGGGATGAAAGCAATTAGTAATGAGATAACGAGAGGTAAGATATGAAGATAACGAAAGAATACATAGAGCGGAAGACGGATAAGGGCATCACCCTCATTCGCACCAACTGCTCCACCATGAAGGTGGTTTTTCTCACCGATGAAATCGTCAGAGTGAGAACTTCCTTTGAAGAAGAGGAAGATGAAGCATCCTATATTCTCTCCGCCACAGCCTGGGCGGACCGACTGGATGACTTCCTCAAGGAGGAGAGAACCCGTTTGGAGCCGGTGGTTCCTGTCATCACGGAAACTGAGGAGAAGATTCTCTTCAAAACGATTCAGCTGACCCTGGAGCTTGGGAAAAACCCTTTTGGCATCAGACTCTATGACGTAGAAGGGACCCTTCTCTACAGCGACCTGGAGGGCACACCGTATATCAAGGACTCCAACAACCGTATCAACCACTACAGCAGAATGCTTGCTGAAGAGGAGTGCTTCTACGGATTCGGCGAAAAGGGTGGAGAACTCAACAAGAACAAGGCCTTCATCCGGCAGCGGGCCACCGATGCCATGGGCTTTGATGCCCAGAAGATGGATACGCTCTACAAGCACATCCCCTTCTACATCCGACTGAACCGGGAAACGAAGAAGGCGGTAGGGCTTTTCTACAACAACTTCTTTGAATCCGTGTTCAACATGGGCTGCGAGAAGAGCAATTACTGGAGCCGCTATACCTACTGGCAGGCAGATGGTGGAGACATCGATCTGTTTCTCGTTGGGGGCAATACTCTGAAAAGAATCGTGGACAATTATACCTTCCTTACGGGAAGACCTATGCTGCTGCCTAAAAGAGCACTGGGTTATCAGGGTTCTTCCATGTTCTATCCGGAACTGGAAAAGGACAGCGACGATGCGGTGCTGGATTTCATTGACACCATCAAGGAGGAAGGCTTCCCCATCGACGGATTCCATCTTTCTTCAGGTTATACCAGTCAGGAGGGCAGAAGATGCGTCTTCACCTGGAATCATGAGCGGTTTAAAGATCCTGTTGCCTATTTTGCAGCCATGAACGAGAAGGGAGCACAGAATGTGCCCAACATCAAGCCGGGCATTCTACTGGAACATCCCTATTTTAGAGACTTCATCAAGAATGATGTATTTGTGAAAGACAGTGCGGGAAAAGACATCGCCACCGGCAGATGGTGGGGTGGAGAAGGCGCCTTCTGGGACTTCACGAAGGACAGTGCCCGCCGTGTATGGAAGGACTACATGATCGACAGTCTCATTGCCAAGGGAACCAATTCCATCTGGAACGACAACTGCGAGTATGACAGCATTCTGGACAAGGACGCTTCCTGCGATTACGAGGGCAAAGGCGGAAGCTTAGGTCAGCTGAAGCCCCTCATGAGCACCATCATGTGCAAGATCGCCGTGGATGCGGTGAAGGAGCACAACGAGAACGTGCGTCCCTATGTGGTCTGCAGAAGCGGGAGTGCAGGCATTCAGAAGTATGCCCAGACCTGGTGCGGAGACAACTACACCAGCTGGGAAAGCCTGAAGTACAATATTCCCATCATCACGGGCATGGGCCTTTCGGGCCAGCCCAATGAAGGAGCGGATATCGGCGGCTTTGCAGGACCTGCACCGGAAGAGGAGCTGCTGGTCAGATGGGTTCAGAACGGCGTGTTCCAGCCCAGATTTTCCATCCACTCCGCAAGCAACGACAACACGGTGACAGAGCCCTGGATGTATGAAGGGTCCAAGGACCTCATCCGAGACGCCATGCTTCTTCGCTACCGTTTTGCACCCTATCTCTATGCTCTGGAATATGAGGCATCGAAGTCCGGAGCACCAATCATGCGTCCCCTGGTCTATGAATTCCAGAGCGATGAAAAGGTGTATGATGAAAGCTTCAACTTCATGTTCGGCAGAGACCTTCTGGTCTCCAATGTGCTGGAGAAGGGAGCATCTTCCAAGGAGGTCTATCTTCCTGCAGGCACCAGATGGTATGACTGGAATGACAATTATGCCTGCCATGAAGGCGGTCAGACCATCACCATCCCTGTAAGCATCGAAACGATCCCCATGTTTGTTCGCGAAGGGGCCATCATCCCCATGGCGAAGAATCAGCTGCTGAGCATGGAGAAGGATGTCGTGACGAAGCTGCATCTCATCCTGGCGCCTGGCATGGACCGGGAGATGACGCTCTATGACGATGACGGCGTGACCAACGGATTTGAAAAAGGCGTTTTCCGAAAGACCCATGTGAAGATGGAAGGCTCTGATGTGGTGAAGGTGGATTTCCGATCGGAAGGTTCCTACAGGGATACGGTGGAGGAGTTCTCCATTGAGATGATCAGGAAGGACAGAAGCCCTTACTGGGTGAGCTTAGGGGAAAAGGAGCTGCCTCACTTCTTCTCCAGAAGAAAGTTTGAAGAAGCGGCGGAGGGCTGGTACTACAGCCAGACCAGAAGAGCGGTAGAGATCAAGTATCCGAACCCGGGAAGAGATGTTACACTGACGGTTTCCTTTGAGGACTTTGATCTCATCGGAATGTAGAAGGAGGCAGATATGTTACTGAAAGAATTTGTATCCATGGAGAAGACGGAAAACGGCTATCTGGTCCATGGAGATGCGGCAGACATCATGATCGTCTTTCTGGACGATCATGTGGTGAGAATACGTACGAGCTTCGACAAGACCTTCAGAGAGTCTTCCTATGCGCTGGTGACCACCGCCTGGGAGGATGAACTGGATGAGCTGCTTTCCGAGGAAAGAACAAAAATTGAAGCCCTGGATGTGCCCTATGAGGAGACGGATAAAAAGATCACCTTCAGAACGAAGAAGCTGATACTGACGCTTCGAAAGAATCCTTTGAGCTTCGTCCTGACGGACCGGGAGGGGAATCTCCTCTACAAGGATCTGAAGGAAAGGGCCTATGAGAAGGATCATCTGGGCAGACTGTCCCATTTCACCTGCATCGATCCCGAAAAGGACCATTTCTACGGATTCGGGGAAAAGACGGGTCATGTGGACAAGATGGGACGCAGAATGAGAATGTCGCCCAAGGATGCCATCGGCCATGACCCGGAATTCGGAGAGCCCCTTTACAAGCACATTCCTTTCTACATCCGTGCCCAGAGGGATTCTGGACGGTCCGTGGGCTTCTTCTACAACAATGCCCACGACAGTGTCTTTGACATGGGCAACGAGATCAGCGGCTACTGGGAACGGTATGCCTACTATCAGGTGGAAGGCGGGGACCTGGACCTTTTCGTGGTCTATGGTCCGGACATGAAGAAGGTGCTGGACGGCTACACCTGGCTCACAGGAAGACCGGCGCTGCCCACCAAGCAATCTCTGGGCTACACCGCATCCACCATGTATTATGCGGAGCTGGAGGAGCGCTGTGACGAAGAGATCTACAAAGTCATCGACAAGCACTTCAAGGAGAAGATCTACATCGATAATTTCTGGCTTGCTTCGGGCTACTCTGCAGGAGAAGAGGACAAGCTGCGCTACATCTTCAACTGGAACAGAAAAAGGTTCCCGGATCCGGAAGGATTCTTCCAGAAGATGGAAAGCATGGGGATCAATGTGATTCCTAATATGAAACCGGGTATTCTGCCCAACCATCCCTACAGGGAGGTCTTTGAGAAGAACGATGTGTTCGTCAAGACCCCTGACGGTCAGAGCGACTATCAGGGAAGATGGTGGGGCGGCACAGGACGGTTTGTGGATTTCACCAGTGAGGCTGGACGAAACACCTGGAAGGAGCTGCTCAAGGAGACGCTACTGGCCAAGGGGTCCAAAACCGTCTGGAATGACAACTGCGAATACGATGGCGTGGAAGACCGAAGGGCTTTCTGCGACAACAACGGAAAAGGCGGCACCATGGAAGAGCTGAAGATCATTCACTCCAACATGATGGCCTATGTGGGGAAAAAGGCTCTGGCGGAAATGTATCCGGAAGAGCGTCCCTACATCATCAACCGTGCCGGCTACGCCGGTATCCAGCGATATGCCCAGGTGTGGGGAGGAGATAATCTCACAGACTGGAGAACGGTGAAGTTCAACATCGCCACCATTCTGGGCATGGGGCTTTCTGGGGTACCGAACATGGGCTGCGACATCGGAGGCTTTGCTGGACCTGCACCGGAAGGGGAACTTCTCCTTCGCTGGATCCAGAGTGGCGTCTTCCAGCCCCGGTTCTGCATGAATTCGGCCAATACGGACAATACGGTGACCCAGCCCTGGATGTATGCGGAGCATCTTCCTGAGATTCAGGAAGCCTTTGCACTGAGATACCGCATGATTCCGTATCTGTACTCGCTCATGAGACAGGCCCATGAATCAGGTGTTCCTGCCATGAGACCATTATTTCTGGAGTTTCCAAAGGATCCGAACTGCTACGGAGATCAGCATATGACCTTTTTGTTTGGACCATCGGTGCTGGTGGCCAATGTGGTGGAGAAGGGCGCAAAGGAGCGTAGGCTCTATCTGCCCAAGGGAGCCTCCTGGTATGACATGAATGATCGTTACAAGGTTTATGAGGGCGGACAGACCATCACCATCCCGGTGGAGGAGCATTCCATTCCTATGTTCTTAAGAAGCGATGCCGTGTTCATGACTTCAGAGGATATTCATCAGGCGTCCACGGATGTCATGAGAAGCCTGGATTTCGTCATCAGCGCCGACAAGCGAAGCAGTTTCCTCTTCTATGATGATGACGGACACTCGAAAAGCTTTGAGGATGGCGTTTACAGCAGAACCAGCATCCGTGTGGATGCCGGGGTGAAGATCGTGATCACCTTTGACAAGGAAGGTTCCTATGAAGACACGGTGACGGATCTTACTCTTCAGGTGCTGAGCAAGGAAAAGGGGGCCTTATGGGTCAGTGTGGATGGCCATATGCTGCCGCGCTTCCTGGTGAAGGAGAATCTGGACGAGTCTATGGAAGGATGGTACTACGATCTCAGCACACGTTCTGTTCTGGTGAAGACGAAGAAGCCGAAGAAGGATCATTTTGAAATCATTGTGAGCCGTGAGAAGTTTGATCTCATCGGTATGGAGCAGGAGGAAGTGCTCTAGAACAACTTGCTATTTTCTTGTTCAATTTAAATAGATGGAAACGCAGCCGGAAAGAGGTCCCCCCTTTAAACGGCTGCGTTTCTTTATGTTGTGATATTTAATTCATCATGCCTGTATGGGGTCTATTCCGCGTGAAAAGCTTCTTTTGTGTAGGGATAGGTGTCTACCAGTTCACCCATGACGAAGTACCTTTTCCCGGTGCTGCTGGAGTAGTAGCAGGTCATGAGGGAGACGATGGGCTTTCCTCTTTTATCGGCTTCTGCATCATCGATGATGTAGACGGCGGTATCGGGCACCAGAAGCACATCGTAGGCCACATACTCATAGATGGTCTCCTTGTCCGTCATGCGGATCACAGCCCCTTCCTGCACGTCCATGAGGGAACCGAAGAGCACATTCTTATCCTTCATGTAGTGTCCCGCAAGAGGGTAGTTTCCGACGCCCAGTTTCTGGTCCCTTCGCATGGTGGCGGAGCCTGCCAGAAGGTTCGCGTTGTTGATGCCACGGAAGATGGGGATGTTCATATCCACACTGGGAATCACCAGCTGCCCTATCAGAAGGTCTGTATTGATCTTGGCGGAGTCCATGAGTGTCCCTGTGACACTGATGTCTTCCACGATGGAGAAGTCGAATTCGGCTTCCTCATTTTCTTCATTGACTTTGATTTCTTCGGGGGTGATGGTCTCTACCACTTCCACTGTATCTTTTACGGTCTTCTCCACGACCTCATCTTTGACCTTAGGCGAGAAGATGAGCACAAAGCCCAGTACGATGAGCAGGATGGCGAATATCTTTTTCATAAGCGTCTACCTCCGTTGTTTCTTGATTAAAATATACCATTAATGAAGCTTCCAATCAATGAAGGATAATACTGCGCGCTAGGAGATGAGGAGCAGGGAAAGTAGAATATGGATACTAAGACCAGGAGGAAGAGTTCCAGGCATATAATTAAGCAGAAAAGAAGGAAAGCCTGATGGACCGCTGCCTTGTCTTTTTCCATGGTAGAAAAGAACAGGAGAGCCGTCCATCAGGCTTTCAGTATAAATTTCAGAAAATCTTCCTTCAAAAAACCTAGGATCGTTTGATTCCGCTTTTCACGACCACCACGGTTCCGAGAAGTCCGATGAGAAGGCCGAAAAGTCCCTGAAGCAGATTGAAGGGAAGGGCCGCAAGGCCGCCAAGATCCCAGAGGATGGTGTCTGCGATGAAGTATCCTGCCACCATGATCAGTTCTGCTGCGGCAAAAGGGAACACAAGGGTTTTCCAGGTTATTTTCTTTCCTTTTAGGAGCATTGCCGGAACATATGCCACGAGACCTTTGATGACGAAAGTGAAGGGCACATACATGGCATAGCCTGCTGAAATGTCTGCCAGGATGGATCCGATGGCGGCTGGCACCGCTGCAAAGGGTCCTAGAATGACTGAACTGATGAGGATGAATCCATCTCCCAGGTTCAGGTATCCATTAGGAATGGGGAAGGCCAGAACATAGGTGCCGAGAAACACCAGAGCACCGATCAGGCCGCCGTAGGTCAGTTTACGATAGTTGTTCATCTTATAATTCCTTTCGCTTCATGTTGTTGTGCTATTTATATCTAAATTCAGTATAGTCTCTTTGTTTCTGATTTCAACCCCTATGACATGGATTCATCAGAGTGATATCTAAAAATGACGTGATAGATAGAATACGTATTTTTATGCTGTAATTATTGGTAATTTAAAAGCACCTGAGAAATAACTCTCAGGTGCAAGGATCGCTATTCTGTTTGTGCTTCTGCAGTCTCATCCAGATAGATGTACTTACCCATGTTGTGAATGGTCTGCTCTCTGTTGAACACATAGTAGTAGACACCATTTATGGTCTGGCCTGAGGAAACTTCCTCCTGAGGGAATCTGTTCTGCTCTATGGTTTTTATCCCGTTTGTCACAACGCTTCCTGCCAGGCTTAATATATCATTGGACTTCAGGTTGGTGGTGACCAATGGCAGCACCTTGCTGAGGATTCCCGGATAGGATGTCACCGGACTCTTCAGCATCTTTTTGATGATGGCTTCAATGACGGTTCTCTGTCTGCCCGCTCTGGCGAAGTCTGAATCGATTTTTCTGATCCGGGAGTATTCCAGTGCCTGGGCTCCAGTGAGGTTGTAGGTTCCGGCGGAGGATATGCCAGAGATCTGGCCGGCTTCCGCATTGGTTACAGAGATGGACACGCCGCCTAATATGTCGATGATCTTAGGTAGTGTGGTGAAGTTCACCGTGGCATAGTCTCTGATGTCCAGGTGAAAGTTCGAGTTGAGCGTTCTCAGGGCCAGTTCCGGTCCTCCGAAGGCATAGGCATGATTCACCTTGTCCATGCCCCGGTCAGGGATGTTCACGTAGGAGTCTCGGACAATGGAGGAAATTTTTATCTTCTTGGAATTCTTATCTACGGTGACGATCATGATGGAGTCGCTTCGACCTCTCTGGCCCACAGGTGCATCGACACCGAACAGGGCGATATTCGTGATGCCTTTGGCATCTTCATAATAAAAGGGAAGGTCTCCATCTACGCTCTCTGATCCACCTGGAATCTCCACTTCGGAATCATCATAATCAAATTCTGTGTCTCCGATGCCCAGTGCATCGTCATCCTGCGCGATCCCCTCCTGGTTTGTGGAGTTCAGCAGGTTGGTCAGGTAGGAGTATCCGAAACCTGCAAAAAACAGCAGGATTACCAGGCCAATAAGCAGGCCTTTCTTTGCATTCTTTTTCTTTTTAAACTGATTCTTTTCTTTTCTTCTCAATTGCAATACCTCCATGGTATATAGTCATTCATTTATGATTTCACTTACCAATTATACTTTATTTTTTCCGTAATGTATTACAAAAGAGAGAAATTAAGAATTATTCAGGGAAACATAAGAATAAGTATAGGGAGTTGAGAGGCTCTTTTACAAGTTCTCAACAGGGGTTCTCTTTAGCCTTCTATTGATTTTCTCAAGGGTTGACCCGATGCCTTCATTGACTTCAATGACCCTGTAATCATGAGCGTGGGGTGTCTCATCTCGATTGATGATGACCATACCTTTCCGGCTGGCGCCGTACACGGAGGGAATGCTGGCTGCAGGATATACTTTCAGGGAAGTACCCAGCACAATCAGAAGATCGGCCTCACCAGCAAGCCTGAACGCCTCGCTGATCTGATGCACTTCCTCGTCGTACAAAACGATGTCGGGCTTGTAGATGCCCCCACAGGGGCATTCATAGCCTTCTCTCAGGACTTCTTTCAGAAGAACCGTGTTTCTGCACCTGGTGCAGGTGCACTTTGCCAGGGTGCCATGAATCTCCAGCACTTTCGTGCTGCCTGCCTTCTGATGCAGGGAATCGATGTTCTGGGTGATGATGGTGATGTCTTTGATCTCTTCCCACTGTGCCAGAATCAGATGTCCCTTGTTGGGAGAAATTCCGGTGACGTTCAGTTTCTCTTTCAGATACTGATAGAACAGGGCGGTTTCCTTGTAAAAGAAATCCCTAGATAGAATCTCTTCCGGATAGTACCCTTCATAAGTTCTGCTGGCTAGACCGTCTTTGGAACGGAAATCCTTGAGTCCCGACTCCGTGGACATTCCAGCCCCTGTAAGGATGACGATTTTCTCTGCCTGAAGTATCAGGTCCACTATTTTATCTATTTTATCCATAACAATTTCTCCTCTCTGTCTCTATTTTACCACAGAGAGAAAAGAGGGTTCCATACCACAGGTAGCAGGCATCATGCCCTTGAATCTGTCATGAGATAAACAGAAACCTGACGAGACACCGCCAGGTTTCTGAATCTATTTAAATGCAGATACAATTTGCCATTGCTGTTTTTCTTGTCCGGGACGGAAATTAAAGATCAAAATCATCTTCACTGGAGTTCTCCAGGAAGGTTTTCATTTTCTTCAGGGTTTTATCCTTCAGATATCTGGACTTCCGATAATCCGCATTGTAGAGCTCGGAATATCGTTTCAGTCCTCCGTAGGGATCTGTGATGAAAAAGGACAGGATGGTTTTCTCTTCCAGATTGAGGCTCGCATAAGCTTCCTTCACCACAGAGCTCTGATAGTCTTTGAAGAAGATCTTCTCGGTGTCATCTTCAGAGATCAGTTTCTCGGCGTACCGGATGCCGTCTTTGTCTTCCGATTCGATGCTTGCGGCTTCGGGTTTTGAGAGCGCTCTTCTGGCTTCATATTTCAAGGTGTTGTGGATGCACTTCATCAGGAAAGATGGTGCAGTATCCAGATGATCTTTACTGATTTTCGGGATATTCTTGACTACGGATTCATATGAGATCTGGCAGAGATCCTCGAAGTCATACCCATGAAGTTTCATTTTACCGCACTGCTTGAAAATAAAAGGTTTCACGGTTTTGATTACGAGCTCTATGGCATCTTTATTTCCGTTCTTCGCTAATAGAAAAATATTATCGTTCATTAGTCCTCCTATTTAATTATATCTGCAATATTTAAATATGCGTTATTTCAGATAAAAGCATATTATTAATTTATTACTATTATAATATAAAGTGATAATATTTATACGTATATTAGCGAAATTTACAGATACGATAAATTGTCTAAAATTGAATAATTATTTTACTATGCGATTACAACATTTGTTATAAAAATAATATATTATTTTTGGTATAGAAAATCATTTTCTGAATCTCAGCAGAAAGTCATAGACCTCGCTGTTATCATAGGTTCTGGTCCAGGAGTCATGATTCAGGTCAGGGTAGAGGGTCATTTTCAGATTTTCATGACCGATGCTTTGAAGATAGTCATGAATCTGTCTGGATTCCTCCACAGGGACCACATCATCTTGCTCTCCATGGAAGATCCAGAGAGGAATGTCCTTGAGCACCGGAAGGTTCATACGGGCCTTCATACTACCGATGCCACCACAGATGGGAGCGCCTGCAGTAAAGAGGTCCGGATACCTGGTGAGCATTTCATATGTTCCATAACCACCCATGCTCAGACCTGTGATATAGATCCTTCTGCAATCCACGTTATAGGTCTTGGTGATATGATCGAGAAGCAGTTTCAGAGATCTATATTCGTCAGGCCAGAAGGAGGTGTCGGGGCACTGGGGCATGAGGGTGATGAAGGGAAGGCGTGCGCCTTCACGTAGTAATTTTGGTATTCCGTTCACATAAAGCATTTCCAGATTGTCTCCTCGTTCTCCCATACCGTGAAGGAAGAGAAGAAGCGGGAATCCTTCGCTGCTTTCATCATCATAGTCCTCTGGAAGTTCCAGAAGATAGTTCAGGGTGATCTCTTCGATGTGTGTAGTTTCAAATGTTTCTTTTATCATAAAATCATCTCCTAGTTTATTATTCTGCATCGATGTAGATGACATAGGAAATTCTGATCAATAGCAGCACCAGAATGGCACCGGAAATAGACTGGAATAGGCTGTATCGCAGCATGATCAGCCCGAAGAAAGTAAGCAGTGTTGCTAGAATTGTGAACCGGTTGAGTTTCTGGAAAGGCGTGGTACTGAGGAACATGGTCAGAAATACATAGATACCGAAGATTCCCAGTAGAAGAATCAGTCCTATGAAAGACAATTGAAGTAAATAATCAAGCATTTTCTAAATCTCCTTGAATTAAAATATAGGGATGGTTGGAACGTGATATCACTATAGCCTTATTATACGTGATATCTGTTTTGATTTGTTATATTATACATCAAACTATTAAACAAAATAGGAAAATGACTTTAAATTTACAGAGAATAAAGGTATACTAGATTAGGTAATTAAGAATAACAAATGAATAGAATGAACAAAATACAAGCTGAATAAGGACAATTGATAAATGATGAGATAATAAAAGGCTTGGAGTAACTCCAAGCCCTGTTTATTTGTTTTAAAGTGGCAGTCTCTTGATCATGAACTTGTCGAAGGTCTCTTCCACATTGAATTCAATTTCAGGGAAGTTATGCTTCACAAGGAACAAGGTTTCAAAGACTAAAGCATAGAGATCTTCCACGGCTTCGAACTTATTTTCCACAAACATCTGCTTGAATCTCACTGCGATGTTCACTGGAGCGATTTCCATGTTCTCCAGTTCAGGATACATCCACTTGTATCCACCAGCGTAGGATTTGTTGATGGCAGATAGAATGTTGAAGAGCTTTCTCTGTATGGCCACCATCTGAGCATAGAATTCGGTGGGATTGTCTCTTTGGATGAAAAGCTCGATGTTTCCATTATGAAGCTTCACGAGATTGTCAAAGATGACGTTGATGGCCAGTTCTCTTGGATAGACATTGGTTTTCTCTTTCCACACATTCAGGATGTCTTCTCCAAAAAGAGGGTAGGCATAGGTGATGGTGTCAAGAAAGCCTAGTGTCTGGTAATCGGCCAGGTGGAACTCCCAGGCATCGGAAATCATGTTGTCATAGTAGTCCACTGTGTTGTGCATGATGTCGACCTGGATGCCTTTAAGAAGGAGGTTATCCTCGTTCTGATCGTCATCAATGGGGAAGATGAGTTCTGCTCCGATAGCTTCTACAAGAGCATGTCTGGTTTCGACATCAGGGAAGATGTCCCAGAAACATAATAATTCAAGATCAGAGAAAGCATCTGCTTGACCTCTGGATACGGATCCGCCTACGGCCATGGCCATAAGTTCAGGTCCCTCGAATTCTACGTTTCTTAATTTTTCCCGAATTTCTTTGGCTAAGATAACTCTTGGGTTCGACAAATCAATCTTCATGTTATTTCTCTCCTTTACCTTAAGAAACATACTCTTTTATTAAGCGACAAGTCAGTAGGGTAAATATTCTGACTTCTTACTTTATGATAACAGAAATAAGATGGATTTTCCTATTTAATATAAAATTGTTCATTATAACTTAATGAATAGTTTGATTGATTTTGAATTCATCAAAAGAACAGAAAGGTTTTTATGTCTTAAGGTTTATCACATATATATGTGATAAAATATACTTTAAGTTTATAAGAAAATATACTTATTGCAGAGGTAAATTATGTTGGATTCTTCATACACATACTTTAAAAGGTTCTTGGACTTATTTTTCTCAGTCATTATGATCGTGTTATTATCTCCAGTCCTTCTCCTGATAAGTCTTATTATTAAGATAAGTGGAGGAGGTCCTGTATTGTTTAAACAGGAAAGATTAGGTGTTAATGGAGTTCCTTTTAAGATTTACAAATTTAGAAGCATGCAGACTCATGCCCCTAGTATTGCTGCTCGAGAAATTGATAACGACGAATACGTAACTGTAATTGGCAGGATCCTTAGAAGAACTAGTTTAGATGAGTTGCCTCAGTTAATCAATATTCTGAAAGGAGAAATGTCTTTTGTTGGGCCGAGGCCTTTCATATTAAATGAAGGTGAGATCAATAATCAGAGAAAAAAGCATGGCATTGACAAGTTGCGTCCAGGCTTAACAGGATGGGCTCAAGTTGTTGCTAGAGATACTTGTGATCATGATGAAAAATTGAAACTCGACTTGTATTATCTGAATAATGTGAGCTTCTTTTTAGATATGAAAATAGTTTTGTACACCTTTTTTTCTTTAAACGGTAAATAAATTCTTGCAGGAGAATATGATGAGAATACTTGTTGTTGGTCAGGTTTTCTACCCTGATAATTTCAGAATAAATGATATAGTTAAAGAACTTTCATTAAACCACGAAGTTCATGTAGTTACAGGTCTTCCAGATTATGAAAGAGGATATATTCCTGACGAGTATAAGTGGTTCAGGAATAGAAATGAAAAATTCTATAATGCGACTGTACATAGAGTGCCAATGATTGCAAGAAGAACTGGTGCTATTTTCAGGAGCTTAAACTATGTATCATACATGATGAATTCCTCATTTTACACTTTCAATTTGAAGAAAAAATATGATGTGGTGTTCTGCTATCAGACTTCTCCAATTACTATGTTTGTACCAGGATTAGTTTATGCTAAAAAAAATAAAGTTAAAACAGTGCTATATAGTACTGATCTATGGCCTGAATCTGTTAAAGCTATGAACATTAAAGAAAATACGATTTTCTATAGAATAATTACTAATTTGAGTCGCAGGATTTACAAAGCTGCAGATAAGATTCTTGTTTCATCACCATCATTCAAAAACTACATTAAGGATTTACATGGAATTGATATATCAACAATTGGATATCTGCCTCAATATACAGATGAGGAAGTTGTGTCAGAAAATGAACTCCATTATCAAGGGATAAAAGAGGTTATGGAATTTACTTTTGCTGGTAATATTGGAATAGTTCAGGATGTTGATGTCTTACTTCATGCAACAGCTGAACTGGTAAAAAAGGGGTATAACCTTAAAGTCAATATAGTTGGATCAGGCACATCTTTGTCTAAGATGATAGAGCTATCAGAGAAGCTGAAATTGAATGAGTTTGTAGATTTCCACGGAAGAAAAACTCACTATGAATTAAATGATATCTATAAAAATACTGATGTATGCGTCTTAACGCTAAAAGATCTTGGGTTCATTGGAAAAACCATTCCTAGTAAATTACAAACATATTTTGCAAAGGGTAAGCCTGTAGTAGCAGCTACTTCTGGTGACAGCCAGTATATTATCAAAGACAGCAATGCGGGTTTCTGTGTTGAGAGCGGGAATATATCAGGTTTAGCTGATATCATGGAAAAATATATTTTAAACCGTAAGCTTTTAACAGCTCATAGCGAAAATGCATTGATGTACTATAACAGGAATTTTTCAAGAGATAAATTTTTCAGAGAATTGTATTCATATTTGGAGGGTCAAAATGTTTAAAAACAAAACGTTACTGATTACAGGTGGAACAGGTTCATTCGGGAATGCCGTTATGAAGAGATTTCTGCATACTGATGTTAAAGAAATCCGCATTTTTTCTCGTGATGAGAAGAAGCAGGATGATATGAGAAAGCAATATAAAAATGACAAGTTGAAATTCTATATTGGTGATGTGCGGGACTTGGCAAGTGTTAAGAATGCGATGCATGGAGTTGATTATATTTTTCATGCAGCAGCACTGAAACAAGTTCCATCATGTGAATTTTTTCCATTAGAAGCTGTCAAAACTAATGTATTAGGAACGGACAACGTCCTTACTGGTGCCATTGAAATGGGAATTAAAAAGGTTATATGTTTATCCACTGATAAAGCAGCATATCCCATTAATGCAATGGGTATTTCAAAAGCAATGATGGAAAAAGTGTTTGTAGCTAAATCTAAGACAGTTGACCCAGAAAAAACGCTTATTTGCGGAACGAGATATGGAAATGTTATGGCTTCAAGAGGGTCTGTTATTCCATTATTTGTGGATCAGATAAAGAATGGTCAGCCTTTGACTATTACTGATCCATATATGACCAGATTTTTAATGAGTCTTGAAGAGGCTGTAGAGCTTGTAGTGTTTGCCTTCGAAAATGCAGAAGCTGGAGATATTATGGTTCAAAAAGCTCCAGCATCAACAATAGGTGATTTGGCTCAGGCGGTCAAAGAACTATTCCATGCAGATAACGAGATTAAGATCATCGGTACTCGTCATGGAGAGAAGTTGTATGAAACACTTTTAACTAAAGAGGAACATGTTGGTGCTCAGGATTTAGTGGGATTCTTTAGAGTCCCTGCAGACAAAAGAGACTTAAACTATGATAAATATTTTGTAGAGGGAAATGAAGAGCTTCAACAGGTAGAGGATTATAATTCACACAATACTGAGAGGCTCAATATTGAACAGATCAAGGAAAAGCTCTTGAAGCTTGATTATATACAGGAAGAACTGCGTAGTTGGAGGAAAAGATAATGAAAGTCTTAATCCTTGGCGGAACAGGAATGGCTGGTCATACATTATCAATTTATTTTAAAGAAGCTGGTCATGATGTGACAGCGTTCAGCAGGAGCAAAGTGAACTTCTGCAGGAATATCAATGGTGATATCACTGATTTTGAGAATCTGAAAAAGATAATTACTGATGGTGAATATGATGCAATTATAAACGCCATTGGAATACTTAACCAGGATGCAGAAGATAACAAGTCAAAGGCAGTCTTATTGAATAGTTACCTGCCCCATTTCCTGAGTGATACGACAAAAGATATGAAGACAAGAGTTATTCACATGAGTACAGATTGTGTTTTCTCGGGAGAAACAGGAGGGTACTCAGAATCATCAATTAGAGACGGGAAGACTTTTTATGATAGAACAAAAGCTTTAGGTGAGATCGAAAACGGAAAGGATCTTACATTTAGAAATTCGATTATCGGACCTGACATGAGTGACAGAGGGATTGGCCTATTTAACTGGTTCATGAAGCAAGAGGGACAGATTAATGGATTCACCAAAGCAATCTGGACAGGTGTAACAACTTTAACCTTAGCAAAAGCAATGGAACAGGCACTTTTAGAAAATCTGACAGGGTTATATAACCTTGTTAATAATGATACTATAAGTAAATACGAGTTGCTAAAGCTCTTCAATATGCATATGAAAAATCAGGAACTTCAGATAATTCCAATTGGTCAACTTTCATTGGATAAATCCTTAATTAATAATCGAACAGATTTCTCATTCAAAGTACCAAGTTATGAAGATATGATTGCAGAAATGAAGGAATGGATTGTTGATCATAAGGATTTATATCCACATTACAACATTTAGGGGGCAAGTATATATGAAAAAACTAAAATTAATGACTATCGTGGGGACTCGCCCTGAAATCATAAAACTTTCAGAAGTAATCAAGAAAAGTGACAAGTATTTTGAACATATACTTGTTCATTCTGGACAGAATTACGACTATGAACTGAATCAAGTGTTCTTCGAGGATCTTGGCATTAGAGAACCCGATTTTTATCTAAATGTGGTTGGCGATAATTTAGGCCAAACTATGGGGAATGTATTAGCTAAGTCTTATGAAATCATGGTTCAAGAACAACCTGACGCTATACTAGTTTTAGGTGATACCAATTCTTGCCTTAGTGTAATTTCAGCTAAAAGACTTAAGATTCCAATTTTTCACATGGAAGCAGGAAATCGATGTTTTGATGAGAATCTGCCAGAAGAAATAAATAGAAGAATTGTGGATCATACAAGTGATGTGAATCTTTGTTATACAGAACACGCTAGGAATTATTTAAACTGGGAAGGCGTTCCCAAGGAAAGAACTTATGTAGTGGGTTCGCCAATGGCTGAAGTCCTAAAGAGGAATAAAGAAAAGATTGACAGCAGCAAGGTGCTAGAAAAACTTGAATTAGAGAAAGGCGGATATATTCTTTTATCTGCTCACCGCGAAGAAAACATTGATAATGAAGAAAATTTCATGGCTTTAATGAATGCGGTGAATGCGATGGCAGAGACTTATGATCTTCCAGTTATATACAGTACTCATCCTCGAAGCAGGAAATTTATCGAGCAGAGAGGCTTTAAGTTTCATCCTAATGTGAGAAGTCTGCAGCCTTTTGGATTTGCAGATTACAATCATCTACAACAGAATTCATTCTGTGTAGTATCTGATAGTGGTACCATTGCAGAGGAGGCATCATATTTCAAGTTTCCAGCAGTATCAGTAAGAACCAGCACAGAAAGACCAGAAGCTTTAGATAAGGGTAATATGGTTATTGGTAGTATAACTACTGAGCAGGTTCTCCAGGCAGTAGATATGGCAGTAGAGATGAGCAAACAAGGTGATGAGGGCGTTGATGTGCCTAATTATATTGATGGGAATGTCAGCACTAAGGTAGTAAAGTTGATTCAAAGCTATACAGGCATAATCAATAAAATGGTATGGAGGAAATCATGAGAATTATGATTTTTGACGTTGCAGCTGATAGTGGCGGAGCGCTAGCGGTTCTAAAACAGTATTATGAGAAAGCCAAAGAAGATATAGAAAATGAATATTATTTTGTTCTAAGCATAGCAAATATAAGTAATTCAGAAAATATTAAAGTGATGAATTTTCCATGGATAAAAAGAAATTGGTTATATAGGATATTTTTTGATGAGTTTGTTGCGCCTTTTTTGGTTAAGAAAAATAAAGTTGATAAAGTGATATCATTACAAAATATAATAATACCTAAAGTAAGTGTTTATCAAGAAGTATTGGTTCATAACGCTTTGCCATTTTCAGATTACAAATTTAAGTTTATATGTGAACCTTTATTATGGACATATCAAAACATAATTAGAAGAAAAATAATAAAGTCAATATATAAGGCTGATAGAATAATTGTTCAAACAAATTGGTTTAAAAATGAGTTGATTCAACAGTTTAATGTTAGCGACAGTAAGATTTTGATAGATCATCCTAAAGTATCATCTTTATCATTAGAAACGAATCACAATCATCATAATACTTCAAATGTTGTTTCTTTTTTTTATCCTAGCAGCGCTATGAGTTTCAAAAATCATGATGTTTTAATAAATGCAGTGCGAATTTTGTTAAATAATCATGTTTCAAATTTTAGATTAATACTAACGTTGAGTGGAGATGAAAATAAAAGAATATCTAATCTGTTTCAGATAGTTTTGCAAGACAAACTTCCAATCGATTTTGTTGGATATTTGAAGCAGGATGAAGTCTATGAGTTTTATAGAAGCACTACTCTGATTTTTCCTTCCTTAATTGAAACTTTCGGATTACCTCTTATTGAAGGGAAAATGCATAATGCTAATATTATTGCATCTGACTTGCCTTATGCTAGAGAACTATTAGATAGTTATGAAAAAGCTGTTTTTTTTGATCCAGAAGATCCAGTTCAGTTATCTAATATAATGGAGGAATGTATACAGAAACATAGCAAAAAGGAGGTGTGCAGAATTTGATATTAACCATTTCAATCATATTTATGTCAGTAATACTTTTTTTTATGTTTAGATTTAGTATAAAAAAGATGCGAATCGAGCTAAATCATTATGTATTGTTTTCTATTGGATTTCTATATTATATGTTACTTCCCATTATATTCGGTGAATTGGGAGTCATGAAGAATAGAGTAGAGTTTAAATTATGGCACGAGTTATATGGTGAGATCAATGAAATAAATATATATATGTATTTATTATTTGCTGTCGCTGTATATTTTTCTTTTTTTATATTTTCAAAAATAGGAGAAAAATATAAGCCCAAGAAAAATATTGATAACAGTACTTTTCATTTTTCAAAGAAAAAACTCTGGCCTCTCATAGGTTTAATTATTCTAATCATAGTATATTATCTCGTTATTTTTAGCGATAGTTTTTTTAAAGGATACAATAGTCAAATTTCTAATGTTGCACAAAAAGGCCCTCTTATTTCTGCTTTGCAAGTACTTTTAGCAATTAGTTTAATAATCACTTCAATTACTACCAGTAAAAACAGTGAATTTAAATCCTATAAGATTATTAATGTAAGTTTTATTATTTATTTAGTTGGATCACTATTAGTGCTTTCTTTAGGCGGAAGACTATATTTTATTTCAGGGTTATTTGCTATTATTGTTTACATATCGAATAGAGAAAAGAGCTTCAATATATGGATAGCAAGTAGCCTCTTCATTTTTACTATAATCCTTATGGGTTTAATTGGAGTGTGGCGAGCATCTTCTATCAACATAGATTCTAGTAATGTGCTATACAATCTATTCCAAGAACCAATATATACATCATACTCACTGGTGGATTTTCTGCGAACGGAACAACATAAATTGATTGAAGTACCAAGATTGTTGGCAAGCGAGTTTTTAAATTTAGTGCCAACTATTTTAGCTCCAGAAAAACTAGAGTATATTTCTAAACCGATTGATTTTGGATATCATATATACAATCCTAGCGGAGCGCTGCATGCATATGTGTCATTTGCTATTAATTTTGGCTTGTTAGGTTCCATCCCCATTTTTGGGATCTTAGGGCTAGGATTAGGTATACTAAAAGGAAAAACAAATGCCTTTTCACAAACTATGTATAGTTTGGTTTCTTCCCATTTAGTTTTCACTTTTTTTAGAGATGGATTTGTTACCTCTATAATTAAAAATCTATTTCAATACTCAATTCTCGTTCCAATACTTATCGGATTATATTTGATAATAATCAATAAGATAAAATGCAGGGTCGAATCTATAAAATAGTTATATTACAAATCTAAATCGAGGAGATATATTTATGAAAATCAGTATCATTATTCCTGTTTATAATGTTGAATCATATATAGGAAGATGCATAGACAGTATTCTTCAACAGTCATATTCTAACTTCGAGTTAATATTAATCGATGATGGTTCTTCTGACTTAAGTGGTAGTATTTGTGATGAATACAACAAGCTTGACGGTAGAATTATTGTCTATCATAATTTCAACTCTGGGGTTAGCCGTGCAAGAAACATTGGCTTAGAATTGTCTTCGGGTGATTTCATAATGTTTATTGATTCTGATGATTTTATTGAGCCAAACACTCTGGAGTTATTCGTTGAGAACATTGAAGAAAATGAGAATACCTTACTCATTTTCAATTATTATAGATATTTCGATAATAAGGACAGAATTCCTAATGATGAGTATAACGATCAAATTATAAATCTAAAAAATGATTTTTCTGTTTCAGAAAAACACAAGTTTTTCTATGGAAGAAGCTATGGTACTCAAATATGGAACAAGCTTTATCCAGCGCATATAATTAAAAGTAATTCAATTGTATTCAATGAAAAAATTACAGTTGGTGAGGATTTTCTGTTTAACTTTAGAGTACTTAAGTATATAGATAAAATCAAAAAGTTAAATTTCTACACTTATAATTATTATATTAGAAATGGTTCGATTACCAACTCATACAAGAAAAATTTATATGAGCAAAATAGCCTACTGATGTCGGATTTAAATAAATTTAGATTATCAAATGATAGACAAGATGAAGATGTATTGTCATTTTATGCGTATTATTCGCTAGATAATATAGTTCTCAACCTCACTAGTAATAGTAAATCATTTAATGATATTCATAAGATTGTACGCAAAACTTCTTATAATAATGAGTATGTAAAATCATTTCAAAGTTTAGAGAGTAAAGCTTACTATAAGTACATATCCCAAATGAAGCAAAGAATATTTATTCATGTTATCTCTAAAATGTATGTGAAGGAGCAATATAGAATAGTTACATTACTTATGATTTTACGTCAAAAATTAAGGGCAAACAGGTGATATAAATATGATAAAAGTATTAATTCCGGTGTATGAATATTATCCGCTGAATAGTGGTGGTACATTTAGATTAGCTAAGTTTTCTAAATACCTTCGTGAATATGGAATTGAACCAATTGTAGTAGCGCCTAATTGGGAGTCAACAAATTCAAAATATGTAGATGAATCAATGATAGGAATTAAAACTTGCAGAGTTGAGAGAGTAAATTTCGATAAGAAACATAAGCTAAAAAGAACTATTAATTTTGTTTTATATAAGATTACTCTTCATCCTAAATTTTTTGATGATAACATAGGAGAAAACATACTTCATAGATGCAAACAAATATGTCAGAGTGAAAAAATCGATGTTATATTTGCTAGTAGTTTACCTCAGTATACTCATTGGGTTGCAAATGAATTAAATAAACAATTCAAGATTCCATGGGTTGCAGATTTTCGTGACATCGTTGACCAAGAAGAGATTACGATTAAAAATCTTCTTATTAGATTTATAAAATACTTAAGAATGAAGCACACATTACTATTAGATGTTTATTTTGCCAAATCAGCATGTAATGTGATAACAGTCTCTGATGGGTTAAAAGAAAAATTAGTTAAGAGATTCAAAATACCAGTTAATGTTATTATGAATGGATTCGATCCAGAAGATTTTAGTGAATATTATGTGAAAGACATCAATTATAAGCGCAACGAGAAGTTAACAATTGTATACGCAGGATCATTCTTCGGAAATAGAACCCCTAAAGTTTTACTTGATGGATTGGAAAATTTAGTCAACAGGAAACCCGAATTAGTCAATAATATACAGATTCTATTTTATGGGCGCAGCAGTGAGTCTATTAAAAAATATGTTGTCAGCAAGGAATGCAGGAAAATGATTGTTTCAGGTGGATTGCTTACACATCAGGAAGCAATTCGTAAAATGATGTTAGCAGATATACTTTATTTAATATCCCATCCGAGTAAAGGAATTGTTACGGGGAAAATATTTGAGTATTTAGCTACTAATAAATTAATCCTCTCCATTCCAGGAGATAAGGATATCACAGATGAGATAATCAGGGCAACCAACTCAGGGATTATTGCTTCAACTCCAGAAGAAGTTGCTGACACACTGTTAAAGTTGTATGATGAATGGATGGATAATGGGCAGATACACTCATTAACTAAGATAAATATGGTCGAATTATATACAAGAAAGAAGCAAAGTCAAGAACTAGCTGAAATTCTTAAAAAGGGAATGAATTGTGATCGAGAATAGAATCTAAATGATTAATAACCGGTAATAATTCAGGTGGAGGAGCTATGAAACTAATTACAATCATTGGCGCAAGGCCGCAATTTATTAAGGCAGCGCCATTTTCAGAAGAATTCAGAAAAAACCATGAAGAAATTCTTGTACATACAGGACAACATTATGATGCAAATATGTCAGATATATTCTTTGATGAATTAGGAATCCCCAAACCAGATTATAACCTGGGAGTTGGATCTGGTAGCCACGGAAAACAAACTGCAAGCATGCTGGAAGGAATAGAAGAAATCTTACTAAAAGAAAAGCCGGATGGGCTTCTTGTTTATGGCGATACTAATTCAACGCTTGCTGGAGCTTTAGCAGCAAGCAAGCTTCACATCCCAGTATTTCATGTAGAAGCAGGTCTTCGCAGTTATAACAAATTAATGCCAGAAGAACAGAACAGAATTTTGACAGATCATATTTCTGATATGCTGTTGTGCCCCACTCAAACTGCAGTAGATAATCTTAAAAAAGAAGGGATTACTTATGGAGTAGTGAACACCGGAGATATTATGTATGATACAGTACTTAGAAATATAGGTATAGCGAATGAAAAATATTCTAATGGATTATGGTTCGATGAAATAGTCAGTGAAAATGGTGAAATAAGCAAAATTAGTGAAAATGGATATTACCTGGCGACCATTCATAGAGCTGAAAATACTGATAATCCAGAAAAACTCTCAAATATTTTCAAGGCATTTAGTGAGCTGAACAAACCTGTGCTACTACCACTCCATCCAAGAACCGAAAAGTTAATAGAAAATCTCGAAGTTGACATGAAGAATATTATAATCATCAATCCCGTTGGTTACCTGTTAATGCTCTATTTAACGTCTAACGCTTATATGGTAGTAACCGATTCGGGAGGTTTACAGAAAGAAGCATATTTCCTTAAGACTCCTTGCACAACCCTAAGGGATCAAACTGAATGGATTGAAACATTGGAGAATTCATGGAATGTCTTAAGCAAGATAGATGTCAAAGAGATCAAAAGCAAGGTTCAACGTGAATTAACATGTTTAAAGCATCCACAGCCTAAGTCTTTCGGTGAAGGAAATGCTGCGTTGAAAATATGTGAGGCAATAGTCAATGGAGGGAAAATCAATGAATAGTATCAAAAAGAAGTTAATAGACAAGACAGCAACCCTTGGTGTTGTAGGATTAGGCTATGTAGGACTTCCTTTGGCGGTCGAAAAAGCTAAAGCTGGATTTAGAACAATAGGATTTGATGTTCAGGAATCAAAAGTTGAAATGGTCAATGCTGGCAGGAATTATATTGGTGACGTGGTTAATGAAGATCTGGAAGAAATAGTTAAGTCAGGATTATTATCTGCTACAACGGATTTCGCTCAGGTAGCGTCAGCGGATTGCGTTTGTATTGCTGTGCCTACACCACTTGATGCATATCAGCAACCAGACATCAGTTATGTAAGAGCATCAGCTGAGAGTATTGTGCCATACATGCATAAGGATATGCTCATTGTTCTTGAATCAACTACATATCCTGGAACTACAGAAGAGCTGTTGATGCCTATTCTGGAAAAATCAGGGTTGAAATGTGGAGTGGACTTCCATCTTGCTTTTTCACCTGAAAGGGTAGATCCAGGAAATCTTATTTATAAAACTAAAAACACCCCTAAGGTTGTTGGAGGAATCACCCCAGAATGTACTGATGTGGCTGCAGCAATGTATGAGGCAATTCTTGAGGCGCCTATTCACAGAGTATCATCACCTGCAGTAGCTGAGATGGAAAAAATTCTAGAAAACACATATAGAAATGTAAATATTGGACTTGTCAATGAGTTGGCTATTTTGAGTAATAAAATGGGCATTAATTTCTGGGAAGTTGTAGATGCAGCTAAATCAAAACCTTACGGTTTCCAAGCGTTCTATCCAGGTCCAGGACTTGGAGGACACTGCATTCCGCTAGATCCTTATTATTTATCATGGAAGGCAAGAGAGTATGGATTCCATACATCGATGATTGAGTCCTCCATGATGGTGAATGACAGAATGCCGGAATACTGCGCTGAGAGATCAAGCAAGATTCTAAATAGATTCAAGAAAGCTATGAATGGTGCTAGAATCTTAATTCTTGGTGTTGCATATAAGCAGGACATTGATGATTACAGAGAAAGTCCTGCTATTCGAGTAATAGAAGAACTTGAAAAAGAGGGCGCGGAAGTTGTTTATTACGATCCATTTGTCTCTGAATACCGTGAACATGGAATAGTAAAGAAGGGTGAGCCCGAACTTACTGTAGAACTCATAGAAAGTGCCGACCTTGTGATTGTAACCACTGCTCACACAAATGTTGATTATGATTTCGTGCAGAAACATGCTAAGGCAATCTTTGATACAAAGAATGCGTTGAAGCATGCAGAAGCACGTGAAAATATCGAGTTACTTTAAGGAGGACTTGTTTTGAGTTTAAAATATGCGATTATCGGATGTGGAAGAATTTCACCAAATCACATAGCGGCTGCAATGGAAAATGACTTGGATATCGTTGCTTTATGTGATGTAGAAGAATCAAAATTGGATACAACTATTCGGAATTTCAAGCTATCAGATGAAACAAAGAAATATGTTGATTACAAGGAAATGCTTAAATATGAGGAGCCTGAACTCGTGGCCATCTGCACCGAAAGTGGGAAGCACGGTCAGATAGCTCTGGATTGCATAGATGCTGGAGCAAATCTTATCATCGAAAAACCGATAGCTCTCTCTTTAGAAGAAGCAGATTCAATAATAGAGAAAGCCAATGAAAAGAACATAAAAGTCAGTGCTTGTCACCAGAACAGATTCAACAAATCTGTACAAAAGATTAGAGAAGCTGTGGAAGCAGATCGCTTTGGAAAACTGATGCATGGTACAGCCCATATCAGGTGGAACAGAGGAGAAGATTATTATACTCAGGCACCTTGGAGAGGTACCTGGGAGCAGGATGGTGGAGCACTTATGAATCAGTGTATCCATAATATTGATCTCTTGAGATGGATGATGGGTGATGAAATCATTGAAGTTGTAGGAATGACGGATAATCTAATCCACGGATTCATCGATGCTGAAGATTTGGGCATGGCCTTAGTGAAGTTTTCAAATGGAAGCTACGGGATTATTGAAGGTACTACAAATATTTATCCTAAGAATCTTGAAGAGACTCTATACATCTTTGGAGAAAAAGGAACGGTTAAAGCAGGCGGAAAGTCTGTAAATCTAATTGAAGAATGGCAGTTTGCAGATAAGCTGGATGATCCAGAACAAGTAAAAGAGAAGTACCATGAGAACCCACCGACGGTTTATGGGTTCGGTCACAGTCCACTTTATGCAGATGTGATTGATGCAATTAAGAACGATCGACAGCCGTATGTTACAGCTGTCGATGGAAGAAATGCACTTGAGCTAGTTCTTGCTATTTACAAGTCAGCAGCTGAAGGAAAGAGTGTAAAGCTTCCACTTGATAAGTGCAGTACATTAGATTTCAAAGGTAGGTTCAACAGATGAGCTACTTCGTGCATGAAAGCAGTTATTTAGATGATAATGTATCCATAGGTGAGGGTACAAAAATATGGCACTTCTGTCATGTCCACAAAGGTGCCCAGATTGGTGAGAAGTGTTCTTTAGGTCAGAACGTAAATGTATCGAACAACGTGAAGATAGGTAATGGTGTTAAGATTCAAAACAACGTATCTGTCTATGAAGGTATTGAACTTGAAGATTATGTATTTTGTGGTCCTTCTATGGTTTTCACAAATGATTTAACGCCAAGAAGCAAATATCCCAAAGGATCTGCTGGGTATAAAAGAACTTTGGTTAAATACGGAGCGTCTATAGGCGCAAATGCAACGATTGTATGCGGTAACACCATCGGTGAATGGGCAATGATTGCTTCAGGCGCGGTAGTGACAAAAGATGTTCCAGCCTATGCACTAATGGCAGGTGTGCCAGCAAAACAAATAGGATGGGTCTGTGAATGCGGAGTACCTTTAAAAGACAATTTGAAGTGTAGCGAATGCAAAAGAGAATACGCAATAGAAAATAACGGGTTGAAAGAGAAGTAATTGAGGGGAGTTTTTAGTATGGAATTTAGAGACTTGAAAGCTCAATATGAGAAATATAAAAGTGAAATTGACGCAGCAATCCAGGAAGTTATAAATAACACCAATTTCATCGGTGGCAAAGAAGTGAACACCTTAGAACAAAGACTGGCTGAATATGTAGGTGTGAGACATTGTATTACCTGCGCTAATGGAACTGAGGCCATGACCCTCCTTATGATGGCATGGGATATAAAAGAAGGGGATGCTGTTTTCGTTCCTGATTTTACATTCTTCTCAACTGGAGAAGTTGTTTCATTTAGAGGAGCAACACCAATATTTGTAGATGTCGATAGGGAAACTTTCAATGTTGACACTACTAAACTTGAAAAGGCAATAAGTAAGGTGTTAGAAGAAGGTAAGCTTACTCCAAAGATGATTATTCCAGTGGACTTATTTGGTTTACCTGCTGATCATATAGAAATTGAGATAATTGCAAAGAAATATAATTTAAGAGTTCTGGAAGATGCAGCTCAAGGATTTGGTGGAAGCATCAATGGCAAGAGAGCTTGCAGTTTTGGTGATGCAGCAACAACATCTTTCTTCCCAGCAAAACCATTAGGGTGTTACGGTGATGGTGGAGCTATTTTTACAAATGATGATGCGTTAGCGGAACTTCTAAATTCGTTGAAAGTTCATGGTAAAGGGGATAATAAGTACGACAATGTTAGAATAGGCGTTAATTCTAGACTTGATTCCATTCAAGCTGCAGTTCTTAATGTAAAGCTCACAGCCTTTATTGACCATGAACTGGAAGATGTAAATAGAGTGTATAGACTATATACAGAAAAGCTTAAAGGGATTGTAGATACACCAATAATTCCAGAAGGATACGTATCTAGTTTTGCGCAGTATACAATAAAGTTAAAGAACAAAGAAGAAAGAGATGCACTACAAGCTAAGTTAAAAGAAGAAGGTATCCCAAGCATGGTCTATTATGTGAAGCCAATGCATAAGCAAGGTGCATTTACTGAGTATGATTACGATGATAATTATTTTGAAGTGACAAATGAGCTTTGTGATACAGTTCTATCTTTGCCGATGCATCCATATCTTTCTGATAACGAAATTAATATTGTTACAGATAATTTAAAAGAAATTATTTAAAATGAAATTAATATAAATTCATATAGTTGGGGAGGTTTTTGATAAGATGCGATTTGAAAAATATATTTACAAAATAATAGCTATAGTGATATGCCTTATTTCCTTATCACCTATAAAATTATCACATGCGAACTCTTTAAATATAGAAAATATTAATATTACTGATCCTTATATTATTAGAAACGAGTTATCTATAAGTGCTAAGATTACTGGTAGTGATCAGATGCTCTATCAGTTCTGGGTAAAGGATCTGAGCACGAATCTATGGACGATGATTCAGGATTACAGTGAAAAAAACACGGCAAAATGGACTCCGGAAAAAACCGGGGAGTATCTGTACGGGGTGCATGTGAAGGACAGTCTGAGCCAGGCGAGTTTTGACG
>NZ_JAFNJU010000001.1 GCF_017368455.1 Proteiniclasticum aestuarii | reverse complement strand
GCTGCTTTAGCAGCAGTTGAGTAAGTAGTGCGGTTGGCGGCCGCTTTCATGCACCCTCACGGGTGCAGCTGGTGAAAGACCCTTATAGGGTCAGTGGAAACCGCCGGCTAAGCCGGCGGTTTTGATTTTCATTCATAGGGATCAGATTCAGATTTTTCTACTCGATAGGCTGATGTTTCTCCTGGAGAATCTTCAGTGCTACATTGATTTCCGAGGCTGTCTTCTGATCAGGGATCCAAAGAACCAGATAGACATAAGATGGATGATGTGAATCACCTAGCACAGGCTTATTACATCATCAGGGACCTGACTCAGAGCATGTATTCCGAAATGAGAAACCGCAAACTGCTCCAACGGAGAAGATTCGTCAGCCTGTGATTCTGTTTCTTCCGTTCTGTTTTGATGCATAGAGGTTCTTGTCAGCGTTGTCGATTAAATCAAGCATCTCCTGGTCTTTATACTCTGCTGCGCCACCACTGATGGTGACCTGGATATCATTCGAGAAAGCCTCTTCTGCCACTTTCCTGCGTATGCGCTCTGCCACCTGAAGTGCGCTTTTTCTTGAGGTATTCGGAAGTATAAGCAGAAACTCCTCTCCGCCATAGCGACCCAGGGTATCCAGACCTCGGATTTCATTGTTGATGATTTTCGCCACTTCTTTCAGTACCTGATCTCCGAAGACATGGCCTTTGGTATCATTGATGGGTTTAAAGTGGTCGATGTCGAACATGACGATGGACAGCGGAGACTTGTAGATGGATGCCTTCTCCATGCGGCTTTCCAGCTCATCCAAGATGGCACCTCGATTTCTGATGCCCGTCAGGGCATCGGTCATGGATTCCACTGCAAGCATTCTGTTTTCCATTTCCAGCTCTGCCATTTCCATTTTTCTTTCCGTGATGTCAAAGACGATACCGGCCACAAACAGGGGATACCCGCTTGCATCTCTTCTGGTCACTTGCCCACGATCATAAAACCATTTCCAGGAGCCATCCTTGGCCTGGATCCGGTATTCGCATTCATAGACAGGGGTGAGTCCCATCATGTTCTTCTTCATGGCATCCATGGTTTTTTCGTAGTCCTCCGGATGCAGTTTTTCCGTGAAGAACTGGTAGGGCACTTCATCTGGCAGTTCTTCCATGGTATAGCCCAGCGCTTCCACCTTTAAGGGGTTGAAGACCACTTTGTTGGCTTTGACGTTGTAGTACCAGTGTCCCAGATTGCCTGTCCAGGCGAAGTCCAGTCTGTCATCATTTCTTTTCTCTTCCAGAAGTGTTTCATTGAGAAGCGTAAGCTCCTCGATCAGTTCAATGAGCTGTTCTCTTGAATAGTTTGCTAAATCCATTTTCTTCCTCCGCACATGCTTCATCTTATTGTTATTTATTTAAAATTTATTGCTGATACCGTTATTTTTTATATCTTCATGATAGAGCAAAATCAGATTGAATGCCATATGTTCATCTCGTCCATTGTAATTAATTTCGTGAATCAAAATAGTATTTATTCGAAAAGCCTTGTCATCTGGTTTGAAGGTTGTTATACTAAGTAAGTGCTTACTTACATAAGGAGGGGTCAAAATGGGAACAAGAACAAGAATGACCAGAGAAGATCGAAGAAAACAGATTATAGAAAGTGCCATGAATGTGTTCAAGGAGAAAGGCTTTAAGGGAACCACCACAGCGGAGATCGCTGATTCCGCAGAAATCACAGAAGTGACACTCTTCCGGTACTTCACCAGCAAGCAGGAAATCTACCTGGAAGGAGTAAGACCCTTCATTGTGAAGACCTTGGAGGAAGTGGTGGAAACATCCGCAGGCATGACACCCAGAGAAAGGCTACAGGCGATTCTTCTGGACCGCATCACCTTCATATCCGAGAATTATGAAACCATAAAACTGATTCTCAATGAATCCCCAGAGCTCAGCGGCATGGGGGTGGATTTATCCAGCGAGATCAGAAGAATCATTGAAAAGAGCATCGGACAGGCCCCCATCAGAGAAGACATGCGCCCCATGGCCGTGAGAATGATCATGGGCTCTTTACTGTCTTTTCTATATATGCCAGAACAGAATGCGGAGTCCATCAGAAACTATGTATACCAGATCACAGATCTGATGATTTGTAACATGCAAGGAGAGAAAAATGACTAGACTATTCGAGAAAATCGGAAGACTCATTGAAAACCATCCCTTCAAGGTGCTCTTAACAGCACTGTTTCTGGTGGTGGTTATGCTCATGGGCGCCAGGAACATCTATATGGCCACGGGAAACGACACCCTGGTGGATGCTGAAACGGAAGTCTACAAGCAGCATGAGGAAATGGAGGACACCTTCGGAGGAGATTCCATCCTTGTGGTCTTTGAAGCTTCTTCTGAAGAGGAGCTCTTATCCGTGGAGAATCTCGCGAAAATGTGGAGTGTGGAAAAAAGAATGGCTTATGATGCGGACATCTATTCCATCATGAGTCCCGCCACACTGCTGCACCAGATGACCATCCGTCAGTCGGAGGTCATGGAAGAAAATGTGCTTAAGCTAAGCGACGGACTGTCTGAGATGGGTGCAAAACTCAGCGAAATCGGAAATACGCTTCTGCTGAAGGAAGTGCCTGATCCCAAGGAGATGGAAGAGAAGCTAAACGGCTTTAACGCTGCCACATCCAATTTCGACAAGCTCATCGATGGGCAGAATAACATCGCCACAGGGATAGGTGGTTTTTCCGACGGTGCATGGAATGCGGCGGAAGGGGTTTCCACCATCAGTGGAAAACTGAAGGAGCTGGGAAACACATCTGCGGGGAATCCGCAGATGAGCATGCAGCTCACAGCGCTGGCCGAAAATCTCGATAAAAGTGCTTCCGGTCTGAAAGAGATGTCTGCCAGAGCGAAAAAGCTCAAAGAGGGACCCTGGGAAACGGCGGTAGCCCTTGATGGTATCAAAGACCGCCTCGGAAGCGAAACCGAAGCCATGAAAGACAGCCTGAAGGGCGGTATCTCTCCAGAAGAACTGAAGTCCATGGCAGAAGGCTTCCTCACCATGGGGGATAACCTTATGGAGATTTCAGGCGCACTGGCCATGTTTCATGAAAAGTCGGATATGATGGAAGCGACGCTGCCCAGGTCTCAGGAAGAAGCGGATCTGCTTCTTTATGAAGAGGGCAACCTGAGAACGGTCTTCTCCGATGTGGTCAAAGAAGGGACCACCGGTATGATGATCGTGAAGCTCAATGGAGGCGTATCCGACACACGAAAAGTGGAGATCATCGAAGAGCTGAATCAGGGTCTCTCTAAAGAAAACTTTGATACGCTCTCCTACATCGTTTCCGGTAAACCGGTACTGGACACCTCCCTTCAGGCAGAGATGAAAGTCAACATGATGATCATGGTGGGCTCTGCCCTTCTCATCATGCTGCTGGTACTGGCACTGGTCTTCAAGGTACAGTGGAGAATGCTGAGTCTTGGGGTGATTCTTGTTTCAGTCATGGCAACTCTGGGATTCATGGGACACATCAGTGTTCCTGTGACCATGGTCTCCATGGCGGTATTTCCCATCCTCATCGGCCTTGGCATCGATTATTCCATCCAGTTCCACAACCGATATGAGGAAGAGGGTTCTGTGGTATCTACAGTGAAGCATGTGGGCAAAGCGGTGTTCATCGCAGTCCTGGCAACCATACTGGGCTTTCTGTCCCTCTATATCTCGCCTGTACCCATGATCCAGGATTTCGGGAAAATGCTGACCCTGGGCGTATTCATCAGCTTCCTGGGCAGTCTGTTCATCCTGCTGCCCATCCTTCATATCAGAAATACCATCGGAAAACCTTCCAGCGTGCAGAAGAAAAGTACAGGAGCTGAGGCGGGAAGTAAAGTGAAGTCCGTCTTAGGGGGCATGACGGGTTTCATCCTCAAGCTGAAATACCCCATCCTGATTCTCTTCCTCCTGCTATCCGTAGCGGGATTCTCCAGAGATCAGAGCATCGGCATCGAAACAGACATGGAATCCTTTATGCCCCAGGAAATGCCCGCACTGGTGGATCTTCATAGGGTGCGTGATGTCGTGGGCTCCACAGACCAGGTGATTCTGTATCTTACGGGAACGGACCTGGACAAGGCGGCCAGCCTGGAAAGCATCAAGGAGACAGGAGCTTATCTGGAGGCGAAGTATCCGGATGTCATTACGGATGTGAAGTCCCTTGCTGGCAGCGTCATGCTCTTTTCCGGAGATGAGACCCTTTCTTTTCAAGCCTACGCAGATACAGTCAGCGATCTGCCCGTATCCATGTCGAGGATGTTCATCACGGAAGACGCTACAAAAAGTGCACTGATCTTAAACATCAGACATCTTCCAACCAGCGAGCTGGAAGAGTTCGTCACTTCGCTCAAGGAGACCATGAATGAAAGTGACCTGAATGCCGCCGTAACCGGTAAAAGCATTCTGGATATCGAAATGGTCAAGGGCCTGACCAGCGGAAGACTGGCCATGACAGGTCTGGGGCTGATTCTTGTGTTCGCGGCGCTGCTTGTGATCTACAGAAACCCTGTGAAGGCACTGATTCCGATCCTGCCTGTGGTCAGCATCATTGGTCTCTCCAGTGGTATCATGTATCTGGCTGGAATCAGCTATACACCCATCACAGCCACACTCGGTGCACTGGTCCTGGGCATGGGTACGGAAATGACCATCATGCTCATGGAGAGATACACAGAGGAAAGAAGAAAAGGAGAAGGAAGAGAAGCGTCCATGAAAAACGCAGTGGGCTCCATCGGCATCGCCATCCTTGCATCCGGTCTCACCACTGTGGGCGGGTTCTCCGTGCTGATGCTATCAGACTTTGTGATCCTCAGAGACTTCGGTCTCATGACCGTGGTCAATATCTCCCTGGCACTGCTGTCCACCTTCGTGCTGCTTCCCCCCATTCTGTATCTGATGGACAGGTTCCTGCTGTCAGGAAAGGAAAAGAAGGCTGCAGCGATTCTTTCAGGAAAGGAGGAAATGTCTGCATAATAAGAGAAAAGTGAATGAGAAAAGGGCTGCTGAACTGTGGATGAGTAAAAGTTCAGCGGCCCTTTCCGTCAGAAAGATTGTGGATTAAAAAAGATGATTTTCATGACGATCCCTTTGAGAAATGGATTTTTGGAGTATAATAGATTCATCAAAGGAAGGGGTGAGCAGCATGAGTGAACTGAAAAGTGTGGAAGAGAGATTACTGGACCGGACACTGTATCTCATCGGGAAGCATGGCAGTGTAAACGTCCCTGTCAGAACCATCGTGAAGGAAGCAGATGTGAACATCGGTGCCATCAACTATTACTTCGGCACGAAAGAGAACATGCTCAGACAGGTGAAGAAATTCTACATCGAGAATCTCATATCCACCGTCGTCCCCCTGGATGACGAATCGCTGGAAGATGAGGAGAAGCTGAAAAGATATGCGTCGTTGTCCATGGAATACAGCATGAGGTTTCCAGGTGTCATCGCACTGCTCAAGGATGCCTTCGAAACCAAGGAACAGGATGAGATGTCTCAGAAGATTGTGGAAGAGACCATGCTCATGGAAGAGAAGCTCAATAGGGTGATGAAACGCTACCTGAAGGATGTGGAGGACGAATACAGTATCAGAAAAACCATCTTCCTCTCCTCCATCATCTATCCTACTCTGGAGTTCAATGAGCTCAATGGAACGGCATTTCTCATTGATGAGAAGAAGAGGATGGACTACATCGATAAAGTCGTGAAGCTTATCAGGCAAGGCGTGTAGAGATGAAAAACCCCGAGATGAGAAAATGAAACTGCGTGAACATGTAAAGTGAGGTTGAATAGTGAAAACACATTACAGGGAACTGATCAGAGCCTATAGACCTAAGGATGAGATGGATCATCAGGTGAGGGAGAATATGCTTTCCCTCATAAAGCAGCACGGGGATACCCTTTTGACCCGTGAAAATCCCATCGCCCATATGACGGCATCCTCAGTCATCGTCAACAAAGAAAGAACGAAAATGCTTATGATCCACCATAAGATCTATGACACCTGGACCTGGCAGGGCGGGCACACCGACGGTGAAGATGATCTGCTCAAGGTCGCTTTGAAAGAGGCGGAAGAAGAGACCGGTCTTAAAAGCTTCAAGGTGCTGGAAAATGAGGAAGGCTTCATCCGCAAACTCGACATCCTGACGGTGAAGGCCCACTACAAAAGAGGAAAGCCCATCACTGCCCACCTGCACCTGAATGCCGCCTTCCTTTTGGAAGCGAAGGAAGAGGATCAACTGCTTCAGAATAAGGAAGAGACCAACGGCATCAGATGGGTACTCGTTTCGGAAATCGATGCCCTGGCAAAAGAGCCGGAGATCACACCGATCTACCATGAGCTCATCGGAAGAGGGAAATAAGATCAGGAAGATTCCAGAGCGGATGACCCATGCTCTGGAGTCTTTTATTGTCCTGGGTGAAACCGGGGAGACAGGAGAAAGAACGCAGACCTTTTAGATGCTCTGAAGAAATACTGTATACAGCTCTATGAATATATGATATGCTAATTATGTACAATTCAATAAAGTTTCTTATTAAGAGTGATGGTAGAGAATTAGCTCAGTGACCACACACCAACCTGCATATGCTGTAAGGTGGTAAAGCTAATATCAATGAGGAGATTCTAAGCAAGCTCCTTCAAGGGCTTTTTTTGTTGCCTGGACTTGAGAAGAAACAGAAATTAAATGAAGGAGGGATTGAAATGTACGATTACAAAGAAAATCGAGTGCATGGGGGCTCTTCCTATGCAGATGCCATGTACCGATTCGGAGCCACATCGGAGCATTATGCCAGAAGGATGACGGAGCGGACCATCGAGAAGGAATGGGGGAAAGACTCTCCCTACAGATATTTCGGCGCAGATACGTTCTTCATCATTTCAAGAAATGATGTACCTATGATCATCAAAGACTATGCGTTTGTGGAGATGCACCGATGCACAGCGGTTCATTCCTTTGAGAACTGGGTGAAGGAGCTGGTGAGGAAGGAGTAGGCACCTATTCCCGGCAATTGCCGGCAGGAGCCGGAGCAGAAAAGAACAGTGGAAAAATGATAAAAAGCCTGTCTCAAGGGATGCGCATCCGTGACGATGTCATCCTATGAGGCAGGCCTTTCTCAGGAAGAGACGATGGCGGTGAGCATTCTGAAATTATTTCTCCAGCGAAGTCTCATGAAGATGCTCCGAAAGACCTCATCCAGACCCAGAGCGAGCCAGATCCCGGGCAGTCCCATGGAAAGCGTAAAGGTGAAGACGTAGGAGAGTAAGACGCCTATGCTCCACATGGAGACCACAGACATGTAGAAGGGAAAGCGCACATCTCCTGATGCTCTTAGGGCATTGACGAAGATGAGATTCTGGCTTCTGCCTGCCTCCACAATGAAGTTGTAGAGAAGCACCGTACCGGCCAGCGCGATGATGTCTTTGTTGTCTGTGAGAATGCCGAGAAGAGGCACTCTGAAAAGCACAAGCACCGTGCAGAAAGTCATGCTCACGAGGAAGGATACTCTGGCGGAGTAGAGGGTGAGCCCATTGGCCTTTTCCTTCTCCTTCGCGCCCATGTGCCATCCCACCATGATGGAAGTGCCCTGGCCCAGGGATACGGCGAACACATAGACGAAACTGACCAGGGTATTGCTGTAGGAATAGGCGGTGATGGCATCTTCTCCCAGTTTTGTGATGAAGATCATCATGATGAATTTCGCCAGGGTATAGGAAATCTGTTCTCCCGCCGCAGGCGCACCATAATGGACGATTTTTGGGAGCACCGCTCTGAAATCCTGTCTACTGTAGTGCACAGGAAAACCCTGAAAGGCCATCCTGTAGACGATGAACCCCAGAATCACAAGACCGATGCCCTTACTGATCACTGTGGCCCAGGCGGCACCGGCAACCCCCATGGAAGGCAGTCCCAGTTTTCCGTAGATGAGCACATAGTTCAGAAGCACATTGATGAGATTCATGAGAAAGGAGACCTTGAAGGTGGTCCTGGTCTTTCCATGAGCCCGAAGAAACATGGAAAAGGTGATGGAGATAAGCTGCAGGAAAAGGAAACTTCCGATGATCACCATATAGTCTTTCGCGAAGGCGAGCATCTGTCCATCATTGTTCAGGAAGGATAAAATGGTGGGATGGAGCACCACGATGAGACTGCTGAAGAGAATGCCCAGGATGAGATTGATGAAAAGAGCTGAAAGGGTGAGTCTCTGGATCTCTCCTCTGGATTTTCCGGCTCCGATATACTGGGCCAGAAGAATACCGGTCCCTGCTATGATGATGTTTCCCGCAATCTGGATGAGAAAGAGGAACTGGTTCACGACGCCTACGGCGCCCACGGCCACATCGCTGTATTTTGACAGCATCAGGGTATCCATGCTCCCGATGATGGAAAAGAGCAGGCTTTCGAAATAGATGGGATAGCTGAGTTTCAGCAGTTTTTTACGATCACTCATGATGAATTCTACTTCCTTTTTCTGATATAATGAATATTATACAATCCTGATAGGGATGAAATCTTGCAGAATTGAGGTAAAAAGTGATACAAATGAATCATATTGGACTGGATTATTATGAAACAAAAAAACATGGCACCGACTCCCTGCCCTTTGCGGTGTATCTTTCAAAGATTCCGGAGAAACTCTCCTCCTATCCGATGCACTGGCATGAGGAGATGGAGATCATCTATGTGGAGTCGGGAAGATGCAGGATCACCATCGATGGAGAAAAGTTCACTGCACGAGCGCAGGATCTCATCCTCATCTCTCCAGGCATGATTCATGCCATCGATCAGGAGGAGGACCATGCTGCGGTGTATTACAATGTGATTTTCCATCCTGCGATGATCATGGCAAAAGAGGAGAAGGATGTGCTCAGTGTCCGTTATCTGGCACCACTCCTTAGGGGAGAAAAGATCTTCACCACAAGGATCTCTCTCGATACGCCTTCCAGGAAGGAAATGATGTTAATTGTAGAAAGATTCATGCGCTTCCGGGAAAGAGAGAAGGAGGAAAGCCTGGTGTTTCTTGTGAAGAGTGCCCTGCTGGAGCTCTTCTATCACCTGAGGGGTCATCTCAAGGAGAGTGACAGCAAACCTGTGAGCCTTCATCAGATCAGAAAAATGAAGGCGCTCACCTCTTGGCTTCATGAAACGCTCACAGAGGAGATCACGCTGAAGGAAGCAGCAGATTTCTGCGGATACAGCATCTCCTATTTCACCAAGTTCTTCAGGAACTACACGGGCTCCAGTTTCGTTTCCTACAGGAATCTGCTCCGTCTGGAACAGGCGAAAAGGTTTCTGGAGAGGGGAGAACATTCAGGTCTTGAAATTTCTGGTATGTGCGGATTCGAGAACTATTCCTATTTCATACGGGCATTCAGAAAGCAGTATGACATCACTCCGAAGCAGTATCAGCTGCATGCAGGTTGGAACAAAACCTGAAAAAAACTTTATAGAATACGGAACTGATTTAAGATAAGGGTGCTACCATGGCAGCATGGATGAATGCCTGGAAGATATTGAAAAAAGGATGGTAAGTATGAAAAAAATAGTGATTCTCAGTGCCTCCATAGGAGGAGGGCATAATGCCACTTCCAATGCCATCAGAAAATATGCCGAAGAATTCAGAGAAGAATATGAGGTTTCAGTCATCGATGTTCTGGAATACATCGGTCCGATTCTATCAAAGCTGGCGGAGAAAACCTATGAAATCAATGTGAAGAATTTTCCGGAGTTTTACGGCTGGCAGTATGACCTGAACAACTCCACAGACGGGAAGATCTCCAGAAACATGCTGCCCTTTCATACAAAACTGAAAGAGCTGGTCATGGAAGAGAAACCGGACGTGATTCTGTGTGTGCATCCCGTCTCTGTCACCAGCATTATTCGTGTTCGGGAGAAATACGGGTTCGATTATAAGGTCTGTGTTGTGGTGACGGATTATGACTACCATGCCAGCTGGATTCATCAGGATGTGGACATGTTCATTGTGTCCAGTAACTTCATGAAACTGAAACTCATGGAGGATGAGATTCCCGAACAGAGAATACGAGACACCGGCATCCCCACCAGCCATGACCTGCAGGTGAAGCTGGACAAATATAAGGCCAGATACATGCTGGACATCAAGGACAAGAAGACGATTCTTGTCATGGGTGGCAGCTTTGGCGCAGGGAATCTCACAAAGCTTGTCCATTCCCTGATGAAATCGAAGCTGGAGCTGCAGATCATCGTCATAGCAGGCAGCAACAGAAAGCTCAAGAAGGAGCTGGATAAGCTGGTGGAAGAAGCTTGCCAGGATCTGATGATTTTAGGGTATACAGATAAAATCTCCCTCTACATGGATGCAGCGGACATCCTGGTCACAAAACCGGGCGGACTTACGGTGACGGAAGCACTCATCAAGAACCTTCCACTGGTGATCACCAGGCCTATCCCGGGCCAGGAGGAAGAGAACGCAACCTATCTTCTGAATCATGGCATCGGGGTGAGGCTGGACCAGGATGAGGAGCTTCATATTCTCATTGAGGATCTGATACAGGATCAGGTGAGACTCAAGCATATGAGGGAACTTCAGGCGTATTATGCGAAACCGGATGCGGCAAAAGACCTGTTCGAGGTTCTGGATGAGCTGCTGCAGAACATATGATAATATAGAAGAACTGGAGAAGAAAGTGCTTGCTGCACTTTCTTCTCCAGTTCTTTCCACATAAAGTTCATGGAAAACTGATTACTGTTTTTTTCAGGATGCTCTCTTCAAAATCCTCCAGCAGGGCAGATGATTTTCCCAATGCATAGAAGATCAGGTTGAGATCCTGATCTTCATAGTAATGAAGATAGACTCTTCCTTTCATCTCATGAAGGGGATAGCTTACAGAAGCAGGAGGCGACTTGCCGAAGAGAAGGTCTCCTGGGGCAAAGGACTCTCCCCGATGCTCCGGACCATTGGTCGTCAGGGTGCTTTCATAAACGGTGAAAGGGTAAGAAGAAAGCATCAGATTCTCAGGCATCTTTTCATGGGATTCTATCCTGAAAGTACTTTCATAGGGAGAGAGTCCTACTGCCGGAAGCGCCAGATACTGCATATCATACTCAGAGAGCAGCATCAGTTCTTCCTCGGAAATTCTTTTCCCGAAGCCTGTGATGCTGTAATAACCCAGGTAGGCATTATAGAGGGGATCATAGGAATCATAGATCCGGCTATGCCCCTCTTCTTCCAGAAAGTCTCCAAAGGTATAGTCCACAGTGAAGTGGAGCTGTTTTCCAAGAAACCGCGACAGATTCTCATCGTTGTAGGTCACAAGGATGGGGAAAACCTCCATATTCTCCAGTGGCATCTGGATGCTTATGCTCAGCTTTTCTGCCACGCTCTGCTCTTCCTGATAACGGTCATAGAGTGAAACCACCAGAAGTGCTCTAGCCTTTGCGAAGCCAGGGGCCTTGATGAAAATAAAGGCGCAGAGAAGCAGGAGTGCCCCTGTCACGAAAGTCCATTTTCTTCTCATTTCAAGCTCCCTCCTTTTCCATCACGATGAATAAAGGTTCCTAGGATGATTGTACCACCAAATTCCAGGTGGATTCAAAAGTTACAGGGATGACAGATGATTCTCGTATTCCGATAGATCCGTAAACTTTCTGACCGGGACATGCTGGGCTTTGAGAAAGTCCTCAAAGGCCCTTTTATGCTTTTCTGCAGAGATCACCAGTGCATGCAGATCATCCGGATCATAGGCCTTGGCCAGATCCGGGAAGTCCGGCTTTTCAAGATCCATGTACTGGAAGACATCCATGATTTCATGCTGGAGCTCACAGGCTGCAAAGAGGGCAGTATTGGGGTCGTTGACTTCAGCAGCGTGATAGATCTTGTTGTAGCTTGAGATGAGCTCTTCGTAAAAGCCGGACAAGACATTTTTTGCAGAGCCTTTCTCCTGATACCGGTCAAGTTCCGCATGAATGAGTTTTTCGGTGTTTTTCAGCAGACAGGAAAGGTCTTTTTTCATGGTATCCATGTCATCTGAAAGAAACAGCGTATCATAACAGGCTTCAAAATCATCGGGAATCAGAACGTTATCCAGGAGCTCCTTCTTCAGTTTCCCTCGTCCTCTTTTCACTGTATTACAGTTCAGAAGAGAAAGGGCATATCCAAGATGATTGACAAAACGGATTCCGTATTGCCTGAGTTCACTGAGTGTTTCCGCTTCCTGGATTCTATAGATGAGCCTGTAGCTTTCCTGGAAAACATTGTTTGCTTTTTTTGCGAAATCGGATTTGCTGCTTACATCCAGAGCGATGGATTTCAGCTTTAAAAAACGGTCCAGGTCTTCCTGGGCAGCGTGGTATATCACTTTTCCTTCAGTCACAATGGAAGTGATCCGCTCTTCATGTCTGGCGATGCTTTCCAGCCGCTGCCAGGAGATGGGCCACAGATCGAACCCGATCTCTTCCAGAATAAAGGTGAATCCCAGCTGATAACCCTTCTGCGTCTTGGGCACGAAATACAGATCCAGATCGGATCTGTCATGGGTGGCGCCATAGATGTAGGAACCCATGACCACAACAAGGGCCACATCGTCAGCATAATCCTTTCTGATTTTCCCGATAAACAGTTCTGCAATTTTTTCTAAATTCATAATTACCTCCATAAAAAAACACCATGTCCGGCGATTTCTCTTGCATCACAGAAAATGGAGTGGCATACACGTATGGATATTCTCATGAAAAGGAGAATATGCAGCGGTGCAGGGACCGGATCACCGGACCTTCCCATCCAAAATTTCTGAAGACAAAGAAAAGCCTGCTTCTGCCGGCTGCCATCTGACCATCAGTTACTCTGGATTATAGAATCATCACTGCACCTCTTTTAATATATTTTCATAATAGTATACTATCTGCAGTGTTATGTCAATCACTAATCCACGGATAGAATCCATGGATTGCTCTGGGATCTGATAGTGCTGATCATTGATTTTTCGATGAACTTCACTTCTTTCGCCTTAACAATTTGCATCTGTCATGGTATAGTAACTAATGGAATATTTTTCTTTACAGTCTGAGTTCATCTCAGGTGAAAGAGAGTGCAGAGAAAGAAGAACAGAAGAGCTGTTCATCAGGATGATTCAAATGAAAACCAGGGGGCAGAGCCATGAAAAAGACAGGATTCGATCCAAAGAAATATATTGAAGAGCAGTCCAAGTTTATCCTGGAGCGCGTGAACGATTATGATAAGCTTTATCTTGAGTTCGGAGGCAAACTCATAGGGGACAAGCATGCCAAGAGGGTCCTTCCGGGATTTGACGAAGATGCGAAGATCAAGCTTCTTCAGAAGCTGAAAGACCAGGCTGAAATCATCATCGCCGTCTATGCGGGCGATATCGAGCGCAACAAGATCCGTGGAGACTACGGCATCACCTATGATATGGATGTGTTCAGACAGATTGACGAGCTCCGAGGCTACGGACTTCAAGTGAACAGCGTAGTCATCACAAGATACAGCGGTCAGCCCTCCACCAAGGTGTTTATTTCGAAGCTGGAAAGAAGAAACATCAAGGTCTATACCCACGTTGCGATTCCGGGCTACCCTTCTGATGTGGAGAAAATCGTCAGTGAGGAAGGCTATGGTCTGAACCCCTACATAGAAACCACAAAACCCATCGTGGTGGTGACAGCGCCAGGGCCTAACAGTGGAAAGCTGGCCACATGTCTCAATCAGCTCTATCATGAGTACAAGCTGGGCAACCATGCAGGCTACTCCAAATTCGAGACTTTTCCGGTCTGGAACATGCCCCTGAAGCATCCGTTGAATGTGGCCTATGAAGCGGCCACGGTGGATCTTAAGGATGTCAACATGATGGATTATTTCCATTTTGAGCATTACAATGTGGTGGCCGTGAACTACAACAGAGACCTGGAAATGTTTCCGGTGGTGAAGAGAAGTATTGAAAAGATCACCGGCAAGGAATCCATGTATCAGTCGCCTACGGATATGGGCGTCAACAGAGTGGGCTTTGGCATCACGGACGATGAAGTGGTACGGGAGGCCTCCAGGCAGGAGATCATCAGGCGAAATTTCATCACCGAATGCGACTACAAGAAAGGGCTCATTGAGGAAGAAATCCTCAATCGGATGAAGCTCATCATGGAAGAGCTGGAGCTGAAAAAGGAAGACAGAGTTCCTGTGATCCCTGCCAGGGAGTATGCGGAGAAGCTTCGAGGAAGAAATGAGAACAAGGAAGTTCCAGCCGTCATGGCTTTTGAACTCAATGACGGAAAGGTCATCACCGGAAGAAGCTCTAACCTTATGGATTCCTGCTCTGCAGCGATCCTTAATGCCATCAAGTATCTGGCCAACATCGGAGATGAGATCTATCTTCTGTCTCCGGTGATCATCGAGACCATGAAGAGTCTGAAGAAAGACAAGCTTCACAGCAAGATCACAAGGCTTAATGCCAATGAAGTGCTCATCGCCCTGACCATCGGCGCAGTGACGAATCCCACAGCCCAGCTGGCAGTGGATAAGCTGACGGAGCTGAAGGATGTGCAGGCCCACTCCACCGTGATGCTGAGTAAGGATGATGAACAGATTCTGAAGAAACTGGGCATCGATGTGACCTGCGATCCGGTCTATCCATCGGATAACCTCTACTATATGTAATCAGAACGAGATCAGAATAAATCAAGGGAAACGGCTGCAGATGCAGCCGTTTTTCTTTGAAAATATAATTTTTGTTTCCTTTTCTTCTTTTTCTGGGACACATGGACCTGTAGAATTGTATTCATAGTGAAGGGAGGTTCCTACAGTGCAGAATACGAAGCTTCGAGAAGAACATAAAATGATAGAACTATACGAAAGACATGTTGACATGGTGTATCGCATCTGTTTTTCCTACCTGAAGAACAGCATGGATACGGAAGATATGGTGCAGAATACATTCATCAGATTACTGGACCGGCCGGTGGAGTTTGAAAATGAAGAGCATGAAAAAGCATGGCTCATTGTCACCGCAAGAAATCTCTGCAGGAATCATCTGAAAAGCTGGTGGCAGAAAAACGGAAATCTGGAAGAGGAGATGCATCACCTCTCCATGGAGGAGGAGGCGGATCAGAATCTGCTGGAAATGGTGATGAAACTGCCGGAAAAATACAGGGTGACACTCTATCTCTACTATTATGAAGGGTATGACAGCGCAGAAATCGCAAAGCTCATGGAGAAACCCTCTTCCACGGTGCGAAATTATCTTCAGCGTGGAAGAGATCGACTAAAAGTAATGTTAGGAGAGGATATCTTTGAAAAACAGTAAATATGATGAAGTCATGAGTCAGATCACTCCTGATGAAGAGACCCGAAAAAGAATGCTCGAAAATATCTTAAGTCATAACAGCGAAAAAGAAAAAGGAAAGGTGAAAGAAATGAGCAAGAGAAACAGAACGATCTTTATGGCGACAGGAGTCGCAGCGGCGGCCCTCATTCTGACCATCGGACTATCACAACTCAATGGCAAGAGGGGCGGAGATGTACTCTATGCCAAGGATGGAGTAACCATCACTGCCGTGGAGGAGGTTCCAGCGCCTGACAGCGGATCCCAGTCAGCGACCATGATCTTCAATGAGGAAGAAGTCTTTTCCATGTTTGACACGGTAGCCTTCATGGGCACGGTGAAAGAGACGAAGAACATCAGCATGGATTTTGCCGGCATCAAACATTACAGAGCCCTTGTCACCATAGAGGTGGAAAAAGTCTATGATGGAGACCTCACACCTGGAGAAACCATATCAGCCATGCTGCCTGGACCCGTGGACACCGGGAATGTCATGGGTGCGGACTTCAACATCACAAGAGCCATGAAGCCTGGAGAACGGGGCATCTTCATGCCCATCATCTACAGCACCGAGGAAGTATGGGAAGAAAACGGGAAAGCGCTGAAGATGACAGACTTCGCCGAATATGCCATCATTGACACCGTGCGATTTGCCTTCATGGATACAGAAGAAGGGCTTCTCTTTGAAAGAGGTACTTTCCCGGCCATTCGTGATGCAAAGACCCTGGAAGAGGTGGAAGCATACATCATGGAAAAAGTGAAATAGCTTATTCGAGAGAGGGATGTGAAGATGCTCAGTGAAAAGAGAGCGTCTTCACTGCAGCGTGCAGCAAAAGGATTGAAGTGGATCATGGTAAGAAAATAGAATGAAGTTGGAGGTCATAAAATGAGATATGTCAATGCACAGGAGGTCGGCAGAGAGAAAATCTATACGGCATTTCAGAAGGGATTTTCGGATTACAGGATCCGTTTCCATATGACTCAAGAGGAATTCTTTGAGCGCTTTTTCGGATCGGAGGGGAATGAACTTTCCGCTTCCTATGTGGCGCTGGATGGAGAAAATCCTGTGGGACTTGTTCTGGGTGGAGTGAAGGATTTTAACGGCGTCAAAACCATGCGCTGCGGAACCCTTTGCATCGCTCCAGCCTATCGAGGAAAAGGCGTCAGTGATGCGCTCTTCTCTCTTCATGAAAGAAGCGCAGAAGAGATAGGGTGCAGGCAGATGTTTCTTGAAGTGATCAAGGGGAACGATCGAGCAATCTCTTTCTACGAAAAGAAAGGCTACAGCAGAATCTATGACTTGAGATACTATGCAGTGGATCGTCGAGTGCTGCTGGAAGAGAAAGCGCGTCTTTCTGAGGAGCTGACCATGAGGGGAATGAGCATAGAGGAGTTCTTTTCAGTGAAAGAGCAGGTGGGAGAAGTTCATCTCAACTGGCAGACGGATTTTCAAGCGATGAAAATCACAGAGGACATCCATTATCTGGGGGTGTACCGGAAAGAAAGGATCATCGGTGCCTGTGCCTACAGGACATCCGGGAAGATCTGTTTCATCTGGGTTCACAAGGAGGAAAGGCTTCAGGGCATAGGCGCATCCCTTCTTCAGGAGATCGCTCGTAAGACTCTGGGGGAGAAGATTCAGATGAGCTTTTCCAATCATATGGGGCTATGGGGCTTTGTGCACAGATTGGGGTTCAGAGAAGAGAAGCTTTCACAGTATGAGATGGTGAGGCTTCTGTAGAACCGATTCTTATTAAGAAAGTGAAAAAACTGTTCCTCTGACTTCTCAGTCATTGGAACAGTTTTTCTAGTTTTCCTTCTTTTCTCCCATAAATGTGAGACCAACCATACCAGGGCCCGTATGACTTCCGATGATGGGACCGATGTAGGTGAGAATCACATCTTTCACAGGAAGGGTCTGTCTGATTTTCTTCTCAAGAAGCTCAGCATCTTCCCTGGAGTCTCCATGTCCGATGATGATCACCTGGTTCTCGGAATCCACCGATTCCTCCTTCATCCGGTTCAGAAGCTCCACGAGAGATTTTTTTCTCCCCATGACCTTACCGGCATTTAACAGCTTACCTTCAGCATCCACAGTGAGAATGGGCTTGATGCTCAGTGCAGTACCCACATGGGCCTGAATGGCTCCGATTCTTCCGCCCCTTTTGAGATGCTGGAGATCCTCCACGGTGAACCAGTGGCGTATGCTGCCAGTGTTTTTTTCAATCCAGTCCGCAAGCTCTGTCAGATCCATACCCTTTTCCTGCATCTTCACAGCATGATAGACCATTAGCCCCTGTCCGATGGAAGCCGCTCTGGAATCCACGGTAAGTATGATTCTCTCCGGATAGCGCTCTTTCAGCTCCAGTATGGCCAGTCTGCTGGCATTGTGGCTACCGCTGAGTGCTGAGGAGAAGGAGATATGAAGCACATCTCTTTCCTGATCCAGATAGCTTGAAAAGATGTCCATGTAGCGCTCGATGTTGATCATGGAGGTAGTGGGCTTCTTTCCCTCTTTCAGATGACTGTAGAAGGCTCTGGTTTTTTCGCCATGATCATACACATCCTGGAAGTGATTGATGCCATCCAATGTGTATTCCATTGGAATCACATGGATGCCCAGTTCTTTGATGATCTTCGGCGGCAGATCGCAGGTGGAGTCTGTAATAATCTTATAATTGCTCATAAACACTCCTTTGTTTTCCGAGTTGAATAAATGAAATAAGTCCGTTATAAAAATATAAATAGTACCACTTCATCATAGTGCATCAACCAAAAAATTAACTTAAATTTTCATGAAGCTAATCTTATCAAATGCACGGTAGTCTTCCTTGAACAGGCTAAGAGGTGTACCAGAATGAAAGTAAGTGAAAAGGGGGTACGGCTGTGATAGAATAAGTACAGAGAACGAGGTGAAGTTATGGATAATAAGAAAGAAAAGAAAAACAGGACACTGGCCGAAAACCGGAAAGCCCGGCACGATTTCTTCATCGAAGAAGTCTATGAAGCCGGAATAGAACTGATCGGCACAGAAGTGAAGTCCATCAGAATGGGTAAAGTGAATCTGAAGGAAAGCTATGCGGAAATCAGAAACGGGGAAATGTTCATTGTGGGCATGCATATATCCCCCTATGAGATGGGAAACATCTACAACAGGGACCCTTTACGAGCCAGAAAGCTGCTGCTTCATAAGTCGGAAATCGAGAAACTCAGCCAGTTGAGTTCAGCAGAGGGGTTCACTCTGATTCCTTTGTCCCTGTATCTGAAAAACGGAAGAGTGAAGATGGCCATCGCTGTGGCCAAGGGGAAAAAGAATTACGATAAGCGTGATTCTCTTCTTGAAAAAGCGCACAAAAGAGATGTGGCACGAGCTATGAAGGAAAGAAATAAGTATTAAGGAGGAAATGCCATGCACAAAACTGTCGGATTCATCGGCTGTGGAAATATGGGGAAAGCCATCCTTAGAGGCATACTGGATTCCGGGTGGGTTTCCGCCTCTAAGGTCATGGTCTCCACCTCCAGAGAGGAGACGCTTGAAGAAATACGAGTTCTCTACCAGACGGAGGTGACCCGTGACAACAGAAAAGTGGCAGCGCATTCGGATTATCTCTTTCTTGCAGTGAAACCGCATTTATATGAAACGGTGCTGAATCAGGTGAAAGATGAAATCAGAGAAGGGACCATCCTCATCGGCATGGCTGCTGGGGTAACCCTTCAGAAAATGGAAACCTACCTTGGAAAAGAAGCGAAGATGGTGAAAATCATGCCTAACACTCCTGTGGCTGTGAAGGAAGGGCTCATTGCCATGACAGCTTCTGCGCAGCTGGATGAGGTGGAGAAGGAGAACGTCATCGCCATGCTCAGCACCATCGGGAAGGTCAGTCTCATTGAAGAGAAGGATATGGATGTGATTACAGGAATCAGCGGTTCCTCACCAGCCTATGTCTACATGTTCATTGAGGCCATGGCCGATGCTGCCGTGAAAAATGGTCTGCCTAGAAAAGTGGCTTACGAAATCTCTGCCCAGGCGGTTCTTGGCGCGGCGAAGATGGTCCTTGAAACAGGCCTTCATCCAGGGATGCTGAAGGATATGGTCACCTCTCCTGGCGGAACCACCATTGAAGCGGTGAGCGTGCTGGAAGAAAAAGGACTGCGCCACGCGGTTCTTTCAGCAGTGGATGCCTGCATCGATAAATCCCGGGAAATGAGCAAGTAAAAAAAAAGAGAAATCATGAAATGAGAAAGAGGTCCAGATGCCAGTGCGGCATAGGGACCTCTTTCCTGTAGTTAATAATAGGGAAGGGCTTAATCAGTTTTCTTTTGCTGCCTGGGCTCCGGCGATTCGACCGAATGTGTTCACATCGGTCAGCGCATTTCCACCTAGTCTGTTGGCACCGTGGATTCCTCCTGTGACTTCGCCTGCAGCGAAGAGGCCAGGGATCACAACACCATTGACATCAACAACTCTTGTTTCAGGTGTGATCTTGATTCCACCCATGGTGTGATGTACTGTAGGAACACGCTTTCCAGCATAAAATGGAGCAGTGTCGATTTTGTGCATGAAAAGTGTTCTGCCGAATTCGTCAGTTGCACCATCCACAGCTGCATTGAATGCTTCTACGGATTTCACCAGATTTTCAGGTGAAACACCGATCTGCTGCGCCAGTTCTTCCAGTGTATCGGCTTTGAATGCTCTGCCTTGTTCTACCAGAGAGTCTATGCTTTCATTGAAGTTATTGACGGTATCTCCAGTGGGATAGGAATGCTGGTCCACGATGACCCACATCATGGAATCTTCCTGCTCCATCAGGGCATTGGTCATGACGTCTCTTCTTTCTCCTTCGTCAACAAATCTGTTTCCGTCAGAGTTCACGAAGATTCTGTTCTCAACGCCCTGCTCGATGTTACCGGAAAGGCTTCCTGTTTCAGGGTCTCCCATAGGAAGAAGCTGAATGTTCTCCATCTGCACGATGGATGCATTGATTTTTTCCGCCATGACGATTCCGTCTCCGGTGGCACCCTTGTGATTGGTGGTCTTGATGTTTGTGAGGGCAGGCCAGATGGTATTGTACTGGTCTCTCATTTCAACATTGGCTCCGAATCCTCCAGTGGCAACGATGACACCCTTGCTGGCGTTCACGGTCACTTTTCCGTTCTTACTCTCTGCGATGAATCCTGTAACGCGTCCATCTTCTGATACCACGAGCTCCTTGGCTTCGGTTTCAGTAAGAATCTCGATTTCATCGGAATGCTCATTGATGTAGTTCATATAGGTATTGATGTACCCGGTACCCAGTGGTTCCACTGGCTTATGGGATCTTGGCCACAATGCACCAAGGACAGTGAATACGGTATCCTTGAATTCCATACCTAAAGATTCCAGCCATTCGATGGTGGGATAGGCATTCTCTACAAGCACTCGGACCAGTTCAGGGTCTCCCTGCTTGTCTCCGCCTTCGTAAGTCTGGGTATAGAATTTCTCGATGGAGTCTTCAATGCCCTGTGGCGCCTGTCTCTTTTCATCCACAGCGTTATAGGCGGAACCGGATATGATGGTATTTCCACCTACGTTTGGCATCTTCTCGATGACGATGACCTTCGCTCCGTTCTGGTGTGCAGAAACCGCTGCGGAAAGACCTGCACCACCAGCACCGATGATGGCCACTTCCGTATCCTTAGTGATGTCTTCCTTGACCGCTTCTTCACCGGCCTCCTTCACCTTCAGCTTCTCCACATCTGCGCCTGCTTTCACCAGCGCCATTTCCAGAGCTGCCAGAAAAGCTTCTGAGGAATAGGTGGCACCGCTCATCATATCCAGTGCCAGAGAATCCTTTTCCATGGCGGATGCGATCATTTCATCGATGGCATTGTCGCCCAGGCCTTCAGTTTCAGTGTGATCTGCCACAATCTCTGTGATCTCGTTCTCATTGACAGTGACCGTGAGCACCACATCTCCATGGAACCCTTTGGCGCTGCCTTCATAGGTTCCGGGTGTGAAGACGGATTCCTCTACAGGTGTTTCATTTCCTTCGTTGGGCACTGTTGTTTCTGGAGCTGCGCAGGCACCCAGGGATACTGCCATGACCATGATCAGTGCAGCTGCAATTTTCTTACCGATGTTTTTCATTCTTTTCCCCTCTTTCAAAATGATAAATTATAAACGAACATATTCACTGAATAAGTTCATCGAATGTATTCAAGATAACACATTGTTAAGAGGTTATCAATAATTGATAAAAAATACTTATCTGTTTTCCGGAACATATTCTATCATGTATAATGGAATTACAGTAACGGGGGTGGGACTTTGGAAGAAGAAAAGATGACGAACAGACAGAAGAAAGCACTGGAAACAAAAGATAAGATCTATGATGCGGCAATGGCCAAATTCTCGGAAAAAGGCCTGGAGCGGACCTCGATCCAGGAGATCTGCAGGGAAGCGAAAGTATCCATCGGATCCTTCTACAATCATTTTGCCAGCAAGGAAGAGATCATCTATGAGATTTTCAGACGCGCCGATCTGAATTTCGAGCAGTTCAAAGATGTGGACGTGGAAGAGAGGGGGATCAGAAATCTCATACTGGACTACATGGACTACTACGTGAGCTTTGTTCAGACCAATGACATCCGATTCACGAAGTCTTTCTACAGCACGAGTAACCATTACTTTGTCCAGGAAAAAAGACCCATGCAGGAAGTGCTGAAGAGTATCCTGAAAGAACAGAATCTGAAGCTCAATGCATACTATGTGGAAGATGCGGACATGCTTGTGGACAGACTGTTCATGGTCTCCAGAGGAGTCATTTTCCACTGGTGCCTGAAAGATGGAGACTTCGATCTGAATGAAATGAATAGGAAACAGATGGAAATGGTCCTGGAAGTATCCCTGGAGAAATAGCAGCATTCCAGTAGTGGGGTATAACCGGAAACGTTCTGAAACTGAAACCAATAGAAAGAGCGAGAGCAGGAAGCGTAAACTTCCTGCTCTCGCCCTTTTTCAGGGTTTCATGAAATGATTCTCATGCATCAGTCGGCCATGTTGAGGCCTTCAAAGTAATCATAGGCAAAACCCTCTTCCTCCTGACCCACCATTTCCGAGTGATTCCGGATCCTAAACCAGAACACTTCATCCTGATCATTCCTTATGGAGACCCATTCCCGGTTGTCCGTCTCCATAAGCACCGCGGTCTCTCCGATCTGGAAGACATATCCTTCCTCTGAAGATTCCCTGGAGAGAACGGTCCTCAGCTCTTTAAGAAGCGTCACCTCCGTATCCAGAGGATAGAGGTCCTTCACTTCCTGCACCAGCTGATCATCATCCGTCAGAACATAGCTGTCGTCATAAAACCAGGTCTGCATTACAGCACCACGGGTTTTTGTGGTGATTCTGCCGCTGCCATCCAGTGTAACATCCCCGATGGTATCTGTTCCCGGATATTTTCCGAGGAATCCCTGGATCTCGGCGAGCTTTGTAAGCTGTCCATCTCTGTATCGATAGAATACGGTGAGAAAGTCCGAGCTGGGACCTTCTTCACTGACGGCCACTTCCAGATAAGGGTCTTCCGCGCTGATGTTCACCACATGAAAGAGAGGGTCAATCATGGAGCCTTCGTAGGAGATCGCCTCCTCATTTACGGATAGAACATAGGAAGTCACTTCATCATAGTAGGGGTTTGTTCCGGTTTTGAGGACAATGCGGTCCGCATCACCATCTCCATCCAGGTCGGCATCCGCTGCAATCTCCTGATCAAAACCTTCTTCTTCTGAATCCGTCACTGTATGTTTAATGTCAAACAAAGGCCCTTCGACTGCAGAAGTAACAGGTGTCTCATTAACAGTGGCATCCGGTTCTTCAGCAGGCTCTTCCGCCACAGGCTCATCGGATGGCGTTTCCACAGGGCCTGTATTCTCAAGGGTTCCGATGGGCGCACCCAGTCTGGAGCATCCTATGATCAGTGCGATGAGCACTGCAACCAGAAAAAGAGTGGACAGTGATTTTTTCATGGTACTTCACCTCTTGATTTTTCTGATTCCATGATATCTCAGAAAAGGGTGATTAAAATGACAAATTGATGAAACTCCATGAGAATCAGGGAAGATTCCACTTACCTCATGTTCAGTTTTCTGCTTTCCAGAAAGTCCTTCATATGAGGCCTCAGTGGTTTGGAGAACATTCTTGCCATCTGTCTGGTCCAGTTGTCGGTCCGGTTGGCTGTGGTTCTCTTCTCATAATAGGCTTCCATGGTCTCATCATAGTTCCGGAGAAGCTCCACTTCATTGCCGCTCTGATAGCTGTCCGTCTTCAGCACAATCTCCAGGGGCAGACGAGGCTTCACTTCGTTCTTCGAATCAGGATATCCCAGGCACATACCGAAAAGAGGGTAGGTGTGGTCCGGAAGGTCCAGGAGCTCAGAAACCACCTGAGGATTGTTTCTGATGGCACCGATATAGACACCACCAAGATCCATGGATTCGGCTGCAAGCATGACGTTCTGCGCCATGAGGGCGGTATCCACTGTGGAAATGATGAAGGCTTCCGTCTGGCCGTGAACCATCTTTTCCTCATGGAGCGTAGTGGAGAGTCTTGCCCGTTCCAGATCGGCAACAAAAACCAGAAACAGGGGTGCATCCTCCACATGCGACTGATTTCCGGCCAGCTCCGCAATGATTTTCCTCTTTTCAGGATCATTGACGCGAATTACCGTATAAGCCTGGATGAAATTGGATGAGGCAGCGCTCTGCCCGGCCCGGATCAGTTCCTGCAGGGTTTCATCACTGATGGGATAATCTTTGAAGTTTCGTACGCTCGTATGGCTGTTCATGAGTTTCAGTATTTCATTCATGTCTTTTCCTCCATGTTCTTTTAGTTTATAGTATCACACTCAGCCAGAGAATGAATTACGTGTATAATGAAATTAAGCGGATAATGCTATAAAGCTCAAAAATCAGCAAGGCAGAGAAGGAGAGGATCAGGTTGAGAAAAGTAAGATATGGCATCATGGGTACTGCAAGAATCATAGACCGGTTTGTGGGCGCAGTAAGGGCTTCGGAGAAGGGAGAAGTTCATGCCATAGCCTCCAGAAGTCATGAAAAAGCGAGGAAGAGAGCAGATGGGCTTGGCATCGATATAATCTACGGAAGCTATGAGGATCTGGCGAAAGATCCGGACCTTGATGTGATCTATGTGCCAACCATCAATCATGCGCATAAGGAAAATGCTATGCTTGCGCTAGAAAACGGCAAGCATGTACTGGTTGAGAAACCCATGACACTCAGTGAGAAGGACACCCGAGAACTGTTCGATTACGCCAGAAAGAAGAATCTCTTCATCATGGAAGCCCAGAAATCTATTTTTCTTCCTGTGACGAATGAGGTGAAACGTATTCTTCATGAACAGGAGCTGGGCAAGGTTCATTTATTTGACTATAACATTTCCATTCCTGAAGTGGGGTTCAGATGGTTTTATGATAAGAAATCCGGAGGTGGTGCGTTATATGGAAGCGGAAACTACATATTGGCTCATGCCATGAATCTCACAGAGGAGAAGCTCATAGCCCATACAGGTCTCGCCACTCTGTCAGATGAAGGGGTGGACCTGCAGTGCGCTTTTGTCCTGAAGTCCCTGGGTGGAGCCCTTATTCAAGGGAAAATCACCACCATGGTACAGGCGGACAGTGTGCTTCGGATTTTCGGGGAAAAGGGAAAGATCGAGATCCGTGATTTCTGGAAGGCAAGAGAAGCTAAGGTGGAAATCTACGGTGAGCCTGTGCGAAGGATCAGTCACCCTGTGGAGTTTGAGATGGTGTATGAAGTGGACCATGTGAATGCATGTCTGGAAAAAGGACTTTATGAAAGTCCGGTGATGAAGAGTCTCTACTCCATGGAATCAGCAAAAATCACCGATGATCTGTGGGAGGATTTTCTTAACGCGTGATGAAGTATGCATGGATATATTGTTAATTTTTAACAATATATTGAACAAGGTGGTAAAAATCCATTACATTTTATTCATAGTCCTTGTAACTCGAAACAGGTTGGCATAGAATAATGACAATCAGAGTATCCATGGCCTTAAGGTGCTATGGTGAGATTTAAGATGATAAGGAGGATGTGTAATGATTTCAAAGAAAATAATCAGCGGAATTATGGCGTCACTGATGTCTATAGCCCTACTGGCAGGATGTACCACAGACAGCGAGACCCCTGAAACGCCAGGGGAAACACCTATGGAAACACCGGCAGAAGGGGAGGAAGGACTGGAACTCACCCTGGAGGAACTTGCTGAGTATGACGGACAGGACGGAAACAAAGCCTATATTGCCATTGATGGAAACATTTACGACGTGACAGATCTTCCACCATGGTCTGGAGGCGTCCATAATGACTTCCCGGCTGGTCAGGACTATACGGAGGAAATCAGAGAAGTCTCACCACATGGACTTTCTCCGATAGAGGATCTGGAGCCCGTAGGTACCATTGTGGAATAGCAGATTCATATAAACTACTGTTAAGGCGAGCAGGATTTCCTGCTCGCTTTCGACTGCAGTGAAACCTTGCTCAGTAACACCTACTATGCAGCCTGCATCATAAAAATGCATGAATAATTCTATAATGAAATAGAACCCATATAGGTATATAATAAATATAAAGTTACATGTAAGGAGATGATCCGATGCTCATTGTGAAACCTGCTCTAACCAGGAAGGAAATCCGCGATTTTATCATGCTGCCTTTCACACTCTATGAAGGCGATGATGCGTGGGTGCCGCCTCTCATTTCCGACTTCAGAAAATATATCATGGGAAAGAACAATGCACTTCAGCAGGCGGGAGCAAACGAGCGCGTCATTGCCTACCTGGACGGGAAACCCTGCGGCAGGCTTCTGGTGGGCATCAATGAGGAACTCAATGCCTACAAAGGACTTCATGACGGGTACATCGCATTGTATGAGTGTATCGAAGAGGAGGAAGTGTCCGAAAAGCTTCTTTCCTATGCGGAGGATTTTCTCCGGAAACGTGGTGTGAAGAAGATCAAAGGTCCGCTTTCTCTTCCGGGTGGAGATGATTACAGAGGATTCATCATTGATAATTTTGAAGATCCTACCCTGATCATGAACACTTACAACAAGAAGTACTATAATAAGCAGTTTCTTGATTACGGCTTCAGGAAGTACTATGACTGCTACGCTTATAAAGCGTATTTTTCCAGAGAGAATATGGAACGTCTGGACAAGATCATTCCCTATGCGAAGAAAAGGTACCGGTTCACGGTTGAACCGCTGGATCTCAAGAATATGGACAGAGAAATCAGAGATGTGAAGGAAATCATCCTGAAGGCCATGCCCGAGGAATGGGAGGATTTCATGCCGCCCACCGACGAGGAAATAGAGATCATTAAGGATCAGCTGATTCCCTTTGCCGATCCGGATTTTGTCTATATCGCAAGAGACGAGCACAGAAATCCCATCGGCTTCGACATTGCACTGCCAGACTACAATCAGGTGCTCAAAAAACTGGGTGGGAGGCTGTTTCCCTTTGGGCTGCTGAAGTTTCTGTACTATAAGAGAAAGATTGATCGTCTGCGGATCTTCACCCTGTTTGTGGTTCCTGAGTACCGGAAAAAAGGGGTCACAGCGGCAATTTATTATGAAGGACTGAAACGCGGCGTGGAGCGTGGCTATCAGTTTGCGGAAGGCTCTACCATCTGGGAGTACAACAAGGCCATGATGAATGATGCACTGGGATTTTCCGATGAGCCGTACAAGACCTATCGAATCTACTATAAGGATCTCTGATAATAATCCTGGATCATTACCGGAAGCGGTGAGGGTCCAGGATTTATTGATCATGAAGCAGCTGTATGGGGCTGGTATCTTTAGTGCTTTTCTTATTATCTGTATCTTTTGACAATAAGAATAATCATTCTTCTTGTTATAATGGAGTCATTAGTTTCGGGAGGTTACGAAAATGAAAAACAGAATTTTACTGAGAAATGAAGTCGAGGAAAAGAGAACCTGGGATCTTTCCGCAATATACCAAAGTGAGGATGAAGTTCAGGAAGCGATGCAGGAACTGCGTGTGCTGACAGAGAAAATCGTTTCTGAGTATAAAGGGAATCTTATCAATGCGGAAAACATCAACACCTGCCTGGATGAAATGAGAAAGGTGAATGTGCTGAGCGGACTGATTTCCAGTTACCGGTTTCTTGCGGTCAGCGTGGATATGACAAATAGTGAGAATCAGTCAAAGAGCATGGAAGCATCCAATCTGCTGTCCAAAGTGAAGAGCAGACTTTCCTTTGTGGAAGGGGAGATTCTGGAGAATGATGAATCCGTCATTGAAAAGGCCATGGAGGAAAGTGAAGAGAACAGACACTATCTGGAAGATCTTCTGCGAGAGAAGCCTTATGCCTTGACCATAGAAGTGGAAAAAGCTCTGGCGACCCTGGCACCGGTGATGAACGCGCCCATGTCCATCTATAATAAAGCCAAGCTTCAGGATATGGACTTCGGTACCTTCGAAGTGGATGGAAAGGAATATCCGCTGAGCTTTGTGCTGTATGAAAATCATTATGATTACGACAACGACATGAAAGTCAGAAGGGCGGCTTTTGAAGCCTTTTCAAAGAAACTCAAGGATTATGAGCATACAGTGGCAGGGGTCTATCAGACTCAGGTTCAGAAAGAGAAAGCCATGGCGGATCTGAAAGGCTTCGACAGCGTCATCGATTATCTGCTTTTTGATCAGAAGGTGACCCGGGAGATGTATGACCGCCAGATTGATGTGATCTATGAAGAACTGGCACCGCACATGAGAAAATATGCGAAGCTTCTGAAGAAGATCCATGGCATCGAGAAGATGACCTTCAATGATCTGAAGCTTTCCGTGGATCCTTCCTATGAGCCACCCATCACCGTGGAAGAATCCAAAGCCTATGTCAAGGACGGGCTGAAGATTCTGGGGAAAGATTATGCGGAAATGATCGATCGCGCTTTCCAGGAAAGATGGATCGATTTTGTCCAGAACAAAGGGAAATCCACAGGCGCATTCTGTTCGAGCCCTTATGGAAGACATCCCTTCATCCTCATCAGCTGGACGGAAAGGATGAGAGAGGTGTTTGTGCTGGCCCACGAACTTGGCCATGCGGGACATTTCTATCTGTCTCAGCAGAATCAGAATATTTTCGATTCCAGACCTTCTCTGTACTTCATTGAAGCGCCTTCCACCATGAATGAGATGATCATGGCCAATTATCTGCTGAAGCAGAATGAGGAGAAGCGTTTCAGAAGATGGGTGCTGTCCTCTATGATCTCGAGAACCTACTACCACAACTTCGTGACCCATATGCTGGAAGCGCACTATCAGAGAGAAGTCTATAAGATCATTGATGAGGGTGGAAGTGTTCATGCGAAGAAGCTCAACGAGCTGAAGAGGGAAACGCTGGAAAAATTCTGGGGTGAAGAAGTGGAAATCAATCCAGGAGCCGAGAATACCTGGATGAGGCAGCAGCATTACTATAAAGGGCTTTATCCTTATACCTACAGTGCAGGACTCACCATCGCCACTGAAGTATCAAAGAGAATTCTTCGCGAAGGAGAAGCGGCTGTTGAGGACTGGAAGAATGTGCTGAAGACCGGCGGGAAAAAGAATCCGGTGGAACTGGCAGCCATGGCCAAGGTGGATATCACTACAGACCAGCCTCTGAAAAACACCATTGCCTATATCGGAGAAATCATCGACGAAATTGAGAAACTCACAGAGGAACTGGGTGATGACCTGTAATTTTAATAAAAGGTTTACATATTCTTGATGATTATTGATTTGATTTGCTGAATAATAGTAGGTGAGAGAAGTTTTTATGGAAATGATATAGGAGTGATAGAAATTTCAGAACCTCAATGAGGACCTGATCATTACTGTAAGGACGACCCCAGAATAAATGCGAGAAGGAGAATGAACAATGAGAAGACTGATTAATGACCCTTATGAAGTGGTAGAGGAGATGCTGTCCGGGTATGTGAAAGCACATCCAGACTATGCGAAACTTCTGGAGCATGATGGCAGAGTCGTGGTGACCACCAGACCTGCAGAAGGAAAAGTAGGTGTGATCATAGGCGGAGGATCTGGCCATGAACCACTGTTCCTCGGATATGTCGGAGAAAATTTTGCGGATGCGGCAGTCATCGGAAATATCAACACCTCTCCTTCACCTGAACCTTGCTACAATGCTGTAAAAGCAGTGGACCAGGGTAAAGGATGCATCTATCTTTATGGAAACTACGCCGGAGATGTCATGAATTTCGATATGGGTGCAGAAATGGCTGCAGAAGACGGAATCCGCGTGGAGACAGTTCTTGTGACAGATGACGTGGTTTCATCTGAAAACATCGAAGACAGAAGAGGAATCGCCGGAGACCTGTTTGTATTCAAGGCAGCTGGCGCTGCTGCTGCAAAAGGACTGGATCTGGACGCTGTTGTGGCTGCTGCAAAGAAATGCAACGACAATACAAGATCCATGGGTGTGGCGTTATCCTCCTCCACTATCCCTGTTAAGGGTGGAACCATCTTTGATATGGAAGATGGAGACATGGAAATCGGCATGGGTATTCATGGAGAACCTGGTGTAAGAAGAGGCAAGATTGAGCCTGCAGATCAGGTGGTAGATGAAATCATGGAACATATTTTCAAGGACTTTGAGCTGAAGGAAGGCGATGAAGTCTATACACTGGTCAACGGACTTGGCGGACTGCCACTGATGGATCAGTACATCATCAACAACCATCTGGAAGAAGTGCTGACAAATAAGGGAATCAAGGTCTACAAGGCGCTGGTAGGAAACTACGCGACTTCCATGGACATGATCGGAATGGGCATCACCATCGTTAAAGTAGACGATGAGCTGAAAGAGCTTCTGGACTATCCAGTTGATACTCCATATATGAGCATCAGATAACAAAAAGAAACATATAATCACCGGAATATCCGCTGCACGGGATGTGGCGGATATTCTTAGATTACAGATGGGACTTTTTGGAAACGGAAAGATTTGTGTGTATAATAAAGTTATGACTAGAATTTGAGGAGGAGACGAAATGATGTACAATAAAGAGTTTTTCAAGAATTTCATTGTCAGGCTGATCCCTATGTTCGAGGAGCATCGAGATTATCTGTCAAAGCTGGATTCAGATATCGGAGATGGAGACCATGGCATCAATATGTCCATTGGCTTCCGAGAAGTGCAGAAGCAGCTCGATAAGCTATATGAAGAAACGGAAGATATTTCCAGCTTCTACAGAAAAGTCGGCATGATCATACTTGGAAAGGTAGGCGGAGCAGCGGGACCCCTTTATGGAAGTCTGTTCATGAAGGCAGGAGATGATGTGAAAGGCAAGAACGAGCTGACCTTTGAAGAGCTGGTCGGATTCATCGAAAACGGCATCAAGTCCATCGAGATGAGAGGAAAAGCCGTGGTAGGAGATAAGACCATGGTGGATGCCTTAAGGCCTGCCATTGACCAGATGAAGGAAGAACTGGGTTCGGGCAAGGGCGATCTTGAAATCTTTGAAAGCTTCGTTAACGAGCTCAAGGAAGGGTCCGATAAGACCATTCCACTGGTGGCAAAGAAGGGAAGAGCCATGAGGCTTGGAGAAAGAGCCATCGGATTCAGAGATCCGGGATCCTTCTCCTCCTATCTGATCTACAAAGAAATGCTGGATGAAATGAAGAGTCTGGCTGAAGGGTGAACAGAATGAAAAGAAAGCCCATTGTAGGCATGAGCCTGAAAATCTATGTGAATAAGATGGAACAGGCCGTATCCATGGCGAAGGAAGTCATGGAGAGGATGAATACCATAAAGGATGTGGATGTTTTTCTGATCCCTTCCATGGGAACCGTATATCCTGTGGCAAAGGCGCTGGAAGAATCCAATATTCTATATGGGGTCCAGAATATTGCGCCCAGGGAGAATGGCGCCATGACAGGAGAGTTTTCCATAGAAAGCGCAGTGGATCTAGGCTGCCATCTGGTGGAACTGGGTCATGCCGAGCGTAAATCCATATTCAGGGAAGACTATAAGATGATCAATGAGAAGATCGGACTCACCATAGAGAAAGGCCTCATGCCCATCGTCTGTGTGGGAGAAACGGATAAAAGCCCGGAAAGAAAGAAGGAACTCACCGGCCAGATCAGCCAGCTGCTGAAGGGTCTTGAAGGTGAGAGCTTATCGGATCTTGTGTTGGCCTATGAGCCGGAATGGGCCATAGGCCAGGAAAAACCGGCGGAACCGGAGTATGTCCATGGGTCCATGCGCATCATCCGAGAGATTCTCACTGAACTTTATGGAGCAGCGGTCAGCGAAAGAATCAGACTCATTTATGGCGGTTCAGCCAACAAGGAGAATGCAAGGAAGCTGGTTTCCTCAGAAGATATTGATGGCCTGTTCATCGGACGATTCGGACATGACATCGCGAATTTTGAGGAAATCGTGCAGAAGGTAAGAGAAACAAAGGAGGAAAAATCATGAAAATTGCAATAGGATGCGACGAGATGGGATTTGAACTGAAAAATCACATCATCGGCGTACTCAAGGACAACGGATATGAATATGAGGACTTCGGGTCCTTTGAGAATGAGAAAGTGCTCTATCCCAACATAGCGGAAAAAGTGGCGAAAGAGGTGGCGGCAAAGAACTTCGACAGAGGAATCATCATCTGCGGAACGGGCATCGGCGTAGCCATCACGGCCAATAAGGTTCATGGCATCAGAGCAGCCCAGGTGACGGATATCTATCAGGCGGAGAGAGCAGCCAAGAGTAATGATGCCAACATCATCACCATGGGCGGTCTCACAACTGGAAAAGCTGTAGCGGAAATGCTGACGCTGGCTTATCTTGCGAGCGAGTTCCAGGGTGGCAGATCACTGCCGAAGGTAGACAGAATGAATGAAATAGACAACAGTTACAGAGGTAAATAAGTAGATTATCAGGTGCCTATGATTGTTTATCAGGAACACTCATAGGTACTTGCTATGTGTTTGGAGGATTTATGGATTTTTTTGAAAAATTAAATGGTATGATTGGTGCATACGGGTTCAAGATTCTGGGTTTTCTGGTGGTACTGGTCATAGGTTGGCAGCTGGCGAAATATGTGGTGAGACTGCTGGAAAAGTCCCTGATGAAGAGCAAGCTGGATGTTTCCGTTCACGGATTCATTCTGACGCTGTCCGGTTTTTTCCTGAAACTCATCGTGATCATAACAGCAGCCACCATCATCGATGTCCCTATGACGACGTTCATTGCCATGCTCTCAGCAGCGGGTCTGGCAGTAGGGCTTGCACTGAAAGACAGTCTTTCGAATTTTGCGGCGGGTATACTGCTGCTCATATTCAGGCCCTTTGGCGTAGGGGACTATATACAGACGTCGGATGTGTCTGGAACCGTGCTTTCCATAGAAATGCTCTATACGTCTATGAATACCATCGACAATAAAAGAGTGATGGTACCCAATGGACACCTGGCCACATCCCATATCACCAATTACAGTGTGGAACCCTACAGAAGAATCGATAAGGTCTATTCTGTGGCCTACGGCACCGATGTGCTGAAGGTGAAGGAAGTGCTTATGGGCATAGTCCTGAAGAATGAAATGATTCTGGATGAGCGTGGCGTGATTCTTGGTGTGATCAATCATGGTGACAGTTCCGTGGATTTCGACCTGAAGGTGTGGGTGAAGAGAGAAGACTACTTCACCGTGCTTTATGCACTCAATGAGGATGTGATTGTGGAATTCGAGAAGAACGATATTGAGATTCCATATCCTACAAGAGATGTGACAGTGACCATGAACAAGACTGATTCAGAGACCCTGGAGAAACCACTGGAAGGCTGAACAGATGCAATCAAAAATCAGGAAATTATAGGCAGAAAAAAGAGGAGCAGGCGCTCCTCTTTTTTCTGTAATTGTAATTGATAATAATTAATAAGCATGTGCGGTGCTAATTAATAATGATTATAATATAATAATAATTATAACAAGAGAATTTGTCAATAGAATATTTGCAGATTATCGTCTATTCTGAAAGTTTTTTTCTGAAAGGATCAGAGTTGTTAAATTTTTAACCAGATGATATACTGATTATGTTTGAGAAGTGGCCTATAAAGCCCTGCTGAAGCGAAAAAGAGTCGAGGTGAATGCTATGGAAGTGGAGATCTGTGTAGGAAGTTCCTGCCATCTGAAAGGATCCTATGAGGTTGTGAAAGTACTGGAACATTACATAGAAGAAAATGATCTGAAGGAAGACATCAGGCTGAGAGGCAGTTTCTGCCTGGGCCACTGCACGGAAGGGGTCAGTGTGAGAATGGATGGGAAAGTGCTGTCTCTTTCGCCGGAAAATGCCGTGGATGTACTGAGAAGGCGTTGGGAGGCGATGCAAGATGCAGCTGATCAATTTTAAGGAAGCCAACTGCAAGAACTGCTACCGATGTGTGCGGGCATGTCCTGTGAAGGCCATAAGGTTTCAGGACCACCAGGCCATCATCGATGATACCAGATGCATTGCCTGCGGGCAGTGTTTTCTGGCCTGTCCTCAGAACGCAAGAGATATTCAGAGTGACCTGCCGAAGCTCAGGAAGGCCTTTGAAAAAGAAAAAAATGTGGTGGCACTGATTGCGCCTTCCTTTGCGGGATTCTACAGAAATAAGGGAGGATTCATTCATGGGCTGAAGGAGCTGGGATTCTCGAAGGTGGTGGAGGTGTCATCCGGTGCGGACGAAGTGACCAGAGCTTATGAACGCTTCATGGTGGAGGAGAATCCCTTCTATGCCATCTCCAGCTGCTGTCCCACCGTGAATCTCTTCATCAGACGGTATTATGAGGAGCTGTCGGATTATCTCATTCCGGTGGTCTCGCCCATGCTTGCCACAGGAAAGGCGGTGAAAGGAGAAGACAGGGAAAGCTATACGGTCTTCATCAGCCCCTGCCTGAGCAAGAAATGCGAACCGCTGACCTTCGGCAATGAAGGAACCGTGGATGCGGTGATCACCATGGAGGAGATCAGCCAGATGTTTACGGAGAGAAATCTTGATCCGGAAGCTTTGAGTCCCTATAGACCTGAGATTTCCGGGAATGATCTGGGTAAGAAGTATCCCCTGAAGGGCGGTATCGGTGAAGGGTTTGAATCCGTGCTCACGGAGAAGGGCTATGACATTCTTCATGTGGAAGGAATCGATCAGGTGAAAGAGGTGCTGGAAGAGCTTCGGAGCGGTTCTCTGGGCAGAGTCTTTCTGGAGCTCAATGCCTGCCATGAATCCTGCATATCCGGTCCCTGCATACCGAAGAAAACCATCAGCACATTTCTTCGGAAACAGCTGGTGAAGAACCATGTGAAAACAGGATGGCTTGAAAAAGGGAGCACCTTATCCTTCTCCGGCATGGACCTCAAAACCACCTATATGAGAAATCCTGTGAGAAAGAAACAGTTCAGTGAGAAAGAGATTCTCACAACCCTGGGACGCATGGGGAAGAGAAAACCCAAGGATGAACTGGACTGCGGCGCCTGCGGCTATGACAGCTGCAGAGAGAAAGCCAGGGCGGTGCTGGAAGGGATGTCCGATGTGGAGATGTGCATGCCTTTCATGAGAACCCGAGCCGAGCATATGAACGACATCATTTTCTACAATTCACCCAACATGATCTTCATACTGGATGAGGACCTGTGCATCACGCAGATGAATCCTTCCGCTGAAATCACCTTCAAGGTGAAAGCCGATGAGGTGAAAAATCTGCCGATCCAGTTTCTGCTGGAAGATCAGGGATTCAGTCGAGTGAAAACTTCAGGGTATAACGATCTGAACCGGCGGATCATCTATGAGGAGGCGGGTCTCATTGTGATGCAGAGCATTCTGTTCCTGCCCAAAGATAATCAGATTCTGGTGATCATGTCGGACATCACCGAAGAAGAAAACAGAAGGCAGGAGCTTCAGACCATGAAGGAGAATACCATTGCCATCACGAACAAAGTCATCGAAAAGCAGATGAGAGTCGCACATGAAATCGCAAGTCTTCTGGGCGAAACCACTGCGGAGACGAAGATCGCTTTAAACAGACTGAAGGAGATTGTTCAGGAGGAAGGAAGCTGATGCGCTATTATCTGGATGTGAAGCATCTGTCACTGAACAAGTACGGAGAAGAGCTCTGCGGAGACCACATTGAAACTGCTGAAAACGAATCAGGGATGATTCTGGTTCTTTCCGATGGACTGGGCAGCGGAGTCAAGGCCAATATTCTGGCTACTCTGACAGCGAAGATTGCGGTCACCATGCTGAAGGAGAATGCTTCACTGGAAGACACCATAGAAACCATCACGAAAACACTGCCGGTCTGTTCAGTCCGGAAACTGGCCTACTCCACATTCACCATCGTCATGGCTGAAAACACCGGAAAGGTCAGAATCGTGGAGTTTGACAATCCATCCTATTTTCATTTCAGAAACGGAAAACTCAGCATGCCGCAGAAAACCAGGCAGCTCATCCATGGCAAAGAGATCCACTTATCGGAGCTTAGGATGAGACCAGGGGATTACCTTACGGTCATCAGCGATGGTGTGGTCCATGCTGGTGTTGGGAAGCTGCTGAACTTCGGATGGCAGTGGGAGAATATCAGAGACTATATTGAAAATCTCGCCCTAGGGAAGAGCGCTGCGGGGACCCTTGCCCATGAGGTGCTGGGCTACACCGGGGTCCTCTACGATCTGAAACCGGGTGATGATGCCAGCATCCTCTGTCTGGCCGTCAAAGAGAAGAAAGTGCTCAATCTGTTTGCCGGACCACCGAATCATCCGGAAGATGATGCGCTGTTTGTGAAATCCTATATGGAAGCGGAAGGGCTGAAGGTGATTGCTGGAGGGACTACAGCAGGCATTATATCCAGAGAGCTGGGGAAGTCTCTGGACATCGATCTCCAGGAAATGAGAAAGAATCTGCCGCCATCAGCAACAATGGAAGGAGCGGACCTGGTGACAGAAGGGGTCCTGACCCTTGGGGAAGTCATCAGAATTCTTGAAGTCTTTGATGATGAAAAGAAGAGCATGGAGTTTCTGAAAAGGCTCTCTGATTCCGATGGTGCCGCCAGGCTATGCAGGCTCATTCTGGATGAGTCCACTGAAGTAAGGCTGTTCATGGGGACGGCGGTGAATCCTGCACATCAGGAACCGGGATTTTCCTATAATTTCAACTATAAGGTAGAACAGATCAAAAAGCTGAAAGAACTCATGGAGAAATCAGGCAGAAGGGTGGAGCTGTACACCATCTGATGGATGCCCCTAGGACAAGAGAGCAGATTAATGATTGTGAATCTCATAATATTAAAGGGGATAAATTCAGATATTAATTTCATATTTCCGTTTTATTGTGGGGAAAAACATAAAATAACCTTGTATTGGTTTACAACTTATCATCTTTATGTATAATTGAATGTGACAATGATAAGGAGGTAATGAATGAAAGAAGAGTTTTACGATGCTTTGGAAAACTATCCGGTTGTGACTGCTGTGAAAGACTACAATGGACTGGATCTGGCGCTGAATACGGAAAGCAGAGTTGTATTCGTACTTTTTGGAAATATCACAGATATTGCCCAGATTGTGAAAAAGGTGAAAGCCAGAGGCAAGATCGCCATCGTTCATGTGGATCTGATTGAAGGATTGGGCAGCAAGGAAATCGCAGCGAAATTCATCAAGTACAACACTCAGGCAGACGGGATCATCAGCACCAAGGCCAATATCATCAGTGCAGCCAAAGATTTGGGTCTCATCACCGTTCAAAGGTTCTTTCTTATAGATTCGCTTTCTTTGAAGAATGTGATCAAGTATATTGAAGCAGGCCATGCGGATACATACGAGGTTCTTCCTGGGGGAATGTATAAGATCATAACCATGTTATCAAACATCTCCAACGTCCCACTCATCGCAGGAGGGCTAATATCAGACAAGGAGGATGTCATTTCCGCCTTATCTGCCGGAGCCACGGCCATATCTTCCACGGATACGGGGATCTGGAAACTTTGATGGCAAGGTTTACAAGTCTGTCATAAAGTGTTAAAATCAAGGGAGAAAAGTAAATAGTATGCTAAGAGTATGAGAGTAAGCAAAAGTCACCTGCAGTAGGCAGGTTTCGTTGTGTTACTCTTTTTTGTGTTAGGAGGGAAATTAAATGTATGATGTAGCGATCATTGGTGCTGGTATTGTTGGAGCATCAGTGGCAAGAGAACTATCAAGGTATGATCTCAAGGTGTGTTTGATTGAGAAGGAAAATGATGTATCTGAAGGTGCGACCAAAGCAAACAGTGCCATCGTTCATGCGGGTTATGATCCGGAAGAAGGAACAGATATGGCAAGGCTGAATGTCAGAGGATGTCACCTGACTGAAGTCTACACGAAGGAACTCGATGTACCATACAAGAAAATCGGTTCTCTGGTTGTGGCGTTCTCGGAAGAAGAGATGGAACATGTGGAAATGCTCTTTCACAGAGGAAATGCCAATGGTGTACCAGATCAGAAGATTTTAAATAGAGAAGAGCTGCTGAAGATGGAGCCTAATATCGGGGATACAGCAGTAGGTGCTCTCTATTCACCCAGTGCAGGTATCGTCGGACCTTGGGAGTTCACCATTGCACTGACGGAAAATGCGGTGGTCAATGGGGTAGAACTGCTTCTGGATACGGAAGTGGTGGATATCAAGAAAGAGGAAGATGTCTTCACCATCTACACAGCCAATGCTGAACTGGATCCGATCCAGACCAAGTACATCGTCAATGCTGCAGGGATCTACAGCGATGCGATCATGAACATGGTAGGAGAGCAGGAATTCAAGATCAGACCAAGAAGGGGACAGTACTTTGTTCTGGACAAGAGCCAGGGAGAACTTGCTCATCACGTCATTTTCCAGTGTCCTACGGCGCTTGGAAAAGGTATTCTTGTTTCACCAACCGTTCACGGAAATCTTCTGGTTGGACCAGATGCAGAGGATAATGTGGAAAGGGATGAAATTGGAACAACCAAGGAGAGAATGGATTATATCAGAGAAACTGCTGACAAGTCCATCAAGGGAATCAACTACAGAGAAAGCATCCGAAACTTTGCAGGTTTAAGAGCACAGTCAGACCGTTCCGACTTCATCATCGAAGAAGCCAAATCCGTGAAAGGGCTGATCAATCTCGCTGGAATCAAGTCACCAGGACTTACTTCTGCACCAGCCATTGCGGAGGATGCAGCTGAGATTCTGAAAAATATCGGACTGGAAATGAATAAAAAGGAAAACTTCAATCCTACCAGAAGGCAGACCCATTTCATGAGCCTGTCCCCTGAAGAGAAAGCGGCAAAGATCAAGGAAGACCCTAAATTCGGAAGAATCATCTGCAGATGTGAAAACATCACAGAGGGAGAAATTGTGGAAGCCATCCATAGACCGGTAGGCGCGCTGACTGTTGATGGTGTCAAGAGAAGAGTGCGACCTGGAATGGGCAGATGTCAGGGTGGATTCTGCGGACCTAGAGTGCTTGAAATCATTTCAAGAGAACTGGATCTTCCACTGGAAGATATCATGCAGGATAAAAACGGATCCTACATACTGGTCGGGGAAACAAAGAATAGGGGTGAAGAATAAGATGATGTATGATTTGATCGTAATAGGGGGAGGTCCAGCAGGCCTTTCTGCAGCATATGAAGCTTATAACAGAGGAGTAGAGAAGATTCTTATTCTTGAAAGAGATAAGGAGCTCGGCGGAATTCTGAATCAGTGCATCCATAACGGATTCGGCGTGCATTCGTTCAAAGAGGAACTGACAGGTCCTGAATATGCCGTTCGATATATCGATATGCTCAATTCCACCAATGTGGACCACAAACTGGATACCATGGTGCTGTCCATTTCCAACGGCGGTGATGTGAAGCATGTGGAAGCCATCAACACAGAAGAAGGATACCTGAGTCTTGATACAAGGGCAATCATCCTGGCCATGGGCTGCAGAGAAAGAACCAGAGGTGCCATCCAGATTCCTGGAGAAAGGCCATCCGGTGTATTCACGGCAGGTACTGCTCAGAGATATGTCAACATGGAAGGATACATGGTCGGAAAGAAAGTTGTCATCCTGGGTTCAGGAGACATTGGACTGATCATGGCAAGAAGAATGACACTGGAAGGAGCTGAGGTCAAAGCCTGTGTTGAGCTGATGCCTTACTCCAACGGACTGAACAGAAACATCGTTCAGTGTCTGGATGATTATGACATTCCGCTGCTTCTTGCGCATACCATCACGGAAATCAAGGGTAAGCAGAGATTGGAAGCAGTTGTGATCCAGAAAGTGGATGAAAATAAAAACCCGATTCCTGGAACAGAGCAGACACTGGAATGTGATACACTGCTCTTATCCGTAGGTCTGATTCCAGAAAATGAGATCACGAAAAATGCGGGCATCGCACTGGACAGAAGAACCTCAGGGCCCATCGTGAACGAAGCCATGGAAACCAATGTGAAGGGTATTTTCGCCTGTGGTAACGTGGTTCATGTACATGACCTGGTGGACTTTGTAAGTGAAGAAGGACAGAAGGCAGGCAGAAGTGCTGCCAAGTTCATCAAGAATGAGCTGAAGGAAGGACAGGATGTCACGGAAATCAAGAATGGAGATCGTGTGAACTATACCGTTCCACAGCAGATCAGACTGGAAAACATCATGGAGTCTCAGGAAATCATGTTCAGAGTTTCCAATGTATTCAAAGACGTGAACATCACTGTGAGAAACCAGGAGGGAGAGCTGATCAAAAAGCTGAGAAGACCAGTTGTGGCTCCTGGAGAAATGGAGAAAATCAAGCTGAAGAGAGCGGATCTCGAGAAGGCGAATGGACTCCTTACCATTGCACTGGAAGAGGTGATTTAAGATGAGAGAAATGATTTGTATAGTATGTCCTAAGGGATGCAGACTTCAGGTGGATGAGAAGCCGGACGGCGAAATCATCGTCATGGGAAATGGATGCAACAGAGGTATACCCTATGCGAAAAAGGAACTTACAAACCCTACAAGAGTCATCACGTCAACAGTGAAGATCAGGGGAGGCATTCATAAGAGACTGCCGGTGAAGACATCAACAGATATTCCAAAGGGGCTGAACTTCGATGTCATGAGAGAGCTGGAAAAAATCGAAGTGGAAGCGCCAATCAAAGTGGGAACAGTTTTAATAAAGAATGTACTTGGAACAGGTGCAGATATAGTAGCTACAAGAAATATGTAGGCAATGAAATGTGGGTTGATGCCCACATTTTTTGTATATAAAATATCCAGAATACGGGTTATTTGTTATAATAGTATAAAAGTAAATGTTTACATCGCGTGAAAAGCAGACACCAATGATTGAGGAGGTTAAATTATGTATGATGTAATTATCATCGGAGCGGGAATTGTGGGAACGAGCATCGCAAGAGAGCTATCGAAGTCGAAGGCGAAAGTGCTGGTTCTGGAAAAGGGAATCGATGTCTCCATGGGTGCGACAAAAGCCAACAGTGCCATTGTCCATGGAGGCTATGCAGAGAAGCATGAAGCACTGAAAGGCAGATTATGCTATAAAGGCAGAGTTCAGTTCAAGGAGCTGGACCGTCAGCTGAATTTCGGGTTTGAGGAAACCGGGTCCCTTGTCATCACCAAAGAGGACGACAAGGAACCCCTGGAAAAGCTCATGGCCAACGGAATCAAAAACGGGCTGGATGATTTATCCATCATCGGACCCGAGGAAATCAGAAAGATCGAACCGGAACTCACAGATGATGTGAAATGGGCTCTCTACTGTAAAGGAGCCGGAATCTGTTCACCTTATGAAATGGCCATCGCCATGGCGGAGAATGCCATCAAGAATGGAGTGACCCTTGAACTGGAGAATGAAGTCACAGCCATAGAGAAAGCAGGAGATGTCTTCAAAGTGACTACAGATAAAGGTCAGTATGAAGGAAAATACGTGGTCAATGCGGCTGGGGTGTATGCGGACAAGATCTCCCAGATGGTAGGCGTGGACGACTTCAAGATTCTTCCAAGGTCCGGGGAGTATATTCTCTTCACAAGAGGGACAGGAGATCCGATCAACACCGTGATCTTCCAGCTTCCCACCAAACTCGGGAAGGGTGTTCTTGTGGCTTCCACTTACTATGGAAATCTTCTTATCGGGCCAGATGCCAATGATGACGCGGATCGTGACGATACATCCACTCATATAGAGCGTGTGGCGAAGATCCTGGAGCAGACAAAGGAGCTTTATGATAAAATCAATCCGAAGCAGTTCATTCGAAGCTTTACAGGCATCCGTGCCAGAAGCTCAACAGATGATTTCATCATTGAGGAGACGGATGTGAAAGGCTTTATCAATGTTGCTGGAATTCAGTCTCCTGGACTCACATCCTCACCAGCCATTGCAGAAATGGTTATAGGTATTCTTAAGGAATCGGGCTTAGAATGGGAAGAGAACAAGGATTTCGATCCTTACAGAGAACCCATTGTCACAAAGAAACCGCTGAAGCCCCTGAAGGATGTCAAGAAATTCATCGAGCTGCCCTTGGGTAGCGAGGATCGAATCGTCTGCCGATGCGAGCAGGTGAGAGAAGATGAAATCGTGGATGCCCTTCATCGGGGAATCAAAGTGAAGACTGTGGATGGCGTGAAAAGAAGGACACGTGCCGGTATGGGATGGTGTCAGGGAGAATTCTGTAAGCCTAGAGTGATTGAAGTCATGGAAAGAGAATATGGCGAAAAGATCGATCCAGGTTTTGATATCGAGCATAGTGGTGTGAACCGTGTTCAGAAATCCGACCTTCTGGATTATCTGAAGAGCCTCGAGGAGGAATAAACTTTGAGTGATGTCATTGATTTCAATGACCTTAAGAATAAGGTGAGAGATAAGGATATAGATGATTTTGAAGCCTATATCTTCAATCTGTATGGAGAGATGGGAACTGGAAAACAGACCATCGCATCCATCAATAAAGCCATTATGGAGTACATGGAAAAGAACAGCATTTCCTATGAGAAGTTCATGGAAATCCAGACCAGACTTATGGAACGTTATGGCGTATCCATGGAGGATATCCAGTCCCAGTACAATCTGACGAATAACGAAGACTATCAGAAGTATCGCAAGCAGCTTGGTTTCATGGATAAATACAAGGGGAAACTCAAAGAATACTCGGGTTTCCACTATGAAATCAGAAATGAAAGAAATGAGCTGACGGTTTTCCTCAATAAGACCATTGTCGTGATCACCTCCGAAAAGCAGGTGGATCTTGCCGATAATGAACTGAACGAGTTTCTGGTATCCTATAAGAAGCTTCAGGATGATGCGACGCTTCAGATACGAATCAGTGAAAATTACAGAGAATATGATTATTAGATCAGTTGACCGATGAGCAATCATCGGTCATTCATTTTCTGCAGACACCATTCATTGAATGAGATTTATGTAGGTTTCCTCTTTTCCTGAACGCCAAATCTGACGCTTCCTGAAATCATGTGTATTGGGTAATTCAGAAAGCTTTTCTCAATATGCTATAATGTAATTTAGGTTTTATGGAAATCATGAAAAGTAAGAAGGAATAAGGAAGTATAGAAAATGATGGAAGAAAAGGAAAAACTGGAAGAGGAAAGTAGAAAGACGAAGGAAAAGAAGGATTTCTTTTCCTTCGTCAAAAACCCCATAAGATATGATGTGCTGCACCTGGCATGGCCGATTCTGACGGAGCTTCTCATGAGCTCGCTTTTCGGTATGGTGGATATGATGATGCTTGGATGGATTGCGGATAAGGCGCTGGCAGCAGCATCCGTTGCGGCGGTGGGTATCACCAATCAGCCCATGTTCATCGGACTGTCTCTGGCGCAGGCGCTGAATGTGGGAGGCACTGCCATGATCGCCAGGTATGTGGGGGCGAAGCAGCCCCATAGAGTGGATTCGGTTCTGAAGCATGTGATTCTTCTGAATCTGTTTCTCCTCGCTATACCTCTGTCCACATTCGGACTGACCTTTACAGATGAAATCATGAGGTTTATGGGCGCTCAGGCAGACACCATTGACGCGGGAAGAATCTACTTCAAAATCATTATGGTCGGGTATCTTTTCCAGAGCTTTAACATGTCCATTACAGCTGCCTTGCGAGGTATAGGAGAGACCAAAGCGCCCATGAAGATCAACATCAGAGTGAACTCCATGAATGTGGTGGGGAACGCGCTCCTGATCTACGGCCTTCTGTTCTTTCCGGAACTGGGTGTCACAGGTGCGGCTGTTTCCACTGCATTTTCCCACGTGGTGGCCAGTGTGCTCATGCTCCGATACATTGTACGAAAAGATAGTCCACTTAAAGTGGATTTCAGAAAGAAGTTCAAATACAACAAGACGGTGATTCAGAATCTCATAAGGGTCGGGATACCCGCGTCTCTGGAATCTCTAGCCCTTAGAATCGGCGTGCTTCTGTTTGTGAGAATTGTTGCCGGACTGGGTACGGTGGTCTATGCATCGCATCAGATCGCCCTCAGCATCCTGGGGCTGTCTTTTCAGCCGGGACAGGCTTTTGGCATCGCAGCCTCCTCTATGGTAGGGCGTTCCTTGGGGGCGCAGAACCTCAGCGTTGCGGAAAAATATGCCAAGGAAACCAGAAAAATCGGATCCATGATCTCCACATTCATGGCGGTGATCTTCTTCTTTTTCGGCCCTTGGATTGTGGGGCTCTATACCAATGATCCTGTCATCATTGAGAATGCCTCCAGAGCCCTTAAAATCATTGCTCTGGTTCAGCCTTTCCAGTCTTCTCAACTGATTCTTGCCGGTGCTCTTCGTGGAGCAGGCGATACGCTCTGGCCACTTGTAGCTACTTTTATCGGGGTCTTCGGATTCCGAGTCATCCTTGCTCACATCTTTGTGAACATCATGGGATTCGGTCTCGTGGGGGCCTGGATGGCGGTGCTGGCAGACCAGTTCATCCGGTATCTGTTCGTTTACGGCAGGTTCAGAACGAATAAATGGAAATATATCAGAATCCGATAAAGAAATGAATCTTACAGCCAAGGATCATAAACCATTGCGCAGCAAAAAAAAGGATATAAGTAAGGCCCTCACTTGCTGAGGGCCTTTATCGTTGCTTCTTGTTTATTCTACTGTTACGGACTTGGCCAGGTTTCTTGGCTTATCCACATCCAGACCCTTGTAGAGTGAAACGTAGTAGGCCAGAAGCTGGGTAGGCACTACGGCAAGGATCGGTGCGATGATGTCCATGGTATTTGGAATATAGATCACTTCATCAGAGTACTTCTCCACGTCCTTGTTGTCCTCGTACGTGATGGCCATGACTTTGGCACCTCTGGAAACCACTTCCTTGATGTTGCTCTGCATTTTCTCGAAGAGCTCTCTCTGTGTCAGAGAAGTGATGACGGAAATACCTTCCTCGATGAGGGCTATGGATCCATGCTTCAGCTCTCCGCCGGGATAGGCTTCGGAGTGAATGTAGGAGAGCTCTTTCAGCTTCAGAGAAGCTTCCACAGCGATCTGATAATCCAGACCTCTTCCCAGATAGAAGACGTCTTTTTCACCATGGATTTTATCTGCAAAGTGTTCAATTTTAGTTGTATCTTTCAGAATCTTGGCAACCTTCTCTGGAAGGGTAAGCATTTCCTTTTTGATCTCTTCGAGATAGGAAGTCTCTTCTGTACCCAGAAGCTCTGCAAAGTGAAGGGCAATGCTGTATACCGCCACGAGCATCGTCAGGTAGGCTTTGGTTGAAGCTACGCCGATTTCGGGTCCTGCCCAGGTATAGAAGACATCATCCGCTTCACGGGCAATGGAACTTCCCACCACGTTGGTGATGGCGATGACTCTGGCACCCTTGGTCTGAGATTCTCTCAGAACCGCCAGCGTATCTGCGGTTTCACCGGACTGACTGATGGTGATCAGCAGTGTTTTATGATCTATGATCGGATTTCTGTATCGGAACTCTGATGCCACATCCACTTCCACGGGGATTCTGGCCAGATTTTCGATGGCGACTTTACCGATGAGACCTGCATGGTAGGCAGTTCCACAGGCTACGATGTAGATTCTGGAGTAATTTGTGAGCATGTCTTTGCTGATATGGATGTCATCCAGTCTGATTTTCTCTCCTGGAATGATTCTTGAAGTCATGGTGTCTTTCAGCGCCTTAGGCTGCTCGTAGATTTCCTTGATGGTGAAGTGTGCATAGCCGCCTTTTTCAGCAGACTCAGCACTCCATGTGATTTCCGTGCTTTCTCTTTCCACTTTCTCACCTTCATTGGTGTAGAAGGAAAGATCATCCTTTGTCAGCACTGCGAACTCGCCATCATTGAGATAGACGAATTCCTTTGTATAGTTCAGCACAGCTGGTACATCGGATGCGATGAAGTATTCACCCTCGCCTAATCCGACAACCAGGGGGCTGTCTTTTCTTGTTGCTACGATTCTGTCTGGTTCATCAATGGAGAGTACACCCAGAGCATAGCTGCCCTTAAGTTCCTTGGTGGTCTCTCTGACCGCCTCAAGGAGGTCTCCGTTGTAGTGAAAATCAATGAGATTAGGAATTACTTCCGTATCTGTATCGGAAAGGAATTCATATCCGAGTTTCACCAGCTTGTCTTTCAGTTCCATGTAGTTCTCGATGATTCCGTTATGGACAACAGAAATTCTGTTGTTGTTGCTGTTATGGGGATGGGAGTTCTCATCGGAAGGAGCACCATGGGTAGCCCAGCGTGTATGACCGATACCCATCTGACCTTTCAGGCTGCCGCTGCTCAGTTTTTCCTCCAGATTCCTTAGTCTCCCTTGCGCTTTGACAATGGAGACAGTTCCATTTTCCATAACAGAAATTCCTGCAGAGTCATATCCTCTGTACTCCAGCCTTGAAAGACCGCTGATGAGTACCTCCACAACGTCTCTGTTACCAAGATAACCTACAATTCCACACATAAAAAAACACCCTCTCTAAATTATTATTAGGAAGGCTTAATACACCCTGCAGGATTGTCCCAGGAATCACTTCCTGTATTTCTCCTGACATTTATCGGTAGTGTATACCGCGAAGCATCCGCCGAATTTTCGATAACTTCGTCCTCGTCAACCTATGTACCCATAGGTTCTGGCGCTATTTCAATAACTTGAAATTTCAATATTCATTAAGCCTTACCGAATTATTATAACGTGAAATACACAAATTGAATACCCCTAAAATCAATTATTGTTATTTCTGTAACTATATCATAGGGTGTGCATAGCAAAAGATGATGGGATGCAATGAAAAAGAAACATCAAAAGATGTTCCTTATCTTGCCATAGATGATCAGTATTCAAGATGAGAACCGTCGCAGTAGGGAGGGGTTTTTGTCTTCTTGCAGGTGCAGAGATAGACGACTTCATCTTTGTCGGGCGTAAAGAGCAAAGGCATGATGTCCGTTGTGCCTTTGTGACTGCCGTCACAGAAAGGCTGCAGCTCACTTCTGCCGCAGGCGCACCACCATATGCTTTTTCCTGCTTTCAGTTCAACCAGGACAGGCTCACTGCCTCCCTTGATCGGGTTATCCATATAAACACCTCTTCTCATTATTTTGAAAGTCCTGAGTCTATTATATCGCAGCGAATGCAGATCTTCCAGCTGGAGCAGGACAAGAAAAAAGCACTCCGTTACAGAGCGCTTAAAGTTGTCATGCTATCCGGTGATTTTGTAGGATTTCTCTGAAGGGACAACAGGAATTTCTTTCATCGAGTAATCTGCGACCTTGATGAATCCGTTTCCTTTGAGGATTCCTCCAAGGAATTTGTTGAATGCTTCATCCGAGCCCTGAACTTCCACTTCCACATCTCCATTCATGAGATTTCTTACCTTTCCGGTGAGACCCAGTGACTGCGCCAGCTCATAAGTATGGTATCTGAATCCAACTCCTTGCACGCGTCCGGTAAAGATAATCAAGTAACGTTTCATGGTTTCACCACCTTTATCAGTCTCTGGAATTAGGCTTTTTATCCTTATGCGTTTCTTCCTTGCTCTGGAACACTTTTCTGAAGGCTGTGATGCTGTCTGCGACCTTGTGTGATATGCTGCTTGTCATCTGGCTCAGTTTCTCTTTCACATCTTTTTCTTCTGCAGCATCTTTGTGCGGAATGATCCTTTTCTCTTCTTCAGGTACTTTTGTATCAAAGCTGAAGGAGGAATCTTCTCTCACTCTTTTCTCAACGCTCGCAGTTTCAGAAGCTGCATGAGTTCTTACGGGTGCACTGACTTCTGATTCCTTATCAGAGGAAGTCAGGCGGATTTTTTCCGGTGCTCTTTCAGGTAAAGGCTGCGCTGTCATTTTCTGACCTTTTCTGGCCATGATTCTTGCCTGCCTGGTTCTATATTTTGATACAGTGTAGATGTAGTCCAGATATATGGCTCCTATGACTTTTGCCCCTGCCACTGGATCGTTTCCGAGATTATACAATCTCAGATACTTCTGGATGTGCTCTAGGGGTTTGTTTGTGATTCCGTATAGATCCTTGCTCATTTTCATGGCATCGATGAAGGAGATATGCACTTCTTTGTCCAGTTTGATGTTCAGATAGGTATGGGTGAAGGGCTGATTATAAATGATGATGGGCAGATCGCCTGCATATCTCAGGAAACGGCCCACAGCCTGGTTCAGTGTGAGGCTGTATTTCTTGAGAAGCGGATCCTTCGGGTCGATGGGGATGAACAGGGAATCGACCATTTTGTTCTTCATGTATTTCACTGCCTGAATGGAAGTGACGGTATCGCTGTATGGATCTTCCGATGTTCTGTTCAGGTGAAAGGTCACAAATTCACGATAGAGTGGATAAGCTTCAAATTCCTCGATGATTTCCCCTTTATGATTGAAAAGTGCATCTTCCATAATGACCTGCTTATAATTCATTCGATCAGGTGAATAGATGTAGTCTTTCAGAATATAGAAAAGGGATATCATCATTCCGAAAATAATGTAGATAATGGCATATGTGATTTCTGCCTTATCGTACCGGTTGTTAAAGTATAGGAATACAATTAACAGCAACAGGAAGCTGTAGAAAAATATAAACTTCTTGTTGAAAATTCCTTTAACAATATTCATGTAATAATGCCTCCGCTGAGTGTATTTATGCTCACTAGTTCTAGATCAGCTTCTGTGACTAAGTGAATCAATACTTGTATTATATTATGATTTGCGTAAAACATAAAGAAAATGCGCAAATTCTCTTAGGAACTGGTAAGAATAGGCAGTTTCACCGTAATGGAGATTCTGTTTTCGCTGATCTTCTCCGCATAAATCTGACCACCGTGCATATGGACGATGCTTTCCGAAATTGCCAGGCCCAGGCCGCTTCCGCCGGTTTCGCTGGAACGGGACTTCTCGAGACGGTAAAATCGTTCAAACATTCTGGTGATCTCTTCATCACTGATTTCATCGATGGCATTCTCCAGAGTCACCGTCGCAAAGCTGCTTGCATCGAGTCCCTTGACGGAAAGTAGAATCGGTTCATCCGTGTGCGAGTACTTGATGGCGTTGGAAATCAGATTTTCAAAAAGCCTGACAATCTGAGGGACATCAGCATAGAGAACGATATCCTTCGTGGCGATGTTCTTGCTGATGGTCAGTCCCTTCTCTTCCGCCATGGGAATCATTTCTTCAATGAGCTGGTCCAGAAGGTCCACAAGATTCACTGCAGTGAAATTCGGCTTGTTGTCCGGGCTCTGGAGCTTCGTATATTCGAAAAGCTCATTGATCAGCTGCTTCAGTCTTTCTGATTTGGAATAGGCGATTTCGATATAGTCATCCTTCTGCTCGGGTGAAATCCGTTTGGATTTTGCAAGTCCAAGATATCCGATGATGGAGGTCAGCGGAGTTCTCAGGTCATGGGACACGTTTGTGATGAGTTCCTGCTTTGTCTTCTCCAGATTCCTCTCTTCTTCGATTTTCTGATCGATGTCCCTGGCCATGATGTTGATGCTTTTGGCCAGATGGGTGAGTTCATCATTTCCTTTCACAGGAGCGGTGTATTTCAGATTGCCGGTGGAGATGATCCTGACGGTATTGGAGAGTTCCTGTATATAGTCCATCTTGTTTTTGGTCAGAATCAGAAATCCCGAGATGAAAAACAGAAATGCGATGAATAGGGCCAGTGAGCTGTTGTAGCTGTAAGTGGGTGTGGTCTGGATGTCCGCGATGGGGGTGTCTTTGATGATCAGGTAGATATCCCGCTTCAGAAAGTTCATGGGATACACAAAGACGAGCTCTCCGGCAGATTGACTGTCGATGTTGTCCCGGCGATAGAAATCAATGTCGTAAGCGGACTTGATGACATTGAAGATATCCACGGAGTTTTCCATGACGTTCTCAGTCTTGTAGATCATGTTACCGGAGAGATCCGTGACTAGAACCTTCAGTGTACTGGTTCTGGAGAAATCTTCAATGAGATTTTCCATGGCGGTGTGCATATCGAACTGCTTGGAATCAGGATTGTTTTCCGAGGGATACCGCGCATTCTGTCTCATTTCATCCGTGATGTCCTCTTCTTCCTTATACCGCAGATCATTCAGCATCCGTTCGGCAATGTCCTCTGCAGAAGAGGAGATGTCATCGATTCCCTGTTCATAGGAAATGGACTGCTGATAGGTCACTTTTCTGGTCATGTTGAAGGTGATGTTATAGGCGAGAAATGCTAAAACCAGACAAAAAGCAACAGCAAAAATCAGCTCCAGCTGAATGTTGCTGCTGATTTTTGCGCGTATGAAGTTGTCCAGAGAGGTAAAGAACTGGTCTAGTCTGCTGTCTGGCTTCTTCGCAACGGGTTTTCTTGGTTTCTTGAGCCTATTTTTCAACTTTATATCCTACTCCCCAAACAGTTTTGATGTATCTAGGATTTCTCGGATCATCTTCGATTTTCTCTCTGAGTTTTCTGATATGAACCATGACGGTGTTTTCAGACTCCAGGAATTCTTCCTTCCATACATTCTCGTAGATCTTTTCCACGGATAGAACGATTCCTGTATTCCTGGTCATATATTCGAGCATATCGAATTCTGTCTTGGTCAGCTTGATCAGGTCATTGCCTTTCTTCACTTCTCTGGTATTGATGTTGATGGTGATGTCATCCAGCGTCAGGACATTGTCGTTTCGTGGCCGTTCAGAGTTCAGTGTATAATATCTTCTCAGCTGGGATTTCACTCGGGCAATGAGCTCCAGCGGATTGAAAGGCTTTGTGAGGTAATCATCTGCGCCTGAAGTCAATCCCATGATCTTGTCCATGTCCTGACTCTTGGCGGAAAGCATGATGACAGGCATGTTCTTGGTCTTTCTCAGTTCCATGCAAGCTTGAATGCCATCCTTTTTGGGCATCATGATGTCCAGGATGATCAGATCCACATGGTTTTTCTCCACGACCTCCAGTGCCTCCACCCCGTTGGTGGCTTTTATGGTCTCATATCCTTCATTGGACAGATAGATTTCTATCAGATCTCTGATTTCCTTTTCATCGTCTACGATGAGTATCGTCTGTTTATCCATTCTTTTCCTCCAAAATATTAATTGTCCTGGTTCATCTGTATATGATGCTTATCCGTATACTATGTGATCTTCTTCCTATCATAGCGACCACATCTTAAATTCGTAAAGGAAAAACCTTAAAACTTGGTGAAGCTAAGGCATTTCCATCAGTAAACCAGATTATGAAATCATTATACTATATCTTGTGCGTCAATAGGAAAAACTGCACAGGATTTCAAAGAATGTCAGAAGAGATTAAAGTCTTCTTAAGAACTATCCTGTATGGTGAAAAGGTGAAAAATTAGACCATTTTCGTCCTATTCCATCATGGAATATGCTGTATAATAGAAAAGAATAAAATTAAGGGTGATGAAATGAATTTGGGAAATAAGAAGAAGAAGAAATTCAATCGATATACAGGACTACTCCTCATCATGGTTGTGGTATTTTCTCTTCTGATCAATCAGATGTTCAATCTGCAGGTGATCCACGGGGATGAGTACTTCGCACGTGCAAATGTGGAATTCATAAAAAATATAGATAATGCCGCACCGCGAGGGGAAATCATGGATGCCAAGGGAAATATCCTGGCAACTTCGCTCCAGAGCTATAATCTGATTTATGTGGATACAACGGAATCCAGAAAGGAGATCTACACCACCATCGATAAGGTGGAAGCGCTTCTGGAAAAATCCGGCGAGGAGATTAATGATACATTCAGTCTCAAGACGGATCCTTTCCGATTCGAGTTCAATTCCGATGATCCTGATTTCATAAGGAGTGCAGAACTCAGATGGAAGAAGGATAGGGGAATCAATGACTATCTCTTCAACACGATCATGAGAGAGAAAACGGGAAAAAGCAAGATCGCTGATCTCAACGAGAGTGAAACCAATGAACTGGATGAGCTGATCCTGGATTTTACACCGGAAGAGACCTATTACTACCTGATCAGCTTCTACAATCTATATGAACCCCTAGAACCGACACCTGAGGAGAAGAAAGCTTATGCACTCAAAGACGGCAGGGAGATTCATGAGGAGCTTCTGAAAGTCTTTGACTGGGACACCATCAGGTCCTATCTTCTTATCAGAGACAGCATCCGAATGGAGAGCTATTCAGGATCCAAGGCTGTGACGCTGGTCAGCAATATGAGTGAGGCAAGTGCATTCACTTTCATGCAGCAGCTCAGTTTCCTTCCTGGCATTGACGTGGAAACCAATCCCATCCGATTCTATCCCTACGGACCCATGGCCGCCCATGTCCTGGGCTATCTGAATCCGGTCCCTGCGAAAAAAAAAGATTATTATTTGGAAAGAGGATATGATATTTCCAAAGACTATATCGGAATACAAGGAATTGAATCTGCTTATGAGAACAGACTGAAGGGCAGCAAGGGTGTAAGCACCGTAGAAGTCGACAAGAACGGGAGAACCGTGAGCGAACTCTTTGAACTGGAGACCTATCCCGGCAGCACGGTACAGCTGACGCTGGATCTTGATCTGCAGCATACGGCGGAGCAGGCGCTGAAAGACATCATCATCCGATACTCGGAAGAAGATACCAAGCATGCCATCGCCGGATACTTTCAGGATTCCTCCAATGCCACAAGAGGTGCGGTCATAGCAATGGATATCAATACGGGGAATGTTCTGGCCATGGCCAGTTATCCCAGTTATGATCCGAATATCTTCGCTGTGCCTGGAAGGCTTACCACTGAAATCTACAAGGAGATTTTCACGCCGGATTATAAGACCTTTGCGGAAGAACTCATCCAAGAGAAGAATATCAGAGTTCCCGTGGAAGAAGGGTCCAACGTCACAAGACCTGCCACAGTGGATGATCTGTTCAGAACCGGCGATGAGGGAAACCTTGAAGACAACAACGATCTCTATGCAAAGCCACTCTTCAATTACGCTACCCAGGGTCTGGTCCCATCCGGATCTACCTTCAAGATTGTCACAGGTCTTGCAGCCCTCGAGGAAGGGGTCATCACCGCAAATACCATCATCAGAGATACAGGTTCCTTCTCCAATGACAAGACGGGAACACCGATCACCAACGAGGGAGGAGGCTCTTACGGGAATACGGATCTGGCCAAAGCCATAGCCAAATCCTCCAATGTGTATTTCTCTGATGTGGGTTATCGACTCTATCAGGCAAAAGGGCTCAATGCCCTGGCGGAATGGGCATGGAAACTCGGACTGGGACATGATCCGGAGGAGCCGCTACACAGCACCACAGGCATCGAAATCAGAGAAAGTATCTACGGGAATGTATATAATCATTACGGCAAAGTGGAGCTCACCAAGAAGCTCTTCATGTTCGATGTGGTGGAGTTTCTCAGAGCGGGCCGATCTAGAACAAGCGATTACGGTCCGACATTCACGCCGTTGGATATCGGCATTGACAATTCGGAAATAGAAACCATCGAGAAAGCGAAAGAGAACATCAAGGTGAAAATCCGGGAAAGTCTGGACATCAGTCTGGAGGAAGCCAACAATTATATCAGAAAGGATTTCGATGAAGTCATTGAATCCTTGACCACAGTGATTCAGGAATACATCCTGCTGCTGCCCGAAGAAGAGGCGGCTGGACTGGAGACAGCGAAGCGGTATGCAGAAGAACTGGCGAACCTGATTGTCTTTGACAAGTCCACGGAAATCATCAGTCCAAGAAACGTGCTGAACTCCTCTCTGGGTCAGGGGGACAACCAGGTGACCCTGCTGCAGGTGACCAACGCCCTGGCAGCCATCGCCAATGGTGGAACAAGATATAAAACCAATCTTGTGAGCAGAATTCTTGATGCAGAAGGAAACGTCATTCAGGAGAACGAACCCGTGATACTGGAAGAGACCGGAATCACGAAAGCCACGGTTGATGCGCTGCTGGAAGGACTGCATGATTCCACCAAACCTGGTGGAGGTGCTTACAGCGTCTTCAAGGATTTTCCTATTGAAAGCGGAGGAAAGACGGGTACGGCAACCTGGAAGACCAATCAGGAAGAATTCGGTCGTGCTGCCTTCGGTGTCTATACTGCAGTCGCACCTATTGAGAATCCTGAAATTGTTGTTGCGGCCATTGTCTATGACGTGACCAGAGGATCTTTTGTGGCTCCCATTTCTCTTGCGGTTATGGAAGAATATTTTGAAGACCAGCTTGAAGCGGAGTTTCCTGACTATCAGCGGCAGTTTGACTATGATTCACCGGAGCCGACCACGAATTACGTGGAACCGGGTGAAGAGACTCCTTTGAATGAAGAAGAGAGCATGGAGCAGGAATCCGAGGAAGAAAATACGCCATAAAATGAAAAGTATGCACAGGTGCTCATCCTATGCATACTTTTCTATTCAGGCTGAGTTATGATGATGGGCTCTTCATTACCATCTCTTGCGGCTTCAAGCGCTGCAGAGGAAAAGGTTCTGAAATCTCTCGAAGAGGTGGTGGCGCCTGAGACTGTATCCACCTTGTCCGGATCCTGATGGAAAAGCAGTGCTTTTCTAAGCTCCTCCAGATAAATGACAGGGTTGGTGCCTTTTGTGGCAAACATGGCTTCGTTATATGCAACGTCTTCTGACTTCAGTTTCCCCTGGTTTTCACCGGTTCCTTCATAATCATAATGGACGGCTACGATTTTTCCATCAAGGATCTCCAGTGTCATGAACGCTTTCCAGCTGGTGGAATCAGGCTCATCAAATGTGACGGTATAGGTTCCATCCTGCAGGGGTTTTTCTGCAGTATTTCTGCAGCCTGTAACAATGGTGAGCATCATCATGACGGCGATGATCAGTTGAACTGGTTTTCGCAAATCAGATACCTCCTAGTTGAATTCTTTACTGGACTCATCATATCGCATTTTTCGATTTTGTGCAATTTAATATTGGTGCAGTAAATTAGTTATGAATTTATCAAACTTCTGGTGAAAGCATTCAATTCTTAAGGTTAATCTGTTATAATTATTTTTTGGGAACAGTGTTTATTTATCAGAAAAGGGAGTAGGGCAAATGAAAGTGAAAAAATGGGACGTTATCATCATCAGTCTCTTTGTCATCGCTTCTTTTATACCTGCCTTGATCTTCACATTACAGGCTCGAGCGAACTCGGGTGGATATTATGTTGAAATCAAAGTACAGGGAGAGCTGTATGAGACCAGACAGCTGACTGGACATACAGGAAGAGAAGAAATCAGAATTGAAACTGATTTAGGTGTGAATATTGTGGAAATCATAGAGGAGAAGGTGGGCATGTACGAAGCGGACTGCCCGGATAAGGTATGTTACTCACCTGAGTACATCTCAAGAGCCGGTGAAACCATCGTCTGCCTTCCAAACAGGATTGTGATTGAAGTCAAAGGAGAGAAACCGGATGCAGATGATGAAGACATTATCACAGGATGGGCAAGTGACCACCATGAATAAGACAACAAAAATGATCTTCATCTCTCTTATAGTGGCGCAGGCATTGGTTCTTCATGTGATCGAAGGAATGATTCCCGTGCCTATAGGGATTCCGGGTGCTAAGCTTGGACTGGCGAACATCTTCACCATCATTTCACTCTATATACTGGGCTTTCGGTCCACGGTGGTTGTGGTGGTCATGAGAGTGGCGCTTGCCACCATGTTCGGTGGAACCCTGTCGTCTTTTCTCTTCAGTTTAAGTGGAGGGCTTCTGAGTCTTCTGTCCATGGCTATGATCAAGAATCTTCTGAAGGATAAAGTGAGTATCATCGGAGTCAGCGGAGCGGGAGCGGTGAGTCATAACATCGGTCAGCTGCTGGTGGCGTCCTATATCGTAAGAAACTGGACCGTCATGATGTATCTGCCTGTCCTTACCTTTATCGGAATCGGTACAGGAATATTCATCGGCATCACTGCCAATTACATCATTGGACATATGAGCAGGATTAAAGCGGTGAATAAGATCAGTAGATTGAAGGAAGAAGAGATTTTCATCCGAAAACAATGATGAACCCTATTGAGAAAGCATGAAAATTCCACTTTCAGTGAAGAGGAATTTCATGCTTTTTTTCTTTCATCAGAAATATAAAATTAATTTTTTGTTAACTATTGACAACGGCTTGTGCTGGTGATAATATTAAAAGTTAACAATTTGACATCAAGGCCGAAACCCTGTATAATGGTATTTGGAAGAAGGTGTTTTGATGGAATATTACAACAATATTACAGATATTAAGAACGAAATCGAAAGAAACGTAGGCAGAGATGTGAAACTCAAAGCTAATGTGGGTAGAAGGAAAATGTACGAGAGTACAGGAACCATTGAAAATGTATACCCTAGTATTTTCGTAGTAAGACTTGATAACGAAGCGAAAGGGTGCGTCAGTTTCAGCTACTCTGATGTACTGACCAAAACAGTGACACTTTCATACAAGAATTAGTATGTACATGGTACCGGTATTCCGGTACTTTATTTTTTTGTGGAAATATCAGGTGAGATTTGTCATAATGAAGGATGAATAAAGATAAAGCAGGTGGTCGAGTGTTAATTAAGGCTTTTGCCAAAATCAATCTTTCTCTGGATATAGTGGGGAAAAGGGAAGATGGATATCATCTCCTGGAGATGGTCATGCAGAATGTGGATCTTCATGATGATATCGTCATGGAGGAAATGGAAGAAGGGATCATGCTCACATGCAACAAGGCGTATGTACCTGTTGATGAGCGGAATATCGCCTATAAGGCCGCGAAGCTTCTGATGGACACAAAAGGCATCAGCAAGGGAGTACGCATCGATATCACAAAGAGGATTCCGGTGGCGGCAGGGCTCGCCGGAGGCAGTGCTGACGCTGCTGCGGTTCTGAAAGGGATGAATGAACTCTTTGATCTGAAAATGTCCACGGAAGAACTTATGGTAGAAGGCCTGAAACTTGGAGCGGACGTTCCGTACTGCATCGTAGGAGGAACCTGTCTTTGTGAAGGCGTTGGAGAAGTGGTGACGCAGCTGAAGCCGTTCAGAGGCTACACAATCCTGCTTGTGAAACCATCTTTTGGTGTTTCGACAAAGGAAGCTTATGGTTTATTTGAACTGGATAAAATCAACAGACATGTAGAGACGGAAAAGCTCATAAAAGCGATGGAGGATGATGATTTAAATGGTGTGAACTACTATTCCAGAAATCTTCTGGAAAATGTGGTGCTGCCCAGATACCCTATTCTGAAAAGCATCAAAAAGATGCTGTCGCGCAGCGGATCTATTGTGACGCTGATGAGTGGAAGTGGTCCGACGATCTACGGGATCTTTCGAGATGTCAGCGCTGCGGAAAATGCAGCCAGAGCATTGAACAGAAACAACAATGAAGTGATTCTCACGAGTACGATTTAATCCTGAATCCAGAAATATGAAGCGAGGGAGTGGTGCATCTGCACCGCTCCCTCATTTTAGGTGTGCCCGGCATGGGTGCAATCTAACGAGTGAAAGTCCCGAGTGCGGGCTGATAGCGCCAAGCACATAGCTCAAGGCAAGGCTTTACACCGCGAGGTGCAGCTGAAGGAAGCCGGTGGCAAACTTCCGGTCTGACGTACAGAAATCACATCAGGCATATGAATCTGGGTGAGATTGCTAAACAAATCAAAGCCCGATAGCTATCCGAAAAGATTCAGTGTAAATGTGGCAGATATATGGAAGGAAAGAGTGCACTCTTACCCGGGGAGATCTCACGGACATGGAAGAGATGAATTTCTCGACATGGTTGAAAAAGGTTCGTCGTGAGAAGTCAGCAGAGGTCGTAGTACCTGGCGCACGCCAGGAAAGGACCGAATCATAGGAGGTGAAGAACTTGAAATTTACTCAGGACTTTGCAGAGTACAGACAACTTCATATGGAAGACTATCTGAAAGAGAATACTGTGGAACAGGAAGGTAAGGCAGAAGTGTATAGAAGTCTGGAGATGAATGAGAGAATCGACACCAACAGCATAACTGTACAAGGGCTACTCGGAGATATCATCTCCGTGGAGAATCTGAACGAGGCCAGAAAGAGAGTGAAGAAGAACAGAGGGAGTCATGGAATAGACGGGATGCGTGTATCCGAAATGGACGCTTTCATGCTGGAGCATGGCGGAGAACTCAGAAATGCTCTTCTGAATGGCAAGTACAAACCACACCCCGTAAGAAGGGTGGAAATTCCCAAAGATGATGGTTCCAAGCGCAAGCTTGGGATTCCAACCGTTGTGGACAGGATGGTTCAGCAGGCGATGGTCATCAAACTGACACCACTGTTTGAACCCCAATTCTCCGAAAACAGCTTTGGATACAGACCTGGGAGAAGTGCACATGGAGCAATCAGACGCTGTAAGGAATATCTGGATGACGGCTACAAATGGGTGGTGGATATGGACCTGGAAAAGTTCTTTGACACAGTGAACCAGAGCAGACTGATACAGATAATCAGTGATACAGTGAAAGACAGCAGAGTAGTATCTCTAATCCATAAATATCTGAAAGCAGGTGTGGTGGTGGAGCAGAAGTTTGAGAAAACGGACCTGGGGGTACCCCAGGGTGGCCCGCTTTCACCACTGCTGAGCAATATCATGCTGAACAGGCTGGATTCCGAACTCGGACAGAGAGGACTCCGGTTTGTGAGGTATGCTGATGACCTTGTGATATTCGTCAAGACAAGAAAAGCAGCAAATAGAGTCAAAGAAAGCGTCTCGAACTTCATCGAAAGAGAACTGAATCTGAAAGTGAACAGAGACAAGACGCAGGCTGTATACATGAATAAAGTGAAATTTCTCGGGTTCAGCTTCTACCAGAAGAAGAAAAAGGCGGGAGTCAGGATACATCCGAAATCCCTGCAGAAACTGAAGGTGAAGATAAAGGAAAGAACCGGAAGAAGCGACGGCGTAGGAGAAACAGCAAGAATAAAGAGGCTCAATGCTATGCTGAGAGGATGGGTCAATTACTACCGAATCGCGGACGTGAAGTCCGCATTGGAAAAGATCGACCAATGGATGAGACGGAGAATCAGAATGTGGTACTGGAAACAGTGGAAACGAGTCAGAACCAGACTCAAAAAGCTCATGTTGTATGGAATCCCTAGACCGAAAGCGTGGGAATATGCCGATACGAGAAAAGGCTACTGGAGAATCTCCAATAGCCCTATTCTAGCCAAGACTCTCACGAATGAGGAATTGGAATTAAAAGGTTATATGTCGTTCAGCAAGCAGTGTCAACGTACAAAATTATGTTTGTAAACTATTGAAAGCGCCGTATACCGAACGGTACGTACTGGTGCTGTGGGAGGGGGAAGCGGTCAGGGACCGCCAACTCTACCCGATTAATCATTATTATTTCACTGACGAATTATAGCTCCGCGAGTTCTCCCAGGTGACTGTCGTTTTTCTCGCTGATGAGTCTTCGGGCCAGATTGTAGATGTTCTGTGCCGCTTCGGGTTTCCCGTTGGCTCGTGAACGGGTTTTCAGATTTTCCAGTTCAACCTCGTTCTGCAGAATGTTCTCGATGATGCTGCCGCAGTTCTCGCCGGTTCCCAGGTCTACAGCCAGATGGTGTCTGAAGAGATAATCCGCATTCTGCACTTCGTGCCCAGGGATGGCTGTGTAGATCGCCATGGGTGTGCCTGTAATAAAACTCTCAGTAATGGTAAGTCCCCCGGGTTTTGTGATGAGCAGATCCGTGATGCTCAAAATGTCATTCATCTTATCATAATAGTGGAGAGGAAGAATGCATCGCTGGCAGTCTTTGCTGAGATCTGTGACCTTATCGTAAAGTTTACTGTTGCTACCTGTCAGAACCAGTGCCTGGAAATCCGATGAGAGGTTCATGACCTCTTCAATGATCTCTATGATGTTTCCGATGCCGAGACTGCCACCTACGATGGTCAGTGTCTTCGTCTGAGGATTCAGATTCAGTTCCTTACAGATTTCCTCCTTCGGTCTTCTTTTCAGAAAATCCTGGGAAACGGGGATTCCGTATGGGAAGATCATCTCTGGGTTTCTGCCCCGCAATACCAGTTCCCGGACCATGTCTTCGTTTGAAACCACATAGGCGTCCACATTTCTGTGGACCCAGAAAGCGTGGGAGGCATAATCGGTCATCACCACAAGGGAAGGTTTCTGCCATCCGAATTTTTTCCGCAGAATCGACAATACCTGTGCGGTGAAAGCGTGTGTGGCGACAATGATGTCCGGGTCAAATTCCATGATCGTGGGATAAAGCTGCTTGGTGATATAATCATTGCCGATGGTCGAGGATTTGATGAAGCGACCATCTTCGTCTGAGTGTTTGTAGAGATATTTAAAAAAAGATGGATAATGGCGAATGCTTTTCAGGTACGTTCCTACCACAAGCTTGTCCAGAAAGGGGCTGATGTATTTTATGGTATCGATGATCGTAACCTCGGAATCGGGTTCATTCAGGAGGATCGATTCTCTGATTGCCTCAGCCGCCTTTCCATGCCCGCCGCCTGTCGATACAGACAGAATTAATGCTCTCATGCGTTGCACCTCATATATTCTTATTATTACTATTATTGCCTGAAATCCAGTATTTCTCAATAGGGAACATCATAGTACGCAATGAGATAATTACTGATAAGAGATCTATTTTAGTTTATAATATAAATATTAAAGAGTTGTGAAGTTTTTTGGCAGGGATTCTTAAAAATATAGCGGAATGCTTTGAGATAGAGGTGCGGAAATGGAAAAAGTGAAGATTGAAGTGAAAAACAACAGGCAGAATGAAGATCCTATAGAGGTGGTTTATCTTGGAAGCCTCATGGAGAAAGAGAAGGAAACCCATATAGCATACAATGAAAGTGTGCTTACAGGAATGGAAGGGGTAAAGACAGTCCTCATCATCAATGACAACCATCTTGAAATCATACGAACCGGAAACATCAGATCCAAAATGATTTTCAAGGAAAAATATAGAGATAATTTTGTCTACAGAATGAATGAGGGGGCCATGTCTATGGCATTGGAGACGGATGAACTGAGCGTCGGACGACAGGGAAAACAGATTGATATCTACATCAGGTATCGCCTGGAGATCGCAGGAGATCAGGCTGACCGAAATGAAATGAGGATCAGAATCACAAGAAATTAAAAAAAGGCAAACAAATACAAAAATAATGGTAGCAGTATGGATAAAACTATGCTATCATTATTTTTATATTTAATTTACCAAACACTAATCCCATTATATTTAATGGGGTAATTCCTATTATACCAAACACAAAATACTTGTCAAGAGTTCTGGGAGGAATTTTTATGAAGAATACAAAGTACATTTTTGTCACCGGTGGAGTGGTTTCATCTTTAGGAAAAGGAATCACCGCCGCATCACTGGGGAGACTTCTGAAAAACAGAGGTCTGAAGGTGACGCTGCAGAAATTCGATCCTTATCTGAATGTGGATCCGGGCACCATGAGTCCCTATCAGCATGGAGAAGTGTTTGTTACAGATGACGGTGCTGAAACTGATCTGGATTTGGGGCACTACGAAAGATTCATTGATGAAAATCTTTCGCAGGACAGCAATGTCACCACGGGCAGAGTCTACTGGAACGTGATCAACAAGGAAAGAAAAGGAGAATACCTCGGTGGTACCGTACAGGTCATTCCTCATATCACCAATGAGATCAAGGAGAAAATCTTCAGTGCATCCCATAGTCAGGATGTGGATGTGATCATAACGGAAATCGGCGGCACCGTGGGGGATATCGAGTCACTGCCGTTTTTGGAGGCCATCAGGCAGATCAAATATGATGTGGGTGAGGAAAATGTGCTGTTCATACATGTGACGCTTGTACCCTTCCTCGGGAAAGCGGGAGAACTCAAGACGAAACCCACGCAGCACAGTGTAAAAGAGTTGAGAAGCATAGGTATCCAGCCGGACATTATCGTCTGTCGCTCCGAAAAGCCGCTGTCGTCCGATATGAAGAATAAAATAGGTCTGTTCTGCAATGTGGAGTCCAGAGCAGTCATACAGAATCTTGATGCGGATATTCTCTATGAGGTGCCTCTGCTACTTGAGAAAGAAGGATTGGATGCACTGGCGTGTGAGAAGCTGCATCTTCATTGCGGTAATGCCGACAACACCCAGTGGGTGGATATGGTCTATCGCATGAAGCACCTGAACAAGAAGGTGACCATCGCCCTGGTGGGAAAATATGTGGAGCTCCATGATGCGTATCTTTCCGTGGTGGAAGCGCTTTCCCATGGAGGACTCCATAACGAGGCAGAAGTGGAGGTCAGCTGGATCAATTCCATGGATCTCACAAAAGAAAATGTGTCGGAAATGCTGGATCAGGCGGATGGGATTCTGGTGCCAGGTGGATTCGGAACCCGAGGCATTGAGGGGAAAATCCTGGCCATTAAGCATGCCAGAACCAGGAATATCCCGTTTCTGGGCATATGTCTGGGTATGCAGACAGCAGTCATTGAATTCGCGCGGAATGTCCTGGGTTATGCAGATGCCCACAGTAGCGAGTTCGATAAGCATACCAGCCATGCTGTCATAGATCTTATGTTGGAACAGAGGCAGATCGATGAGCTTGGTGGAACCATGAGACTGGGTCTATATGAAGCGAAGCTTCAGAAAGGGTCTCATGCGGAAGAAGCCTATGGAAAAACTGTAATCTTTGAAAGACATAGGCATCGATATGAGTTCAATAATGAATACATCAGGAGTTTCGAGGAGAAGGGTATGCGATTCACGGGGCGTAATCCAGGCAGAAACCTGGTGGAAATCATAGAAATTCCAGAGCATAAATGGTTTGTGGCTACACAGTTTCATCCCGAACTGAAGAGTAGACCGACAGATCCGCATCCGTTATTCAGAGATTTCATCAAGGCGTCCATGGACAAGTAAAGAATTAAATGAAAGAGAGTGAAGAAGCAGCATCTTTAATAGACACTGCTTCTTCATTCTCTTTTTCAGTGGCTGAGACGGGTGTGTGCACAGTGAAACTTTACAATTCAGTTATTTTGAGATAAGATGATTTCAATTTATAATATTGATTTTCTGCATGATTTTCTGCTTTAATCTTTAAAATTTAAATCTAATTTCCTAATCTCCGATAAACCATCAGACATCAATCTAATGCAATTTCCTCATGAAGTATAAGGAATGGTGTATTAGTGAACAATACTAAAGAATAAACCCGAAAGAGGAGCTGTGCATATGGCGAATGAACAAATTACAGAGCTGTCCAAGCTCAAACTTGACGAGCTCAGAGTTCTTGCAAAAGAACACCAGGTGAAAAGCTACATGAAATATCGGAAAGCGGAACTGATTTCAATTCTGGATGAAGTGATGAAATCAAAAGATCTTTCCGTTGACGAGGTGAAGGGATCCTTAACCCAAGAGGGAATAAAGGCGAAAGGCACTGACGCCCAAGAAAAAGAGGAGAAGCCTGAAAGCGTGAAAGATGAACCATCCCCTGAAAAAATACAGGAAACGGATGAAAAGCGGAATATCCATGAAGCATCAAGGAAAGGGGAGGAAACTTCCAAGGACAGAGAAACAGGATTATCAGGCAGAAATGACGGAAGAAGAATCAAATACTCCAACGAGTTTGACTGTAAAGGTGTATTCGAAATCCTCGATATGAATAATTTCGGTTTTCTCAGAGGAGAAAATTATTTGACTAGTCCAGATGATATTTATGTTTCTCCGCCACAGATCAGAAGATTCGATCTCAGGACCGGAGATGAAGTCATCGGGTATGCAAGATATCCAAGGGAAGGGGAAAAATTCGCCGGTCTCAACTACATCGAGAAAATCAATGGAGAAAACCCTGAGAAATCTGTAGGAAGACCCTATTTTGATCGTCTTACACCGATCTATCCGGATGAGAGAATCAGAATGGAAGTGCCTTCGGAAAACGATCTGTCCACAAGAATCATCGATCTCATGGCCCCCATGGGGAAAGGGCAGAGAGGTCTCATTGTTGCACCCCCAAAAGCGGGCAAGACAACCATACTGAAAAAGATCGCACAGAATATCGCAAAGAACAGTCCGGACATCAAAATCATTGTGCTGCTCATTGATGAGCGTCCTGAAGAAGTGACGGATATGCAGAGAAGCATCGATGGAGAAGTGATCTATTCCACCTTTGATGAGGAACCCGATCACCATACCAAGGTAGCGAGAATGGTTCTGGAACGTGCGAAGCGTATGGTGGAGCAGAAACAGGACGTGCTCATACTGATGGATTCCATAACAAGGCTTGCAAGAGCCTACAACCTGACGGTGAATCCGTCGGGGAGAACTTTATCGGGAGGACTCGATCCAGCGGCCCTGATCATGCCCAAGAAGTTCTTTGGTGCTGCAAGAAACATTGAAGAAGGCGGTAGCCTGACGATTCTTGCAACTGCTCTGGTGGATACAGGGTCAAGAATGGATGACATGATTTTTGAAGAGTTCAAGGGGACGGGGAATATGGAGATTCATCTGGATCGAAGACTACAGGAAAGAAGAATCTTCCCGGCCATCGATATCTATAAGTCTGGAACCAGAAAAGAGAAGGCGCTTCTCAGTGAGGATGAATACGAGATGACGATGAACATCAGAAGGCAGATGAATACTGGTGGAAGTGCGGATCGCGTCACGGAAGATCTGATCAGGATGATGAGCCAGTCTGAAAACAATGACGAATTCATTGAAGTCCTGAAAAACAGCAAGGTGTTTAAATAGAAATGCCATAACAAAGAAAGACTTTGCCGGACTCTCCAGGGAGAGTGACGGCAAAGTCTTTCTTTTGGTTTATTCAGCAGGAAATTCAAGGATCAGATAAAAGAAGGAAGAGGAATCTCTTGAAAATCCAGGGGGCAATGGTGCGTCGGAGCGTGTGCCTTTTTAAGTTTTTCCGGAAGGAGCTCTACAAAATGTCGGGTCGTAAACATGCGTATCTCTCTGTCTACATGCTGTACAGAACAGGTTTCTGCTGTATTAGCGTCTCCTTCATGTTCAGTATTCGCTGATTAACGGATCCGATGAAATTCAGATCCATTGTTCTCTGAGACTGAATATATGGGCCATCGATGAGCACATCGATCTCATTCAGGAGAGGCGAATAGATAGGGCTGCTTTCCATGAGCTTCTCGTATGTGAAGCCTGTGTATGCCATTATTGTGAAATGGGGAAAATGCGGTGTGACTTTTTCTCTTATGAGAAGTGACAGTTGAAGGAAGGCTTCCACCTGGAAGAACGGATCTCCCCCTGAAAATGTAATCCCATCCAGAAGCGGGTTTTCCAGAATCATCTCTATGATTTCCTCTTTCTGGATGGTGGAACCTCCTTCAAAGGGGTGGGTATCAGGGTTGTGACAGCCTGGGCACTGATGTTTGCATCCCTGGGCGAAGACGACGAGTCGTAATCCTTCACCATCTGTAATAGACTCTTTGATGATGCCTGCAATCCTAATCATGGATGTGTCCTTTTCCGTGGACCACTCTATCGCGGACCTCGCTCAGTTTTGCGTTATTGAAGCGATCAAGGGAGCCAACCAGATATCCTGTGATTCTCCTGATTCTCGTGAAGGGGTGTTCTTCTTCGTTTCTCCCGCATCCAGGACATGTATCACCGATGATTCCCTGATATCCGCAGACCAGATCAAAATCCACAGGGTGATTGATGGAACCATATCCGATGCCTGACTTGTGCATGTGCCTGATGATTTTCAAGAAAGCCTTCGGGTTTTTGCTCGCATCCCCATCCAGCTCCACGTAGGTGATGTGCCCGGCATTTGTCAGCTCATGATAGGGAGATTCTATATTGATTTTCTCAAAAGAGGTTATGGGGAAGTATACAGGTACATGGAAACTGTTGGTGTAATAGGCTTTGTCCGTAACACCGGGAATCATACCAAACTTTTTCCTGTCCAGTGCGACGAATCGGCCCGATAGGCCTTCGGCGGGGGAGGCGATGAGAGAAAAGTTCAGATTTCTTTTCAAACTTTCAAGATCCATCCTCTCTCTCATGTGAGAAACAATACCAAGCCCCAGTTCTCTGGCGGATGAATCTTCGCCATGGTGACTGCCGGTAAGTGAAACAAGTGCTTCAGCCAGTCCGATGAATCCTGCTGATAGCGTACCGTGTCGTAAGACTTCCCCCAGATCATCTTCAGGGGAAAGCCCTTCACTACCTCTCCATACGCCCTGGCCCATGAGGAAAGGGAAGTTTTTCGCTTTTTTCGCAGCCTGAATACTGAACCGGTCAAGGAGCTGAGAAACGACAAGATCAAGGGTCTGGTCTAGTCTCTTGAAGAAATCCTCCTTGCTGCCCTTTGAAAGTATGGCAAGCCTTGGGAGATTGATTGAAGTGAAGCTGAGGTTTCCTCGACCGTAAGGGGTTTCAAGAGAGGTGTCGGTGATGTTGGAAAGTACCCTTGTCCTGCAGCCCATGTAGGAGATTTCGGATTCAGGATCATTCTCTCTGTAATATTTCAGGTTGAAAGGGGCATCCTGAAACGAAAAGTTCGGGAAAAGTCTCTTAGCGCTCACTTCTGTTGCCAGTTCGAAAAGATCATAATTCGCATCCTCCGGATTGAGGTTGATGCCATCCTTCACCCTGAAGATATGAATCGGGAATATGGGGGTTTCACCATTTCCGAGACCTCTCTTTAGAGACAGCAAGAGATTCTTCATGACCATTCGACCTTCGGGCGATCTGTCCGTTCCGTAATTGATGGAAGAAAACGGGACTTGTGCGCCTGCACGGGAATTCATGGTGTTCAGATTGTGGATGAAGGCTTCCATGGCCTGATAGGTCTTTCTATCTGTTTCCAGAATCGCTTCTTTTCTGGCAAAGGACAATGCTCTGCCAAGCAGTTCCTGGTTCATGCCACTTCTTCTGAAATGCTGCTTCAGTGCTTCTTCAAAGGCGTCGGCATGATTCATCTGGTTCTGGATGCCCTGGCCATCCAGATGCAGCATCTCCTTTTTCAGTGCTTGGACATCATAAGACAAGGAAAGCAGAGTCAGAGCCTTCTCCAGATTCTGATTGTACTGTTTCGCGTAGGTCTTACGGACGCCCTCGGCCATGGCATAGTCGAAGTTCGGAATGCTTTGCCCACCGTGCTGATCATTCTGATTTGACTGGATGGCAATACAGGCTAGCGCGCTGTAGCTAAGGATGTCCTGGGGTTCTCTCAGGTATCCGTGCCCGGTGGAGAATCCGTCTTTGAAGAGTCTGATCAGATCGATCTGGGTACAGGTGGTAGTGAAATTGTAAAAATCCATATCGTGTATGTGGATGAGGCCATCCTCGTGAGCACTGGCGTGATCCGGGTGGAGTACAAACAGTTTCGTAAAGTCCTTCACCCCTTCAGAACCGTACTTCAGCATCGTTCCCATGGCGGTGTTACCGTCCACATTGGCATTCTCTCTTTTCAGATCATCGTTTTTGGCGTCTTCAAAGGTGATTCTTTCATAAATCCTCATGAGGTCAGACTTCATTTCTCTTGTTCTGCTTCTCTGATTTCTGAATAGAATATAGGCTTTCGCTACAGAGTAATGACCTTTGGTCTGAAGTGCCAGCTCGACGTAATCCTGGATTTCTTCCACAGCCGGCATTTTCTGAGGGTGGAGTGTGAGCTGGTTTTCTACCCACAACAAAAGCTCGGTGATGGATGCATCTGTGTAAGGCGTTTTTTCCGCCTCAAAGGATCGGATGATTGCTGAGATGATTTTACTTCTGTCATAGGGCAGTATTCTGCCATCTCTTTTCACCACATTCTTAAGGGTGCTGGTTCTGTTTTCCATTTTCTACCTCCAATAAAATAAATGGATCTTTCTTCACCTGCAAAGAGAGATCCACTTTAAAAGAAGACCTGCTTTATGCAACGTAAAGCATGACTGATCATCGACAAGGCAGCAATCTGGCTTTGAGAAGCGATATCTCTTACAGTGGCGGCACCGCACAGGAGTTGAACCTGTTTCCCTGCTCTTGCGAATTAATATTCAATATATTGTGTTGTTATCGGGATAAGTATACTACATGTTGTGTAATATGGGAAGTGGAAAATGTTGAGATCTGCGTCAGGGGTTCCTTGGTTTGTCTAAATTATGAAATCCTCTGGCGCAAGAATGGTCACTTCACTGCCCTTGATTTGCAAAAGTCCATCTCTCTCCATATTGGATAACTCACGGGAAACAGAGGGCCTGGCAACCTTGATGATTTCTCCGATTTCAGTCTTCTTATGTCGCATTCTGAACTTCGTGGTACCTGCTGCTTCTATCTCTCTTGAGAGATAGATCATGAGCCTGGAACGCACATCATTGTGGGCGAGGATCTTGATCTTGTTTTTCAGAATGAAAATGTGATTGGATAAAAAGGTCAGGTAGTTGGTGTTGAAGGTTCTGCTTTTCTCCAGCATGGTCCTCATCTGGACAAAGGGGATGAACAGCACGGTGCTCTTTGTGGAAGTGACCAGGGTGAAGGGGTATTTCGCTTTGGATGTGAACAGCAGGGGTGCGCCGAAGCAGTCCCCATGCCGGAATACGTTGATGGTGAGGGCATCTCCACTTAATCCGTACTGCTGAATGGTGAGGGTTCCTTCCAGAACGAAGCCGATGGTGTCGCAGTCTTCATTCTCTTCTATGACCAGTGTGTCTTTTTCGTAGGTTTCCTGGACGCAGGTGCCAAGATCCAGAATGCTTTTGAGTTCTTCTTCACTCATGTTCTGAAACATGGAGTTTTTCATTAGATTCTTCATGTTGATTATCATTTATATGTACCTCTTCTTCTATTAAATCAGGGGCAGAGTACCCGCAGTCGGTTTCTTTCCGGGGATTTTCCAGCTGAACAAGAAAATAACGCAAAAAGCTGAAATATTATCAAAAGTGTAACAGATGTTACAGTTTTTACTTTTCTGTTCTATTATAATCAATTTCGTAATCCTAGTAAACAACTCAGAATTGAAAAGCGTCTTCTTGATTCTGATTATGAAATCTCAGATTTATTACTATTGTCTATGAGATGCTGATAATTGCGAAGAAAGTTCAGCTGTCGGTTTTGCGAAGTTAATACTCAGGATAATGCGAAAAACTATTTCAGTATGTACTGAAATATTCCAATAATGAAACAGTTGAAATTATAAGGAGGATCAGTTTTATGTCAAACATGTTCTGTTTTCAATGTCAGGAAGCATCCAAGGGGACCGGTTGCGAAATCATCGGTGTCTGCGGTAAAAGCCCGGAAGTAGCGAATCTGCAGGATCTTCTCATCTATACCTTGAAGGGGATTTCCCAGATTGTCGTGAAGGGAGAGCTTAATGTGCCATCCATGGGTACAATCAATCATGAGGTGACCAACGCTCTGTTCATGACCATCACCAATGCGAACTTTGATGAGGAGGCCATCGAAAATCAGATCAGAAAGATGATCGGATACAGAGAAGAGCTGAAGAAACTGGCTAACCTTGAAAAGTACTCGGATGCTGCTTCCTTTACCGTCACAGACAGAGATTCCATGCTGAAGAAGGCAAAGCTTGTGGGCGTTCTTTCCACGAAGGATGAGGATGTACGTTCCCTGAGAGAACTGATCATCTATGGTCTGAAAGGGATGGCTGCCTATTCACACCATGCACTGAACATCGGGAAGGAAAACCAGAACATCTACGGATTCACTTATGAAGCACTGGCTGCCACGCTGGACAACTCCTTAAGTGCGGATGATCTGGTGGCATTGACACTGAAGACCGGTGAACTTGGCGTAAGTGCCATGGCGCTTCTTGATGATGCCAACACATCCAAATTCGGCAATCCTGAAATGACAGAAGTCAACATCGGTGTAAGAAACAATCCGGCGATTCTGATCTCAGGACATGATCTGACGGATCTTCTGCAGCTTCTGGAGCAGACAAAGGGAACTGGCGTGGATGTCTATACACACAGTGAAATGCTTCCAGCCCATTACTACCCAGAGTTCAAGAAGTACGATAACTTCGTCGGAAACTACGGAAATGCATGGTGGAAGCAGGTGGAGGAATTTGAATCCTTCAACGGACCTGTACTCTTCACCACAAACTGTATTGTGCCACCAAGAAATGAATCCCTGAGAAACAGAATCTTCACCACTGGAGCATCAGGTTATCCTGGATGTACCCATATTGAAGCGGATGAGCATGGTGTGAAGGACTTCTCAGCCATTATTGAAATGGCCAAGACACTGGATGCACCAACAGAAATCGAAACCGGCAAGATCGTCGGCGGATTCGCTCACGCGCAGGTCACAGCTCTGGCTGACAAGGTTGTGGACGCGGTGAAGAGCGGAGCCATCAGAAAGTTTGTGGTCATGGCAGGCTGTGATGGTAGAATGAACAGCAGAAACTACTATACCGAGTTTGCTGAAAAGCTTCCTCAGGATTCCGTGATTCTGACAGCAGGTTGTGCAAAATACAGATACAACAAGCTTCCACTTGGAGATATCGGTGGTATTCCAAGAGTGCTGGATGCAGGACAGTGTAACGACTCCTACTCTCTGGTGGTCATTGCCTTGAAACTGAAGGAAATCTTCGGTCTGGATGATCTGAATGATCTGCCCATAGCCTACAACATCGCATGGTATGAGCAGAAAGCCGTCATCGTGCTGCTTGCCCTTCTGTATCTGGGGGTGAAGAACATCCATCTCGGACCAACACTGCCAGCATTCCTGTCCCCTACTGTGGCCAACGTCCTAGTGGAGAAGTTTGGCATCAGTCCAATCGGTGAAGTGGATGAGGACATTGAACTCTTCATGGCTCAGTAAGCATATAATCTGACAAAGGTTCCTTTGAGAGCGGCCTCCATCCGCTTCTCAAGGGGACCTTTTTACTGCCTGTCATTGCGTGCATCAGGTTCTACCAAAGGACTTCGATTTGATGTATGATTAGGGGTAGAGTAACCATGAAGGAGAAATCAGCGTGAACATCATAACAGTTGAAAATATATCAAAGAATTTTGGGGAGAAGAAGCTTTTTGAAGAAGTGACTCTGACTCTTGGCGATACAGATAAAATCGGCATCATCGGCATCAACGGAACAGGGAAATCCACCCTGCTGAAAGTCATTGCGGGTGTGATTCCGCCGGATACGGGCTTCGTTCAGAGGGTTGGAAAGGCCAGGATCATGTACCTGTCTCAGGAACCGGATTTCAATGAAGAATTTACAGTTCTGGATCAGGTCTTCAGCGGGGACATCGAAGAGCTCAGAACCATCAGAGCCTATGAGGAGGCCCTGCAGAAGACCGTTCTGGATCCGCAGGACAAAGAGGCAGAGAAGAGGTTGATCAGCCTCACGGGAAAAATGGATGCCCTGGATACCTGGTCCATGGAATCCGAAGCCAAAACCATCCTCACGAAGCTGGGTATTACGGATTTCGGGAAAAAGATCGGAGCACTCTCCGGCGGTCAGAAAAAAAGAGTAGCCATGGCCACAGCTCTGATCACTCCCTGTGACCTGCTGATTCTGGATGAACCGACCAATCATATCGACAATGATACCGTCGCCTGGCTGGAAGGGTATCTGAAGGACAGAAGGGGAGCGCTTCTCATGGTGACCCATGACAGGTACTTCCTGGAAAGGGTGACCAACCGCATCCTGGAGATCGACCGTGGCAGTGTCTACAGCTATCCTGTGAATTATTCCAGGTTTCTGGAAATGAAAGCCATGAGAGAGGAACTTCAGGAAGTGGCGGACCGGAAAAGGAAGAAGCTTCTGGAGAATGAACTGGCCTGGATCCGAAAAGGAGCGAAAGCAAGAACCACGAAGCAGAAGGCGCGAATCGACCGGTTTGAGGAGCTGAAGAATCAGGAATCTTATGTGGAAGGATCCGATGTGGAAATCCGGACCGTATCTAGCAGATTAGGAAAGAAGATCATTGAAATCTCCTCCATTTCCAAATCCTACGGAGATCAGGTGCTTCTGAAGGATTTCAGCTACAATGTCCTGAAAGATGACCGCATCGGGATCATAGGAGAGAACGGCATCGGGAAATCCACGTTTCTGAAAATGATCGCCGGGCTGGTGGAGCCGGATCGGGGCGTCATAGATATCGGTGAGACCGTGAAGATCGCCTATCTTTCACAGGAATACACAATACTGAACGAAGACATGAGGGTCATAGAATACATCAAAGAAGCGGCGGAAATCATCGATACCGTTGATGGGAAGGTCACAGCGTCCCAGATGCTGGAAACATTCCTCTTTCCTCCAGATGAGCAGTGGACCCCCATCAGCCGGCTTTCAGGTGGAGAGAAAAGAAGACTCATGCTTCTGAGGATCCTCATGGAGAAACCCAATGTGATACTTTTGGATGAACCGACCAATGATCTGGACATCGCCACCCTGTCTGTTCTTGAAGATTATCTGGAGGGATTCCCGGGGGCTGTGATAACTGTTTCCCATGACCGGTACTTTCTGGATCGCGTAGCAGAAAAGATCTTCAGTTTTGAAGGGAATGCAGGGATCGAGATTCTCTTTGGCAACTATTCGGACTATGAAGAAAAAAAGAGACAGGACGTGAAAGTGGAAGAAGAGAAGAAGGTAAAGATACCGCAGAAAAAGACGAGAGAACAGGGGAAACCGAAGAAATTCTCCTACAAAGAGCAAAGGGAATTTGAAGGGATTGACCAGAGAATAGCAGATCTGGAGCAGAAACTGGAAAAAACAGACGAGGAAATAGAAAAATTTGCCACGGATTTCGAAAAGCTCAATGCGCTGATGGAAAAGAAGAACGCCATCGAAGAAGAGCTGGAAGAGGCCATGGAGAGATGGACCTACCTGAATGAACTTGCTGAAGAACTGGGACTCCTCTGAAAACAGAAAAAGGGAGAAAGCGATGCAGCACTGCATCGCTTTCTCCCTGATTTGTGCAAAATAAAAAAGGACCAGTACTGATCCTTAATTAAATGAAGATCCTATTCTTCTTCGTTTGCAGGAGTGATGTTGAACTTCTTATTGAAACGATCAACTCTTCCGCCAACATCAACAATCTTCTGCTTACCTGTGAAGAATGGATGGCACTTAGAGCATATTTCAACCTTAAGTTCGTCCTTTACAGAACCAGTAACGAATGTGTTTCCACATGCACACTTAACAACAGCCTCTGAGTTGTAATTTGGATGTATGCCTTCTTTCATTTAATTCACCTCAATTTCATCATTTTTTAACTATTCAATTCTAACACTAAGAATTTACGGAGTCAACAATAATATAGATTAAGAGGGGCGGAGATGTTATAATATATTGGGTATTAAGAAGTTAGGAGAATTTTATAATGAGTAAACTTTATTTCAGGTATGGCGCAATGAATTCAGGAAAGTCCACCAACCTTATGCAGGTTGCCTATAATTATGAGGAAAGAGGGATGAAAGTCAAGATCTTCAAACCTCAGATCGATGCAAAAGGCGGGAATCAGCTCGTTTCCAGACTGGGTGTGGTCAGAACAGCTGATTTTGCGGTGCAGGATGAGGATAATCTTTATGAAGTGACTGAAAAATGGATTCAGAGTGAAGGCAAGATCAACTGCATTCTTGTGGATGAAGCACAGTTTCTGCGCGCAAAGCACATCGATGAGCTTCTGAAAGTTGCAGTTATTCTTAAGGTGCCTGTGATATGCTACGGTTTAAGGACAGACTTTCTCATGAACGGCTTTGAAGGCAGTGAGAGACTGCTTCTTCTGGCACACAGCATAGAAGAGCTGAAAACCATCTGTACCTGCGGAAAGAAAGCGCTCCTGAATGGAAGAAAAATCAACGGGGAGTTTGTTTTCGAAGGAGAGCAGGTGGCCATCGATATGGTCGGTGATGTGGAATATCAGTCCTTGTGCGCAGACTGCTACTTCAAATACAGAAAGAAAGCAAGCGAAAAGAATAAATTGAAATAAGGATTTGGTGAATAAATGAGAAATACAACTGTAGGAGGACAAGCCGTTATTGAAGGCGTCATGATGAGAGGCCAGAGCGGCATTGCCACTGCTGTAAGAAATCCGGAAGGGAATATCGTGGTCAATCATGATTATTCCGTTCCGCTTTCCAAGAAACATAAAGTGCTGAGCTGGCCACTGATCAGAGGAGCCGTCGCCCTGATTGACTCCATGAAAATCGGAATCAAGAGTCTCAACTGGTCTGCATCCATATTCGGAGAAGATGAGGAACCATCCAGATTCGACAAGTTCCTGAAGGACAAGTTCGGTGAGAAAGGTGAAAAGATCATAGAAACCATCACCATGATCTTCAGCCTGAGTCTCAGCATCCTGCTGTTTTTCGTCGTTCCGACGCTGATCACAGGACTTCTGAGAAACTACGACCTTCCGCATCTCGGTCTGAACGCCATAGAAGCAGTGATCCGCTTGAGCATCTTTCTGGGTTATCTCTATGGTATCAGCAAGATGAAGGATATCTACAGAGTCTTCCAGTATCATGGTGCAGAGCACAAAGTCATCATCTGCTATGAGAACGAGCTGGATCTGACGGTGGAAAATGCCAGAAGCTGCACAAGATTCCATGAAAGATGCGGCACGAACTTCATGTTTCTGGTCATGGCGGTAAGTATCATCGTCTTCAGCTTCACAGGATGGACCAGCCCGCTCATGAGAATTGTGACAAGAATTCTTCTCCTGCCTCTGATTTCTGGAATCACCTATGAAATCCTGAGATGGCTGGGAAGAACAAAAGGTCCCATCCAGAAGATAGTCGCTTATCCTGGCATGATGCTTCAGAGGCTGACAACGAAGGAACCTCTGGATGATATGCTGGAAGTATCCATCAGAGCGTTGAAGGAAGCGGAGGGGCTGGTCTAGCATGCTTACAATCGGAGAAGCCGTTAAACTTGCACAGGAAAAACTGAGTGGGATTTCCGATACACCATCGCTGGATGGCAGAGTGCTGCTGAAAGAAGTGCTGAGTGAAGATGAAGTGTTTCTACTGACTCACCGCGAGATTGAATTGAGTGAGAAAGAAGAGCGGGCATATCGCGCGAAACTTACTCAGAGAGAAAAGGGAATGCCCATTGCCTATATCATAGGATACAAGGAGTTCATGGGGTTTCGATTCAAGGTGAATGCCCATACGCTGATCCCGAGACCGGATACGGAAATTGCCGTGGAGAAAGCGTTGGAAGTGATCAGAGAGAAGAAATACCGCAAAATTCTTGATCTATGCAGTGGTTCCGGAGCCATCGGATTATCCATTGCGGGGATTTTGGAATTTACAAATGTTACACTTTCTGATATAAATAAAGAGGCCATTTCGGTCTCCATGGAAAACGCGAAGCATATGGACGTGTTTCATCGCGTCAAATTCATTCAGTCGGATCTCTTTGAGAAGATTGATGAAAAGTATGATCTCATCGTAAGCAATCCTCCCTATATCAGCGGGAAGGATATGGAGGAGCTGTCTGTTTCCGTAAAGGAATATGAGCCTCACACCGCGCTGTACGGAGGAATTCATGGACTTGATTTCTATAAGGAAATCACGAAGAATGCAGGAAGACATCTGACGGAAAATGGGATGCTGATTTTTGAAATCGGGTATGACCAGAGTCAAGAGGTGGAAAGAATGTTAAAAGAAAACGGATTTAAAAATATAATCACCCTGAAAGATCTTTCAGGTCATCATCGCGTAGTTTCAGGAGAGCTCATCCCGGAAACTTAGCTTACTGACGTTATTTTTCAAATCAGATGAATTAAAGGAGAGAAAGTAATGTTAGATAGATTAAGTTTTGTAGAAGGTAAGTATGAAGAGCTTACCATGCGTATAAGCGATCCCAGTGTCATAGCGGACCAGGAGAACTGGCAGAAGCTCGTGAAGGAGCATTCGGACCTGGAAGCCATCGTCATGAAGTATCGTGAATTCAAAGGTCTTCAGGAAGAGCTGGATGCCAATATGGAAATGCTCCAGTCTGAAGATGACCAGGAAATGAGAGAGATGATCAATGAAGATGTAAGAAACATCAGGGCTCAGCTGGAAAGCATCGAGTCTGAACTTCAGATCATGCTTCTTCCCAAGGATCCCAACGACGACAAGAACGTATTCGTTGAAATCCGTGGTGGAGCAGGAGGAGATGAAGCGGCTCTATTCGCCTATAATCTCTATAGGATGTATGTGAAGTATGCCGAGAGCAAGAGATGGAAAGTGGAGATCATGAGTCTGAATGAGACCGATATCGGCGGATTCAAGGAAGTGGTCTTCATGGTCAAAGGGCATGGTGTGTACTCCCTGATGAAATACGAGTCTGGTGTGCATAGAGTCCAGAGGGTTCCGGATACGGAAAGCTCAGGAAGAATCCATACCTCCACCGCAACGGTGGCAGTGCTTCCTGAAGTGGATGAAGTGGATGTGCAGCTCGATATGAACGACATCAGAGTGGATGTATACCGTTCCTCCGGTAACGGTGGACAGTCGGTCAATACAACAGACTCCGCTGTTCGTGTGACCCATATTCCTTCAGGGCTTGTGGTAGCAGTGCAGGACGAGAAATCTCAGCTGAAGAACAAGGAGAAAGCGCTGAAGATTCTTCGCTCCAGACTCTACGAAATCGCGGAGAGAGAAAGAAACAAGGGGATTGCCGACGAAAGAAAATCACAGGTGGGTACCGGGGACCGTTCCGAGAGAATCAGAACCTACAATTATCCACAGGGCAGAGTGACGGACCACAGAATCAACCTGACACTTTATAAACTGGAATCCTTCCTGAATGGAGATATGGATGAAATGTTTGATTCCCTGATCCGATTTGACCAGGCCGAAAAACTGAAGGCGCTGGGGAATAGAAGTAATTGATGATGAGGGGGCAGTTTTACTGTCCCCATTTTTGGAGTGAAAATGGAAACAATAAAAGTGAATTTCGAAAACGGAATAGAAATGAATCGGATTGAGCAGGGTGCCGAAATCATCAAAAGAGGGGGCGTCATCGCCTTTCCTACAGAAACGGTCTATGGGCTCGGTGCTGATGCATTGAATAAGGATGCAGTGAGAAAGATATTCGAAGCCAAAGGCAGACCTCAGGATAATCCTCTGATCATCCATGTGGCGGACAGGGACATTTCGGCCTTTGCAGCGGAGGTTCCCGAGAAGGCGCAGGCGATGATGGATAAGTTCTGGCCAGGACCTCTGACGCTCATTCTGAAAAAGACGGACATTGTGCCTCTGGAAACCAGTGCAGGACTTGATACGGTTGGGATCCGAATGCCTTCCAATGAAACCGCAAGGCTTCTTATAAAGGCTTCGGGATGTCCTGTCGCTGCGCCGTCGGCGAATATTTCCGGAAAGCCCAGTCCCACAAATTTCAAACGCTGTGTGGAAGACCTTGATGGAAGGGTGGATATGATCATTGGAGATGGAAGCTCCATTGTCGGACTGGAGTCCACCATCGTGGATTACAGTGTTCATCCACCACGTCTTCTTCGCCCAGGCTATATCACCTATGAGGATCTACTTGTGATGGATCCGGAGGTGGTTTATGATGAAGCAAAGACCAGAGCGGATGAAAAGGAGATTCCCAAGGCGCCAGGCATGAAATACAGGCACTATGCGCCTAAAGCTCCGCTGACCATCATCTCAGGAGATGTGGAAAAAGCAGGAAAAGAGATTCTGAAGCGGACAGAAAAGTATCGGTCGGAAGGGAAGGTTGTAGGGATTTTAGCTCCCAAAGAACGCGAGACGATGTATAATAGAGAGAACATCAGGTTTATTTCATTGGGAAGCGAGAAGAATTCCTCTGAGATTGCAAGAAATCTTTTTGAGGGGTTACGGATGTTTGATGATCTGAATGTGGATGTGATACTTGCGGAGGGTTTTTCCGAGACAGGTGTCGGCATCGCCATCATGAATCGCTTAAAGAAGGCATCCGGATTCAATATAGTAGAGGTGTAATCATGAAAGTATTATTTGTCTGTACAGGAAATACTTGCAGAAGTCCCATGGCGGAAGTTATATTCAATGAGACGTATCTGAAGGCGGAAGCTGATTCACGGGGCCTCTTTGTTCAAAGAGGAAGCACAATTTCGGAAGAAACCAGAAAGATCCTGAAAAGAGAGTACGGATACGATGAGGACAGAGAAGCGGAAGAACTCATGGACCTGGACCTTGCAGAGGCAGAGTATGTCATCACCATGACAGAAGCCCAGAAACGGGAAGTGAAAAGGCGTTATGGCGGGGAAAGGGTTTATACCCTGAAGGAGCTTGCCGGTGAATCTGGGGATGTTATGGACCCCTATGGCATGAAGGAGGAAATCTATCTCAGGACGTTCAGTGAGATCAGGAGATTGATCCATAAAATCACACAATTCGATAAATACAGGAGGTAAACATGAAAATTGCAATTGGTTCAGACCACGGTGGAGTAGGATTAAAGGAAGCGGTGAAGGAACATCTGGAGAAGAAGGGATATGAAGTCAAAGACTTCGGAACCTACACAAGAGAATCCTGCGATTATCCTGACATTTCGAGAGCGGTGGCTTTCAGTGTAGTGAAAAAGGAGTCCGATCTCGGGATCCTCGTATGCGGTACAGGCATCGGCATCGGCATCGCAGCGAACAAGGTGAAAGGAATCAGAGCGGCATTGTGTCATGATACCTTCAGCGCCCACGCATCCAGAGAGCATAACAATGCAAATATCCTGACCATGGGAGAAAGAGTCATCGGCCAGGCCCTGGCTCTGGATATCGTGGACACGTTCTTAGGTGCGAAGTTCGAGGGCGGAAGACATCAGAACCGTATTGATAAAATAACCAGACTAGAAGAAGAGAATGCAGACGTTGAGGAGGAAAACTAATGAGCAGAATTATTGAAATCAACCATCCGCTGGTACTACACAAACTGGCCATCATACGAGACAAGAATACAGGGTCCAAGGAATTCAGAGAAGTGGTGGAAGAAATCTCCACACTTATGGCCTATGAGGTCACAAGAGACCTTCCAATGGAAGAGGTGGATATCGAGACTCCTGTGGCAACAGCCCACTGTAAAATGATCACAGGAAAGAAGCTTGCTATCGTGCCGATTCTGAGAGCCGGGATCGGTATGGTTGATGGGATGCTTAAGCTCGTCCCAGCGGCGAAGGTCGGACATATCGGATTATATAGAGATGAGAGCACACTGCAGCCTGTGGAGTACTTCTGCAAGCTTCCCAAGGACATTGAAGAAAGAGAAGTCATTGTGGTGGATCCGATGCTTGCAACAGGTGGCTCTGCCATCGATGCGATTCATATGCTGAAGAAAAGAGGAGCGAAGAGCATCAAGTTCGTCGGTCTTGTGGCAGCACCTGAAGGGATCAAAGCCTTATCGGAAAAGCACCCTGATGTGGACATCTTCATTGCTTCCATCGATGAGAAGCTGAATGAACACGGATATATTGTGCCTGGTCTGGGGGATGCTGGAGACAGACTCTTCGGTACCAAGTAACTGTAATCAGGATCTGTCAGGAGACTGATGGTTCCAGACACCCACAAAGCGGAAGTGGTCTGCTTTGTGGGTGTATTTTGATTCGGCGGATTTCATGAATAAAATCAGCTTGAGTGAGATCATCGTCTAATTGCAATGTCATAAGAGCCTCAGGAGGTTTACTCTTTTAATGTGCGGTGAGGAAAAACTCCCTGGAAAAAATGAGGATTTTTTTGAGAAAAACCCTTGAAATATCTTTCTCCAGGCTATATACTAGTCTTTGTCAGTTCATTTGCTGGTGTGGCTCAATGGTAGAGCAGCTGATTTGTAATCAGCAGGTTGATGGTTCGATTCCGTTCACCAGCTCCACATTTTCGGAGGAGTACCCAAGTGGCCAAAGGGGGCAGACTGTAAATCTGTTGCAAGTTGCTTCAGTGGTTCGAATCCACTCTCCTCCACCATTTCAACCAATGAAAAACATAAGCAAATGTTATTGACAAAATCCTTTGACTGTTGTACTATAAAAAGGCAGTTGTACACTGATAGGGAGGAGTACCCAAGTGGCCAAAGGGGGCAGACTGTAAATCTGTTGCAAGTTGCTTCAGTGGTTCGAATCCACTCTCCTCCACCACAAAAGACACAATTGTTTCAATTGCTGTCTTTTTTTATGAAAAAAATTGAATACTCTTATCAAGAGAGGTGGAGGGAAAGGGCCCTGTGAAACCCGGCAACCTGTAGCGATACGTGGTGCCAATTCCTGCAGCATGGTTGCTGCGAGATAAGAGAGATGTAGAACTTACGACACCTCTTCTTATTGTGAAGAGGTTTTTTGTTTGCCAGAAAAAAGGGAGGAAAAAAATGAAAAGATTATTTACATCAGAATCTGTAACAGAAGGACATCCTGATAAAATCTGCGATCAGATTTCAGATGCCATACTGGATAGTATTCTTGAACAGGATCCGAAAGCTAGAGTTGCCTGCGAAACTGCAGTGACCACCGGTATGGTCATGGTGATGGGTGAGATTACAACAGACTGCTACGTGGATATCCCCAAGGTGGTAAGGAAGACTGTCACTGAGATCGGCTATGTCCGTGCCAAGTACGGTTTTGACGCCGAGACATGTGCTGTACTTACTTCCATTGATGAGCAGTCACCTGACATTGCTCAGGGTGTCAATGCATCTCTGGAGACCCGTGAAGGCGACCATGATGCCATGCTTCAGACAGGAGCTGGAGACCAGGGGATGATGTTCGGTTTTGCCACCAACGAAACGGAAGACTATATGCCCATGCCCATCAATCTTGCGCAGAAACTGGCAAGAAGACTAGCGGAAGTGAGAAAGAATGAGACACTCACTTATCTCAGACCAGATGGGAAAACCCAGGTGACCATTGAATACGATGAGAACGACAAGCCGGTCAGAGTGGAAGCCATTGTTGTTTCCACCCAGCATAGCTCTGTTGTGACGCAGGAAGAAATCAGAAAAGATATCATTGAACATGTGATCATGGCAGTGGTGCCTGAGGACCTCATGGATGAGAACACCAAGATCTATGTGAATCCTACCGGACAGTTCATCGTTGGAGGACCACAAGGAGATTCCGGTCTGACTGGAAGAAAGATCATCGTGGATACCTACGGCGGATACGGCAGACATGGAGGAGGCGCTTTCTCAGGAAAGGACCCCACAAAGGTTGACCGCTCTGCAGCCTATGCAGCAAGATGGGTGGCGAAGAACCTTGTGGCAGCAGGAGCTGCCGACAAGCTGGAAGTGCAGTTGAGCTACGCAATCGGTGTTGCGAAGCCCATCTCCATTGAAGTGTTCACCTTCGGAACCGAAAAAATCCCTCATGAAAGGATCATCGAAGTCATCGGCAAGGTGTTCGATCTGAGACCCGGTGCCATCATCAGAGATCTGGATCTTCAGAGACCGATCTATAGAAACATTGCAGCCTATGGGCACTTCGGCAGAAATGACCTGGACCTGACATGGGAGAAGCTTGATAAGGTGGAAGAAATCAGAGCTCTGATGCCTGAACTGGCATAAGGGTATTAGCTGAACGCACAAGCAGGACAGCAAGCAGAAAAGTAATAAGCCTCAGTCACTCAAAATCAATTGAGAAGACTGAGGCTTTTCTTTTCGTGCAATCAGTTTTTCACCTGCACCAGGATGTTGAAGTTGATGTAGTCAAAATCCAGTGTGTCCGCATCTGTTTTTCTTGCGGAGAGTTCTCTCAGGATGAGCTTGACGGAAACGCTGTCGTTCTCCTTCAGGATGATGGCATCTTCAAAGGAAATCTGTGCTCTTTCTATTCTGCCCTCATTGTCACTGACGATTCTTTCGATGTCCTCAGACAGGTCTTCAGTCATGATCACCTGTCCATTCAGGCTGACGATCAGGTCTGTCACGTTGTCCAGCTGAATGGTGAGTCCGTCGGTTTCAGCTGTTTTCGTGTTGTAATTCACTGTAAAGAGGTAATCGAATCCCTCAATGAGAATACCGGACTGATCCATATCGGTGCTTAAGTAGATATAGTCCATTTGCGGATATCCGTAGTAGTCCTCTCTCTTGAATCCGAATACTCTTTCAAAATCATTGTACTCAAAATCATCAGCCACGTATTTCAGTTTACTGGGATCTCTGGAATCGAAATAGCTCACGATGCTGGAAATATTTCTCCGGTCTTCTTCAGAGACACCCGTGCCTGGCTGGATGCTACCTGACTGAAGCATATCGTTCTTCTCCAGAAGAGCAGTGAATCTCTGATTCTGGCTGAAGTTTGATACGCTGAAGGCGGACAGGGGTCCCAGTATGGATACCAGTGCGAAGATCGAGAGGGTCACAGGGATGAAGATGTTTGTGAGCTTCTTCTTCACAATGAAGTAGACCATGATCAGCAGTACCCAGATGCCCAGAAGCACCACGAAGTATCTGTTTTCCGTCACGCCGTATTGTGCGATTCTCTTTCCGATGGAGACGAACATCATGGCCAGAATCGGAAGGAGGATTCTCGGGAACCAGGTCCTGAAGAGCATGGCCAGTCTGTTTTCTTCCAGAATCGGAGTAATGAAGAAGATCACGGCAGCGGATACCACAGAGTACCACAGGACAAGATTTGATACCAGACCCCTTGGCCATTCCTGTGTTACAAGAATTCTGATGAAATAGACATACAGGATTCCGGTATAGATGGTGATCAGCGGAATGACGATATACAGCAGGAGGATTTTCAGTGCTTTGCTGTAAGGGTAGTCTTCGAAGTGTTCCTCTTTTATCGGAAGCTTCGACAGGAACATCAGTGCTCCGAAAATGAAAGTCACCATAAGGAAGAAGTAGAAGAACCATTTCCCGTCGATGTCTGCATCAAATAAGGCGTTTATAGTGAATAAGATGGCGGATATTCCAAAATACAGTACTCCGGAATAGAGGACGGTGAGGAAGAATCCGTTGAAGATTCTTATGACATAAGGTTCGTAATTTCTGTTCGTCTTCAGCTTGAGGGTGTAGAAAACAGCTATGATGAGGGTAAGTATGAAGCCGATGAAACGCATGCCACTGATCTGATTCATATCTTCCGTGAAAAAGATGTAATACAAGGTCATAAGCAGAGCAGATGGCACGGTTACAAGGATCAGAGCAGGTTTGTCCGGCCAGAACCGTTCCTGCAGATGTTTCAGAGAAATGCTGGCAAGCATGCCGATGGCTGCGGTCATGGCGAGTCTTCTAAGCATTTCGGTATCATAGATACCGTCTATGTTTCTTTCGTTCTGGATGATCAGAATGACCATCAGTGTGATGGAGAGCAGCACGGTGACAGGATATCTTAAGAAGCTGTCGCCAAGTCCTGCGAATTGTCCCTTGATTCGTTCTATGACTTTCATGGTATAGAAAACACCTGAAAAGGGTGTTTTCTGTTCACCTCCTTGATGTAAAGTAGGGATTTCTTGCTTATATTGTATAGTGCTATATCTTTATAGTAGTATCAAAATCATTGCAAATACAAGAATTCGTGCAATCTTCATAAAGAATTAAAACATTCTGAACACTGTGCTGGTCTTCCTATGTGCAATATAAGATAAAACCCGCCACCCCACAGGAGTGAGGGAGCGGGAAATGAACTTACTTGAACTGCTTTCCTTTGATGAAGACATGCTCCACTTTCAGGTCATCGGATAGAATCAGAAGATCCGCATCGTAATTAAGTGCGATTTTACCTGTAATCTTTTCAGCGCCGATGAAGAGGGCTCCATTGTAGGAGGCCATTTTGATGACTTCGTGAAGCGGCAGATCGGTGTGCTCAAAGACATTCTTCACGGCCTTATCCATGGTGAGGATGGAGCCTGCCAGTGCACCGGAAGTGAGTCTTGCTGCACCTTCCTTGGAAATGACAGCCTGTCCGCCAAGTGAGTAGGTGCCATCGGGCATACCACATGCCATCATGGCATCGGTGATGAGCAGCACTTTATCGGAAGTTTTGATTTTGTATGCCGTCCTCAAGGAAGGATAGCTTACATGGATTCCGTCGGAAATGGTTTCCGTTGTGATGTCCGTATCAAAGATTGCACCGACGACACCGGGTTTTCTATGGGTGAAAGGGGTCATGGCATTGAACAGATGGGTGGAATGATTGACTCCAGCTCGGATTCCCTCCATAGCTTCCTCGTAGGTTGCCACGCTATGACCCATGGAGACATTGATGCCATTCTCTCTCAGGTAGGGAATCAGTTCCAGAGCGCCTTCCACCTCAGGTGCCATGGTGATGTTCTTGATCAGATCCAGATTGTTACCGACCATCTCCTTGAAAGCTTCCAGAGTAGGCTTCTGCACATATTTCGGATTCTGTGCACCGATGGCGCCTTCGCTTATGAAAGGCCCTTCCAGATGCACACCTCCGATGGATGCCCCGCTTACCTGACCCTGGGCTACTTTGGCGGCTTCCACGGCTTTTCTGATTTCCTTTGTGTCTACTGTCATTGTGGTGGGGAGAAATGTTGTTGTACCATATTCTGCTATGGTTTTTGATATGGTTTCAAGTGCATCGAAGGTACCTTCCATGGTGTCGTGATTACCAGCGCCATGAATATGTATATCGATGAAACCCGGTGAAAGGTATCTTCCTTTTCCTTCGATGACTTCGTCATCAGCATCGTCCGGGTTGAAACTTGTGATTTTACCATTTCTGATCTGAACGGACATCGTTTCTATTCTGTCCGTGAAGATCACTCTGAAATCCTTGAATATCATGTCTACACCTCTTATTCCATTAATGTTCTGTATAATTTCCTATGAGTATATTATACATGAAAATAACAGGGGGAGATTACTGCAGGAGGCGTTCTTGTAAATTCTTCAGTAAAAATTTACAGATTACGATGAATAATCTTCCTCCATCTCCTTATAATAATCCCTGTAAGGAAATGTGGAAACCGGTAGCCTTTTAGATTATGATATAACTATGAAAAGTATAGAAACAGATAAAGGGAGTAGTTATGGAGAGTTTAGAAGGTGTTGTACGGGACATCATATTTCAGAATGAAGAAAATGCGTTCTGCATTTTCAGAATAGAAGACGACAAGGATATTCACATCGCATTGGGCACCTTTCCCTTTATATCAGTAGGACAGACCTACATACTCAAAGGGGAGTGGGTCCTCCATGCGACCTTCGGGAAGCAGTTTAAATGTGAGACCTATGAGGAGGTAATGCCCAATTCGCTGAAAGGAATTGAAAAGTATCTGGCATCGGGTTCCATTTCCGGTATTGGTCCTATTACAGCGAAGAAACTTGTGGAGAAATTCGGAAGCGAGATTTTCAATATCATTGAAAATGACACCAGAAGACTCATGGAACTGGATGGGATCGGAGAAAAGAAAATCAAGCTCATCTATGATTCCTACATCAAAGGCAGAGAAGTGAAGAACATCATGGTCTTTCTTCAAAGCTATGGGGTAACGCCCAAACAGGCATTGAAGATCTATCGGGTTTTCGGGAATGATGCCATTGCGAAAGTCAGGCAGAATCCCTATGTATTATCGGAAGAAGTGCCAAGCATCGGTTTCAAGACAGCGGATGGTATTGCCAGGAATCTTGGGATCGAAATCGATTCGCCCTTTCGTATTCAGAGTGGAATCACCCATATCGTCAATGAGTACTGCGCACAAGGCAGCACCTTCATTCCCAGATCCGAACTCATGGAAAGAGGCCGGAGTGTGCTGGAAGTGCCCGAAGCGCTCATTGAAGAGAATCTCATGCACTCAGTCATGACAAACAGACTGGCGATGGAGAAAGTGAATGGTATGGATGGCGTATTTGCGCTGCCTTATCTGTACGCTGAGGTTTCAGTGACGAAAAGAATCTTGAGTCTTGCACTGGACGAGGTGGATGATCTGAAACTTCCGGTGGAGGACTATATCCGGGATTTCGAGCGGGACAACCATATTTCATTCCATGAAAAACAGATTGAAGCTATTGCAGGTGCTGTACATAATGGAATTGAAATCATAACGGGAGGTCCTGGAACCGGGAAGACCACCATCATCAAATGTATACTGGAAATCTTTGACCGGGCTGGTAAGAAGGTCCTCATGGCAGCACCTACGGGAAGAGCCGCGAAAAGAATGTCCGAAGCCACAGGACGGGAATCCAAAACCATTCACAGGCTCATAGAACTGGGCGTCTCCACCGAAGATGAAGAGGTTCTGTTTGACGAAGACCATACCTTAAACTGTGATGTGGTCATCATAGATGAAGCGTCCATGATCGATGTGATGCTCATGAACAATCTTCTGAAAGCCATAAAACCGAAGACCAGGCTGATTCTGGTAGGGGATGTGGACCAGCTGCCGTCAGTGGGATCTGGAAGAGTACTGGAAGATCTCATTGAAAGTACAGCATTCAAGGTGGTTAAGCTTCAGTTCATCTACAGGCAAGGCAAGGAGTCCTACATCACTACCAATGCGCATAGGATAAACACAGGAGAGATGCCTCAGCTCAATGCCAAGGACAGTGATTTTTTCTTCATCAGTGAAGCCAGGCCAGAAGAATCTCTGGACACTCTTGTGGAGCTGATCACGAAAAGACTGCCCAATTTCAATAAGAAGTGGGATCGGGTGAAGGACTTTCAGGTGCTTACGCCCATGAGAAAAGGAGAGCTCGGGGTACATAATCTGAACCGGGTACTCCAGAAATCGCTGAATCCGAACAACAGGAGTTATGATTTCACGGATTTCCAGATCGGAGATAAGGTCATGCAGACGAAGAATAACTACATGATCAAATGGAAAAAGGTGAAGCGAGTATTTGGTGAACCCCCTGAGGGGCAGGGAATCTTCAATGGAGATATCGGCTATGTGACGGGAATCAATACGGAAGACAATACCGTTTCTGTGCTTTTCGACGAAGACAAAATTGTGGAATTTGAATCCCAGGATCTGGATGAGCTGGAACTGGCCTATGCTGTGACCATTCACAAAAGCCAGGGGAGTGAATTCAAGGTCGTGATCATTCCTGTGTTCATGGGACCGCCGCTTCTCATGAGCAGGAATCTGATCTACACAGGGGTGACAAGAGCGAGGGAGCTTCTGGTCCTTGTGGGTTCCAAGAAAGCGCTCAGCTATATGATCAGAAATACCAGAACCTACGAACGGCACACATCGCTGAAATATAGAATATTAAATGTACTGGACAATGTCAGCGTAGAAGAAACATAATCAGGAATAATATTCGGGGGTATCTATGAAAACGGAAAAAAGAATGCAGCTTTTCAGCTGGTATGAAACATCCCAGGAGAAAGCAATCAATATGAAGACCGTGCCATATATGGGCATTGAACCGGTCAGGGATCTGGTGGAGAAAGTGCTTAAGGAAAATGGGAGGGTTCTCTACATAACAGGTGAAGACAAGGACAGGGTTCTGATTGTCCGTGCCATGAGGGATCGGGGCATAGACTCCATATCTGTCCATCAGGATCTGGAAATCAACGAGAAGGAGTCGCTGGTGATCTGCGATTATCTGCAGGCTTTGAGGGTAAGAGAAGAATACGATCTGGTGATTTATGATGATGTGAATTCCTTTCCCATTCATAAAAAACCGGAAATGCAGCATCTCATCGGATTCATCTTTCCGAAATGCAGAAAAGTCGTTGCGTATTCACTTGAGTCGGTCTTCATGGGCATGGATGTCATTGAAGTGCCCATGGCGGGGAAAAGTGGATTTGTTTCAGAACCCCGGGTTCTGGAGACCAGACTGAATCTGGATGAATTCGTACCCACTTCTGTGTATGAGTACCTTCTGTGGTTTGTCTTTGAGAAGAAGAAGGTGCTCTTCATCACAACCAACAAGAAAGTGAAGAAGAAGGTTGCGCGTTTTCTCACGAAAATCGACGAGAGCCTGGAAAGCTGCATCTATGATGTGGATGAGATCGGAATGAAGACCATGCGAGAACTCTGCAGTGATCATACGAAATCTCATATTTTCATCACGGATAATCTGGATGATTATGTGGATATGGAAACAAACTTCGAAATCATCATCCACGGTGCAGATGCCGGTCGCTACTCCTATCGGGAGCTGATCTTTCTATGTCTCAGAAGCGGCTACTATGATGAGATGAACGGAGAAGTACTCATGATTTGTCAAAACGTGACAAGAGACATTGAGAAGACAAGGGATCTGGCGAGACACTTCAACAAGGTGTTATGGGATGAAGGCTTTGAGTAGAATAGCGGATTTCTTTTATCCCAGACTCAGATGTCCGGTCTGTCTGACTTTTCATGAGGGGCTCTGCATAACCTGCAGGGCCTCTTTTTTTTCCTATGACCAAAGAATTCTTTCTGAATCGGAATCGGGGATTTCCATGTATCGACATCAGGAATCTGCAAAAATTCTGATCTCCAACTATAAGAAGAAGATGATTTTTTCCGCTGGGGACCTTATGGGTACGCTCCTAACAGAGAAGCTGTCTGCTGAAGAGGAGCGCTTCGACTTCATCACCTTTGCTCCATCATCGAAGTCTTCATTGAAGAAGCTCGGCTTTGACCATGGCGCCTACCTGGCGAAGCGGATCGGGCATCGACTGCATATTCCGGTCAGAGCATTGTTTCGACCGTCTGATAAAGAGCAGAAAGTTCTGGAACGCGATGAGCGCTGTGAGAATGCGAAGAAGATAGCCCTTCTTTCAGAACATATGGATGCTCTGAAAGGAAAGAGAATGCTGCTGGTGGATGATGTCTACACAACGGGCAGTACGGTGACAGCATGTCTTGCGCTCATGAAGAAGCATGGCATCGAGGGCAAGTACATCACTTTCTCCAGAATCTAGAAGGGGCAAGCTTTTTCATGACAGAAAAATTTCGTCTATCGCTTGATAAATCAAAACAACATCGCTATAATTGATAAATGAAAGTTATGTTTGTAGTTGCTCAAGGGTAACCTTGATAGTCCATGCCAGTTGCAGGCGAAAGGATCCACGTAAGTCAGTCAAAGCACTGACAATCATGGTGCAGCTTAGAGGTAAGTCCTGCCAGAAATGAGAGGGTTAGTAGTGAGAGGTTAAGTCCGGGTAGCAAAAGCTCCAGCAGGCGAGTGTGGGGTCAAATACTAGGTCAAGTAACTTTCAGCACGTAAGTGCAGTTGAGCAGCCTTTGGCTGCTTAATTTTTTTAGCGGTAGAACTGATAGAATTTCAGCATATGTACTGTAATTTGGACTATAATAGAACTGAAAGCCGACATAAAGAATAGTAATAGTGAGAAGGTGAGGACTTGGATACGATTTTGTTCTATCTGTTTTTGATATATTCCATCATACCGAATATCTATTTCAGGTTTTTTGCGAAAAACGTAAGAAGAAATGTGAAATCCGGAGATAAGGAGATTGCGCTCACTTTTGATGACGGTCCGGATCCCAGGTATACACCCCAGGTGCTGGATCTTCTAAAGAAGAACAATGTGAAAGCGACTTTTTTTGTTCTTGGGGAGAAAGCGAAGGAGAATCCGCAGCTTATCAAAAGAATGGTGGATGAAGGACATACCATCGGGCTTCATGCCAATAAGCATATCGGAGCGCCGTTTAGAACCTATAAGGCCATGAAAGAAGATTTTTTCAGTTCCAATAGTGTTTTACGGAGTATGGGCGTAACCGTCCATCTATACAGACCTCCATGGGGACTTGTGAACATCGCTTCGTCAAAATTCATCCATCAGTATGACTTTGAACCGGTTCTATGGTCCATTCATGCTTCGGACTGGAGCAGATATGTGGATGAGAAACATATTGAAAGAATACTGACACAAAAAGTGAGGCCGGGAGACATTATTCTTCTGCATGATGGAAGAGGAGCGAAAAATGCACCACAGAGAACCATCCTTGCACTGGAGAATGCACTTCCATTAATGAAAGAAAAAGGATATCATTTTGTGAAACCAGTGAATGAGGATAATACCATCGTTTCAGCGTGAGGAGGTTGGCATGAGAATATTCAGTAGAATCATTGCAGCGTATGATAGAAATATAGTGAAGCTGCACGGGTGGAAAAAAGTACCCGGCAGCACCCTGGAATTTCTGTACATGGTGCCGAAAACCTATAAAGGTAATCCGGTCAGAATCAAAGACGGGACGGTGATTCAAAAAGGGGATCGATATTATGAGATCCACATCATCAACACCAATCTGTCGAAACTCGATACCAGTTACGGTAATCTGTTCATCATGCTGAATGAAGAGCTCAAGCTCATTGGAGATCATATGAGAAGAGATGAAGCCGAAGAGTATAAAGCTGTGCTTGCAGTGACGCTTCTGCACAGGCTGGCGAGGCGTGCGGGCTTTACTATCAAGGACATCGATAATCCGGTCATGAGAAGGCTGGTCTCCACAGGAGAAGTGATCCTTCGTACAGCGCTCAGAAAAGAAAAGGACACGGGACCGAAGAAAAAGAGAGTAGCCAAGGAATGCTGGATATCAAGAAACCAGGTTCTGTCCATAGAAACCTAGCCTAGCAGTAAAGCAGACAGGGAGTCTTCCGTTTTGGAAGGCTTCCTTTTTGATTACTTTGCATTTATTGAATCAGGACAGAATCTGTTTCAACAATTTAGAACATAAGTGGGGATAATCAGGAATTCTGTACTATAAATATTGGACATTGTTATATTATTAATTACTGTAACCGCTTACTGATCCAACCTGAACCCCGTGAGTTGAATACCGGATCTCTCATCTGATACGGAAGAATCATGATATGATTAGAAATTTATCTGTAATATAAAAAAATATTTTCAGGCGAAATCTGTCATAATTAGCAGTACAAAATAAGCGATATTTTATTATTTGTAATATATCTGTACTAAATATAGCCATTTCAATGGCGAAATTCATAGAACAGAGTGAAAATCAAATCAATTTGAGGATTCCTAGGAATTACCAATAAAAAATATTATTGATTAGGTATTAACAAAAGAGGAAAGTTATTGTATAATGCATTTGTAAGTTAAAACAGATTAAGAAAATTAAGCAAATCTGTTATAAAATTAGTAGGAGGAATTCAAATGCATACAGAATGGCAGGGATTTGTTCAGGGAAACTGGCAGAACGAGATAGATGTGAGAGACTTTATTCAGAAAAATTATACTTTATATGAAGGGGATGATTCCTTCCTGGCAGGACCCACAGAGAATACCTTGAAGGTCTGGAAGAAATCCAGTGATCTGATTGTAGAAGAGATCAAGAAGGGTGTTCTTGGGGTAGATGAAGAGAACATTGCAGGAATCAACAATTTCAAACCAGGATACATCGATAAGGATCATGAATCCATCGTAGGACTTCAGACAGATGCTCCACTGAAAAGAATCATCAACCCTTATGGCGGATTCAGAATGGTTCAGCAGTCTCTGGAAGCCTATGACTTCACCGCATCGGATTCCATATTGAAGGAGTTCCCTAAATACAGAAAGACACACAATGAAGGTGTGTTCCACGCCTACAACAAGGAAATGAGAGCAGCAAGAAGCACCGGACTCATCACAGGATTGCCAGATGCCTACGGAAGAGGAAGAATCATAGGTGATTACAGAAGAATTGCTCTCTATGGTATCGACAGACTCATCGAAGAGAAGAAAAAGGATCTTGAAAATCTTACAGGTCCTATGCTGGATGATCTGATCAGACAGAGAGAGGAAGTCAACGAGCAGATCATTGCACTGGGCGAGATGAAGAAGATGGCAGCGAGCTACGGATTCGATATTTCAAAGCCAGCAAAGAATGCACATGAAGCAGTGCAGTTCGTCTACTTCGGTTACCTTGCAGCGGTGAAGGAAAACAACGGTGCAGCCATGTCTCTTGGAAGAACCAGTACATTCATTGACTGTTATATAGAAAGAGATCTCAAAGCCGGTATTCTTGATGAAGCACATGCTCAGGAGCTGATTGACCAGTTTGTCATCAAGCTGAGACTGGTAAGACATCTGAGAACACCTGAATACGATGATCTGTTTGCCGGAGACCCAACATGGGTAACAGAGGCCATCGGAGGAGTGGGACTGGACGGTAAAGCGCTGGTCACCAAATCATCTTTCCGATTCATGCATACACTGATCAATCTTGGCACAGCGCCAGAACCAAACATGACTGTGCTCTGGTCACAGGATCTGCCAGAGAACTTCAAAAAGTTCTGTGCGGATATGTCCATTCAGACAGATTCCATCCAGTATGAGAATGATGATCTGATGAGACCGATCTACGGAGACGACTACGCCATCGCATGCTGTGTATCCGCCATGACACTAGGCAAGCAGATGCAGTTTTTCGGAGCGCGATGCAACCTGGCGAAATCTCTTCTCTATGCCATCAACGGTGGCGTCGATGAAAAGACCGGAAAGAAGGTCATTGATGGAATTGATCCGATTACAGATGAAGTGCTGAGCTATGAAACGGTACTGACCAACTACACAAAGGTTCTTGAATATGTGGCGGAACTTTATGTGAATACCATGAACATCATTCATTACATGCACGACAAATATGCGTATGAAGCAGGCCAGATGGCTCTTCATGACACCGAAGTCGGTAGACTCATGGCCTTTGGCGTGGCAGGTCTGTCTGTAGCTTCAGACTCCCTTTCCGCAATCAAGTTTGCGAAAGTGATGCCGAAGAGAGACGAAAGAGGAATCACTTCCGATTTCGAAATCGAAGGAGACTTCCCTAAGTATGGAAACGACGATGACCGTGTGGATGAACTTGCAGTGAAGCTTGTGGAGAAGTTCTCTGAAGAGCTGAAGAAGCATCCAACCTACAGAGATGCGAAGCACACACTTTCAGTGCTGACCATCACATCCAATGTGGTATATGGTAAAAAGACCGGATCCACACCAGACGGACGTAAGGCGGGAGAACCATTTGCACCAGGAGCTAATCCTATGCATGGAAGAGATATGGAGGGAGCGCTGGCTTCCTTGAACAGTGTAGCGAAGATTCCATACTGTGATACCTGTGAAGATGGAGTATCCAATACATTCTCTATCGTGCCCGATGCCCTGGGAAAAACCGGTGAAGAAAGAATCAATAACCTGGCTTCCGTTCTGGATGGATACTTCTCACAGGATGCGCATCACTTGAATGTGAATGTGTTCAACAGATCCAAGCTGGAAGATGCCATGGAACATCCGGAAAAATATCCTACACTGACCATCAGAGTTTCAGGATATGCGGTGAACTTCAACAGACTTTCCAGAGAACAGCAGATGGAAGTGATTTCAAGAACATTCCACGAGGCGATGTAAGGACAGCAACCTGACTATTAACAAAGATCAAAACAAGGAGTGAGGGCTTTGAAAGGTAGAGTACATTCAATAGAGAGCATGGGACTGGTAGACGGACCCGGAATAAGAACTGTAGTGTTTCTGCAGGGATGTAAACTAAGATGTCTATACTGCCACAATCCTGATACCTGGCTTATGGGTGATGGAGACCAAGTAGAAGCAGCGGACCTTGTGAAGAAGATCAGAAGATACAGACCTTATTTTGAGAAATCAGGCGGCGGAGTCACGTTCTCCGGAGGAGAACCTCTTCTGCAGCCGGAATTTCTTCTGGAAAACCTGAAGCTGTGCAAGGAATCAGGAATCCATACAGCACTGGATACGGCAGGTTACGGATTTGGAGAGTATGAGGAGATTCTGAGCTATACAGACCTGGTGCTCTTTGACATCAAGCATGAGGATCCGAAGCAGTATCTGTTTGTGACAGGTCAGAAAGAGGATAAGTCAAAGAGATTTCTGGAAGCGGTCCAGAAAGCGGGAACCAGAATGTGGATCAGGCATGTGGTGGTTCCTGGAATCACGGACAGTGAAGAGCACATCAGGAATCTGGCGAAAAAGATCAGAGGCCTCAGGAACGTGGATAAGGTGGAACTTCTTCCTTATCACACCATGGGTGAAAACAAGTATGAAGCCATGAATATGAAGTATAAACTCGAGGGCGTGGAAGCCATGGACAGGGAGCGAAATGCGGAGCTTACAGAACTTCTACTCCAGGAGCTCGGCAAGGATTTCTATGTCACACAGGAAGAAGGAAAAGAAAAAACATATATCAGACGCATCGGGTAACAAGATTCTGCTGAATGTTACGATAGAAGAAAAGTCACATCAGCATTTATATAGAGATATGAAAAAGCACCAGGCGAAATGCCTGGTGCTTTATTAGGGATTTTACTCCTCAACCTCAAACTGGTCCTTGCCGACTCCGCAAAGTGGACATACCCAATCCTCAGGTAGATCTTCGAAGCTCGTTCCTGGAGCGATTCCATTGTCTTCGTCCCCGACAGCTGGATCATAAACATATCCGCATACTAAACAAACGTAACTCTTCATAATATTCCCTCCTATTTTTTATCAGTGTTATATAAAACATAACCTAACTTGATTATAGAGGAGAAAACTTCAGCTTTCAATACATTTTGAGAGAATACATATTTTCGAATCACAATTAATCCTGTATACTTATTACTCGTGAGGTACTAAAATTATGCAAATGAATAAGAAAATTTCCCTGGATGATCAAAAATTCTATAAAGTTCTCTTCACCATTGCACTGCCCATCATCGTTCAGAATTTTCTCTCCTCCTCTCTGAATATGGTGGACAATCTGATGATCGGAAATCTGGGTGAAGAGTCCATCGCTGCAGTAGGACAGGCCAACCAGCTGTTCTTTCTGTTTACGCTCATGTCCTTTGGGCTGAACAGCGGGGGAGCAATCTTCTTCTCCCAGTCTCATGGCAGTGAAGACTACAAGAGCCTGAAAAAATATCTTGGTATGACCATGGTCATCGGTGGTATGATTGCGCTGTTTTTCACGCTCATTGCCCTGGTGATTCCGGAAAGGATCATGTCCCTGTATTCCCAGGATCCGAAGGTGCTCAGCGAGTCGGTGAATTACCTGAGGATTGTAGGATTCAGCTACCTTCTGAGCAATCTGTCCTTCACCATGATTTTTGCCCTGAGATCCACATCGCAGGCTTTCGTTCCCATGATCTCCAGCATCATAGGGCTTAGCACCAATACTTTTCTGAATTACTGTCTGATCAACGGGGCCTTCGGATTTCCAAGGCTTGAAGTCCGGGGAGCGGCACTGGCGACACTCATCGCGAGAATCATCGAATTCGGGATTCTCTTCTATAATGTATTCGTCAAGAAGAATATATTGAATGCCAGCCTGAAAGAACTACTGTCCTTCAGAAAACCGAACATATCAAAATATCTCATAGTAGCAGCACCTGTTCTTCTGAACGAGACCTTCTGGTCTCTTGGCATCCTGGTGTATAACTACTCCTATGCGAAACTTGGAGTTTCAGCTTTCGCGGCGATTCAGATTCAGAATACCATCACACAGCTGTTCTATGTATTCTCCTTCGGCATCTGCAACGCGGCTGCGATCATCACAGGAAATCTCATCGGGAAAGGGGACATTGAAACCCTGAAGATCTATGCGCGGAAAATCATCAGACTCACGTTCTTCATCGGTCTGGGCACATCGGTCCTGATTCTCGTTGCAAGAAATCCGATACTTTCGCTGTATAAGCTGGAGGATTCTACCAGAGCCACCACAAGCAATCTACTCAGTCTGATTACAATTATGGTGCCTATACGTTTTCTGAATGTCCTGTTCGTTGTAGGGCTGTTCAGAGGAGGCGGGGATACAAGGTACTCCTTGTTTGCGGAGACGGCCAGTCTATGGTTTGTTGGTGTACCGATGGTTTCTATAGCGGCACTCTACTTCAGACTTCCGGTGGAATATGTGCTGATGTGCAGCTTTGCCGAGGAAATCGTGAAACTGATCATCTGTTATCCGCGATACCGCTCTCATAAATGGATCAGGCGGATCGTATAGCTTCATGATTCAGACAGTAATTTCAGCAAATCAAAGAAGCTCTTCCAGGACGGGATGCCAGATATAGGCATGTCCGGGAAGAGCTTCTTCATTTCTGTTTTATTTCACGTTACCCAGTGCTTCAGAGAATGCCTCCAGCATGGTGAGGGAAGAGTTCAAGGTGATGTCATCCTTGTCGATGACTGGATTGAACTCCACAAAATCAATGCTTCCGACTTTTCCTGTGGAAATGATCGCTTTGACCAGAGCCTTGCTTTCCTCAAATTCCAGCCCGTCTTCCACTGGTGTTCCGGTTCCTGGAACCAGACGAATATCCAGAGAATCGATGTCATAGGAGAGGTGGATCTTGCCGATACCGCTATCTCCAAGCATCTCCAGAAGTTCATGAATAACAGTATCCATACCTCTTTCGCGGATGTCCGTCATTCTCCAGATGTTTATGCCATGCTCTCTGATGATGACTTCTTCTCCTTCATCCACACTTCGTAAACCGATGATGTAGATGTTCTCTGGCTTCACTTTCTGACCCTTCACATAGAGTGAAGTCAGTGCTTCATCGCCGAGACCTGTGGATGCACCCAGGGGCATGCCGTGAATGTTACCCGATGGGGAGGACTCTGTTACGTTCAGATCCGCATGGGCATCGATCCAGATGACAGCATATTCCTCTTCTGAAGCCGCTTTGACGCCAGCCATGGATCCAAGACCCAGAGAGTGGTCTCCACCGACCACAAAAGGAAGATTTCCAGCCTTTAATGATTTTTCCACCGCCTGCGCCAGTTTCAAGTTTCCATCGACAACTTCATCCAGATATTTCATGGACTTGTGACTTGCATATTTTCGATCTGTATCCACGCTCATCACGTCTATATTTCCAAAGTCTTCTACTTCTTCATTGTGCTTTTTCAGTATTTCCACTAAACCATTTTCTCTCAGTTTATCTGGTCCATGTTCCACGCCAGGTCTGTCGCAACCATAAAACATGGGAAAACCAATCAGTTCTATTTTCATTTATGCACCTCCATGTAATTTCAATTCATTATATATCATATGCAGTGCAATTTCCATGATTTAAAAGGAAAAATCTTTATTCAAAAAACTGTATAAATCCTCATATATCAATGGTTCAGCTGTCATCAGCCATTCTTTCAAAGGCTATTTCAGGCAAAGATTTCCCGATTACGAAGGGTGGAAGTTAAACGTTTACTCAAGATTTATGCTGTAAACAGTTACATGTATAGTCACAGCATAAAAATTAATGGAGTCAAGCAGCGACAGCCGGTGAGAGGCTATATCCAGGGAGCAAATTATGAATTTCAGAGGACTGATTTTTCAATCCCAGTTCATAAAGTTCAGTTATAATAAAATGAATTCTGAAAAGGAGGAAAATTGAATGAAACTGAAAAACGTTAAGATCTCCATCATCGGAGCCGGGTTTGTCGGAGCGACCACCACCTATGCACTCATGCTCGGTGGACTCTGTGAAGAACTGGTGCTGGTGGATGTGAATAAAGACAAAGCCATTGGTGAGGCCATGGATATCTCCCATGGAGCCGCATTCGTGAAACCGGTGAAAGTCATGTCCGGTGATTATGAGGACACGAAAGGATCCGACATCGTCATCATCACTGCCGGAGCTGCTCAGAAACCTGGTGAGACCAGACTGGATCTTGTGAACAAGAATATCGGTATATACAGGCAGATTATTCCGGAAATCGTGAAATACAGTCCGGATTCCATACTGCTTGTGGTATCCAATCCTGTGGATATTCTAGCCTATGTGGCCTATAAATTATCAGGGTTCCCAAGGGAGAGGGTCATCGGATCAGGTACTGTGCTTGATACAAGCAGATTCAGAACCCTTCTGGCAGAGTACCTTGATGTGGATGCCAGAAGCATCCATGGATATATCATCGGTGAACATGGTGACTCTGAGATCGCCGCATGGTCTTTGACCAATATCGCAGGGGTCAATCTGAAGGAATATGTCAGCATTACGGAAAAAGGAAAGGGGGACCTGTCCTTCATGGAATACATTCCACTGTCCGTGAAAAATGCTGCCTATGAGATGATCAACACCAAGGGATATACCAACTATGCTGTAGCCCTGGCGGTGCGAAGAATCTGTGAAGCCATCACCGGTGACGAGAAAGCCATTCTTACGGTTTCTTCTCTACTGGATGGTGAGTATGGTCTGAAAGACCTATATATCGGCATTCCAAGCATTGTGGGAAAAGAGGGGATAAAGAAAGTGATTGAAGTGCCTCTGAAAGAGAAGGAAAGGGAAGATTTCATCGCTTCTGCTGAAACCATGAAAAAAATCATTGAGGGCTCCTCTCTATGATTTCCACCAGGATCGCTGACCATATCACAGATCGTAGTGTAATGAATATTCTTTCTGAGGTATAATGGTGTAGTAAAGGTAATCAGTGTAATAGAGTCTGGAGGATAAATGATGTTTGTATTGAATCAGGAAATTCTGAGTGTGAACTGTGGCCCTGGGGTCCATCGTAAAGTGCTGGCTCATAATGAAGACATGATGATGTGTGAAATCAGATTTGAGAAGGGAGCAGTGGGAGCATTGCATGCACATCCGCATTTGCAGACCACCTATGTGGTCAGTGGATCTTTCGAGTTCACCATCGGTGATGAGAAGAAAGTGGTGAAAGCCGGAGACAGTCTTCTCATGCCTCCCGATGTTCTCCATGGAACCGTTGCGCTTCTTGATGGCGTTCTTGTGGATGTGTTCAGTCCCATGAGGAAAGACTTCCTGTAACAATCGAATTGAAAGAGAAATAGCCACTGTCTTCCATTCAAATGGGAGCAGTGGTTATTTCTCTTGTATGAGAGCTGCTAGAAATGTGCGCTGTAAAGAATGCCGTTTTCGGTGCAATCCATGTCAAAGAAGGATACATCCAAGCTGGTCAGAAAGCTTGCGAGAAAAGATCTCCTGAGATTTGGATAGAGACCTTCTGGAAGATTCTGTTCTTCATAGTATCTGCTGTGCAGATCCCTTCTGCTTTTCCAGACCAGATGACGTTCTCCGGCTTCTACCATTTCATTGATCTTGTCACAGGGCATGCCATCCAGCATGACGGTGTTGAGGTATCCATATAGCTGCTCTCCGTTTGAGAACTGAATCTTCTCTTTCAAAGACTCCGCCAGCCTTTTTCCATATTCTGCATGGGCGAGAAGCAGAGCGGGCTCATCGTGGCTTTTCAGGATCTCTCTGGAGAGCATGCTGAGTCTCTTCTCATTGGCCACCAGATGAGATTCCAGCCATCCGTGGATATCATCATGGTCGATCTGGATTTCCAGAGCTTCCTCGCTTGTTCTAGGGCCATGAATGTCTATCAAATGCGCATCCACATCCTGAAGACCGAACAGGTCGATGAGAAATGTTTCCAGGTTCTCCTGGATTTTGATGCGGTTGTGCTGTACAAAATGTATGGGGGCCAGTTTTTCTTTCATAAAAATCCTCCAATTATTATTTTCTTATATAGCGTACAATGAATGCTGAGATAAAAGTATGACTTAAATCAAATTTCAGGATAAGTTCCTGTTTTTTTATGTATTGCTCCGTATCCACATGGGATTTTTCGATTTCATGAGGAAAAGAACAGAAGAGGATGAAAAAACAGGAAAAATATTGTATACTTCTCTAAGTGATTAAATTGGAATAGGTGATGAAATGAGATTAAGAAAAAAGTGGTGGGCTAGACCGGAAATGGAAAAGGATGACAAAGCGATCATAGAGCCCTGGGATATGAAGGGAAAGTGGAGTGCGCATTTCGGAAACGATCATCCCATTCATCTGGAGCTGGGGTGCGGAAAAGGACAGTTCATCAGCACACTGGCGGCGCAGAATCCGGATATCAACTACATCGCAATCGACCTGAAGGATGAAGTGCTTGTTTTTGTCCTGAGGAAAATCAATGAGCTGGGACTGACCAACGTAAGATTGATTCCTATGTTCATCGAACGGGTGGATGAGATTTTTGATGAAAAGGAGATTTCCAAAATCTACATCAATTTCTGCAATCCCTGGCCGAAGGCTTCCCATAACAAGAGAAGACTGACTCATCCAAGGTTTCTTTCAAAGTACAAAGGATTCATAAAGCCGGGGACGGAAGTGTGGTTTAAGACGGATGATGATGATCTGTTCGAAGCATCTCTGGAGTATTTTAAAGAAGAGAATTTTGATGAGATCTACAGAACATGGGATTTGGGAGAAAGTGGGTTCACGGAGAATATCAAGACGGAATATGAAGAAAAATTCAGTGCCTTCGGGATGAAGATCAAGTTTGGTATCTTCAGGCTTCAGGAAGAGAAGGGTGAGTTCTGATGGAACTCTTGGAAATCAGGAAGGATCTGCTGAAATTTGTTCAAACCTACTATAAAGATTCTGAAATTCGTCATCTGGATGTGCCTAAGGGGGAGATTGAGCTGCAGTTCAGTTTCACTCAGAACGAACGGATGAATATATTGAGGTTTTTTGAAGACAACATCCACATCTTCACGGAGTATACAGAGGATACCAGAAAAGACATTATGGAAATCAGTGAAATATTCATCCGATTCGATGGAGACGGACTCTATTTCGGTAAATCGGGATTTGACTATACCGCATCCAATGCGGCAGCCTACTATGTACTAAACCGCTATCTGGATGAAATGGTGGAGGAGCTGCCGGGCAAAATGAACTATTATAAGGAAAACTATCTGTATCAGTGAAAACTGGATCCATGAATCAGGACAATATAAAAGCGGTGTGTTGAAACACCGCTTTTATGCTTTATTTGTGAGGCTATAGTGAGAAGACCTTTTTCGCTTCTTCCATGATCTTCTCGTAATCCGGCTCATCGCCTATTTCAGGCAGATACTCTGCATAGGTGATTCTATTGTCCTTGTCGACGACAAAAGCTGCTCTAGCGAGAATGGCAAGTTCCTCCACATAGGTTCCGGTCACTTCTCCGAAGTTTCTGAACTTGTGGTCAGATAGCATGGTCACATAATCACCCGCATTGTCTCTCACCCATCTCTTCTGGGTGAAGGGAAGATCCATGGAGATGCCATAAACACGGATATCCGGGAAAGACTCCAGCTTGTCGTTAAAAGTCAGAAGTTCCAGTGAACAGGCTGAAGTGTCAACTGACGGGAAAACCAGAAGGACTTTCGGTGAAGAGAGCTCTGCAGACTCCACATCGTTCAATCCCGTGTCCGTTAGTGTGAACTCGGGCAAGACGTCTCCGATTTTCAGCTGCGTTCCGTAAAGATGCACTTCATTTCCGCCGAAGGTTATTTTCATTCGCACAACACTCCTTTGCTAGGTATCAGTGAAAGGTCACAATGTATTTTTTTTCCAGAAATTCCGGCATATAGGATTCCTTTGACTTACGGAGTCCCGGGATGCCCATATCCTGTTCCCTGTTTGTGTACCGGATTCCTTTGCCGAAATACTCCATGGAAGTTCTTGCAAGGAAAGCATAAAGTCCGCTGATGCGTCTGTCCGCTTTTTCAATGTGATTCAGGATGACTTCATCGTTCAGAACTTCCAGCAGGGAAAACCCCTGACAGATTTCATCCACAAAAACAGAAATACCGACTATGCCGAAGAATTCCTGATGCTCCAGAAGAGTTCTGATTCCTGTCAGCTCATGCCTTAAAGCCTCAGACTGGCTGCTGTCTTCATACCACTTCAAAGCAAGGGCAAGACAGTCCTCTTTGGATTCTTCTATATACCTGATAGTATATTGGTTGTATCTTATAAAATTATTAAAATGATTTCTCTTGCTATGCAGATCCTTTCCGCTGAAGGTGCTCATGCTTTCCACAGAGTAGATGTACTCGGCGGAATCCCGGTCTGATTCGACGGTGATCTCGTAGCCAAGCTGTCTGATTTCCTCCAGCTGCTGCGCTGATACATCTCTCATGACCTTCTCCAGACTGTTCTCTTCCATGTAGGAGAGAAGGGAATCGTAAGCGGCTTTCCTCTGTTCCTTGTTTTTGCAGATCGGAGGGAGGAAGAAGGTCTTCTCCTTTTCTTTTTTCACAAACAGCGCCTGATCCGTGTGCGCATAGTGGATTTTATGGGCGTTACGCCAGATAAAGAGATTCGTGAAATTATAGGTGGAAGAAAGAAAAGGATAGGGGGTCAGGAACTGATCGAAAATCTTTTTGCTGTCCATATCCAGTGGTTTAAAATTCATACTTTTCTCCTTGTATCCTGTATTTCATCATAGGGGCCGGTTCATCTAGGCTCCTTCGTATGGAGTACTTCCAGTCTTTTCCCATACATATCTATAATGGTCTTGTTCAGTTTCATGATTTCATGGATTTCAAATTCCAGCGTATGCGCTGAATGTACTTCAAGCAGGATTTTCTCCTCCAGAACGGAAACCTTCTTCACATGAATGTCCTTTTTGCTGGAACTTAAGAGCTTTTCCGCAATACTGATGCAGATTCCGATATCGGAAATCATATCGATGTCCAGGCGATTGATGATCTGACCAAACTGAAGAAGGGGTGCATCTCGATGAATCCCGTCTGTAAAGGTGGCTGCCATGGCGGATTGTATGATCTCCCGATGGTCCATGCCGTTGATTTCCGAATTGGAAATGATGTAGAAATTGTGTTTGTGATGATTATAGTATCTCACGGACAGTCCCACATCTCTCAGCATGGAGCTGACTTTGATGATGTTCTCTGCGTTTTTCCACTGCTTGTGAACGCCGGAAAAACCGTCGTAGATGGCTTTGGTCAGGATGTAGAGGGACTTCGCCTTTTCCACATCCACATTGTGTATTCGGAGAATGTTCAGGATGGAACGGTCAATCATATCCGGAAGGGTTCCATAATTCCTGTCAATATAATCAAAAAGAAAACCCTCTCTGATTCCGGTACCGCTGACACGGATGCTTATGATCCGTGTCTTTCTGATCAGCGCATTCAGGATTGAAAGCGCTGCAGGCAGAATATCCGCTCTTTCTCTGTCAATTCCCTGAATGGTGTATCGCTGCTTCAGATTCTTTGTGATCATATTTCTGTACATGGATATCAGATCCAGGTCCTGCATGGTGTACTCATGAATGATGTTGATAGGGTAGCGCTTCTTCTTACGGTCTATTTTACTGATGGCTCTCGAGGACCCACCAAGAAGAATCATTTCATGAAAATTCTCTCCGGTCAGCCAGTCCACTTTATTCAGTTCCTCCATGACGTGCTTGTCGAGTCCTGTATGGTCTTCCTTCGTTACATGGTCCTCCAGGTGGAACTTTTCTGTCAGTGACAGGGTTCCGATTGGAAGACGATAACTTTCAATCAATGTGCCATCTTTCATCCATCCCAGCTGGGTGGAGGCTCCGCTTATATCTACAAGCAGAGAATTGTTGAGATTCATGGAGTTTTTCACGGCAAGATAATCCAGATGGATTTCCTGTCTGTTGGTCAGTTCTATGACGTTCAGATTCAGTTCTGACTCCAGTCTTTTTCTGATTTCATCCTTATTCGTAATATGCTCGAAAAATTCGGACAGGATCACATGAGGGTTTTCGGCCTCCATGGCATCAGAAAAGTCTTTGAAAAAACTCATTATTTTCAGAAGAGCATTCACTTTCTCCTCTTCAATCGCGAACTCCTCTTTCGTGTTTTTTCCTAACTTCAGGTTTTCCTTGAAAGATTCCAGAAGTCTGTAGCTTTTATCATCTTCAATTTTCCAGAGAGCATATCGGGTTGTATTACCACCTATATAGATCAATGCCAGTTTTTCCACTTCTTACCCCTCCTCTGTGAAATATCAATATTATACTACAAGAGAGGAAAGAGGAGTACAAGTTTCTTTGTGCAGATGTTGCGGGGCTATGGACGGGAGAGGATCTCTGTAGTAAAATAGATAAGATATAAATGGATTCATTGAATAGGTGATACATCTGAGAATCACTACAAGGAGGTAAACATTGGACTATAAGAAACTGATAGCGGACAGCATAAGCAGTGCACTGGAAATTGAGGCGGAAGACGTATTAAGATCCATAGAAATCCCACCGAAGCAGGAAATGGGAGACTTCGCATTTCCCTGTTTTCAGCTTGCCAAGACGCTTAGAAAAGCACCGAATATGATCGCGGTAGATCTGAAAGAAAAGCTGGATATACCGGAAATAGAAAGAGTGGAGGTCATGGGACCTTATGTGAATTTCTTTCTAAACAAGAGCATCTATCTTGAAGGGGTTGTGAAGAAGGTTCTGGAAGAACAGGCGGACTATGGCAGCTCAGAATCCGGAGAAGGTAAAACAGTTATCGTCGAGTATTCTTCGCCCAATATCGCGAAGCCTTTCCATGTAGGGCATCTGTTCACCACAGTCATCGGTAATTCTCTCAGCAGAATATTCAAATTCCAGGGATTCCATACGGAAAGAATCAATCATCTGGGTGACTGGGGAACCCAGTTCGGAAAGCTGATTTCCGGTTATGAAAGATGGGTGGACAAGGAAAAGCTTCAGAAGAGTCCCATTGAGGAGCTCAACAGAATTTATGTGAAATTCCACGAAGAAGCGGAGAAAGATCCGAGCCTTGATGATGAAGCCAGACAGCACTTCAAGAATCTGGAAGACGGCAAGGAGTACGAGTATAATCTCTGGAAGGAGTTCAGAGAGCTTTCCCTTATGGTCTTCGAGAGAGTGTACAGGGAGCTGGGTGTGGAATTTGATTCCTATGCAGGAGAGAGCTTCTATGGGGATAAGATGGATGAGGTTGTGGATATCCTGGAAGAAAAGGGCATCCTCACGGAAAGCAACGGCGCCAAGGTCGTGATGCTGGATGACTACAACATGCCTCCGACCATCATCAAGAAGGCGGATGGGGCAACCATCTATGCCACAAGAGACTTGGCTGCAGCCATCTACAGAAAAAGAACCTATGACTTCCATAAGAACATCTATGTCGTGGGAACTCCCCAGGCGCTGCACTTCAAGCAGGTGTTCAAGACCCTTAGTCTGGCAGGATTTGAGTGGGCGGATGACTGTGTCCATGTGGGCTTTGGCCTTGTGAAGTTCCCTGGGAAGATGATGTCTTCCAGAAAGGGAGATGTGGTCCTACTGGATGATCTTCTGAAGGAAGCGGTGGTCACAGCGGAAAAGATCATTCATGACAAGAATCCGAACCTGGCGGACAAGGAGAATGTGGCAAGAAAAGTCGGAATCGGCGCCATCATCTTCACCTATCTCAAGAACTCCAGAGAAAAGGACATCATCTTCAACTGGGATGAAATTCTTTCCTTTGACGGTGAAACCGGACCTTATGTTCAGTATACCTATGCCAGAGCAAAGAGCATACTGAGAAAGAACGAGAAGCCGGAGCAGGCGGACCTGACACTTCTATCCACCCAGGAAGAGTTTGAACTTTCCAAGACGCTGGAAGGATTCGGGAATGCGGTGAAAGTGGCCATGGAGAAGTATGAGCCTTCCGTGATCACACGATACGTTCTTCAGGTGGCAAAAGACTTCAACAAGTTCTACAACAACTGCCAGATCAACTCTGCAGAGGCAGAGCTGAAAAAGGCGAGACTGCAGCTTGTGGAGGCGACCACCATCGTCATCAGAAATGCGCTGGAACTTCTGGGGATCGAAACCGTAGAAGAAATGTAAAACAGAAACAGATAAAAAAGGATTGGCACAGTTCCATGGAGAACAATGCCAATCCTTTCCTTTTTTCCACTATACTATATATGAACATGCAGATAATGAAATGACTGGGAGGTATTATCATGAAATTTGATCCACTCTATATGCCCTATCACAGCAGAAGAATTCCCCTCAGCGGCAGAAATGGGGTTGTAGCCACATCCAATGCCCTGGCTTCGGAGGCAGGACTTGAAATCCTCAAAAAAGGAGGGAATGCTGTGGATGCGGCCATCGCGACAGCTGCCTGTCTCACAGTGGTGGAACCCACAGCCAATGGCATCGGGTCTGATAATTTCACATTGGTCTGGATGAAGGAGAAGCTCTATGGCTTAAACAGCAACGGTCCTTCTCCAGAAGGAATCACGCTGGAGAAGGTGAAGAAAAACCATGAATCCATGCCGGTCCATGGATGGACGCCGGTGACGGTTCCAGGCGCCCCCAAGGGCTGGGCAGAGCTGAGTAGAAGATTCGGAAATCTATCTCTTCTGGACTGCCTGATGCCTGCCATAAGCCATGCCGAGAACGGTTTCGCCGTGGCAGCGAACGTGGCTCATATGTGGAAGAGAGCCTTCCATAAATACAAGGAAATCTTCAAAGGAGATGCCCATGAGGAGTGGTTCAGAACCTTCACTGTAAACGGTGAAGCGCCGGAAGCTTTTGAAATCATGCGTCTTCCCGACCATGCAAGGACCCTGAGACTGATTGGGGAGACTGAGGGTGAAGCATTCTATACGGGAGAGCTGGCGGATAAGATGGAAGAAGATGCCAGAGCCCATGGCGGGTATTTAAGAAAGAGTGATCTGGCTTCTTTCTCTCCAGAATGGGTGACCCCACTGACAGTCAACTATCGGGGCTACGAAGTGGCGGAGCTTCCCCCCAGCGGTCAGGGCATGGTGGCGCTCATGGCGCTGAATACACTCTCCCGATTCCCGGTGGAAAATCGTGACGCAGAGTATTATCATCGTGCCATGGAGTCCATGAAGATGGCCTTTGCCGATGGAATGCATCACATCACGGACCCAAAGGACATGGAATTTGGCCCCTCTGATTTTCTTACAGAAGATTTTGCGAGAAGAAGAGCCGAAATGATCACAGAAGAAGCGCAGATCTTCACCCATGAAGATCCTTTCCAGAGCGGAACAGTGTATCTTGCCACGGCAGATAAGGAAGGCAACATGGTGTCCATGATCCAGTCCAATTATATGGGATTTGGAAGCGGCATCGTCGTGAAGGGCACGGGTATCTCCCTTCAGAACCGCGGAGCGGACTTCAAGCTGGATGAAAATCACAGAAATGTTCTGGCGCCGAAGAAAAGAACCTATCATACCATCATTCCAGGGATGCTTCTTAAAGACAGGAAGTGCATTGGAGTGTTCGGTGTCATGGGCGGATACATGCAGCCCCAGGGTCATCTTCAGGTCATGAGCAGTCTTCTGGATTTCAATCTCAATCCTCAGGCAGCACTGGATTGTCCCAGATGGCAGTGGGTGCGGGAAAAGAAGATCATGGTGGAGGACACCTTTGATGCTGAAATGATCGAAGAACTGAAGAAGAAAGGGCATGATATAACCGTGACGGAGGACAATTCGCACTTCGGTCGCGGGCAGATGATCCTGAAAATGCCAAATGGCGTCTATGTTGCGGGAACGGAATCCCGAACTGACGGTAACATCTCCCTCTACTGATGATCAGGTGAAAAGGAAGCTGGAAGGCTTCCTTTTTCAGTGAGAAAAATCATATATTATTGACCGTTCAAGTGATATAATAACCATTGCAGGATTAGAGAATCAAAGAGGTATTTAACATGATTGAAGTGAAGAATCTCACAAAAGAATTCAGAATGAATAAGAAGTATCCGGGGTTTAGGGGTGCGGTGAAATCTTTTTTCACCAGAGAGCAGACTGTGACCAGGGCAGTGGACGATGTGAGCTTTCATATTGATGAAGGGGAAGTCGTCGGGTATATCGGTGCCAACGGCGCAGGGAAATCCACAACCATCAAGATGATGACGGGTATTCTCACACCGACCTCAGGGGAGGTGCATGTCAATGGCATCATCCCCTATGAAAACAGGCAGAAGAACGCCATGGACATCGGTGTGGTCTTCGGACAGAAGACCCAGCTCTGGTGGGATCTTCCGTTGTCTGAAACCTTCACCCTGCTTCGTGACATCTACGAGGTGGATCAGAAGCGCTTTGCGTTCCAGATGGATTTTCTGAGTGAAGTGCTGGAGCTGAAGGATTTCATCCTTCAACCTGTGAGAACGCTCTCCCTTGGACAGAGAATGCGTGGAGATCTGGCAGCGGCGCTGATTCACAATCCGAAAGTGATCTATCTGGATGAGCCCACCATCGGACTGGATGTGGTGGTGAAGGAGAGTGTGAGAAAAGCCATCAGAAAAATCAACGAGACCTATGGCACTACAATCATACTCACAACCCATGATCTGATGGACATCGAGGAGCTTTCCAGTCGCATCATCATCATCGACAAAGGAAGAATGCTCTACGACGGTAATGCGAAGCATATCAAGGAAACCTATGGATACATGGCGGATATTGAAATACAGACTGTAAATGCCATCGATCTTTCCGAGGTTCAGTTCATCAAAGCGCTGGATCAGGAGTTCATCATGCTCCAGGCGGAAGAAAATCGTCTGAAGGTCCAGTTCAACAAGAATCGGACCACCACCACGGAAATCACAAAGAGGCTCATGGGGAAACTGGACATCACCGATTTCACCATCCACGAGCCTTCCATTGAAGATATTGTCAAAAAGATCTACAGAAACGAGGTGTGAGGAGTGAAACGGATCAAGGCATATCTGCCTTTCACCATAAATACCTTTCAGATGCTCCTTTCCTATAAGGCCAATGTGATCATCTTCATGCTTGGAGAATGGATGATGCTTACGGTGTCGTTTTTTCTGTGGAAAGCCATTTTCTCCAGTTCTCCGGATAAGGTGCTCAGAGGATTCACACTCAATGAGATGATTCTGTATATCATCATATCCTTTCTTACCACGCTGATCACATCGGTGGATATCTCTTTTGATATCTCCAGGGAAGTGAAAGACGGGACCATCGCCATCAATCTCATCAGACCCGTAAGCTATGAGAAGAGAATGCTCTTTCAGGCTTTTGGTGGTGTGCTCTATAATTTTCTCATCATTTTTGTTGGAGCCTTCACGGTGATCAATCTCATTGTGTACAGCAGTGAGGGTTTTTCTGGGGAGTACAACATTCCGCTGTATCTTCTCAGCATGGTCATGGGCATCTTCATCAATTTCTACTTCAGCTACAGTTTCGGACTGCTTTCGTTTAAACTAACCAATATGTGGGGTATGGCTCAGATCATGGGCGCGGTGATGCAGCTCCTATCCGGCGCGCTGATTCCTGTGGTGTTCTTTCCGGAGATGGTCAGAAACCTCATCACGCTTCTTCCTTTCAGCTCCATCATCTACACACCGACCATGATTTATCTTGGAAAGCTGCAGGGCATGGAAGCCTATGGAGCTCTGGGGATGCAGCTTTTCTGGATCATTGTGATGATTCTGGTCTCTAAAGTCATATGGAAATCCATGGTCCGCCATCTGACCATACTGGGAGGTTGACATGAGAAGATATGTCAGATTATACAATCAGTTTCTCAGGCAGTATCTGAAATCTCTTATGGAGTATCGTGCGGATTTCGTGTTCGGACTGATAGGATTCATTTTTGTTCAGCTTACCGGGGTGATCTTCATACAGCTGATCTTCAGCAGCATACCTTCTCTGGATGGATGGAGTTATGATGAAGTGCTCTTCATTTATGGCCTGGCTCAGGTGCCCAGAGGCATCGATCATGTGTTTACGGACAATCTGTGGATACTCAGCGGAAGAATCATTCTCCAGGGGGGGTTCGACAAGTATCTGCTGAGACCACTGAATCCCTTGTTCCATCTGCTGGCGGAGAGGTTTCAGCCTGATGGGTTCGGGGAAATCATCATAGGGGTACTGCTTATGTTCACATCCTGGAGAAGGCTTCAGTTTGACATGACACCGCTGAAGCTGCTGGCCCTATTTTCAACCATCCTTTTCGCCACGCTGATCTATACAGCCATAAAACTTGCCGTAGCAAGTATTTCCTTCTGGATCAAGTTCGCACAGTCCTATCTCTATATGACCTACCAGCTGAGCACCTTCACCAAGTATCCTTTATCCATCTATCCGAAGGCGGTGAAGTTCATATTGACCTTTCTCATTCCCTTCGCTTTCACAGGGTATTATCCTGGTGCTTATTTTCTTGGAAGAGAGAACTTCTGGAATGGGATTCTTCTCACACATATCGTAAGTCTCTTCAGCATTACCATCGCATATGTAATCTGGCTGCAGGGTCTTAAGAAATATGAAAGTTCCGGCTCATAGAAAAATCGGCAGGTGAAAGCACATCTGCTGATTTTTCATTTTCTTCAGATGCTGAAGGGAATCTATCTCGTGAGGAACAATAGGATGGAATATTCCAGTCATCATTCGTTAAAGAAGTATCCACCTTAATATTATTAAGTGAAGGTCGCGAAAATACCTGAGTGAGTCGGTTAATGACTAATTAAGTTAATTGATGAAATGGGTGAAAAGGAGATTACCGGACGCTTCCGGTTTATATGTCTTAAGATTATTATTCTGAAATCGTTGTGATGAAAGAATAGTTAAGTGAAGCTCCTGTAAATATTTTTATCCTGAGAAAGTGGCTGATTATAATATACGGGAAGTTTTATTCTGTGGTAGTCTTTTCTTGTTGATTTTTAATCTTGATTACTGGAGGAGTTACCATGAGAAAAGACCTTATCTATACTTTTCATAAAAATGATCTGGCCAAGGAGGTGCTCATCGGAAAGCTGAAGGAGCATCCGGAGATTCGGTTCGTGTCTCTGGCTGCAGTGGATCTCATCGGCCATGAGACGGACACGAAAATCCCGGTGAGCTTATTCATTGAAGACATTGACAACTATCTCTACGGATTTGCGGCGCAGACGGACGGTTCTTCTGTATTTCTTCCCAAAATCGCCACACTGAACAATGCGAAAGTGAACATGAAAGCGGATACCGAGGTGAAGTGGTTTGTGGAGTATAATGAGTCGCTGACGGACGTGGATACAGGAAAACCTGTGGGTACGCTGAAGATTCCATGTTTCCTCTATCATGATGGCATCCCGGTGGACTCCAGACACATCCTCACCGAAGCGGAGAAAAGCTTCAGGAAGCATATCCTGGAAGCGTTCAGCGAAAGTACGCAGCTGCAGAAGGAATTCGGATTCACCAGTGAAGACATCGAGAAGGTGGACATCACTTCCGCAACAGAGCTGGAATTCTGGGTGAAATCACCAGATACTTCAGGAGACATTGAAGCTTTGAGCACTTCACAGGAGCTCAAAGAGCAGTACTGGAGCAAAACCAGAGGTGCAGTGAGAAGTGCTGTGGAAGAAACACTGATTCTCATGGAACTTTACGGCATCAAGCCCGAAATGGGCCATAAGGAAGTTGGTGGGGTCCGTGCGAAACTGAACAACGACGGAAGATTCGAAGGCGTTCTGGAACAGCTAGAAATAGACTGGAAGTACGCCAGTCCCAAGCAGACTGGTGACTACGAGCTTTTCGTGAGAAATCTGGTTCGAGAAGTGTTCATACGGTATGGACTGGAAGTGACTTTTCTCGCAAAACCCCTGGACCGGATAGCCGGTAGTGGGGAACATACCCACATCAGTGCATCCGTGAAGCTGAAAAACGGCAAAAGAGTCAATCTTTTTCATACCACCGCCAAGGATTTCATGAGCTCCATCGGTTATGGTTCGCTTATGGGCATTCTGAAGAACTATGAAGTGATCAATCCTTTCGTGACATCCTCCAACGAAGCCTTCAAGCGGCTGAAGAAAGGATACGAGGCACCAATCTCCATCGTGTCTTCACTGGGCTATGAGCCTCATATCCCTTCCAGAAACCGAACGATCCTCATCGGTCTCATCAGAGACGAAAACAGTCCTCTGGCGACGAGGTTTGAGCTCCGTTCACCAAACCCTCATACCAACACGTTCCTGTGCATCTCTTCCATGCTCATGGCCATGACCGACGGAATCCTTTATGCTAAGGATAAGACCTGTGAAGCGCTTCTTAAAGAGCTTTCCAAGGAGCCAGGAGAACCTGCGGACTATCTGGACAGAGAAAGAGCATACAGAACGGAAAAAGATGTCTTCGATGATTTTACAGATGAGGAGAGAGAGCGCTATTTCGGAGTGGCTCCTGAAACGGTCTATGAGAACATCAAAGCCTTCCATCTGTATCCTGAAAAAGTGGACGTGCTGAAGAGAGATGATGTGTTCAGCGAAAAAATCATCGACAGCTACGCGGCAGGTCTCTTGTACAAATGGTACACGGAAATCGACCATAGAATGATTCCAAGCTTCATCAGTGAGATCAGAAGATGTCGGAAGTTCCACAAAGATGGCGTATTCCTGGATGACAGAGCCAACTGGGACCGCGTGGAGAGACTGAAGATCGCGCTTATGAAGAACACGGATAAGAGCAAGGGGATCTTCAACTACATGAGAGAAGCTCTGGAGAAGGAGGACTACGATGTTCTGTCTGATACGCAGAAGGTCATGTACGAGAAGATCAGCGAACTGAGGCAGGCGTATAAGGAATACAAAGATAATCTGATGGATATCTGCTAAGCGTGAATAGAGAAGGGTCTGCTGATGATGGATAACCATCCTCGCGGACCCTTCTTAACATGGTTTTAACAGGGGTTTTCCATAGAACCTGATATACTGAAAAGAAAAAGGACTGATGTAATTTGAAACCGAAAGTCGCATTCGTATGCGTTCATAACTCCTGTAGAAGCCAGATGGCGGAAGCTTTGGGAAAAGCACTGGCAGGAGATGTATTTGAATCCTACTCTGCAGGAACAGAAACGAAACCTAAGATCAATCAGGACGCGGTGCGAATCATGAAAAGCATTTACGGCATAGACATGGAAGCGACACAGCATTCCAAGCTCATAGACGATCTGCCTGAAAATGTGGATGTGGTCATCACCATGGGCTGTAATGTGGAATGCCCTTATCTTCCTTCCAGGCACCGTGAGGACTGGGGGCTGGATGATCCGTCCGGCCAGTCGGATGATGCGTTCATACTGACTGCCCAGATCATCGAAGAGAAAGTCAGGGAGCTGAAAACCCGTATCGAAACAGGCGAAATATTTACATAGGATCGAAAAGGTGTGGAGAGTTTCACATCTTTTTTCTATGGCTCTTCTGAGGGAAAATGGAGGATCGAGGAGTACGGCCATGACAGATTCAGCTGGGACAGATAAAAGGATATTGTTAAATTTTGACATATTCCGGGGGATTCACTATAATATTCTTATCGGACAAAAAGATTGTATACAATCAAATCAAATCAAAGGATGAGGTATTATGGTAAAGTATAGATTGAAGATCACGGATATTGTGGAAGAAGCCTTCGGCACACGCACCTATTTCATGGATATGCCGGAGGATTTTCTCTGGGATGAGGGCTCCCATGCACACATCGGACTGGCTGGATATGATGCGGGCGAAAAACCTGTTTCAGCCTGGGTAAGACATATGTCCATCATGACCCTGCCTGAGGAAAAGAAAATCGGGTTCACCACTCGTAAAAGAGAAAACTGCTCAGAGTTCAAGGAGAAGCTTTTCGAGTCCAAGGTGGGAGATGAAATCGTGGTCTTCAAGCCGGGTTCCAGAATGGGGCTTCGAAGAGAAAAAAGACCAGTGGTCCTGATTTCCATGGGCGTGGGCATCGCCACCATGAGGCCGCTGGTACTGGCCTATAATAAGGACAGAACAGACATACCAGAGGTCATGAACATCAACGTAGACGCTTCCGGAGAATTTCTTTATCGAAGCCATCTGGATCGGATTTCCTGTGAGAGTTACTGCAATGTCTGGCTTGATGGAAGGGAGAAGCTCCATGCACTGATGGAAGGCGCAGCCATGCCTGATAATGCCGTCTATTATCTGGTGGGCAGTGATTCCTTCCTTATCGATCTCATCCATAGACTGGGGACAAAGGGTGTTCTGATTGAAGACATCATGATCGATAAGAAGCCGGAATTCATGTCGAGATTTCTCATGATCAGCCCCGGCGAGTTCAATGTTCTGCTGTGAATAATTAAGAAAAATATAAAAGAAATAGTGTGAAGCTATTTCTTTTTTTATGGGAAGATGAAACCAGAAATGAAATGGTACGATATAATAAGAACAGGTGAAGGGGTGCAATATGATGAAAAAAGTCATAACGGTCGTGACCATAACCATGCTTCTGCTTTTCATAGGCGTCTATTACTTTTTCTATGACATGAGCCATTTTTCCGGGGGGACCCTCATTGCCGAAGAAACCTCCCCGGATGGAACCTATACGGTGAAGGCCTATCTAGGGGAACACGGCGCCACGGTGGCAGATACGGTCCGAGGAGAGCTAGTGTTTAATGAGATGGGGAGAAGACCGAAGAACATCTACTGGAACTACAGAGAAGAGGAAGCGGACATGTACTGGGTGGATGAAGATACGGTGGTGATCAACGGCATAGAGCTCACGGTTCCATCGGAGATCTATGACTTCAGAAGAGACGAAGGCAGGGAATAGTTGCGAAAGAGAAGGCAGAATGATAGGGAGGAAATGATGAAATTCACTTATGGAAAACGAGACTGGAAAACACTGAGAAGGGGACAGGAAAACTGCTATCTTCTGACCAACAGGAAAGGGGGATATTCATCGCTCAGTATGGTGGGCTCAGCTACAAGAAATGAACATGTTCTCTTCATGGCTTCCGTGAAAGCACCCAATAACTGGGTACAGCTTATTTCTGGTCTGGAAGAAATCATCAGCGTCGATGGCCAGGAAACGACTCTTAGAAGCCAGGAATATGTGGGTTACACAAAGAATAAGGAAGGATTCCGTCATCTGGACGGATTTTTCATGGATGATTTTCCTGTATGGAAGTATCGGTTTCAGGGTGTATCTCTGGAGAAAACCATTGTGATGAAATATGAGGAGAATCTGGTGCTTGTGTCTTATGAAATGGAAAATCATAGCGGCAAGGATGTGGAAATCAAGGTGAAGCCATGGATGAGATTCACACCGAAAGGGACCATGCCGATGAAGGGGCAGACGGCTGAAATCTCTGATGATCATATCGTCAGTGGTGACTATACGCTCTTCTACAGAACCGATGGAGCGGTAAGGAAGACTAATGTCCTGTGGGAAGGGGATCTCTACTTTCAAGAGGATGCGAAGGATGAGAGAGAGGCCATCGGATCACAGTTTTCAGACCATGAGTACTATTACAGCCTGCATCCGGAAGAAAAGAGAACAGCTTATATTCTGTACAGCCTCCATGAAATCAGCGATGACCCCAATGAAATCACCACTTTAGAGAGGGAACGGAAGCAGCACCTGGTGGAAGCTTCCGGGATGCAATCGGATCTGGGCAGGCAGCTGGCCATAGCCTCAGATGCCTACGTTGTGGATCGGGCATCCGTTTCTGGCAGAACCATCATTGCGGGATATCCTTTTTTTGGAGACTGGGGCAGAGACACCATGATTGCTGTCATGGGATGCTGCATCTCAACCGGCAGGAAAGAGGATGCTGAAAGCATTTTCCGCAGTTTCATGAAATACATGAGAAAAGGAATCATGCCCAATATGTTTCCTGAAGGGGAGAAGGAGCCCATGTATAACACGGTGGATGCTTCCCTTCTCTTCATCTATGCGGTCTATGAATACTATCAGGCGTTCAGGGACCTGGAGTTTGTGAAAGAAGCCATGCCTAAAATGATGGAGATCATCGACTGGTACAGGAAGGGAACCGATTTTCATATAAGGATGGAGGAAGATCATCTCATTTCTGCAGGCAGCGGTCTGGAGCAGGTGACCTGGATGGACATCAGAGTAGAGGATCACCTTCCTACGCCAAGACATGGAAAGCCGGTGGAAATCAACGCCTACTGGTACAATGATCTGAAGATCATGGAATATTTCTCGGGGCTTCTGAAGCACGAACGCATGCAGGAGTATGGCATGCTTGCGGATCGAGTGAAAGAGTCCTTTCTGGAGAAGTTCTGGAATGATGAGGAAGGATGCCTGAAAGACGTTGTATCCGGAACAGAATCGGATCATCAGGTGAGATGCAATCAGATATGGGCAGTTTCGGTTCCCTTTGGCATGCTGAGCAGAGAGCAGGAAAGAAGAGTTGTAGAGAAAGTCTACCAGAAGTTGTATACACCCTATGGCCTGCGTTCCCTGTCACCGGAGGATCCGCAGTATCGTCCTTTCTATGGGGGCTCCTTGTGGGACAGAGACACGGCTTATCATCAGGGAACAGTCTGGGCTTTTCCCCTTGGCGCATACTATCTGGCCTATCTCAAGGTGAACGACGATTCCTGTGCTGCAAAAGAGAAGGTTATAGAGGATATGGATCTTCTGGAAGGCACCTTGAGAGAAGGGTGCATCGGCCAGATTGCTGAGATATTCGATGGAGAGGATCCACAGACATCCAAAGGGTGCTTCGCCCAGGCGTGGAGTGTGAGCGAACTTCTGAGAGCGCTGAAGAAAGCGGAACAGAAAGAATAATTATGCATATTTTGCACGGAAAAAGAATAATTATTTATGATTTTACGAGAAAAGGAGAGAAATAGAGATAATTATACATAGGAGAAGCAGGGAAGAGCCATTTCTCTTTCTCCGCCCTTTAAATTATCAGTAAATTCTGCTATCATATAAATAAGCTCCAAGGAATACCTAAGACGGAAAGCTTACGGAAGCTGTATTCAGAAACAAAACTTAATAGGAAACTTAGATACGGTAGACCCAAAATCTGCTATACCTGAAAAGTGAAAGAGAAAAATCGACTTACCATATGTCCAGAAACATTGAACAATATACACAAGAAAGTAAAAAATCTAGTATATCCAGAAATGGAAAAAGACTATAGTAAACAATTAGTACCAAGTATCTTAGCAGATGAAGTATTTAAGAAAATGACTATTTAAGTGGAAACGAAGAACATGGCAGAACTAAGAAGGAACTCGATGAAGGTTCGTTGGAGCTCCCTTATGCTCAAAAACAAGAGGCAATCTCTATGGAGAAAGCCTCTTGTTTTTTGAGCATTTTCTATTTTCTGTATTCCACAATCTCTCTGAGATTGCGATATCTTTCATTGTAGTCCAGTCCGTAACCCACAACAAAGAGATCGGGCATGGTGAAGCAGATATGGTGAATGTCGAAATTCAGCAGTCTCTTTGCAGGGTTGTCCAGAAGGGTACAGACCCGAAGGCTTTTAGGCTGGAAGGACTCCAGATGCTGCAGGACATATCCGATGGTCAGACCCGTACCGACCACATCCTCCAGAAGGAGGACGTTTCTGCCTGTGATGTCCAGATCAAGATCCTTGATATAGGTGACCACTCGATGCTTTTCCTGATCCTTTTTGACACCGATGGAAAGAAAATCCAGCTTGACGGGCATGGTGAGATGTCTTGTAAGATCTGAGAGAAAATAGATAGACCCTTTGAGAATACTGATGATGATGAGCTCCTCATCCTTATAATAGGCATTGATTTCCTCTGCAGTTTCCTGAACTCTTTTTCTGATTTCGTCCTCCGTGAAGATTGTTTTACCAAGATTATTCATCTACAGGCCCCCCCCATTGCGCAAATCGCTCCACCAGACTGTGAAAATCGTTCTTATATACGATGCTGATATTTGTTCCCGGATAGAGTTTCTTCAGCAGCGCCATCTTCTTTCTCTTGATGGCGGTGTACTTCTGGTTCATGATGGTGAGTTCGATATAGGTGTTGAAGCGAGGCAGATAGAAGTCCGGAGAGAAAGCCTGGGTGATGTTTCCTTCCGAATCCCATTTCAAAGGGAAGGTGCGAGGCTCGTATTCCCACTCCAGGTTATACAAGTCAAGGACCTTTGCAAACTCTTCTTCGGACTCGTTCTTGAAGTGGATCTCCTGAGGCTGGTCATCTTCCTCACTATCGTTTCTGTGTGCGGTGCTTTTGTGAAACAGATCAAGAATCATACTGATGGCTTCCCTGGTGTCTACTTTGTCCGTATTGATGGTCAGGTGGTAGAGGAGGGGATCCATCCAGTCGGTGCCATACAGGAGCTGAATGTATCGTCTGTGTCTTCGGTCGGTGTGCTCCAGAATCTTCTCCGCATCCTCACGGGAAAGTCTGCTGCGACGGATCATCCGATCCATGCGAACCATCTTGGACCCTGTGATTTTCACGTGCAGAGCATCCTTGTGATCCTGGAAGATCAGCTGGGAACCCAGACCGCTGATGACCGCCGTTTCCTTCTCAACAACTTCTTGAAGCTTCTTTTCCAGAAAATCCTGAAAGGAAGTTCCACTTACGGAGGTCTTCAGGTAGTATCCGGGACTTTCGGAAAGCATGTGCAGCTCATGGGCATTGGCGATTTCAGGGTACCAGTTCTTCAGTGCAGAATCTCTGGTGATATGCTGTGCATGAAGCGCTTCAGCAAGACCTTTCGCAATATCATCGCCTAAACTTCCCGTATCTCTTGATAGGGTCACAAATTTCAATTGGATCACCGCCTTGATGTTTCATTGTTATTCTAATTCTATCATGAAACCGGCCATTTTTGATAGGCTCCTTGCGTAAAGAGCAGGCTGCACACCCATCAATGTAAATGCATTAAAAAGGAACGATTCCTGCGAGAATCGCTCCTGACCATTACTTTATATTCTAATTGTCTGCTGTTTTCTTTTCTTCCTCACGATTTATGAATTCTATGCCCATGGCTCTTTCCGGAGTATAGATGGAACAGTCCGTATCACAGGTTCTGCATGTACTGCAGTCCGCATTCTTGGTGGCTCTGATCTTCTTCATGAGAAAAAAGAGTGCAGCAGCTACAATTCCTATGGTTATGATGATTTCCATTACATCCTCCTATAAGAACAGTGAACCGATCTGGAATACCAGAAGGGACATCACCCAAGCAACACCAAAGTAGAAGAAGGAGCTGAAAACGGCGAATCTGGCTCCATATTCCTTTTTGATTGTTGCGATGGTAGCGACGCAAGGGGTATACAGAAGAACGAAAACCAGAAAACTGGCTGCGGTCAGCTGTGTAAACAGGGTAGGAAGGATCATGCCCAGATCTCCACCGTAGATGACCCCCATGGTGGATAAAACCACTTCCTTGGCCATGATTCCTGTAACAAGGGATACAGCGGCTTCCCAGGTGCCGAATCCCAGAGGAGCAAAGATCGGTGCAAGTAGGGAACCGAACCCTGCCAGGAAACTGTCTCCCATCTCTGAAAGTCCACCTGCATTGAAGTTAGACAGGAACCAGACGAATACGGAAAGGGAGAAAATGATGGTGGATGCCTTACGGATGAAACCTTTTCCTTTGTCCCATGTGCTGCTTGCCACCAGACCGAAGGAAGGCACTTTATATTCAGGCAGTTCGATGATGAAGGGCTCTTCATCCTTCTTGAAGATCGTGGTTTTCAGAAGCATGCCCATGATTATGGCCACAAGTCCTCCAAAGAGGTAGAGGCCCATGACTGCGAGCTCCGCATGATTCCTGAAGAAGATGGTTCCGAAAAGGATGTACACAGGAAGCTTTGCGTTGCAGGACATGAAAGGAGCCAGCAGAGCGGTGAGCTTTCTGTCCTTCTCACTTTCAAGGGTTCTGGCGGCCATGATGGCAGGAACGGTGCATCCGAATCCCATGAGGATGGGAATGAATGCTTTTCCTGAAAGGCCGATCTTTCGCATGAGCTTGTCCATGATGAATGCACCACGTGCCATGTATCCGGAATCTTCCAGAATGGATATGGCGGCAAACATCACCATGATGATGGGAAGAAAGACCAGTATCGCACCCACACCACCGATGATTCCGTCGATGATCAGGGACTGGAACCAGGGGCTGCTTGTGGAAAGGATTCCTGTCATGAAGTCAGAGATTCCTGTGAGCACATAGGCGTCCAGAAGATCTGAAAGGGGAGCGCCCACCCAGCTGAATGTCAGCTTAAATACCAGATAGATCATCAGGATAAAAATGGGGTAGGCCAGTATGGGGTTCAGAACGACTTTGTCGATTTTTCTTGTCACCGACTGGGACTCCTTGACCATCTTTGATGCTTTTGAAAGGATTTTGTTGATTTCCTCATAGGCAGTTTTTTCATCCGGAAAATCTCCCAGTTTCGGCTTCGTAAAAATGTCCTTTTCTTCAAGAGCCTCCTTGAGTTTTTCGATTCCCTGGCCCTTTGTGGCCATGATGGGGATCACTCTGATGCCAAGCTCTTCCTCCAGAATTTCCGGATTGATGTCCATACCCTTCAGATCGGCGATATCCAGCATATTCATTGCGATGATCACTGGAATATTGTATTTGAGAATCTGAGTGGTGAGATACAGGTTTCTTTCCAGATTGGATGCATCCACAATATTGAGAATCAGATCCGGCTTTCCGTTTTCAAGAAAATCCTTGGAAACTTTCTCCTCATTAGAATAGGTATCTAATGCATAGATACCTGGTAAATCCGTTACTTTTATATCATTATGGTAACCCTCTTTTTTCTCCACGGTCACACCTGGCCAGTTACCGACATACTGGTTGGACCCGGTGAGCAGGTTGAAAAGAGTGGTTTTCCCTACGTTAGGGTTACCGATTAACGCAATATTTTTCATTAAAAAGAAGCCTCCACCATTATGCTGCCGGCATCTTTCTTTCTTATAGCCATGCTCGAACCTCTGAGAGATAACACGATGGGATCTCCGAAAGGAGCTCTGTTTACTACCTCGATCTGACAGCCTTCTGTACAGCCCAGGGCAGATAATCTCTTCACCAGCTTCTCATCACCAAAGACATTTCGCACAAACGCCTTTTCTCCGAGCTTTAAATCATTCACACACATATTCTACACCGTCCTATTGAAAATCATTATCAATTACTAGAATATTATATTACTTTGTGGCTTATGAGTCAACAGCATATTGAAATGTCAGAAAATTAACAAACAGAAATTCTATGGATACATCAAAAGATACGCTATAATATGAATAACAGGAAGAAATATGGTATCATTGATTCTATAATTTCAATGTTTTCATTATTTTTCAGAATAGGATTATTATCATTTGGAGGTTGTATATGGGGATCAAGGCTGTCGTTTTTGACCTGGATGGAGTTTTGGTCAACACGGACAGATTTCATTATCTTGCGTGGAAGAGAATACTGTGGGAACTGGGGAAAGAGTTTTCTGTTGAGGACAATGAACAGATCAAGGGGGTTGCACGTTCAAAGTCTCTGGAGATTCTCCTGCAGATGAAGAATATCACCATGAGTGAAGTGGAGAAGATGCGGGTCCTTCGAAAAAAGAACAATCTGTATCTCGAATATATCACAGAAATCGATGAGGAGTATCTGCTGGAAGGCGTGGAGGAGTTTCTGGAACTGCTGAAGTTCAACGGACTAAGAACAGCCATCGCCTCCACCAGCGACAATACTTCTCTGGTGCTGGAAATGACGGGGCTGAAGAAATACTTTGATGTGATCATCGACGGTCACAAAGTGAAAGCGCCAAAGCCCAATCCGGAAGTGTATCTTGTATGCGCCATGGAACTTCAGATAGAACCGGATGAATGCGCTGTCTTTGAGGACAGCAGGGCAGGTGTGCTGTCGGCGAAACGGGCTGGGATGAAAGTGGTGGCGGTCAGTGGACGAATCATAGGTGAAGCGGATAAGTGCATAGAGAGCCTGAAAAATCTGGATATGAACATTCTGGATTTCCAGTGAAGAATGATGAGGAGGGACCTTTCATGAAAACAGCAGCTTTTTTCGATATCGATGGAACACTTTATAGAGAAGTGTTCATGAAGGAACTTTTCAAGAGAATGATCCGGAGTGAAATCATCAAGGAAGAGGACTGGTTCACTCAGGTGAAACCCTACTATGACAAGTATGATCGAAGAGTAGGGTCCTATGATGACTATCTGATCAAGATGGCGAATATCTATACGTTAGCGATCAAAGGATATCATCGCAGTTTCATCGAACACATCATTCATAATGTGGTACGGGATATGGGGCTTCGAAACTATCTCTTCACCAGAAATAGAATCAAATGGCACAAAAATGAAGGCCACAAGGTCCTCACTATATCAGGCAGCCCCATCGAGCTTGTCAGAGAGATGGCCAGTCTTCATGATTTCGACGACTATAGAGGATCCATTTATCCCATGGATGAAAAGGAGCGCTATACCGGTGAAGTCCTGCCCATGTGGGATGGAAACTCGAAGCAGAATGCCATCTTCGAATTCAGAGATCTCTACGACATCGATCTTGAGGCCTCTTATGCCTATGGGGATACAGCGGGGGATTTCACCATGTTCAAACTGGTGGGGCATCCGGTGCTTGTGAACCCCACAAGAGAACTGGTGAATCTGGTGCTTCAGGATCCGGAAGTGAGAAAGAAGGCGGAAGTAGCGGTGGAAAGAAAGGATATCATCTATCATGTGAAGATTGATGATCTAGACATAGATTAATTGAAAGAAAAGAGGGATGAAGAATGCTGGTACAACAGGAAAGAATTCCCGTTGCCGTCAACTCTTCTGCGTATACCCTGAAATACCGCGGTGAAGAAATCATTAAGGATTCGATCTTTTTTGATCTGGAACATTATCTATATAAAGAGCCCATAGCCATTGGTGTGTTCGGGGCAGCGATATATCAGGAAGAGAAGAAGGCCATTGAGACAACGCAATACATGATTGAAAACAGAAAAGATGCAAGAGCGATACTGAAGATGACCAAAGAGTATTTCGAAGCCATGAAGACCATGGGTAAAAAATATCTTGTGACTTTTTCCGGGAACAATGATTTCCTGGTCATCAATCATCTCTTCAAAAAGCATGAGATCGAATATGATTTTTCTGAAGAATTCGAGCTCGTGGATATTCAGAAGGAGTATGAAGCGAAGTACAAGAAGAACATTGGTCTGAAGAACCTGGAAAGACTCCACCAGATTGAAAGAGACGGAGAACTGATCTCCGGGATGACCCTGGCGAAGACATTCTCCAAGATCATCAAGGACCATAGCTACATTCATAGAATGCCGGAAGAAAAGATCACCAGAATTATGAAGTACAACGAGCAGGATGTGGTGAATCTCTTCAACATCATGAACCGCTGGGAAGAGGTCACTTTAGAGGATGTGCTGACGCTGGAGGAAAAGCTTCTGGAAGAGAAAATCAGGAAGATGGAAATGAAACAACTTCTTGAGGAAGCAGAGAAAGAGAATCAGAAATCTCTGCCTCTGGATGATTTGGCCAACGAGATGGGTTAGATAGCATACATTTTCTTTTGTCAGGAAAGTGTTATAAAACCTGCATGGAATCATGCAGGTTTTATAATGCGCTTCTATAAGGGACGTGCGGAAAGGCAATCGTTGATAATTGGCGAAACATTCGTTAAAATGAGAAGTAATAAAGCAGATAGGGCACAGACATATTCTGCAGCAGAAATGAATAGGAAGGATAAGTGGATACAGTACCACAGGTGAATAAGATGGGATTTAATTTCAGAAAAAGAATAAGACTCGGAAAACTCTTCAGCCTGAACATCGGAAAATCCGGAGCAAGCATTTCCTTCGGCGCAAAGGGCTTCAGACAGAGCTTCAGTACCAGGGGGAGTTCGAGAACAACATTCAGCCTCCCGGGAACGGGGCTTTCCTACAGCAAGACCATCAGTGCCAAATCCATACTGAAAAAGTTCGGAAACAGAGAAGTTTTCAAAAAGCATCCTGGATCAGAAAATCCGGAGGCGGAGGTAAACGCGTACAGGGAAGACATCGCTCTGATCACCACCCTTCATCATTATGAAGATTACCCCGGAGGCGTCAACTGGGAAGAAGTGAAAAGCGAAGAGGAACCATTTGAAAAAGGAAAGGCCGGTCCGCATACGGAGGAGGCCATGAAGATGGTTGAAGAGAACAGGCCGGGACTGTTTGCCAGAGTCTTCAGGAAAAGCGATTTCGAAGACAGGTCCAAAGAGGTTCTGGAAGAAGCCAGAAAAATGGATGAGGAGCTCTATGCTGCCTGGGAAAACAACAGAATCATCGCTGAGCGCATGTTGCATGATGATAAGGAAAGTCATCTGGAGGTTCTGGAGGACCTGAAATTGAGCGAAGAGCTTGGCTACTACATCAAAGACATGGACTTCAGCTACACAGACCAGGACTCTCTGAGGGTGGAGATGACGCTCAGCATCGATGATTTCATTCCGGAGGAGTACAAGTCTCTGACACCCACAGGGAAGCTGTCTATAAAAAAATACACAAAGACGGATTACTATGAAATCGCAAATCAGTTTGTTTCAGGAATTGTGCTGCGAACAGCACGGAATGTCTTTAACATTCTGCCGGTGGAAGATATCTTTGTGAATGTGTGGGAAACGGAATTGAACAAATACAGCGGTGTTCCGGAGAAGGAAAGAATTCTTTCCATACTGATCGACAGAGACACGTTCATGAAGCTGAATCTGGAGAAGGTAAATCCCTTCGATGCCCTGACGAACTTCAGGCATGAAGTGGAGTTCGTGAAGACCAGAGGATTCAAAGAAATCCATGAACTGACGATCTGATGAAAGTGCCCCAGTGATGGGGCTTTTCTGATGTGAATCATCATAAGCGTTTCTGCGCCTTTAGAGGGATATGGTGCATATTCTGGGAGGGAAAAGCGTTTAATTCTTTTTTAATATTCATTTGGTACAATCTCATTGTTCCTGAAATGCAGAATCTTTCGGAAGTATCAGATGATATATGAAGAAAACGAGAGAATCCGGAAGAAAAAAGCTGATAAGTTCAGGAAATCAGGAAAATCAATAATGAATCCTTGAATTTTAGTATTTAAGGGTATTTACAAATAACATCTTAGATGTTATTTTATTATCGTAGCTGTTAGCACTCATTGAGTGCGAGTGCTAGTAAAGGGGTGAGAAAGATGTCAAATCAGATGGACAGCAGAAAACTTGAAATACTGAAAGCCATTGTCACGGACTACATCATGACGGGTGAGCCAGTGGGATCGAGGACGCTGGAGAAGAAATATCAGCTTGGAATCAGTTCTGCCACCATCAGAAATGAGATGTCTGACCTGGAAGAACTAGGATATCTCGATCAGCTTCATTCATCCTCCGGCAGAATACCATCGGCCAAAGGATACAGAATGTACATCGATAAGCTGATGACGCTGGAATCGCTAAGTCCGGAAGAAGTGTCATTTATTGAAGAAAAAATCATCACCATGGCTGCTTTCGAGATCGACAAGATCATGAAGCAGACAGCCATGATGCTCTCAGAGCTGACGAATCTGGCCGTTGTGGCCAAAAAGCCCAGTCTGTCCAAGGCTCATGTGAAGAACATCCAGCTGATCAGCATGGAGAAAAACACAATCCTTGCAGTGATCATGGTCGACCATGGAGCCATCACACATAAACTGATCAGGCTGAACCATTCACCGGAACCGGAAGTGCTGATGAACATCTGCAATCTGCTGAATCTGAAGTTGAAGGATATGAACATCGAAGACATCAATCTACATATCGTGAACAGTCTCAAGAATGACCTGGAAGGATATGATGAACTGTTCCTTTCGATTCTGTCAGCAGTGTATGAGAGTCTCAATGATGAGGCTCAGGAGAACAGATATTTTGTAGATGGTACATCCAAGATTCTGAACTATCCGGAATTTTCCGATGTGAATAAAATGAAGGATTTTCTGGGTCTTTTGGAGCAGCCGGACCTTCTGTTTCATGATGTGGATGATGCCAATGAAGATATGCTCATCACACTAGGAGAAGAGCTGAGTCTGCCCGAAGCGAAGGATTTCACGATCATCACTACCAGTTACAAGATCAATGATGAGAATGTAGGAACGATCAATCTCATCGGACCCAAGAGACTGGATTATTCCAAGGTAGTGTCAATCATAAATAACGTAAAGAAAGAGCTTGGTAAAAGGCTCAATGAGGAGGATGTAAATGACGGAGGATAAGAACAGGAATCCAAAGAATGTCGCTTCGGATGAAGTAAATCCGCAGGACACGGTAGAAGAAGCTGGCATGGACCAGGAGGTTTCTGTGGAAGAATCTGAAGAGATGGAAACATCTGCAGAGGATGAGACAGCAGAGGAAAAAACGGAAGAGCAGGTAGAGAATACGATCGATATGAAAGAATTATTCAGAAAGAAAAAGGAAATGCTCGACGGAATCAGAAAGCTGGAAAATGAGAACCAGACTCTGAAAGACAGACTTGCAAGACTCAATGCCGAATATGAGAATTACAGAAAAAGAACCCAGAAGGAAAAGGACGGAATCTATACAGACAGTATCGTGGAAGTGGTGAAAGAGCTGCTGCCGGTGCTGGATAACCTGGAAGCTTCACTGAAGGTGGAGTCCGCTGATGTGGAATCGCTCCGAAAGGGTGTGGAGATGACACTGACTCAGTTCAGAGAATCCCTGCAGAAACTGAAGGTGACTGAAATCGACACAGAAGCACCTTTTGATCCCAATTTCCACGAAGCGGTCATGCATGTGGATGATCCATCCCTGGGCGAAAAGGAAATCGCACAGGTATTTCTCAAGGGATACCAGAGAGATGAAAAAATTATAAGATATAGCGTAGTTAAAGTCGCAAATTAGGAGGAATGATTAATGTCAAAAGTAATAGGTATTGATTTAGGAACAACAAACTCAGTAGTTGCTGTAATGGAAGGTGGAGACCCTGTCATCATCACCAGCTCTGAAGGCGGAAGAACAACTCCATCCGTGGTTTCTTTCCAGGCCAATGGTGAAAGACTGGTTGGGCAGGTTGCCAAGAGACAGGCCATCACAAACCCGGACAAGACCATCGCCTCTGCAAAGAGATACATGGGAACAGACAAGAAGTTCAACATCGAAGGAAAAGAATATACACCACAGGAAATCTCAGCCATGGTTCTTGGAAAACTGAAGGCGGATGCTGAGGCCTATCTTGGCGAGAAGGTGACACAGGCTGTCATCACCGTACCAGCATACTTCAATGATTCCCAGAGACAGGCAACCAAGGATGCAGGAAAGATTGCTGGACTTGAAGTCCTCAGAATCATCAACGAGCCGACAGCAGCTTCCCTTGCCTATGGACTGGACAAGGGTGACGAAGCGCACAAAATCCTTGTATTCGACTTAGGTGGAGGTACCTTCGACGTATCCATCCTGGACCTTGGAGATGGCGTATTCGAAGTGCTTTCCACAAACGGTAATACAAAGCTTGGTGGAGATGACTTTGACGACAGAGTCATGAACTACATCGCAGATGAATTCAAGAAGAACAACGGAATCGATCTGAGATCCGACAAGATGGCTCTTCAGAGACTGAAGGAAGCTGCAGAGAAGGCGAAGGTAGAGCTTTCCTCTTCCACTTCAACCTCCATCAATCTGCCATTCATCACAGCAGATGCCACAGGTCCAAAGCATATCGACATGACTCTGACAAGAGCGAAGTTCAATGAACTGACAGGAGACCTGGTGAAGGCGACCATCGAACCGATGAAGAAATCATTAAGTGATGCAGGTCTTACCATGAATGATATCGACAAGGTCATCCTTGTAGGTGGTTCCACAAGAATTCCAGCGGTAATAGATGCCATCAAGGACTTCACAGGAAAGGAACCTTCAAAGGGTGTAAATGCGGATGAAGTGGTTGCGCTGGGTGCGGCAATCCAGGCTGGTGTACTGACAGGTGAAGTGAAGGACATTCTTCTGCTTGACGTGACACCACTTACTCTGGGTCTTGAAACCTATGGCGGCGTATCCACACCGATCATCGAAAGAAATACAACCATACCTACAAAGAAGAGCCAGATCTTCACCACAGCAGCTGATGGACAGACTTCAGTAGAAGTGCATGTGGTGCAGGGTGAAAGACAGATGGCTGCTGACAACAAGACCCTTGGAAGATTCACATTATCTGGAATCGCCGCTGCAAGAAGAGGCGTGCCTCAGATCGAAGTCACCTTCGACATCGATGCCAACGGTATCGTGAAGGTCACAGCTGTGGACAAGGCCACAAACAAGGAAGCGAACATCACCATTACAGCTTCAACCAACCTGTCCGATGAAGAAATCGACAAGGCAGTGAAAGAAGCGGAAAGATTCGCTGAAGAAGACAAGAAGAAGAAGGAAGAAGTAGAGACCAAGAACAATGCCGATCAGGCCATCTATCAGACTGAAAAGTCTCTGGAAGAGCTGAAGGATAAAGTAAGCGATGAAGACAAGGCGAAGATCGAAGAGAAAATGGAAGTACTGAAGAACATCAAGGACAGCAACGACATGGAAGCGATCAAGAAAGCCACAGAAGAGCTGACCAATGAATTCTATAATGTCTCTTCCAAGATCTACCAGGCTGAAGCAGCTCAGAATCAGAGCGCTGAAGCATCTGATGCCGGCGCACAGGGCCCACAGGGTGATAATGTGGTCGACGCGGATTTCAAGGTTGAGGATGACAAGGAATAAGGTTATAATACTAAAGGTGTTCAATAGGGATGGGCAGGATTGCCCTTCCCTACTTGAAATTAATCCGTATTCTATGCCTTGACTGAAGGCAGTGCGAAATAATAGGTGGTGTAAGAATGGCAAAAAGAGACTTATATGAGGTTTTAGGACTTCAGAAGGGTGCCGATGAAAAACAGATTAAGAGTGCTTTCAGAAAGCTTGCGATAAAATATCATCCAGATAAGAATCCAGGTGACAAGGAAGCTGAAGAAAAGTTCAAGGAAATCAATGAGGCCTATCAGGTGCTCTCGGATCCTCAGAAGAAAGCCCAGTATGATCAGTTCGGAACAACGGACTTCAACGCGGGAGGAGCTGGCGCAGGCTACAGTGCACAGGACTTCGGTGATTTCGGAGACATCTTCGAATCCTTCTTTGGCGGCGGATTCGGTGGAGGATCCAGAAGAAGAACCGGACCAAGACGTGGTGCGGATCTGGAGTACAGACTGGATCTTACTTTTGAAGAAGCGGTGTTTGGTGTAGAAAAGGATGTTACCATAACAAGAACCGAAGACTGTGATGTCTGTCATGGTTCAGGCGCCAAGAAAGGATCCACGCCGGAAACCTGTAAGACCTGCCACGGTTCAGGCACAGTAAGAGTACAGAGACAGACTCTGTTCGGAAACATGGTGCAGGAGACGGTTTGTCCGACCTGTGGCGGTAACGGAGAGATGATTTCAGACCCCTGCGACAACTGCAAGGGCAAAGGTCAGGTCAGGCAGCGAAGAAAAATCAGCGTCAAGGTGCCAGCAGGTGTGGACTCAGGCAATGTGATGCCCCTTCGAGGACAGGGGGATAAAGGAGCCAAGGGAGGACCTTCCGGGGATCTACATATCGTAATCAATGTGAAGCCTCATAAGTTCTTTATCCGAAAAGGTAACGATATCTATGTGGATACCCATATCAATATCGCGGAAGCCGCTCTTGGAAAAGAAGTGAAAGTACCAACCATTGATGGCGACGTGTCCTATGAGATTCCAGCTGGAACTCAGTCCGGCACACTTTTCCGATTGAAAGGAAAAGGGGTCACCATGGTCAATTCCAGAAGCGGAGCGCGCGGGGACCAGTATGTGAATGTCATAGTGGATGTGCCGAAGAAACTGAACGATGCACAGAAAGAAGCCCTTTATCAGTTTATGGAAGCCTCCGGTCAGATCATCGATCGTGGTGAAAAAGACGACAAGAAAGACAAGAAAGAAAAGAAAAAGTTCGGGATCTTCTAAGGGCCTGAACAAAAGATATAGAAGATGAATAGCCTCAGCTGCTCCAAATGGAAGCAGCTGGGGCTAATCCTATGTAAGTTTACTGGATTTACTCCAACAGGAAATAAGTGTATTATAATAAGGATAATGAAGAAACATCGGAGTCTGAAACGGAAAAGAAACAGTTCAGTGCAGCTTTTGTGCGTGAAATAAGCACCTGGGATAGATAGAGGAGAGAAATTTTTTATGAGTACATGGAATGAAATAAAAATCATACTGAATGAAGAGGATCTGGAGTATATTCAGGGGATCCTGTATTCGATGGATGTCAGAGGCGTTTCCATCGAAGATCCGAGAGACCTTCTGGATCGGGAAAAGGGGCCGCTTACATGGGATTTTGCCGATATCAATATCTTTGAATACGGAAAAGATAAGGCGGTGGTCAGAGCTTACTTTAATATTGATGTGGATGTGAAGGAAGTCATCCATGAAATCAGAGAAAGAATCGAAAGTGCCAAGGAATTTGGTGTGATCATAGAAGATTTTGAAATCTTTTCGGAAGAGGTCCATGAAAGCGACTGGGCCAATGAATGGAAGAAGTACTACAAACCGACCAGAGTGGGGCGTAAATTCGTCATCAAACCTTTATGGGAGGACTATGAGCCGCAAGGGGATGAAATCATACTGAATATGGACCCTGGTATGGCCTTCGGTACAGGTACTCATGAAACCACAAGGCTTTGTCTTGAAGCCATTGAAGACCATATGAGAAGCGATACTAGAGTATTTGATATCGGTACCGGTTCAGGGATCCTTGCCATCGGGGCAAGAATGCTGGGAGCCAGTGAAGTGGTGGGTGTGGACCTGGATGTGGTGGCTGTGGATTCAGCAAGAGAAAACGTGGGATACAACCATCTTGACCATGTGGAGATTCTTCATGGGAATCTCATGGATGTGGTGGAAGGCACCGCAGACATCATCGTCGCCAATATCATTGCGGAAGTCATTCTTGTACTTATCGATGATGTGAAGAAGAAAATCAATGTGGATGGAGTGTTCATCGCATCCGGAATCATCAGGGAAAAAGAGAAGATGGTCAGCGATGCCCTTCATGAAAAAGGGTTTTCCATTGTGGAAGTGAGAAGAGAGGGCGAATGGGTCTGCATCGTATCGGAGGTGTCTCATGCATAAGTTCTTCACAGATGAGATAGAGAATTCTGTAGCGACCATTTCAGGCGATGATCACAAGCATCTTTCACGGGTGCTGAGACTGAAAGAGGGGGACTCCATTATTGTCAATGATCTGAACGGAGTGGATTATCTTGCACGGATCGAGCGTATCGAAAAGCAGGCCACAAGTGTGGAGCTCAGAGAAAAAATTCAAGGAAGCAATGAGAGCTGCCTTGACATCACGCTTTATCAGGGGCTGCCCAAAGCCGGAAAGATGGATCTCATCGTTCAGAAAGCCACAGAGCTAGGCGTCAATCGCATCGTACCGGTCATTACGGAAAGAGTGGTAGTTAAAAGCAGTTCGGAATTCAAGAAACTGGACAGGCTGAAAAGAATCATATTGGAAGCTGCGAAGCAGTCAAAAAGAAGCAGGATTCCTGATATTGAGCTTCCTATGAACTTTAACGAAGTTCTTCAGGATATGAAAAAGAATGAGATTCTCATTGTACCCTATGAAAATGCCGAAAACTATGGTTTCAGTGCGCTCAAGAAGGAACTCTGCGAATTGAGATCCTGCGGGATTCTCATCGGTCCGGAAGGAGGTTTCACGGATGAGGAAATCGCATCACTTCGTGTGAAAGGTGCGAAAGTTGTGACTCTGGGAGGCCGGATACTGCGCACTGAGACTGCGGGATTCACGGCAATCACCATGGCTCAGCTGCTTTATGGAGATATGGGAGGAAAGATATAGATGAAAGTTGCATTTCAGACCCTTGGCTGTCGGGTGAATGTCTATGATTCGGAAGCCATGATCGAAATGTTCAAGAAAGACGGGTATGAACTGGTGGATTTCAATGAACCCGCAGATGTGTATGTGATCAATACCTGTACCGTCACCAACATGGGAGACAAGAAATCAAGACAGTACATCAGCCGTGCCAAAAGGACAAACAAGGATGCTGTAGTGGCTGTGGTGGGATGCTATTCCCAGGTGAGCAAAGAGGATGTCATGGAGATTCCTGGTGTGGATGTGATTCTGGGATCAAGGAACAAGAGTGACATCGTATTTCATGTGAACCGGTCGAAAGCGGAGAAGAAGCAGATTGTGGAAGTCACAGACAAGATTCTTTTGAACTCGAAGTTTGAAGATCTGGGGGTCACAGGCTATGAAGGAAAGACAAGAGCCTTTCTCAAGATCCAGGACGGATGCAATCGCTTCTGCTCCTACTGCATCATCCCTTATGCGAGAGGGGGCTTATCCAGCAAGAATCCTGAAAGTGTACTGAAGGAAATCAGGAAACTGGCAGAGGAGGGCTTTACAGAAGTCATTCTTTCAGGCATCCATATTGCATCCTACGGACACGATCTTCCGGAGAAGACAGACTTACTGGACCTTCTGGAAGAAATCGAGCTGATCGATGGAATAAAAAGAGTCCGCATCGGCTCCATAGAGCCCATGTTCTTCAGAAACGGCAGAATGGACCGTATCGTGAAGCTGAAGAAGCTGTGTCCTCATTTCCATCTGTCTCTCCAGTCCGGAGCGAGAGAAACGTTGGTGCGGATGAACAGAAGATATACCCCGCTGGACTTCAGTGAGGTTGTGGATGAAATCAGAAGAAGACTTCCAGAAGCGTCCATCACAACGGATGTGATTGTAGGTTTTCCCGGTGAAACGAAAGAGGAATTCAATGAAACCTATTCATTTCTTGACAGGATGAAGCTCACAAAGGTTCATACATTCAAATACAGTCCGCGAAAAGGGACGCCGGCATATCATATGGAAGATCAGGTGGACGGAAATGAGAAGGATCGTCGAAGCAAACTGATCATGACACAGAGCGATAAAAATGAAGATGATTTTCTAAAGAGCTATGTGGGGAAAACCTGTGAGGTTCTGTACGAGGAAGGAAAAAACGGAGTTCACATGGGCTATACCGCTAATTATATGAAAGTGAGCGTATTGTCACAGGAGAATATTCAGGGAAGATATCTCCCGACGAAAATCACGAAAGTGGAAAAACAGGTTCTGATGGGCGAAATTCTTGCATAAATTAATGTCAGAATCATTCACTTTTTTACCGCTTAACGTGTATAATGGTTATAAATATAAACGGTAAAGGGGGGATAAGTTATGGATTGTCTGTTCTGCAGGATTATTGCCGGTGAAATACCATCTGACAAGGTGTATGAGGATGAAGATCTTTTTGCCTTCAGGGATATTGACCCGAAAGCACCCACGCATATCCTCGTGATTCCAAAAAAACATATTCAGTCTGTGAATGAGATAGACCAGAATAATGTAAATCTGATTTCAAAAGCCTATCTTGTGCTGAAAAAGCTGGCATTAGAAGAAGGGATTGCAGAGTCCGGATACCGTATTGTTGTCAATACCAATGAGGATGGCGGCCAGTCCGTCGGACATTTGCATTTCCATCTGCTGGGTGGAAGAAGTTTATCATGGCCACCAGGCTAAAACATTGACTGATGATTGATTTTATACTATAATTATCAGTGTGTTATTTTGCACTAAGGCTGATATTTATATTTTTAACTAGCGGAGGGAGGGATAATGAATGTCAGAAATCAAAGTTGGAGAAAATGAATCACTAGAGAATGCTCTTAGAAGATTCAAGAAGAAATGTGCCAGATCAGGAATTCTTGGTGAAGTAAGAAAGAGAGAACATTATGAAAAGCCAAGCGTGAAGAAGAAGCTTAAATCAGAAGCTGCGAGAAAGAGAAAGTTCAAATAGTAGCTATTGAAGAAGGTGTGATCATGACGATCAAGGAACAGATTCAGACTGACTGGAAGAATGCGCTGAAAAGTAAAGACAAAGAGAAGGCCAGTGTATTAAGCATGGCTAAGTCTGCTATACTTTATGCTGAAAAAGAATCAAAATCCGAGTTGTCTGAAGACAGAATCATAGAGATAATCGCCAGAGAAGTTAAAATGAGACGAGATGCTGCAGCGGAGTTTGAAAAAGGAAACAGAAGTGACCTGGTCGAACAAAGCAGATTTGAAATAGAAACTTTATTGAGTTATCTACCAAAGCAGTTAAAAGAAGAAGAAATAATTGAATTGGTTGAGAATACAGCTAAAGAAATAGGCGCAAATAACATGAAAGACATGGGGAAACTCATGGCAGCACTCAAACCGCTTACCACAGGTAAGGCAGACGGTAAACTTGTGAGCACTTTGGTGAAGAATTATTTAACGAAGTAGAATAAACTCATCTTGTATCCGAAAGGAGCAAGATGAGTTTTTTTCAGTGCCTGGAATCTGCCCTTTATTCTCTTCAGGAAAAAGGACCGAAATCCATGTATTGATATATATTACACAATAAAGTAAGATGAAGGTACGGATAAGGGGGAGAGTTCATGTGGAGAAAATATGGCTTGAATATTCTGGCGTTGATTATAGTACTGCTCATAAGAATCGTTATCGTTCCGTTTGCTTTGCCTAAAGAGTATGGAGCTTATCCAAGAATCATGTCGTATCAGATCCGTAGAGACTATCCGATGTATGACCTGGTCAATCTGAGAAACCTGGAAAGCGCGTCCAGTCGTTCAGGTTATTCCATGGAGACACTGATTGCCATTGATCTGCTGATGAAGAATGGCCTGGATCCGCTAAAAGCAATAGGTGGAATGGAAGAGGAGTTCAAAGAAATTCCGATGCCTGAAAACTTCAGAATGGATCTTTTATCTGATAGAATTTCTGAGATTCATGAAATCTATGACAGGTCGGTCAGGCTGATTTCAATATTGTTTGAGGTCACCATGGTGATCCTTTCGGCAACAATTTTCTATTATCTGCTTTTCTACATTGACTATCGAAGAAGGCAGAAGGGGAAAAGTCTGATGAGAGAATCCTATGAGCTGACTGGAAAAGAAAACAGAGTATAGAATAGGAAATCGGGTTATAATAGAGTGATGGTTATAACTCGTTTTTTTTATGTCGAGTGAAATGGAGGGACATTTATGAAAAATAAAGCGCTGATACTGAATCTGAAAGAGGATAAGTTTGGAGCAGAATATCTGGATGCGGACAGGAAACCGCTGGAAAAAGGAGAAGTGCGTGTGAAGACCGCTTTTTCAGGAATCAATTTCAAAGATCGTCTGGCTATGAAACCTGAAAGTAAGGTCGTACGGAAATATCCGATAGTGCCTGGAATTGATTTTTCAGGATATGTGGAAGAAACAGGCTCATCTCAGTTCGCTGTAGGAGATGAGGTTTTCGTCACAGGGCTGGGATATGGAACAGACCGGGATGGAGGGTTTTCCGAGTATGTGATCGTGAAGGAGGAGGATCTCTGCGTCGTTCCGGATGGATTGTCGCTGAAGGAAGTGATGCAGATCGGCACTGCAGGCTTTACAGCTGCATTGTCGGTGGATGCTGTTTCCAGAGGAGAGGCACTTACAAACCGGGAGATTCTAGTCACGGGAGGGACCGGTGGAGTCTCATCCTTTGCCATCATGCTTCTAAATAGCCTTGGAGCAAAGGTCACCGCAGCCACGAGAAGCCTTGACCATGAAGCTTATCTGAGGTCATTAGGCGCACATCATGTGATCTTGTTTGAGACTCTTCTCGAAAAGAGAAAGCCTCTATCCAAGGAAAGATGGGATGGGGTCATAGACGCCACGGGTGGTGAGGCTACAGGGAATCTGCTGACTGAAATTCGATACGGTGGTACTCTGGCGGTCAGCGGGAATCTGTCTGGTACTAAATTCAGTACAACAGTGTTTCCATTTATCCTGCGAGGAATCAGTCTTCAGGGAATAGATTCCGTTTATGTGACCAGAGAAAGAAAAATGGATCTGTTCAATAAGATGGCCCGGGAATGGAAAATGGAGAATCTGGACCGTGTCATTTATAAGGAAGTGGCATTTAAAGATCTGAAAGAGGAACTGCTTCGTGAATCCAATGGAACGGGGAGAGTTCTGGTGACCTTCAAGTAAGGTTCTTGTCAAATTGTAGCAATTCGTTCTGGAGTTTGATAAACTGATTATATGAAATAACATTCTGCATCGGGCTACTGATTCATCAGGGCCCTTCTGGAATGACTCTTTACTGTAAGGAGAAAATATGAAAATCGAAAGAATGAAGTGGTGGAGAAGAGGTTTATTCGCGTTATCCATCCTGATCACTTTTGGGATACTGGTAACCAGTATCGTGAATAAGAAATATGATTTGAAAGTGGGGGATATCGCCCCAGTGGATTTCAAAGCATCAGTGGATCTGGTGGATGAGATGACAACGGAAGCGCTGATAAGCGACGCTGTGGATTCTGTGCAGAACCAGTACAGACAGGAGCTCGAGGTCCGTAGAAGTGCACTGAAGGAAAATAATGATTTTTTCAACGGGATCATCAATGCGAGAAATCCGCTGGTGGAGACAGAAGAAATTGCTGAACTTCTTGCAAACCGGGGAACTTATGGCCTGACTTCTGCAGAATATCTTGCACTGCTCACTATAGACAATAGTGATCTGAGGTATGCCTTGAACACCATCAACAACAGCATCAATAAAATCTATGAGACTCCATTGGAGGAAGATGACGAGAGCAAAATCGAACGCTCCAGGGCTGAACTGATGGATGTCGTTGACAGCTTCAGTTTTAATGACACGGCTAAAGATGCCATTAAGCGCTTCGTAACGACTCTTGTGAAACCCAATTATTTCTTTGATCAGGAGGCTACTGAAAGTCTGAAAGAGGAAGCCAGAAATAGTGTGACGCCAGTCGTCATAAAGAAGAATCAGACCATCGTCAAGGAGGGGGATCCGGTCAATGCGAATCAGCTGGCAATCCTTTCGGAACTGGGTTATCTCAATGAAAGCGGATTCAATGCACTGCCTTTTGCAGGTCTTCTTGCTGCAGTGCTTGTGATACATAGTATCATTATCTATTATCTGAAGCGTTTCTACAAAGGTATTTATGAGGATCTCAAGAGAATCACCCTGATTTTTCTGCTTATGGGGCTGGTTCTGGCTTTGACGAGATTCATGGTCATCATCAATCCTTTCCTGGTGCCTTATACATTCCTGCCGATGCTGCTGACGATTCTGGTGAAGAAGAGAATCGGCCAGACACTGGCCCTATACAATGCGATCTTCATCAGCATCATCACCGGATTCAATGTTCAGGTGCTCATTATCCTGATGCTGACCTCTGTGCTGAGTGTAATCTTCATCAATAAAGTGGAAGAAAGAAATGACATCATCAAATCCAGTTTCTACATTGGTGTGGTCGCATTTCTTCTTTCCCTTGCCATGGGATTCCTTCTTTCCAATGCAGTGGCGGACACGTTCAGGAATTCGCTACTGGTTGCAAGCGGAGTTCTGCTTTCGGGCATTCTTGTCATCGGATTTCTGCCGCTTATTGAAAACACTTTCAATGTAGTCACGGAAATTAAGCTGCTGGAGCTTGCAAATCCCAATAATCCACTGCTCAAAAGGCTGCAGATGGAAGCGCCAGGCACGTATCATCACAGCATCATGGTAGGGAATCTGGCAGAAGCAGCTGCGGAGGAACTACATGCCAATAGCATTCTTCTGAGAGTGGCTGCCTATTATCATGATATCGGAAAACTATCGAGACCACAGTTTTTCAAGGAAAACCAGATCGGGTCCAAGAATCCCCATGACGAGATTACTCCGAATCTTTCCACGCTGATTATCATCAACCATGTGAAAATAGGGCTTGAGATGGCTGAAAAAGCGAAACTGCCGGAAGAAATCAAGGATCTCATTGCTCAGCACCACGGCACTACTTTAGTCAAGTACTTTTACCTGACCATGAAGAATAATGCGGAAGATCCAGACTCTGTCAAGGAAGAGGATTTCAGATATCCGGGTCCCAAGCCAAAGACCAGAGAAGCTGGTATCATGATGCTGGCGGACAGTGTGGAAGCGGCAGTCCGGAGTATTCCGGATCCCACTTCAGGCAAGGTGGAGGCTATGGTTTACAAGATATTCAAAGACAAGCTTGATGATGGACAACTTGATGAATGTGACATCACGTTCAGTGATGTATCAAGAATCAGAAAGAACTTTCTCAAGACATTCAGCTCGATCTATCATGAAAGAATAGAATATCCCGAAGACAAAAGAAAGAAACCGAACGAAAAAAAGACGGGTGAATGAAATGATCAATATTGAGAATGAACAGGATAAAGTTCATGTGAATGATGCGCTTCTGAAAGCCATCGATGATACAATAAACTACACGCTGAAAGATCAGAATGTTTCCTATGAATGTGATGTAAGTGTGCTTCTGGTGGATAATGAAACCATCAGAGACATCAACAGAGACAATAGAAATATTGATAAGGAGACGGATGTGCTTTCCTTTCCCATGATCGAATATGAAGAAGGGAAGACGTACAAGGATCTTTATGCAGACCATAAATTTGGTGTCGAATATTTTGATGGAGATGCACTGGTTCTCGGTGATGTGGTCCTGTCCATGGAAAAAGCGCTGGAGCAGGCTGAAGAGTTTGGTCACTCAGTGAAACGTGAAGCATGCTATCTTGTTGTGCACTCGGTTCTCCATTTATTGGGCTATGACCATATGAATGAGAAGGATAAGATCAGAATGAGAGCGGAAGAAGAAAAAATACTTCATGCACTGGATATAACAAGGGAGTAGGAAGGTGAACTTATGGATTTAAAGGGTCTACTTGATAGTTTCAACTATGCGATATCCGGGTTCATCTATGCTGTCCGCACCCAGAGAAATATGAAAATCCATATGGTGGCGGCCATACTCGTAATCATATTTTCACTCTTTACGAACATCACTAAAGTGGAACTTCTGCTGCTATGCATAGCCATCACCATGGTCATGTCTGCAGAGCTACTGAATACCGCCATAGAAAGTGCCATTGATGCAACAACGAATCACTATCATCCACTGGCGGAAATCGCAAAGAACGCTTCTGCTGCTGCTGTACTTTTAACCGCGGTAAATGCTGTCATCGTGGGATACTTCATCTTCTGGGAACAGATCACGACATTCACATTCAGAGGGGTGCAGCTCATAAAGCATTCTAGTCCCTATCTGGTGATTGTGGTTCTGATCATTGTGTCATTGTCTGTGATTCTCACGAAAGCGGTTGTGGGTGAAGGTACGCCACTGAAAGGGGGCATGCCTTCAGGACATGCTGCGGTTGCATTCAGTCTGGCAACAGTGATCAGCTATCTTTCTGATTCAACCATTGCAATCACACTAAGCTTTCTGATGGCGATCATCGTTGCGCAATCCCGTGTGGATTCAAAGGTGCATTCCCTGAAAGAAGTATTTGTAGGCGGACTCCTCGGATTTCTTGTAACCATACTGCTGTTCAGATTTTTCGGTTATTAGGAAAGCATCCAATGAGATATAAAATAATAAAAATGAGGGTTAAAAATGTATAAAGAATTAATTGAATCTGCTCTTGAAGCCAGAGAAAATGCATATGTACCATATTCGAATTTCAAAGTCGGTTCCGCGGTGCTCATGGAAGATGGATCCATATTCAGTGGATGCAACATCGAGAATGCTTCCTATGGAGCCACAAACTGTGCGGAAAGAACTGCGATCTTCAATGCGGTATCTCACGGTCATACAAAAATTAAAGCGCTTGCTGTTGTGGGAGATCCACATAACTTCACCTTTCCCTGCGGAATATGCCGACAGGTCATGGTGGAATTTGCAGAGAATAAAAATATTCCGATCATCATTATAAAGAACAAGGATGAATATGTGGTGGAAACCATGGAAGATATTCTGCCTGGTGCTTTCACTAAGATTGATCTGGATGCAGTAAAGGATGTTAAAAATGTTTAAATCAGGATTCATCACCGTGGTCGGAAGACCGAATGTAGGAAAGTCTACACTAATCAACCATCTTATGGGTGCAAAGCTTTCCATTGTATCCAATAAACCTCAGACGACAAGAAAGAATCTGAATGCCATCTATACGGATGAGGATGCTCAGATCATATTCGTGGATACACCGGGCATTCATAAAGCTCAGAACAAGCTGGGCGAGTATATGGTTCATGTGGCGAGAGAAAGCCTGAATCAGGTGGATCTGGTGATTTTCATCACCACAGCAACAGCTGGCGGGATTCACCCAGGGGATGCCAAAATCATGGAAGAACTGAAGGGCCTCAAGACGCCGGTGTTTCTACTGGTGAATAAGATCGATGAATTCGATCAGGATAAAGTGGCGAAAACTCTTGAAGCGTATGCGAAAGAAGTGGATTTCAAGGAGATCATTCCGATTTCCGCACTGAAGGGAAAGAATACGGAAAATATTCTGGATCTTGTGAAAGAACATCTTCCTGAGGGACCCATGTACTATCCGGAAGATATGGTAGCCGATGTCCATCTGAGATTCATGGCAGCTGAGACCATTCGAGAAAAAGCGCTGAAACTCCTCCAGCAGGAGATTCCGCACGGAATTGCTGTGGAGATTGTTTCCATGAAAGAAAAAGAGAACGGAAACTGGGATATTGAAGCAGATATCATATGCGAGAAGGATTCCCATAAAGGGATCATCATCGGCAAGGGTGGTCAGACCCTGAAAAGAATAGGCACCTGGGCCAGAGAAGATATGGAAGTCTATCTGGAAGGAAAAGTGAACCTCAAGACATTCGTCAAGGTCAGAAAAGAATGGAGAGACAATGACACACTCCTGAAGGAACTAGGTTATAAGGAATAATGCAGGTCAAAGTGAAAGGTGTTATTCTGAAGACCATGGACTATAAGGAAAAAGACAAGCTGATGTGGGTGTATACAGAAGAATTCGGGAAAATCTCTGTACTCTGCAAAGGGGTAAGGTCACAGAAAAGCAAGTTCCAGTCTCTGGTCCGACCGCTTCTATTTGGGGACTTTCTGGTCTACAAAGGGAAGTCGCTCTATAGCCTGAATGAAGGGAACATCATCAATTCCTTTTCGAAACTCTCCACCACACTGGAGCTTCTTACCTATGGGTCCTATTATGTGGAACTCGTAGACATTGTAAGCATAGATGGCGAGCCGCAAGCGACTCTATACAGAAATCTTGTAACAGCACTCTACCTTCTTGAGACCGATGCGCTGGATATGGAAGTGCTCACACTGGCCTATGAGATCAAACTCATAGGGCTTACAGGGTTTAGTGTGGGAAAAGAAATGGTTCCTTTTGAAATAAGTCAGGGGGCTGTAAAGACTGCAGAATTTCTGCAGAAGAGTGACTTTGCAAAAATTCATGTTCTCAAAGTGGATGAACGAATCAAGAAAGAGCTGCAGTCCGTGACTTCCTATATCATAAAAGAAAGCTATCAGAGGCGACCCAAGAGCTTGGATATGTTAAAATATATGTAATGAGCATTGCAATTATGAACAAGGAGGAATAACCCATGGAATCAAATCATGATTTACTCGCAAAAGTAGATGAAGTCAGAACACGGAAAAAGGTATCTTACGAAGAGGCGAAGAAAGCGCTGGAAGCTGCAAATTATGATACGCTGGATGCTGTGATCTATCTTGAAAACATGAAAGGTGAGAAGTACGAGGATCTGAAAGAATATAAAGACAAGACTTTCGACAGTATCAAGAGAACGAGCTCAGAGACCGTGGAGTTCTCGTATCAGGATAAGAAGTTCGATGCTCCACTACCGGTTGCGGTCATCGGAACGCTGCTTCTGGCAAGAAAGCCAAAATTACTTGCAGCGGCGGCGGCGGGAGTCCTCGCTTTTGGCGTGGATATCACGGTGAAGAAGGGAGAGAAGGAAACCAATCTGACGAAGCCTGTGAGAGAAAAAGTGAAGCATACGGCCAATGCCTTCGGACTTGAGAAAACGAAGATTTCAAGAAAAATTGAAGACCTTACGGAAAAGATTCATTTTAAAAAGGATCTGGAAGAGGAAGACGACTTAAAAGGATATTTTTCTCCTGATATCTACTAAGTTTTCATATTATTAATATTCCTATAAGACTTCTCTGTTATGATAGAGAAGTCTTATATTTTGTATTTTCTCATATTGAAGAAAACAGGTGTAATCGTATTCAATATTTGTACTAGGAATAATTAGTTAACAAACTAAAAACCATGTAGAAAGATTGTACAATTACATTAGTTCCTGTGATATAATATATGAGGATTTTGAATAGAATGATCTATTTTATCATGTGAACTCCCGGTTTTACCGGATTCAAAATATATGTGTCTAAGCATGAATTATTGAAAGTGAGGGAAATCTATGTCAAAGAAGTATGTATACCTTTTTAGCGAAGGTGACGCTACAATGAAAAACCTCCTCGGAGGAAAAGGTGCCAATCTGGCAGAAATGACAAACATCGGAATTCCAATACCAGCGGGATTCGTTGTTACAACTGAGGCTTGTAATAAATATTACGATGACAACAAGGTGATTACACAGGAAGTCATCGATGAAATCCATGCCACGATGGACAAGCTTGAAGAAATCACAGGCAAGTCTTTCGGTGGAAATGAAAACCCACTGCTTGTATCTGTGCGTTCAGGAGCGAGAGCCTCCATGCCTGGAATGATGGATACTGTTCTGAATCTGGGACTTACAGATAAAACTGTTGAAGTTCTGGCTAAAGAGACAGGAAATGAAAGATTCGCATACGATTCTTACAGAAGATTCATCATGATGTTTGCGGACGTGGTTATCGAAATTCCAAAGCATGAGTTTGAAGAAGTTCTTCATGCGATGAAGGAAGAAAAGGGTGTTGAACTTGATACTCAGCTTACTGCTGAAGATCTGAAGGAACTTGTTTTGAAATTCAAGGAACTTTACAAGAGCAAGCACGGTGAAGATTTCCCACAGGATGCAAGAGAACAGCTGATTGAAGCTGTAACTGCTGTATTCAGAAGCTGGGATAACCCAAGAGCCAATGTTTACAGAAGAATGAACGATATCCCTTCAAGATGGGGAACTGCAGTTAACGTTCAGGAAATGGTATTTGGTAACAAGGGTGAAACATCAGGGTCTGGTGTTGCGTTCTCAAGAAACCCTGCTACAGGAGAAAAGAAGATTTTTGCTGAGTATCTGATGAATGCACAGGGTGAAGACGTTGTTGCCGGTATCAGAACACCACAGCCAATTGAAGAACTTGATAAGCAGATGCCAGAAACTTACAAAGAGTTTGTTGACATTGTAAATAAACTAGAGAATCATTATCATGATATGCAGGATATGGAGTTCACCATCGAAGAAGGTAAGCTTTATTTCCTACAGACAAGAAATGGTAAGAGAACAGCCCAGGCTGCTCTTAGAATCGCTGTAGAAATGGAACAGGAAGGTCTTGTTTCAAAAGAACAGGCTATCCTTATGATGGATCCAAAGCAGCTTGACACACTTCTTCACCCTGCATTCGATGCGGAAGAAATGAAGAAGCATGAAGTGGTTGCAACGGGTCTTCCAGCTTCACCAGGAGCTGCTACAGGTAAGATCGCTTTCTCTGCCCTGGAAGCAAAGGAAAGAAACGAAGCTGGTGAGAAGGTAATTCTTGTAAGACAGGAAACTTCACCAGAAGATATCGAAGGTATGATCGCGGCAGAAGGTATCCTTACTGTTAGAGGTGGTATGACTTCCCATGCAGCTGTTGTTGCTAGAGGTATGGGTGCTTGCTGTGTAGCGGGTGCTGGTTCAATCAAGGTTGACGAAAAGAAGAAGACCATGACTGTCAATGGAAAAGTATATTCATCAGATGACTATATTTCTCTTGATGGTTCAACCGGTAATGTATATGAAGGCAAGATTGAAACTGTAGAACCAGAAATTTCCGGTCACTTCGGTACATTCATGTCCTGGGCTGATGAAATCAGATCCCTTAAGGTCAGAACCAATGCAGATACACCTCATGATGCGGCTCAGGCGGTTAAGTTTGGTGCTGAAGGTATCGGTCTGACAAGAACAGAGCATATGTTCTTTGCTGAAGATAGAATCTTCCCAATGAGACAGATGATCGTAGCCAGAACTGAAGAAGCCAGAAGAACAGCACTGGAGAAACTTCTTCCAATGCAGAAGAGTGACTTCAAGGGCATCTACAAGGCTATGGAAGGACATCCCGTAACCATCAGATTCCTGGATCCACCACTGCATGAATTCCTTCCAACTCAGGCAAAAGAAATCGAAGAACTGGCAGCAGAACTTAAGATTTCCGTAGATGAGTTAAATGGAGTAATCACAGATCTTCATGAATTCAACCCAATGATGGGACATAGAGGTTGCAGACTTGCGGTTTCTTACCCGGAAATTGCAGAAATGCAGACAAGAGCAGTAATTGAAGCTGCCATCGAAGTCAATGAAGAAATGGGCTGGAATATTGTTCCAGAAATCATGATTCCACTTGTTGGAGAAGTAAACGAGCTTAAGTTTGTCAAGAGCATCGTGAAAAAGACAGCGGATGCAATAATCGCTGAAAGAGGATCAGACCTTACTTACTTAGTCGGAACAATGATCGAAATTCCAAGAGCATGTGTAACAGCAGACGAAATTGCCAAGGAAGCAGATTTCTTCTCATTCGGAACAAACGACCTTACACAGATGTCCTTCGGATTCTCCAGAGATGATGCAGGAACATTCCTGAAGCATTATTACGAGAAGAAGATCTATGACTTTGATCCATTTGCAAAGCTTGACCAGACTGGTGTAGGTGAATTTGTGAAGATCGCAGTAGAAAAGGGCAGAGGCGTGAAGAACGCACTTAAGCTTGGTGTCTGTGGAGAACATGGTGGAGACCCATCATCCGTAAACTTCTTCCATGACAACGGTCTTGATTATGTTTCCTGCTCACCATTCAGAGTACCAGTTGCTAGATTAGCGGCTGCTCAGGCTGAAGTAAGAAACCCAAGAAAGAAATAGTATACCAATTATCGGTTAGCATAGGACGCTATGTGTAACAGATGAAAAGAATGAGGGCATCATCTTTATGATAAAGATGATGCCCTTATGTTTGTTGTAGATAGTTTCCAGAGTTCTCTTCCGAGTCTGAGTCGTTAAGTGGTTTGAAAGACAAATGAATCTATACTGTTTGATTCTCTGCATAGATCCGGCATAAGTAAACATTTACATTAACCGTTTTTATTTTGAAGATGTAACGGTTGCATACTTTTAGCCAGATCTGATCTTGTTTTTTCCTTAACAGGAGTCTTCTGACAGAATTTATTTCCTTATTATTATATGTCATTAAACAGTACATAGATAAGGAGGTTGAGAAGAAGGAGCATTGGAACGCCCAGGGTAAATTTAACATGCTTCGTCTTATGCCTCAATGCATACATTCCAACTAGTAAACCAATTGAGCCACCTAGAAAACCTAGAATCATTAAAGAGGACTCGGATACTCTCCATCTGTGCTTTCTTGCTTTGTTTTTATCAATATGCATAATGATAAGAGAAAATATATTGATGAACAGTATATATCCAAACAAGTAATTCATTATTATCAGCCTCCTGAAAACATTTGAGAGAATATGTATGTGCATATTTATATCAGTTTAATGAATAATAGTAGGTTTTTCAAGAATAAGCACCGATATTTGGTAAAGATCTTCATTTAAAAAAAGTATTTTATTGAAATCATCAGAAAAATATACTGTTATTTATCAATTAATACTGTATTGGTTCTGAATAATCGATAGAATTGTAATTAAGCACGGGTGGAATAAAGTTAATAATACCACATTTGTGAATATAGTATAAACAAAAAGTTTCTGTTTTTCATATGTTGTGGTAAAATAAGTGTAACCTTAATTGTTTAATTAAATTGAGCCTGATATATTACATTATTGAAAATGACAACTTTCGATAAGAGTGGTGGTAGGGGCTGATCGTTATTTGAAAAGTTAATATTTATGCCTGCAGAATCGAATTCGAATTTGCTAAAATTGTGCACAAGATATTTCCTCATCTTTATCTGATTGAGTGAAATGGGTGTACTGATTATGAAATCAATGATGAAAACGATATTATTTTAGTGCAAAATAAGGACATTATGAACTAAATTTAAAAATTAGTTGATAAATATGTCAATTTATAATAAAATGAATAATATCTTCAACAACTATTAACAAATCACAACATTCGGTTTTCAGTCGTTGGCAACAACGACTTAAAATAAAAGATTATTCAAGGAGGAAGAAAGAATGACAAAAAAGAGAATAGGCTTAATGCTTGCACTTACACTGGCAATGTCCGTTGTATTTACAGCATGTAGTCCTAAAGCAGAGGATCCTGCAGAGACACCTGCAGAAACTCCTGGACAAGAAGAACCTGCTGAAGGCGAAGAACCAACCGAAGAACCTGCTGCTGAACCATCAGGTACATTAAAAGTTGGTATCACTGAAGCGTCAGGTAACTTCAACCCACTTTATTATTCATCATCCTATGATGGATACGTAGTTGACCTGGTTTTCCAGGGATTATCTACACTGAACTTCGAAGGTGATGAATACGAGCCAGTAGTGGCTAAGGATTGGACTATCTCCGAAGATGGTAAGACAATCACATTCAACCTTAGAGAAGACGTAGTATTCTCAGACGGTACACCACTTACTGCTAACGACGTAGTATTCACATATAAGGTTCTAGCTGACCCATCCTACTCAGGTAGATACGGTTCAGTAGTAAAAGACCTTGAAGGTTACGAAGCATATTCAGCTGGTGAAACAGAAGAATTTGTTGGTGTTGTAGCTGAAGATGACTACACAGTAACATTCAATTTTGCTGATGGTAAGAGAACAAACTTTGCAAACACAACCATGTCCATCATGCCTGAAGCATATTATGGAGCTAACTTCACAGTTGGTGACACATCATCTATCGAAGCTTTATCAGCAGAACCTGTTGGATCAGGTCCTTACAAGCTTGATACCTATTCAGAAGCACAGTTCATTTTCTTAACAAGAAACGATAACTACAATGGCGAAGGCTACATGATCAAGGAAATCCTTCTTCAGTTCGTAGACCAGTCAACAGATATCGTTCAGCTTATGAACGGTGAAGTAGATTTACTTGCCGGTGTTATCGAACCTGCTAAGATCAAGGAAGCTAGAGACGGTGGATACTCCATCAACGAATATCCAAGATCAGGTTATGGATACATCAACTTTAATACAGAAGCAGGACCTACTGCTGAAGTTCCAGTTAGACAGGCTCTTACATATGCATTCGACACAGAAGCGTTTGTAAACAGCTACTACAAAGATCCTGATACAGGAATGGTTCTTGCAACTACACAGAACCACCCATTCTCACAGGTTTCATGGGTAATGAGTGATGAGCTGGTTGACTCACTGATCGACTACTCCTATGACATCGAAAAGGCTAAGTCAATTCTTGATGAAGCTGGCTGGGTAGTAAATGGCGATTTCAGAGAGAAAGATGGACAGGTTCTTGAACTTAACATCGCTGCAATGCCAGAACATGACATACTTGCTACTCTTATCCCAATGTGGGAAAAATCATGGGGCGAAGAACTTAACATTAAGCTTAACGTTTCATACCTAGAGTTCAACACAATTCTTGATTATGTAATCTACGATTCAGATGCTAATGTTGACAAGTGGAGCGTGTTCTTCCTGGCAACATCCATCACATCTGCTGACCCAGACTCCATCTATACTGAGTTCCACTCAAATGATGTAGGTACTGGTAAGGACAACACATCAAGATACAGCAATCCTGAAGTTGACAGACTTCTTGATGAAGCTAGAGCTATAATGGATCCAGAAGAAGCTAAGCCACTATACGCTGAAGTTGTTAAGATCCTGAACGAAGAAATGCCTAAGGTTGTTGTTTATGCTAACACATACTTCGATCTTTACAATCCAAAACTAAAGGATTTCAAAACAAGCTCACTATATGGTTGGGTAAAAGCTGTTAAGGATGCTTATATCGAAGAATAACAAGTGAATTCAATTTCATAAAAATTAAGGCAGTCTGATAAGGACTGCCTTTCTACTACTAAATATATAGGAGCTATGGGGAGTGAAATAATGTTAAAATATATAGCAAGGAGACTGCTGCATTTGATTCCTGTAATGATCGTTATATCCATAGCGATATACGGTATTATGGAACTCATGCCAGGGGACGCAGTTCAGGCCTATTTAGGTGTTGGATCTGGAGTTTCCGTTGAGCAGCAACAACAGATAAAAGAACAGCTTGGATTAGATGGTAATATTGTTGAAAGATATTTCAATTGGTTAGGTAGAACACTACAGGGAGACTTTGGTAGATCCATACTGAAGAGAGCACCAGTATCAGAAATCATTGGTGAGAGTGTCTGGAATACGTTCCTGATCAATTTCTTCGGAATGATCTTCGGATTTGGAATCTCTATACCGGTTGGTATTAAGTCAGCAGTAAATAAATACAGCAAATTCGATAACTTCTGGACGGTATTTTCACTACTTGGTGTTTCCATGCCATCCTTCTTCTTTGCGATGATTCTTATATTCTTTGTAGGTATACCTCTAGGACTGCCTCTGACGCTGATGCGTGATCCAATGAGTGTGGTAAGAGGATATCCAAGCCTGTGGGCTGAAATTGTAGATGTCGGCAGACATATGATCATGCCGCTCATCGTTCTTACAATCTCATCTCTTGCAAGTTTAACAAGATATGTAAGAAATGCAACACTAGAAGTAATCAATCAGGATTATATCCGTACTGCAAGATCAAAAGGTCTTTCAGAGAAGGTTGTAATTTACAAGCATGCATTCAGAAATGCTCTTTTACCTATTGTTACATTACTCGGCAGCTGGATTCCTTCATTATTCGGTGGTTCACTGATTCTCGAAACTATTTTCAAATGGCCAGGAATCGGGAATACACTCCATGAAGCTATTTTTAAGCAGGATACATCACTGGTAATGGCGATCAATATTTTCTACGCAATGCTTATGCTTGCTGGTAACTTACTGGCAGACATCAGTTACGCGCTTGTTGACCCTAGAGTCAAGGTTAGTTAGGAGGTTTTAATATGGAAGATAAGAAAAAGGCCTATGAAAAAACCCAAGCTACCAATATTGTAGGGCCATGGAGAATAGCTTGGGACCGATTCAGAAGAAATAAGACTGCCATGTTCGGTGGAATCTTATTCCTTATAATTGTACTGATGTGCATCTTTGTTCCGGTTTTTTCAAGATTCAGTATAAATGACTTTATCCTGGATCAGAAGAAACTCCCGCCTTCATCAGAATACTGGCTGGGAACAGATGAGCAGGGTAGAGATGTATTCCTGAGACTCTTCCTGGGTGGAAGAACATCACTCATGGTTGGAGCCATTGCTGCAGGATTTACTGTGGTTATAGGTGCTACCGTTGGTGGTATAGCTGGTTACTATGGTGGCTGGGTAGACAATCTGCTGATGAGATTCGCGGAAATCGTCTATTCCATTCCATTTACACCTACAGTTATTACAATTTCCGGTGCACTGATGTGGGTAGATTCAAAATACAAGATGTATCTTGTCATGTTCCTTATCGGTATTCTCAGCTGGCCAGGACTAGCTAGAATGGTCAGGGGACAGATCCTATCACTGAGAGAACAGGAATTCATGCAAGCTGCGGAGATTCTAGGTCTTTCTACCAGATCAAGAATCGCGAGACATCTCCTGCCAAACACATTTGCTTACATCATTGTAAGTGCAACACTGGGTATGGCTGGCGCTATTCTTACAGAAGCGAGCTTATCCTACCTGGGGCTTGGTGTAACACCACCAACACCTACTTGGGGTAACATGATTGAAAGAGCCAGAAATTCTGATGTATTCAGAAATATGCAGTGGCTCTGGGTACCACCCGGTATCATGATCATGCTGACAGTTTTAAGTATAAATCTGCTTGGAGAAGGGCTGAGAGATGCCGTTGATCCAAAGGAAATTAGGTAGGGTTGATTATGAAAAAAGTATTAGAAGTAAAGAACCTTAAAACACACTTCAACACAGATAAAGGTGTGGTTAAGGCTGTAGATGGTGTAACCTTCGACCTTACAGAAGGAAAGACACTTGGCGTAGTTGGTGAGTCAGGCTGTGGTAAGAGCATCACTGCGATGAGTGTAATGAGATTAATAGACAGAAACGGTAGTATTGTTGATGGTACCATCATGTATGATGGACGGGATCTGGCTAAGATAAAAATGGACGAGATGAGAAAAATCAGAGGAAATGACATATCCATCATTTTCCAGGAACCTATGACCTCATTGAACCCCGTATTCAGAATCGGCGATCAGATCGTAGAAGCCATTAAGCTTCACCAGGATTTATCAAAGGAAGAAGCCCATGACAAAGCTGTTAACATGCTGAAGCTCGTAGGAATTCCTCGTGCGGAGAGAGTGGTTTACGACTATCCTCATCAGCTATCCGGTGGTATGAGGCAGAGAGCCATGATTGCTATGGCCCTTGCCTGCGATCCTAAGATTCTGATTGCAGATGAACCAACAACTGCCCTGGATGTAACCATTCAGGCCCAGATTCTGGCACTGATGAACGACCTTAAGGAAAAGATGAATACAGCTATCATGCTGATCACTCATGATCTTGGTGTAGTTGCTCAGATGGCAGACGATGTCATCGTCATGTATTCTGGAAAAGTTGTGGAATCAGCTGAAGTCAAAGAACTGTATGCTAATCCTAAGCATCCGTACACACAGGGTCTTCTGGACTCCATTCCTGATGTCAAATCTGAGAAGAAGAGACTGAACAGTATTGAAGGTGTTGTACCTAATCCGATGGAACTTCCTAAGGGCTGCTATTTTGCACCAAGATGTAAGTTTGCCATGGACAAGTGCTGGGAACAGGAACCTGGTGTATATTTCATAGACAAAGAAAGAAATGGCGAGAACCATAAGGTGAAGTGTTTCTTGTATGAAGGAAATTAGGAGGGAAGTATGAACGAGAATAATAGAATTTTACTTGAAGTCAACGATGTAAAGAAATATTTCCCTGTTAAAGGTGGTCTCTTCACAAAGAAAACATATGTCAAAGCGGTTGATGGAGTCTCCTTTAAACTGAAAGAAGGGGAGACCATCGGGCTGGTTGGTGAATCAGGATGTGGTAAATCCACATTGGGAAGAACCATCGTGAGACTATATGAGCCAACAGCTGGAGATATCATATATCACGGCAAGGAGATCGATGGGGACATATCCACTTTAAAGGGGGATAAGCTGAAAGCGCTGAGACGCGAAATGCAGCTGATTTTTCAGGATCCATACAGCTCACTGAACCCAAGAATGAACGTAAGTAATATTGTTGGTGAGTCACTGCTTTCACATAATCTTGTGAAGCCAGGGGCAGAATACAAAGACAGAGTAATGGAAATCATAGAAATGTGTGGTCTTTCTCCATACCATATCTACAGATATCCACATCAGTTCTCTGGTGGACAGAGACAGAGAATCGGTATTGCTAGGGCACTTGCACTGAATCCTGATTTCGTTGTGGCTGATGAACCTGTATCCGCACTGGATGTATCCATTCAGTCACAGATTCTGAACCTCATGATGGATCTGCAGGAAAAGATGGGCTTATCCTATCTCTTCATTTCACATGACTTGAGTGTAGTTAAGCACATCAGTAATAGAATCGGTGTCATGTATCTTGGTTCACTGGTTGAACTGGCTGGTAAACATGAACTCTATGATACACCAGCTCACCCATATACAAGAGCCTTGCTGGCAGCTATACCAGTGCCAGATCCTACTCACTTAAGAAAAATGGAACCAATCATAGGAGAATTGCCAAGTAATATCAATACTCCACCAGGATGTAAGTTCCATACAAGATGTCCTTATGCTAAGGATATCTGTAAAGAGGAAATTCCTATACTTAGAGAGTATGATCCAGCAGGCCATCCAGAGCACTTTGTTGCATGTCATTTTGCTGGAGAAATATAACTAAAGTATTAACATGATCATATTCAAAGAAGGAGGGATAATAATGAATATTTTTGGAAACAAACATCGTTATGATGATGTAAAACCAGATATGGATGCTGATGTTGAACTGGAAAAGTTTGATGCCATGGCTCTTGCGATGGCAATGGCTTCCTATGTATTTCCAGTCATACTTGGAATCTTTGGATTCTTTGCCCTTCTGACCTGGATAGTATTCCGTTAATCACTGAGAAAGCACTTGTTGTAGCTTACTATGACAGGTGCTTTTTTTGTTGTAAATCATTCTGAAGAGAACTGGAATAATAAAGTATTTTGATAATATAATATAATTATGATATATAAAGAGAAACTGCAATTAAAGGGTTCGGGAAAGATTTGTAGAATAATATAAGTAGGAGGTGAAACCTTGACGATAAGAGAAAGAATTGAAAGAAATGAAGAACTCACCTTAATCAGGGAAGCGTGTTTTTCCAGAAATTCCAGGGGAAGAGAGCTATTTGAAGAACTGGATTCCTACAGAACATGTTTCATGCACGACCGCGATAGAATCATACATTCCAAATCATTCAGGAGACTGAAGCATAAAACTCAGGTTTATATCAAGACAACAGGAGACCATTATCGAACAAGGCTTACCCATACCCTGGAAGTTTCTCAGATTGCGCGAACCATAGCCAGAGGAATTGCTGTCAATGAAGATCTAGTGGAAGCAATCACCTTAGGACACGATATCGGTCATGTCGCATTTGCTCATAATGGGGAAGAAGTGCTGAATGAAAGATTGCCAGGTGGATTCAGGCATAATGAACAGTCTATACGCGTACTGAAAAAACTGGAGAAAGAAGGTAAGGGGCTAAATATAACTTATGAGGTACTAGATGGAATACTGCACCACAGTGGCCTAAAGAGTGGTGAGACTTCCAGCACACTGGAAGGACAGATAGCCCGATTCGCTGATAAAATTGCGTATGTGAATCATGATATTGATGATTCCATACGAGCTGGGCTGTTGAGGACAGAGGATCTGCCATCAGAATTTGTGGAAGTACTGGGAAAAACGCATAGCAGGAGAATTGATACATTGGTCAGGAATCTGGTGGATAAGACAAATGACAACATCCTTTCTGGACAACTGGTAGTTGCGCTACCGGATGATGTTTTTCAGGCACTCTATGGTCTAAGAGCATTTCTCTTCAAAAACATCTATAACGGAGAGCATCTCCGGGAAGAGAGAAATAAGGCGAAATTCGTTCTCGAAAAATTATTTGATTATTATATGGAACATGTTTCCGAAATGCCGGTTCTCTTCAAGAAAATTGCTTCTGAGGAGGGTACAGAGAGAGCGGTTGCTGATTACATCGCTGGGATGACTGATGATTATGCGATCATTCTATTCAATCAGATTTATGTACCAAAAATTGTTATCTACTGATCTTAATGGTATAATTAATGTTTGGACAATGGAAAAAAGGTGTGAAATAATTTGTATGTTGCAGAAGAGATAATTGAGAAAATCAAAGAAAGTAATGACATTGTTGATATTATCTCTGAGAGCGTTCCGCTGAAAAGAGTAGGACGGAATTATTGGGGACTGTGTCCATTCCATAATGAAAAAACACCCTCTTTCAGTGTAACCCGAGAGAAACAGCTCTTTAAATGTTTCGGTTGCGGAGAAGGTGGAAATGTCATTACGTTTGTGATGAAAAGCAAAAATCTCGAATTCAATGAGGCATTAAGGTTTTTAGCCGATCGAGCTAACATTACGCTTGAGGAAAGCGCAGAGAACAGGAAAAAGAATGAGAAGCTTGAAATGTATTTCAAGATGCATGTGGACGCTGCCAGATTTTTCTTCAGGAACCTTAAGGATTACAAGGAAATCAGAGATTACTTTTATAAAAGAGGCATTACGGATCAGACTATAAGATCATTCGGTCTTGGATTTGCGCTGAACTCATGGGATAGTCTGCTGAAATATCTCAAATCCATGAATTACAAGGAAGATGACATCGTAAGATGTGGCTTAGCCACAAAAAATGAGAAAGGAAAAGTGTATGACCGGTTTCGTAACAGGATCATTTTTCCAGTCTTTGATGTCAGAGGACGTGTTATTGCCTTTGGTGCTCGAGTCATGGATGACTCGAAGCCTAAATATCTTAACTCTCCAGAAACACCGATCTATAATAAGGGAACCCATCTTTATGGATTGAACTTTGCCAGAAAAAACAGCAAAGAAAAAAGCCTCATAATTGTAGAGGGATATATGGATTGTATCAGCTTGAATCAGGCTGGAGTGAAAAATGTGGTGGCGTCTTTGGGGACGGCATTAACGAAAATGCAGGCGCGACTGCTTAAAAGAAACTCAGAAGAAGTCTATATCTCATATGATGCAGATAATGCGGGTCAGGCGGCCACGGTCAGAGGATTGGATATTCTCAGTGCAGAGGGTATAGATGTGAAAGTCGTACAGATTCCGAAAGGAAAAGATCCGGATGATTACATACGTGCTGAAGGAGTGGAAAAGTTCCATGAACTGCTGAGTCATGCGCTGCCTTTAATTGATTATAAGATCCTGAAGGCCAAAGACGGACTGAACATAGGAGAAGATCAGGGTAGAATACATTATGCAAAACGGGTTGTATCAATTCTGAATAACCTGGATCCCATCGAGAAAGATGTGTATGTGCAGAAGGTAAGTGAAGACACCGGGATTTCAGAAAGTGCGCTGATGAGCCTTATGAAGGGTGATGAAGAAGCTGTTCGGATTATGGATACGTCTTCCATCGGGAAAGCTGTTCATATCGAATCTGCTCATGTAAAAGCGGAAAGAGCACTACTGAAGCTCCTGAGCGAGGGACCGTATCTGATTGAACGAATTCATCTTGATGATTTTGTTCTTCCAAGTCATAGAAAGATTTATGAAATCATCACAAAGTACGATGGACCGAAAGACAACATCAGATCTTTTGTGGAAAGTCACTGTAATGATATTGAAACCTCAAAAGAGTGGACAATCATCACGGAGCTTGTGGAGATACCAGATATTGATGTGGATATTCTGATTGATGATTTCATGAAGACAATCAAACATTATAAAGGGATATTAACGCAGAAGAAGCTTATGCTAGAAATCAGATCATTGGAAAAACAAGGGAGAACAGAAGAATCTCTTGAAATTGCGAAAAAACTGATTGAGCTTCAAAAGACTTTAGGGAGGTATTGAGATGGCAGCTAAAAAGAAAACAGCAAATGAAGATCTTACTGTAACAAAAGATATATTAGAAGAGGAGCATAAACCAGCAGTGAAAGAAAAAGAAGTCAAGACAACCAAAACAAGAAAGAAGCCGAAAGCGGACAAGGAAATCGTCGAAAGTGCTGAAGTGCTGGAAGAAACAGCAAAGGAAATCAAGGCACCGAAGACTAGAAAGAAGAAGAGTGTGGTTTCGAAGGAATCCATCAAAGACGAAGAAAATATGGACAATGAAGAAATTCTGGACGATGAGGATGGCGATATCAAAAAGGTTCATGACAAGGATTTCCAGATGTCAGTTGTCAGGAAATTAATCGAAAAGGGAAAGAAGACAGGTAGCATCGCTGAGAAAGAGATTCTAGATGAACTTCAGGAAATTGATCTTTCCCCAGAGCAGATCGATAAAATTTATGAGACCCTAGAAGCACTGAATATTGAAATCATCGGGGACGTTGAAGAAGAAGAGGAAGAAGAAGTGGATCTTTCTGTTCCAGAAGGGGTAGCCATTGACGATCCCGTTAGAATGTATTTAAAAGAAATCGGTAAAGTACCTCTGCTTACCTCAGAGCAGGAAGTAGCCCTTGCTAAGAGAATCGAAGCTGGTGATGAGCATGCAGCGAAAGAACTTGCAGAAGCGAATCTGAGACTGGTTGTATCGATCGCCAAGAGATATGTGGGTAGAGGGATGCTCTTCCTGGATCTGATTCAGGAAGGTAACCTGGGGCTGATCAAAGCGGTGGAAAAATTTGATTTCACCAAAGGGTTCAAGTTTTCAACTTATGCCACCTGGTGGATCAGGCAGGCGATTACAAGAGCCATAGCGGATCAGGCACGAACCATAAGAATTCCAGTGCATATGGTTGAGACCATCAACAAACTGATCAGAATCGAAAGACAGCTGCTTCAGGAACTGGGACGTGCACCTCAAGCTGAAGAAATTGCGGAAATCATGGAAATGCCACCTGAAAAGGTAAGAGAGATCATGAAGATTGCACAGGAACCTGTTTCCCTTGAAACACCGATCGGTGAGGAAGAGGACAGCCATCTTGGTGACTTCATACCAGATGATGATGCATTGGCACCGGCAGAAGCAGCAGCATTCACCATGCTGAAGGAGCAACTTATAAGTGTTCTGGATACGCTGACGCCAAGAGAAGAAAAAGTACTGAGGCTGAGATTCGGGTTAGATGACGGACGTTCCAGGACCCTTGAGGAAGTGGGAAAAGAGTTTAATGTGACCAGAGAGAGAATCAGACAGATTGAAGCAAAGGCATTAAGAAAACTGAGACATCCTTCAAGAAGCAAGAAGCTGAAAGATTATCTGGATTAAGATCGTATTCACACAATGAAGAAGGCGGAAGCACAAAAAAGTTGCATCTGCCTTCTTTTCGCAGTATAGAACAGGAGATTCAGAGAATGGATAAAGTTAATTTAAGATCTATGCATATTAGTATGATATAATTAGTTTGGGTGATGATCATGAAATTCAAACCAGAAAAAGCACAATTCATTAATAAGCTGAGTACCATAATGGTAGCGGTAATTATTGTCATGTCACTTATTCTGGGATTGAGTGAGAATATCCTGACGAAGAGTCTGATGATACTGCTTCTTATACTATTTCTGATTTACAGCACCTATTCACTGGTTTTTCTGAAAACCTTCTATTACAAAGTTGAAGACGGAATTCTTTCTATTGAGAGTCTGTTCAGATTCACCAATAAATATATCAGACTGCAGAATATCGAATTCTTCACGGAACGGATCACGCTGCTGAACCATAGTGGTATTGCAGGCATGCTGAGCAAGAGATTTTCCATCGGGAAAGGGTATATTAAAGGACTCGGAAAGGTGGATATGTACATCACCAGTTCAAAGAAAACAATATTCTTCGGCACAAAAACAGGAAACTATGCCATTTCTCCTGCCGATATGGCAGGGTTTTCAGCACTTCTGAAGAAAAACGGAATCAAAGAGGAATTTGTCATGCGAGATGTACTGGAAAAGGATCTTCAGGAAAGTGAGGACAGGCTGAAGCACTTTTTTCTGCTTAATGCTGTGATTGTGCTGATTCTCATCGAAGTACCTATTGCGCTTCTTTACCTGGGCCAGCTGCCTGAGTATGTGTCAATCAGTCAACTTGATACATCAATGCTCTCTTATGTTCCTGCGAACGTCTATGTGGATAGTACTATATCCTATGGTATCATGGCTTTCCTGCTCTCAGTTGTTGCATATATCCTATCCAGAGTATATTCGAAAATTGATAAGATTTATTACTATAGGGTCATGCTGATTCCACTGGTCATCACATTTCTCATGCTGTTGAATCTTGCAAATACCCTCATTCCAATTTTCCTGTAAATCAGTGTTATAATAAATGTGAGAGAAAGAAAAGGAGTTATCATGGATATCAGTTCAAGATTGATGAAGATCGTGGAAATGGTTCCAGTCAGCGACACAGTGGCAGACATTGGAACAGACCATGGATACGTGCTCATTGAGCTTCTAAAGCGAAAGAAGATAAGAAGGGGTATAGCATCGGATAATAAGGCAATGCCTCTGGAGAAGGCCAGGAGGAACGCTGCAGCAGAGAATGTTGCGCATCTCATGGATTTCCGATTAGGAAGCGGATTTGAGACGATGAAAAAAGGCGAAGCAAACGGAGCCGTTATTGCCGGTATGGGTGGAATCCTCATAAGTGAACTGCTGGAGAGTGCCGCCGAGGTTATAAGAGGGCTGGATTTTATTTTACTTCAGCCAGCACAGAACCCTGAAATACTCAGAAAATACCTCTATGAACATCACTATAAAGTCATTGAGGAGGAGCTGGTACGGGAAGATCGAAGGTATTATGAATATCTGATGGTGAAATATGATCCAACCCAATCACTTCGTCTGGGGAATCATCTGGATTATGTGGTAGGTGATCTGCTTCTCAGGAAGAAGCATCCAATACTGAAAGAATATCTTACCAGTAAGATCACCGAACTGGAAGAGATAAAAGATAAGATTCAGCTGACTTCGGAAAATGCTAAACGCAAGAGTCAAGAGATTGATCAAAAAATCAATGAGTTAAGGGGTGTACGAGATGGCAGTACTGGTTAAAGATTTTATGAAGCTGATTGAGTCCCATGCGCCGGTTTCCTATAAGGAAGAGTATGACAATGTTGGACTAATGGTTGGGGACAGCAGAGCAGAGATCAGAGGAATTCTTTTTTCAATGGATACAACGCTTGAAGTGATACAGGAAGCGAAGGAGAACGATGTGAACCTCATCGTATCCCATCATCCGTTGCTGTTCATGAAGCCTAAATCCATAACAACGAAGACCCTTCAGGGGAGAAAGATCATTGAACTTATAAAGAATGATATCAATGTCTATGCAGCTCATACAAATCTGGACTCGGTGAAGGATGGGATGAATGATACTATTGTGAGAATGTTTGACTATCTGGATTTCGATATCATCGAGCAGTGTCCTTTTGACTTCGATTCCGGCATAGGACGCATTGTCTATCTGAGAAGATCCGTCAAACTGTCGGATTTCATCAGTAAAACAAAGAGAGTGCTAGGTGTAGAAACCATACGTTATACAGGAAACCTTGATCAGCAGATCAGACGAGTGGCCATCATCAACGGAAGTGGTCAAAGCTATTTCAAAAAGGCCATTGCAGAGGGGGCTGATTGCATCCTGACAGGAGATACCACTTACCACAATGTTCAGGAACTGGAAGAAATGGGGATTGCAGTTGTGGACCCGGGACACTACCATTCTGAGAAACTGGTCTATTATACAATCATGGAACGCATGGCCAAGGAGTTCAAAGCTCATTGTGATGTTCCAGTATATTTCAGCAAGAAAGAAAAGGATCCCTATAATTTCATCTGATATACCTGAAAGAAGAAGAAGGGGAAGTCAGCCTCTTCTGCTTCGGTTTACAAAAAACATTTATTCTGCTATTATAAGTAAGCAAGTAAGTCAGATAATCGCTGCTGACAATTGTCAGGAGAGGAAAGTCCGAGCTTCGCAGAGCAGGGTGCTGGGTAACTCCCAGTGAGGGTGACCTTAAGGAAAGTGCAACAGAGAGATACCGCCTCATTTATGAGGTAAGGGTGGAAAGGTGAGGTAAGAGCTCACCAGCGCATTGGTGACTTTGCGGCTATGTAAACCCCACTTGATGCAAGGCCGAATAGAGGGACATACAGGGGCTGCTCGTCCCGTCCCCGGGTGCGCCGCTTGAGCCATGTAGAAATACATGGCCTAGACAGATGATTATCTAATACAGAACTCGGCTTATAGATTTGCTTGCACCATTGAAAACAGCTCTTTAGGGGGCTTTTTCTTTTGCCCTGAAATGGTATTTCCATCTTCGGGAAGTGATTAAAATGATTCTTGTCTTGGTTTTAGTAATTACTTTGTCATTCACGAATCTGACCTGAATAGTATAATGATTTTATACAAGCAGTAGATGAGGGGAGAGGATAGAATGAAAAAAGGGATATATCTGATACTTGTGATCACACTGATTGCTGTAGGATATCTGATCTGGAATGGCAATGGAGCATCACAGGATGAACCGGAAAATGAGAATCCCATAACAAATGTGGAGTTCAGCGAGGACCTTATTGTAGAAGAAATCACTTATGATTCAGAGAAGAAGAGCCTGAGATATGTGGTGAAGAACAATACCGGGGAGACCCTTGAATACGGTGCCATGTTCACCATCATGAAGAGAAGCGGGGATACCCTGATGGAAACGGATCTGACTGATGATCTGGCATTTGATATGGCACTTCGAACAGTTGGTGCAGGGGATACGTTCAGCGACGAAGTTCTTTTCAAATTGCTGGAGAAGCCGATGGATTCGGGAACATATTATATCATCAGAGAATATATGGATTCCAATGGGAATGAATACATACCGGAAATCTATTTCACGAAGACAGGAGAAGTGATTCAGCCAGGCAGGTAGGTACATAACTCTTCATAAAAGATGGAAAGCACTATACTCAGATCTAGCGAACTGAAGTATAGTGCTTTGTTTTGTCTGATTTATCTTCGGCTGGACCTGGCCATCCTTCTGTAAGTATGTCTTCTACCGCGCATGGTGATGGAGAGCCTCATGATGTTTTCGGGTGGTGTCATACCAGACCCCCCTGCATCTCCTGTGTGCTGGATATCCGCTCCTGCCATCTTGGACATCTGTGCTACGCTCTCTATGTAGGACTCTGTGGAGCCCTCCTGACTTGTTCCGATGGTAGTCATGGCAAGAGCTCCCTCATCATGAATCGCATCGATGAATCCTTTCACAAGATCCACGGTGAATCCTGGAACCGTTCCGGGTGCTGGAATGAGGATCACATCCGCACCAGCCGAAACAAAGCCTTTGATGGTTTCGAGATCATAGATGTTACCTGCACCGGCTCCATGCATTTTGCCGGCAACAATAAGCGTATCCTCACCAAGAATGCTTCGAGCTCGTCTGATTCCTTCCAGAATACCTTCGCTGGTGACACCGGTGCTGGGATTTGCAGTGATCACGATATAGTCAAACCCAAGTTCCGCCACCTTCTTGAGATTTTTCTCGCTGCAACGCAGTCCTTCCGGATAAGTGCTACCATCAGGAACAGGTTCCAGATTCACCCCGAGAAATCGTCCGATGATCTTCTTGAAATTCTGAATATAATCAGGGTTTTCTCTGTTCCTCTCTACGATTTCGCTCAGAGCTTTCGCATAGGTTGGGATTCCGTGGTAAGGACTCACTTTTTCATCATCATATCCGAAGATGAAAGGTGCATCAAAGTTAAATGTATTAAGGGTTATCATGTCTGCGCTGAAGGCTGCGGCCGCTTCGGGGTTGGAGATGCCATCCAGAAGGGGGAAGGTGCTGATGATGGTTTCACACATCAGTGTACGGCCTTCACTGTCACGAATCGCATCGATCAGATCGCTTCTTTTCATTCTGAAATAATCTTCATAGAACAGGTCAAACATTCTCATGGGTTATCCTCCTCAATCCTCTTTTCTTCATTCTATCATGAAGAAAAGAGATGGACCAATAGAAATAGCCGCTGTCTTATACTCAGATAAAACAGCGACCTGAAAATCGTTATAAACTTGTAAATTATAACTGAATTTAAGTTATAATCATTACAAAGTATAATTGATATTGTATAATAGAAGAAATTAGATGTATGCTTTCTTTCTGAATTCCATGGGGGTCATGTTTGTCAGCCTTTTAAATGTGATGGTGTAGTAATTCTGGTTGGTGAAACCTACAGACAATGCGATGTCCAGCACTGACTTATTGTCTTTAAGCAGCTGACGCTTACTTTTCTCGATACGGATCAGGTTGACATATTGTGTGAAGGTGACACCGGTCTCTTTTTTGAAAAGGGTGCAGAAATAGCTTTTATTCAAGTCCAGATGACTGATCAATTTGTCTAAAGTGATGTTTTCCTTGTAGTGAGCCTGGATATAGTTCATTGCACGTTTCACATTCAGACTGTAACATCCGGCACATCCCTTCTTAGGGCAAAGATCCATAGTCTGATTCAGCGGTGCCATGTAGAGGTTGTTTGAGTAACAGATATCCAGACTGTTGATCCGCTCCAGATCCTCCTGATTGTAAGGACCCATAATAATAAATCCATCTTTCAGTCGGGTTTTGTTGATGAAATAGGCAGTATAATTATATTCTTTCTGATTGGTTAAAGTCAGAGATGTGTAACTCGTATCGGATGGGTTACTCATTTTCTTTAATAATTTATTTATAATATCGTAATCTCCAAATCTATAGTGGTCTCCACCGCTATACTGGATCTTACCATCATGGCTATAGGCGCTTACAGCGATAAATGTGCTGGCATAGAAGTCCTCGGCCACTTCTCTGGGGTTTCTTTCAATGAACAATAATGGACCTCTCCTTTCATTTGCCCAAATATAGTTATAAAAAAACAAATACTGAGTTAGATAACTGTTCTTATTTTTGCTACTATAAATGAGAATGATTATCAATTTCGTCATGTTAAATTATAGCAATTAATGAAGAGAGGTGTCAAACATAATGGGAAACATTTCCGTTATAAGATATGAAGAATAAACATTTAATGATCACAGCAATTATCTTATCCGTTGTTTCCTTATTTATTGGCGCAAAGAATCTTTCTTTCGAACAACTGATACAAGGTGGCGAAATGGAGATGCTGGTTCTTCTGCTAAGCAGAGTACCCAGACTGATCAGCATACTTGTAACAGGGATGGCTTTAAGCGTATCCGGTCTCATCATGCAGCAGATCACAAGGAACAAATTCGTGTCGCCCAGTACTGCTGCGACCATGGATTCAGCAAGATTTGGTATCATGTTTTCCATGATTCTGCTCCCTGGTCTGCATGTCATGGGTAAGATGGCCATTGCGTTTACCTTTGCGCTGCTTGGAACGTTTCTTTTCATGTATATCTTGAGAAAGATCAAAGTCAAGAACGTAGTAATCATTCCACTAGTGGGTATTATGCTCGGGAATCTCATCGATTCCATTACGACATTTGTTGCCTATCGGTTTGATCTGATCCAGAATATCAACTCATGGCTTCAGGGAAGTTTTTCCATGGTCACCAAGGGAAGATATGAGATCATCTATATCACTATTCCTCTAGGGCTATTGGCCTATTTCTTTGCTAACAAGTTCACCATTGCAGGAATGGGGGAGGACTTCTCAAAGAATCTTGGCCTGAACTATAATCTAGTGGTCAATATCGGACTGACCATCGTATCGCTGATTTCCAGTGCGGTTCTGGTCACCATAGGAAGCATCCCTTTCATTGGGCTTATTGTACCAAACATTGTTTCTATGATCCGCGGCGACAATCTGAAGAACAGTCTGGGGACCACAGCGCTGCTTGGTGCAGTGTTTCTTCTGTTCAGTGACATCCTGGGAAGAATCATCATTTATCCCTACGAAATATCCATATCCCTGACAGTGGGTGTATTGGGAAGCATCATATTCATCTATCTGATTTTCAAGGGGGTAAGGAAATAGAATGAAAAAGAAAATCCTTCTTCTTGGGCTTCTTCTGATCATCGGGATTCTGCTGTTTCTTTTTCTGGGCTTGAATCCGAAAAGCGCCAGCTATGCGCTCTCCAGAAGGATTCCTAAGGTCATCGCCATTGTGCTTACTGGGAGTGCCATAGCATATGCTTCGCTGGTCTTTCAGACTGTGACGGAAAATCGTATCCTTACCCCTAGTGTGCTTGGATTGGATGCATTATACGTCTTCATACAGACAGTTATTATCTTTCTCGTGGGATCGGAATCGATGGCGAAAGCAGATGGGAGAGTCAGCTTCATTTTTTCCGTAGTGCTCATGGTCGGATTCAGTGTCGGAATTCTCGGATTCATATTAAAGAAAGTGAAAGGGAATATCTATCTTCTTCTTCTGGTGGGGATCATAACAGGAACACTGTTCAGAAGCGGATCTTCCTTCCTGCAGGTCATCATCGATCCGAATGAGTTTCTCATTCTTCAGGGAAGTCTTTTCGCCAGTTTCAACAACATCAACACGGAGGTTCTATTCCTCTCATCCCTGTTACTGGTTGGTGCCATGCTGTTCGGCATGACAAAATCCAGGGAGCTGGATGTATTGTCTCTTGGCAGAGACCATGCCATCAATCTGGGGATCCATCATAAGAACCTGGTCAATATGATCCTCGTGATTGTGGCCATCCTGATTTCGGTTTCCACCGCATTGGTAGGACCCATCACATTTCTGGGGATTCTGGTGACAAATCTTTCACGGGAGCTGATGAAGACCTATAAACACAAATATCTTCTCGCAGGGGCAATGCTCATCAGTTCCACTGCACTGGTCTATGGTCAGCTGCTGGTGGAAAGGGTATTTGCATTCAGTACCCCGATCAGCGTAATCATCAACTTCATCGGCGGATTGTATTTCATTTATCTGTTATTAAGGGAGAATCAGTTATGATCAGTGTAAGAAATCTAACAAAGCGATATGAATCAAAAGAAGTGGTTAAGGATGTCACACTGAATATCGAAAAAGGCGTGATCACCTCCTTCATAGGGCCAAACGGAGCGGGTAAAAGCACCCTGTTGTCCATGATCTCCAGATTGATGGAGTCCAGCGGAGGAGATGTGCAGATTGACGGGATATCTCTTGAAAGCTGGAAGTCCAAGGATCTTGCAAAGAAGGTTTCGATATTAAGGCAAAGTAACAGTCTCAATGTGAAACTCACAGTGAGAGAGCTCATCGCCTTCGGGAGATTTCCCTATTCCAAAGGGAATCTTACAGAAGAAGACAACAGGCACATCGATCAGGCTATTGACTATCTGAAACTCGAGGATATTGAAGACCGATACATCAATGAGTTATCCGGTGGTCAGAAACAGAGAGCCTACATTGCCATGGTCATCGCTCAGAATACAGAATATATCCTGCTGGATGAACCGCTTAATAATCTCGATATGAAGCATGCTGTGGAAATCATGAAGATTCTCAGAAATATCGTGGATGAACTGGGAAAGACGGTTGTCATCGTCATTCACGACATCAATTTCGCATCCGTATATTCGGATCGGATCGTAGCGCTTCAGGACGGTAAAATCAAATATCATGATGACACAGATAAAATCATCAATGCCAAGGTGCTGAGCGAAGTGTTTGACATGGAGTTCAATGTGCATCATCTTGGCGGTAAAAAAATCTGTACCTACTATCAGGAAGGTCTCTGTGATTGTGAAGACAAGAGCTGCATACATAAAGGGAATCACTTGACCATCGTTCAGTGAAATAAATCAAATTGTAGATGATAATAATTAACAACATAAAATAACAACAAGAGGTGTAATAATGACAAAGAGAAAGAATATCGTTTTATCTAGTATTTTAGTGACAGCGGCCATGGTTTTATCCGCCTGTGGAAGCACCGCGAAGGCAGATACACCAGAAACAGAACCATCTGAAACACCGGCAGCTGCAGAAGAGATGACCATCAGCCATGAGCTAGGAGAAGTAACTCTTCCAAAGAATCCAGAGAACGTCATTGTTTTTGACTATGGTCTGCTGGATCTGATGGATAATATGGACATCCAGGTGGCGGGACTGCCTATGGGTAACATTCCTTCGTTCCTGGAGAAATATAATGACGAGGACATCTATACCAACACCGGCACGTTGAAAGAACCGGATTTTGAAACGATCTATGAGATGGAACCGGATGTGATATTCATTTCAGGCAGAACTGCTGCAGCCTATGAAGAACTTTCAAAGATTGCTCCGACGGTTTATCTGACGGTCAGCAATGAAGATTACATGAGTTCTGTAGAAGCCAATGCAAAGCTGATTGGAGAACTTTTTGGGAAAGAGCAGATTGTGGAAGAAAAGCTGGCTGGTCTGAGTGAAAAAGTGGATCTGCTGAAGTCCAAGGTGGAAGAGCTAGATGATAATGCACTGATCATACTTGCAAATGATGGAGCATTAAGTTCCTACGGTTCTGTATCCAGGTTTGGCATTCTACATAATACCCTAGGATTCAAGGAGGCTGACACGAATATCGAAGGTTCCACCCATGGTCAGAGTGTGACATATGAGTACATTCTCGAAAAGAACCCGGATCATCTCTTTGTGGTTGACAGAGCAGCTGTAGTCGGTGGAGAAATTGATGCATCAACTTCCATGGAAAACGACATTATAAAGGAGACTGAAGCCTACAAAGAAGGCAGAATTCACTATCTCAATGCAGAAGTATGGTACATCACGTCCGGTGGGTTCACAGGAACGGAAATGATGCTTGAGGAAGTAGAAGCCATGCTTAACAAGTAAGAGCAAACATAGCGCTAGAATCTTTACCAATAGCCACCCTTAATGAACGGCCTGAAAAAAAGATCAGAATTTCTGATCTTTTTTTGAGCCTGAATAGGGAAATCATCTATTGATGATACTGATCACTAACCAGAAAGAAGTTCCCTTCTTAATGTTCATCTTAGGCAGGAGGTGAGTTGTTCTGATTTACTCTGAGCTCTATAGATAAATACAAATATATATTATAGCGATATATACAAAGGAAGATATTTAATCAGAATTGAACAATATGGAGTCAGCACATAAGAATACCCCACAGTAAATCACTGTGGGGGTATCTGTGGTTACATGAATTCCTTCAGGAAGCCTTTGATGACTTCTGTCTCAACAGGAAGATCCACTAAAGTGGATTCCTTCAGGAAGGAAACTTTTTCGGTGTAGCTTTGTCTGTCTTCTCTGAAAATGACACCAGTAGGGATTTTATCTCCCCATTCCATGGCCTTGGCGAAGGCGGCGACTTTATCGGTTGGATTATAGCCTGCATCCTCATCCAGATTATACACTCTCTTCTTATACCATGCGAAGGTATTCAATTTATTGAAGCTGACGCAAGGCTGAAGAATATCCACAAGAGCATAACCGTCATAATTGATGGCTTCCTTCATGATGCTCTTCAGATGCTCCTTGTCACCACTGAATGCTCTGGCAACAAATCCGCATCCCAGACCGATGGCTGCCACCATGGGATTGATGGGGATTGTGTTTACACCTTCCGGAGTGAAGTCAGTGACATGACCCAGATCTGAAGTAGGGGAGGACTGACCTTTTGTGAGCCCGTAGATCTGATTATCATGGACAAAATGCGTCATATTGACATTTCTTTTGATGTTATGGATGAAGTGGTTTCCCCCTTCTCCATAGGAGTCTCCATCACCGGTATCGATGATTACCGTCAATTCATGGTTTGCGATTTTAGCAGCCGCAGCTGGTGGGAGAGCACGGCCGTGCAGACCCTCAAATCCGTTTGCATTGATGTACTGTGGGGTCTTGGCTGCCTGACCGATTCCACCGACCACCAGTACTTTATGGGGTTCTTTTCCCATTTCCTCCATGGTTTCCTTCAAGGCTTCAAGAATTGCGAAGTCACCACATCCTGGACACCAGGCGGTCTCGAATGTTACAAATTCTTTCTTTTTCATCATGATAATACCTCCAAAACCTTGCTCTTGATTTCTGTTGCTGATAGTGGACGACCATCATATTTCAGGACAGAATGGTCCACTCTTATTCCGGTCACTTCACTGATGAGGTCCGCAAGCTGTCCGGTATAATTCTGTTCCACATTGACCAGTACTTTGGCTTTCGCCTGATATGCTCTGAGCAGCTTCTCTGGCAATGGCCAGATGTCACCAAATACCAGTGCACCGAATTTCTTATCACCGGTGGCATTTAGCAGATCAATGGCTTCTGAAAGCTGACTGTGAAGGCTTCCCCATCCAAGCAGAAGTACGTCGGCATCTTCCTCGCCCATGAAGTCTGGTTCAAGGAGCTCTTCTTTGAGAAGTTCGAGTTTCTTTGCTCTTTTTTCAACCATATTTATTCTGACGTCACTGGCTTCTGTGATATTCCCAGCCTCATCATGTTCATCACTGTCGGAATTCACCATGGTTCCTTCTACTTTACCGGGAACCAGTCTTGGAGATATTCCGTTTTCCGTCAGTTCATATCGCTTGTACTCTTTTCCATTTCGATAGATCTCTTCATCTGCCAGATGTCTTTCGATGGTGATTTTGTCCAGATCGAAAGGCGTAACAGTTCTTACGGCATCCGCCATATACTGGTCTCCGAGAAGTATGATCGGAATCTGATACTTATCCGCAAGGTTAAATGCTCTGGCTGTCTGGTAGAATGCATCTTCCGGATGTCTCAGAGCGATGACCATCTTGGGGAACTCTCCGTGAGAAGAATTGATGACGAACTTCAGGTCACTCTGTTCTGTTCTGGTAGGCAGACCTGTTGCTGGTCCGGGTCTCTGTATTTCAGCAATGACCAGAGGTGTTTCCGTGATTCCGGCCATACCTACTGCTTCCACCATCAAGGAGTATCCACCACCAGATGTTCCCGTCATGGCTCTTACGCCGGCATAGGAAGCGCCTATAGCCATATTGATTGCTGCAATCTCATCTTCAGCCTGCTCTACGACCACTTTTGCCGGGATGGACTTTTTCACAAGATAGCTCATGATGGATGTGGCAGGGGTCATAGGATAGGCACTGTAGAACTTCATGCCTGCAGCAAGTGCCCCTAGTGCTATGCTTTCATTGGCCTGCACAAGCATAGTAGGTTCTTTACTGGTTTCAGGTTCCTCATAGCGAGCTGTTTCCAGGTCGTGGCCTTTTTCAAAAGCCTCGATGTTCTGATTCACGACCTTTTCGTTGAACTTCTTGGATAAAATGTCCTCCAGATGCAGTACATCCATTCCATAGATTTTCAGCAGAGCTCCCAGTATGACACTAGACTGCACTTTCGGATTGCCCAGCTCTTTTGCGATTTTCTTTGCAGGAATGGTGATGAGCCTTTTGTCATCGGATCTGACATCCTCATCTGCGATGATGAATCCGTCCGGATTCAGTCTACCAATATGAAGATCTACAGTTTCCTGATTCAGAGCAATAATCCCATCCAGATCATCACGATGTGTTTTGACTTCATTTTCCGAGAAACGGATCTGGAAGAAGTTGTGTCCCCCACGCACACGAGACATGTAGTCCTGCAGTGTGAAAAGATGATAACCTCTTCTCTGAAGTATTTTCGATAAGTTTGAACTTAAGGTTTCCATGCCTTGACCGGCAGCTCCACCAATTAACAGGTTAAAATTCATATACTATTCACCTCTTATAATTATTATGCCTCAATTATAACAAAGCATTTGGCAATATCTGAGTAGACATGGAAGTTTCAATCTTTATACATGATTTGGAAACATGGTTCACTTTGTGTTAAAAGAAAACCTTTAGATTTAGACAAAACAGACCCGAAGAGTGATATATCATTGATAAATCCTGTCAAAAAATCATAAGTTTGATTAATCTATAAGAATAATTTATTAGATTGTGAAACAAGTCTTGTTGATGATGATTTTAAGGCTGGGTGATTTCATCAAGGAAATGGATCTGTACTAAAAATGAAAAATGTTATTTTCACAAGTATATAGCTGAAATTGAGTGTATAACAATCTGTTTTCAGCTGTTTGAGGAAGAGTAAAAACAAAGATGGCGATTTGTAACAACGAAAATAATACTAACAGTTCAAACTAAAACTGAATACCTGTTATCAAATACTGAATATCTGTTAATTAAAATACTTGCTTGTGTTGTAAACTATTACAGTACGCTTATTGAATAACTTCAGAAAAATGCTTATTATAGTAGTGTAGATTAAAATGTGGTTAGGAGGTTCGGAATTGGATAATTTAAAAAGAACAGCGTTGGCGGATGAATACCAGAAATATGACGGAAAAACCGTGGATTTCGCCGGATGGTTTATGCCTGTTGAATTCGAAGGGATTCTTAAAGAACATGAGGCTGTCAGAAATAATGTTGGATTATTTGATGTCTCCCATATGGGTGAAATCACGGTCAGAGGAAAGGATGCCCTTGCGTTTGTCAATTATCTCATTACAAATGATCTTGAGAAGATTGTAGACAATCAGGTACTTTATACGTATTTATGCAGAGAAGATGGTGGAGTGGTTGATGATATCCTTGTCTATCGATTCGGAAAAGAAGACATTCTGCTCGTAGTGAATGCATCCAACACAGAGAAGGACTTTGAATGGGTGAAAAGTAACAAAGGTGATTTCGATGTCGAAATTGAGAATATTTCAGATGAAACCGCTCAGCTTGCTATTCAGGGACCCAATGCGGAAGCGCTCTTGCAGGTACATACAGAAACAGATCTTTCTGAGATCAAGTTCTTCTTTGCAAAGAGAGATGTCATGATTGACGGGAAAAGATGTATGGTCTCGAGAACCGGATATACAGGAGAAGATGGATTTGAGATTTATCTCTCCAATGATGATGTAGTTGAGCTCTATACGAACCTGATCGAAGATGGAGCACTTCCCATCGGTCTAGGAGCAAGAGATACGCTGAGATTTGAAGCCAATCTTCCTCTATATGGAAATGAACTGAGTGATGACTGGACACCTGTGGAAGCCGGATACGGTTTCTTTGTTAAGGTGGACAAGGAGAACTTCATAGGAAAGGAAGTTCTGGCAAAGCAGAAGGCAGAAGGAGTTTCCAGAAAGATCGTCGGGTTTACCATGTCGGATAAGAAAATTCCAAGACATGGCTACAAAGTGTTCAAAGATGATAAGGAAATCGGTTTTGTCACAACGGGATACAAATCTCCTACCCTGGGAGAGATCATCGGTCTTGCCATGGTAGATGCTGAGTTTACAAAAATCGGCACGGAACTGGATATCCAGATCAGAAACAAAATGTCTAAAGCGACTGTGAGAAACAGAAAGTTTCTAGTAAAATAGTAGTAGAAAGAATTTAAATATAAAGGAGATAGAATTATGTCAACAGTATTAGAAGGATTATATTACACCAAGGACCATGAGTGGGTAAGAGTCGAAGGGGAGAAGGCTTATATCGGAATCACAGATCATGCACAGCATGCGTTAGGTTCCATTGTATATGTGGAGCTTCCTGAAGTAGGAGACGAGATCGAAATGGATGATAATCTGGGCGTTGTGGAATCTGTAAAAGCAGCATCTGATATCATCATGCCGGTATCTGGAGAAGTGGTTGAAATCAACGAGGATCTGGAAGACAATCCGGAGCTGATCAACGAAGCGCCATATGACAATCATCTGATCATTGTCACCTTAAAGGATGACAGCGAACTGGAAGGTCTATTAGGGAAAGAGGATTACGAAGCATTCATTTCTGAGGAGGAGTAAACATGCATCCATACCTGCCAAATACGGATGAAGATGTCAAGAAAATGCTTGATGTCATCGGACTGGAATCAACCGAGGAACTCTTCAAGAGTATACCGGAGAACCTTAAACTGAAAAAAGGTCTGGATCTTCCGAAGTCAAAATCGGAGATTGAGGTCAGAGGAATCATGAATGGAATCGCTGCCAAGAATCAGAGCATAGATGAACTTGTATGCTTTTTAGGAGCAGGTTCTTATGATCACTATATCCCTTCAGTCATCAGACACATCGTATCACGTTCGGAATTCTATACCGCATACACACCTTACCAGCCTGAGATCAGTCAGGGTACTCTGCAGAGTGTGTTTGAATATCAGAGTATGATGTGTTCGCTCACTGGCATGGATGTATCGAATGTTTCCATGTATGATGGCGCGACTTCAGCATCTGAAGCAGCGATCCTGGCATCCGTCCAGACAAAGAGAAGTAAAGTTCTGGTTTCTGAAACCCTCAACCCTGAGTATAAGGAAGTGCTGAAATCTTACATGCAGTTCAGATCTGTAGATGTGGAATTCATCGCAGAAAAAGATGGTGTGACAGATTATGAGGAGCTTAAATCGAAACTGGATAAGGATACAGCGGGGGTGATTCTCCAGTATCCGAATTTCTATGGTGTCGTGGAGAATGTCCGGGAGATGGAAGAAGCGATTCATGAGAACAAATCATTGCTTATCATGAGTGCAGACCCTATAGCGCTTGGTATGCTGAAGAGTCCAGGTGAACTGAAGGCGGATATCGTCGTTGGAGAAGGGCAAGCCCTTGGACAGAACCTCAATTTTGGTGGTCCAGTATTAGGCTTCATGGCAGCAACCACAAAGCTTATGAGAAAAATGCCGGGAAGAATCGTCGGAGAAACTGTAGACAGAGACGGAAAAAGAGCTTATGTGCTTACGCTACAGGCAAGAGAACAGCACATCAGAAGATACAAGGCGACATCAAATATCTGCTCAGACCAGACACTGAACTCCATAGCTGCAGCTGTATACATGGCTACATTAGGAAAGCAGGGCATGAAGGAAGTTGCTGTGCAGTCTTTCAAGAAAGCTCATTACACCTATGAAAAGCTCATGGAAACCGGGAAGTACAAGCCTGTATTCGATAAGCCGTTTTTCAAAGAGTTTGCAATCCGCTGCCCGAAGAGTGTGGAAGAAATCAATAACAAACTGAGAAAAGAAGGTATACTGGGTGGATTCGATCTAAGTAAAGTGAACGACAAATTAGAGAATACAATGCTTGTGGCGGTTACAGAAAACAGAACCATGGAAGACATTGAAAAGTTTGTTAGAATCATGGAGGAGATGTAATGACTTACAATAAATTAATATTTGAATTGTCAAAGCCAGGAAGAAAGTCTTATGCTCTGCCAGAAGATACACTCAAAGACATGAATATCACGGATTATATCGGTGAAGAATATCTGAGAGAGGATGAGCTTGATTTTCCAGAAGTCAGTGAGCTGGAGATCATCAGACACTATACGTTATTATCCAAGAAGAATTACTCCATTGATTCAGGGTTCTATCCATTAGGCTCCTGTACCATGAAGTACAATCCTAAAATCAATGAGGATGTGGCGGCAAATCCTAATTTCGCAAGACTTCATCCATTCCAGCCGGAAGATACCGTTCAGGGTGCGCTTGAAGTGATGTATTCAGTTCAGGAGACCATCAAAGAAATCTCCGGTATGGATGCGGTGACGCTGCAGCCCGCGGCTGGAGCGCACGGTGAACTCGTAGGGCTGATGCTCCTGAAGAAATATCATCAGATGAGAAACGATACAAAGAGAACCAAGATCATCGTGCCTGATTCCGCCCATGGAACCAATCCTGCTTCAGTAGCAGTTGCTGGGTTTGATGTAGTGGAAGTGGCTTCTAATAAAGATGGATCAGTGGATATCGATTCTCTTAAGTCCGTGCTGAGCGATGAGATTGCTGGACTTATGCTGACCAATCCGTCCACTTTGGGGCTTTTTGAGAAGCATATCAAGGAGATTGCCGACCTTGTTCATGAAGCAGGAGGACTGCTGTATTATGATGGAGCTAACATGAATGCCATCATGGGTATCGTAAGACCTGGAGATATGGGCTTTGATGTTCTTCATTACAATCTGCATAAGACCTTCTCTACACCACATGGTGGTGGAGGGCCAGGTTCAGGACCAGTGGCCTGCAAAGCGAACCTGATGGAATACCTGCCGGTTCCGGTTGTGAATATGGAGAATGGACGATATTATCTGGACTACAGCCTGAAAGATTCCATCGGAAAGGTGAAGAACTACTTCGGAAACTTCGGCGTGATTCTGAGAGCGTATGTATATATGCTGACCATGGGGTCAGACGGACTGAAAGCGGCATCCACCAATGCGGTGCTTAATGCCAATTATATGAAAGCAAGCCTGAAAGATCATTATAAAGTTGCAGTGGATGAGACATGCATGCATGAAGTCGTATTTGCAGGGTTAAAGAAAAAGTCCGAAACAGTTTCCACACTGGATGTGGCAAAGCGAATCATCGACTATGGCTATCATCCGCCAACCATGTATTTCCCACTGATTGTAGAGGGAGCGCTTATGGTTGAACCGACGGAAACGGAAAGCAAGGAAACGCTGGATGCTTACATTGAGGTTATGAAGCAAATTGCAAAGGAAGCGGAGGAAACACCGGAGCTTCTGAAAGATGCACCACATGACACTCCTGTCAGAAGGCTGGACGAAGCACTTGCGGCAAGACAGCTGGTTCTGCATTGGACAAAGGAGTAGATATGGCTGAAAAAGTGATTATTATGGGTGGAGGACCTGGCGGCTATGTGGCCGCCATCCGTCTTAATAACATGGGTTTTGAGACCACACTCATTGAAAAGAACCGTATCGGAGGAGTCTGTCTGAATATTGGATGCATTCCCACGAAAGCTCTTTATAAGAGTGCTGAAGTATATAATCAGTTCAGCAAACTGGAAAGCTATGGGCTGGATTTGGAAGGTACAGTAAAGCCGAATGCATCTAAAATCAGAGAACGAAAGAATGATATTGTGGATACCTTAGTCACAGGAATTGAAAAGCTGCTTAGTTCAGCGGGGGTAGAAGTGATTTATGGTGAAGCAAAGATTACTGGCCCAAATTCACTGGAAGTCAACGGTGAAATGATGGAATTTGATCGCCTGATCATTGCAACGGGTTCATCCTCCTTCATCCCTCCAATTAAAGGCGTGGATCAGGAAGGGGTGATCACCAGCACCGAACTGCTGGATTTCACCGAAATTCCAGAGGAACTTGTAATCGTTGGAGGTGGTGTCATTGGCATGGAGTTTGCAGGAATATTTGCGAGCTTTGCTACAAAGGTTACCGTGCTGGAAGCTTTACCTGGGATTCTCCCTGGCGTTGATGGCGAAATCGTCAAAAGACTGAAGCCTCTTCTGAAGAAGAAGTCCATAGATGTAAAGACATCCATGATGGTGAAGGAAATAGTTCAGGAAAACGGAAAGCTGAAAGTGATTTCAGAAGGAGCGAAAGGACCCGTAGAGGTTTATGGAGACCAGGTGCTTATCGCAACAGGTAGAAAAGCGAACGTGAAAGGAATCGGTCTGGAAGAAGCTGGAATTACCGTAGGTAGAAAAGGGATTGAAGTGGATGAAAACTTTGAGACCAACATCAAAGGGATCTACGCCATTGGTGATGTCAATGGGAAATGGCTTCTGGCCCATGCGGCTTCAGCACAGGGGGAGTTTGTGGCGGAGAAGATTGCCGGAGAACATCCTGTCATAGGCAAGTTTGTTCCCGGATGTGTATTCCTGTTTCCTGAAATCGCCAGTGTTGGTTATACAGAAGAACAGCTGAAAGAGGAGAACATCGAGTACCTGACCAGTAAATTCATGTTTGGAGCAAATGGAAAAGCACTGACCATGGGTGAAGGAGAAGGTCTGATCAAAGTTATTTCAGATCTCGATTACAAAATCATCGGTGTTCATATCATGGGACCTCACGCATCCGATCTTATTCATGAAGGGCTCATCGCCTGTGAAAAAGGTCTTGTCGCAGATGATTTCAAAGATCTTATCCATGCGCATCCCACATTACCTGAGGCGTTTTTTGAAAGTGTCATGGGGCTGAAGGGTGAAGCAGTACATATGGTTAAACCAAGGAGAAAGTAATGAGATATATTATCAGCGAGAACACAGACGCATACTTCAATCTGGCTTCAGAAGAGTATTTACTGAAGCATACGGATGAGGAGATATTTTATCTGTGGAGAAACGACAATGCGATTATTGTAGGCAAGAATCAGAACACCTTGTCTGAAATCAATGTGGATTATGTCAAAGAAAAGAATATTAAAGTGGTCAGAAGACTCACGGGTGGCGGTGCTGTGTACCACGACCTGGGAAATCTGAATTATACGTTCATTGAAAACAAGAAGAAGAATTTCAATGATTTCAGAGGGTTTTGCGAGCCGATAACGACTGCACTGAATGAAATGGGTGTAGAAGCGGAATTTTCCGGAAGAAATGATATGACCATCGAAGGAAAGAAGTTTTCAGGTACTGCACAGTGCAAGTACAAGGACAGAGTGATGCACCATGGTACTCTACTGTTTTCCTCAGAGAAGGCGGATATTTCAGGAGCGCTGAAACCAAGGGAAATCAAGTTCAGTGGAAAGAGCGTCAAATCTGTTTCCTCAAGAATCACGAATATCAGTGAACATCTGGAAGGGGATATGGACGTCATTGAGTTCAGAAATCGAGTCATGAAATCTGTAGCAGGAGGAATGGATCAGGTGACTACTTTTTCAGATCAAGAGGTTTCAGAAATCATCAGACTCCGAGATGAGAAATATGCCAAATGGGAATGGAATTACGGGCACAGTCCAAAATTTGAAATGACCAGAGAAGGAAGATTTCCAGGAGGAACCCTTGAAGTGACTCTTGAAGTCAAAAAAGGAGTGATAGAGAAAATCAGAATCTATGGCGACTTTTTCGGGACTAGGGATATTTCAGCACTGGAAAGTGCGCTAACAGGAGTTGCCCATAATGAAGAGGCGATAGGTAAAGTGTTTCAAAACCTTGATATTCATGATTACATGGTTAATATCACGAAGGAAGACCTTCTTGGGCTTCTTATCTAAAAGAATAAAGCGAAAAGGATTTAAGCCTGGCTTAAATCCTTTTCGCTTTATGTGACTATAATTGCTATTTAAAATGCTGTGTAGCGTATAATGTGGGGAGTTTTCTGTCATATTTCGCGAAGTACTGGTCTCCTTTTAGTACGCCTGCCCCCATTCTGGTCACCCTGGAATCGAGTATGTTGGCTCTGTGCCCTGGTGAGTTCATCCATTTTGCGACAATGAACTCGGCAGAATATTTACTGGTGTCGCTTGAGGCGAGCATATAAATGTTCTCTGCCACTGCGTATTTCGTTGTATGCGCGAAGTTGTTCGTCTCAAACATAAGTCTTGTGTGACTTCTGGATGACTGATACAGCGAATCATCCCAGACCAGATTATTCAGCCCGTTTTCTCTTCTGTACCTGTTCGTAACTGTAAGAATCTCTTTTTCCACCTGACTTAAATAGGTGAATGTCTTTGTTTCCTCAACAGGAGGAGCTACTGGAGCAGGAGATTCCTTAGGGGGTTCAGGTTCTTTAACGGGTTCTGGTACTGGAGACTCTTTTGGTGGAGTGGTTTCTTTAACGGGTTCTGGAGCAGGTTTGGAAGCTACGGTTTCAGCTGGTGCAGCAGCAGGCTTCTTTGCTGGAGCTGATGGTTTTTGTGTGGCGGGTTTTACTGGCGCTGCGGATGCCTGTACAGCTGATTTTGTGTCTGATGTATTTTCTTTTTTTGCAACAGATTCCTGTTCTTTCTGAGCGGCAGCCTCGGCTGCTAATCTCTTTCTGTTTTCGGCAATCGCTTTTCTTTCTTCAAGGTGCAGTTCACCATGGATGATTTTCATTTTATCTGCAAGATCGAATGAGAAACCATCCTCGTATCTGGTCAGAACCCTTGGTGCTGGAGTATAAGTGATGATGGATTTCTCTTCTGAAAGCTGCTCAGCATTGGTCATTACAACCTCTGGCTGCTGCTTCGGAAAGCTGTTCATTTCGTTCTGTTTGAACAGAAACGAGGTCGAAAACAGTGTTGATGTGGCTAGGAATAGTAGGATCAGTTTCTTCATTACTCACCTCATACTTTCATGATATTTTTAATATAGTAATTCCAATACGTGTGAATAATATCATAACTTTTCTCATTCTACAATTGTTTGAGAAAACTGAACTTTATTATGATGATTAACATAATTCCAGCTCAAAAAATAGTACAGCGGATAATATTCGCGTGTTTATTGATGCTAAGTGAATTAAAGTCGAATGCATAGAATAAAAATATGTGCAATTTAAAAATTCGTCAAAAATACAATGAAGTTCAATGCTGTTTTTAATGAAAATTGTAGAAAAATAAATTTAAATATGTGATAGAATGTTAACAAAGAACAGAATACAGGTTATAGTTAGACACAAAATTGAATGAAGATAATATAAAACCGCCGGAGACACCCGGCGGTTTTATATTTCAAGGAATATTTGTTTCATTGAACTTCACCACTAGAATGACAAACATGGTCAAGTACGATCTATAATGAATGAGTGATTACAAAAATTTTTTCTGGATGTCCATTTCTCTCTGTACTAGCCATGGATTAAAGTCGTGAGCAATGGAATCTTCAGTAATGAATCTGACAACTGCTTTAAATACTTTCTTCATTTGGAACCTCCATGATTTATTGTTTTATTTTTCTCTCATGTACATTATTGCAAATCTGTACATGCAAGTCAACAGCTAATTGTTAAATAATAATGCAGGAATTCCTGCAAATATTAATAATGTAAAGGAAGCTGATGACATCTGAGTAAAATAATATAGTTTTCTCTTATATTAAAGAAAAATAGATTATTGAGTGGAATTATTATGAGAATGAAACATGAAGGATTAATTTAATCGTTTACAAATACAAGTTTCTGAAAGTAAATATGCGTTTTCTGCAAGATGCTCGATGAAATCATCCGGTTTTCTGATACAATATTTACATCAGAGTGAGGAGGTAATTTATAATGAAAAAAATCGCATTAGCAGGAGGCTGTTTCTGGGGCGTAGATGAGTTTTTCTCCAGAAAAGAGGGTGTCTTATATACCAAGTCAGGATACTCGAATGGACAGGTGGAAAATCCAACCTACGAACAGGTGTGTTCCGGAACTACGGGGCATGCGGAGACCGTTTATATTGAATATGATGAAAATCAGATTACTTTGAAAGAAATTCTTGAGAAGTTTTTCAAGGTGATTGATCCGACATCCCTTAACAGACAAGGGAATGATAAAGGAACCCAATACAGAACAGGAATCTATTACATTGAAGAAGGCGACAAGGAAATAGCAGAAGAATTCATAAGAATGAAAGCTCCGAAGTATGATAAGCCTATTGTCGTGGAAGTGGAACCGATGAGAAACTTTTTTGACGCAGAAGAGTATCATCAGGATTACCTGAAGAAAAATCCTAGAGGTTATTGTCATATAGACTTGAGCATAGATTAATAAGAAAGCCATGAACGATATAAGTCGGTTCATGGCTTTCTTAAATGAGGTTACTGAAAATAGATGAGTGCTGAAACAAGTAATGAGGATATTATGATATTGTACATGACACTGATGCCTTTATAGGCAAGAACAAGTGAAAACAGACCTCCAATCAGGCCGATATAAAAGGATCCACCGACACTGAAAACACCGGGAACGATAAGTGTCCCTAATGCTGCCAGGGGAATGCTTGCCAGAAACCTGGAAAAATACTTGTTCCTGATTGCTTTTCGACTTAGAAATGCCGGTAGGATTCTAGGGATCTGAGTAGCCAGAGACATACCGAGAATCGCAAACACATAATCATTCATGGTCATCATCTCCTAATAATGTTCCAGCCGATGCTCCGACAAGAATGGATACTAATATGGCAAGTCCACTACTTAGAAATGGAGTAATGATCGTATTTGTGACCATGCTTATAACAGGTACATAAAGCAGCTTTGGATTCACTTTCAAAGATGAAACCAATAGTGTGATGAACAGTGTGTAAATGGCTATTTCAAGTCCTTGAGATAGAATTCCAGGAAGGACATTTCCGAATAGAATCCCTGCTACTGCGCCCAGAACCCAAGACAGATACGAACCGAGCATTATTCCTTTGGCATAGGGGCCATTCAGGTTCTTGTCCAGTGATAGAAAGGCGAAGGTTTCATCTGTGAGACCTAAACTGGTTAAGATACGATCCCATTGGGAAAGTTTGATTCTACTCTGAAAGGAGAGTCCCATCACGACATGTCTGAAATTTAGTACACCGATTGCCATGGCCATTTCCCAGGGAGATGTACCCAGTGTGAAGAGATTAATGGCCATAAACTGACTTGCACCAGCATAGACAAAAATGCTCATGGAAATTATGACCCAGGCGGGGATTCCGGCTTGAATGCCGATCACACCATAGGCCATTGCGATAGGGATATATCCGGTCATGATCGGAAAACTGGATTTCAGACCCTGGTAAAAGTTTTTCTCACTACTCACTCAAAGCACTTCCTTTTCTAGAACAATATTAATATTCTATCAGATTTTATTCGGTTTTACCTCGTTTTAAGACAGTTTCTGCAAAAAGAAAAGTGTATTTTATAGATTGCAATTTCTTTGGCGTTTTTCCTGAAGTGGCCTCAGGAGCTGTCGTGTAGAGGGTTAACCTTTTAAACCCAGGAGAAATGGCCTATAATAGAAGATGTGAATAAGAATGTTGAGGTGCGAAATGATTGATATTCATTATGAAATTGGAAATCTGGTAGATTATGCTGTCAGAAAAAAGCTCATCGAGGAAGATGATCGTATTTATGCAACCAATGGGGTACTTGAAGTGCTGAAGGAAAATACCTATGTGCAAAGCAGGAAGAAGCCATCACAGGAACCGGTAGAGGAAATTCTGGAAAGAATTCGGAGGTGGGCAGTCGAAAATAATAAAGTTGAAAATGATGCCAATGAGTTTCTGGATTTACTGGACACAAGAATCATGGGGGTTTTTATCGCAAGACCTTCAATGTTCATTAAAGAGTTCTGGAAGCATTATCAGGAATCACCAGCGAAGGCTACTGAATTCTATTATGAGTTTTCGAAAAACGCCAACTATATTCGTCAGCAGAGAGTGGCAAAAGATGTGAAGTGGACCCATGATACACCCTATGGCTCTCTGGATATGACCATAAATCTATCTAAGCCGGAAAAAGACCCCAGAGCGATTGCGCTTGCCAGCAGAGGAGTTGTAGAGGGGCAGGACAAGTATCCGAAATGCCTGCTATGCAAGGAAAATGAAGGTTATGCAGGGAGAGTTGATCATCCAGCGAGGCAGAATCTGCGCATCATACCGCTGTCTCTGAATAATGAAGAATGGTATATGCAATATTCTCCATATGTTTATTTTAATGAGCATTGCATAGTCTTCAAGGGCAGCCATGACCCGATGAAGATAACAAAAGACACCATACAGAGACTTCTGGATTTTGTAGCTCTTTTTCCGCATTACATGCTGGGATCCAATGCGGATCTCCCGAGAGTAGGGGGATCGATTCTTACGCATGATCATTTTCAGGGAGGCGACTACACTTTTGCCATGGCCAAGGCAAAAGAATATGATGAAATCATCATCCAGGAAGCCGGCGTAGAAATGGTCAAGCTTTATTGGCCCATGAGTGTTCTCCGACTGAAATCAGACAGTATCGAAAAGCTTGTTGAAGCATCAGATCGGATGATCAGACAGTGGAAGAATTACACAGATATGAAAGTAAATGTTCGATCCCATACAGGAGAGGAAGAGCATAACACAATCACGCCTATTGTCAGATTCAGAAACGGTCGGTATGAGGTGGATCTGATACTGCGAAACAACCGAAAAGATGAACAGCATCCCTATGGTATTTTCCATTCCCATGAAAAATATCATCATATCAAGCGCGAAAATATCGGTCTCATTGAGTGTCTTGGGCTTGCGGTTCTTCCCTCAAGACTGAGAAATGAAATGCATGCGCTGAAAGATAAGCTGGTAGAGCGTGATATGGATGGCATCTATTCGGATGAAACGCTGAAGAAGCATGGTGATTTTGCCAGAAGGATTATCGAGGAGAATCAGTCCATAGATCAAGCCAATGCGTTGGATATTCTGTATAGTGAGATCGGAAAAGTCTTCCTGAATGTTCTTGAAAATTGTGGTGTTTTCAAAAAAGATGAAGAGGGAGAGCAGGCTTTTCAAAGATGTTTCGAGGTGATGTATGAAAGTATCAAAGCGTAGTCTGAATCTTGGTGAACATGAAGTTCATGAGATTACTTTGGAGAATGGAAATGGAATCAGTGTGAGTTTCCTGACCTATGGAGGAATCATCACGCGCGTGATGGTCCCTGATAAAGAAGGATGTTTGGATAATATTGTTCTCGCCTATGAGGATTACAGGGATTATCTGAATAATCCGGGATATCTGGGATCGATTATTGGAAGGACTGCGGGGCGAATCAGAGACGCACAGTTCACCCTAGACGGAAAGGAATATGTTTTAGCCAAGAACTACGGGGAGAGTTCAGGCCATGGGGGCAATCGCGGATTTGATAAGCATGTTTTCAGCTGTGAGGTCCTGAAATCAGAAAACAGAATAGATGCCCAGCTCTTCAGAATATCACCTCATCTGGAAGAAGGATATCCTGAAGAACTACAGGTAACAGTGAAATACTCTCTGAGTGAAGAGAATGTTTTCACGATTGAGTACCATGGAACCTCTTCTGAGAATACTCTTTTCAACATGACGAATCACAGTTATTTCAATCTTTCAGGTTCGTTCAGAGAGAGCATCAAATATCATGAACTTTTCATAGATGCGGATCACTTTGCTGAAATTGATGAAACCAAAGCGCCTACGGGTGTTCTGACCAGTGTTCAGGATACACCCTTTGATTTTCGCTTCATGAGAGAAATCGGGGAAGAAATGAGTACTGAAAACGAGCAGCTGAAAATTGCCAACGGATACGATCATGCTTTTCTGCTTAAGAAGAATCCAGGAACAAAGGTCAGGCTTGCCCATCGACATACAGGAAGGGTGATGGAAATCGAGACAGACAATCAGGCGGTGGTGGTGTATACACAGAACTACGCCCAAGGACAGATCATTCAGGATGGTTCAGTTCTGGAACCATGCAGATCCATTGCTTTGGAGGTTCAGAAGCTTCCCATCGGGGTAAATGAGGTCTTCAAGGAGTTTTCTGTGCTTCCTGCGAAGAGCCCTCAAGTGACAACCACAACGTTCAGATTTCTTGTGGAACAGCAGTAAATGTTGCTAACTGGTGATATTTAACATTTTTCTCGAGACAGATGAGGAGAATGGTTCTATAATTAGGGAGAAAAGAGTATTATATATAATAGGAAGAGATTCGCATAGATGAGAACGAATTGTTAAATTAATTGCAATAAATGATGAATAGGTTCACATTGTGAAAATAAAAGTAGAATATCTTTATTTTTACAATGTAATGGATGAGAAAAGTCATTTGTGATTTTTTGCGTAAATTGACTTCATTCTTAAAATATGTCACATTATATAGGTTAGTGTATTGGAACAAATGTGTTTTCAATGCATCTCTTTACGTTAAAAAATAGACTAATGGGGAGGAGGAGCATTATGAAGAAACTGATCAAGGAAATTGTTGAAGCGGATGAGAACGCAAGAGAAAGACTTCAGGAAGTCAAAGAAGAACGTGCGCAGGCGGCAGCGAAAGTTATGGAACTGCGACCGGAAATCGAAGCGCGTTTCAAGAAAGAGGCTGAAGACAGGGTTCATCAACATAGAATCAAACTGGATAATGAATATGAGAAGAAATCGCTTCAGTATTCAGTCCAGTACGAGAAATCTCTGGAACAACTCATTGATCGCTTCAATAAAAATAAGGAAACATGGGTGGAGTCGATTTATGACAGATGCCTTGATTCTTAACGGTTGAAGAGAAGGGAGTTAAACTGATGAGCAATATTAACAGTCCTGCTCTGGCAGCAAAGGCGAAAGCCATGTATGGGCAAAGACTGAAAAAAGAAGATTATGAGGAACTTCTCCGAAAAGGTTCTGTTGGTGAAATAGCAGGTTACCTGAAGAATGAAACAGAATACGGGTCAACCATGCGAGACATTTATGAGAATAGGATTCATAGAGGTCAGCTGGAAGGACTTATTCGTCAGAATATGTATGAAAAGATCGAGAAGCTTCTGAGATTTTCCATGCTGACGAAAAACAGATTTTATAGAATGAACATCGTGAAAAGAGAGATTGAAATCATTCTTCTTGCACTGCGTTCCATCATGCCAGACAAGATGGAAGATGATGAAACTTACGATGTGATGGTTCGAGATATCCCCATATCACTTTCGGATTATTTTTCTTTCGACGTGAATGAAATCTCTGAAATCATGACTTACGAAGATATACTGGATATATTAGGCAAGACACCCTATCAGAGAATCATACGACCCTATCAGGTGGAGAAAGGTGAAAAGATTGATTTTACTTCGATAGAAAGAGATCTTTACAGTTATTACTATAAATATGTCTTTGAGGTCATTGATGAGAACTTTTCAGGCAAGAAAAGAAAAGAGCTTACTGAAATCTACAGAACACAGATTGAACTGCTCAATATCATCAAGATTTATCGCTTCAAGAAATTCTTCAAGGTGACAAACGACCAGATCAGAAAATCCATGGTTAGGCTGAAATCCAGAATGAGCGATGCGTTCATCAATGAACTCATCGAGGAGCCTACAGCAGAGAGAGTTCTCCAGAGACTGGAGGAATCCAAGTACAACCTGTATGTGGATGATCTGGACTATACCTACATCGAGTATTATGCAAATGAAATCAGATATAATCTCGCAAAGCGGTATATGCATTTTTCCATTGAATCTCCTATCGTTTTCACTGTTTATTCGATTCTACTGGAGATTGAAATTACCAATATCATAAACATTGTTGAAGCAATTCGATATGACACTCCTAGAAGTGAAATCGAAAAACTGCTTATTTATTAAGAAAGGGGGGACCTGAATGGCCATCGCAAAAATGAAATTAATTAATATTGTGGCAGATAATGAATATCTGGATGAAGTACTGGCACGATTCATAGAGCTGGATGATTTTCATCCTGAACCGGCAAGTAAGCTTGCAGGTACAGTACATGGACTGACCACACTTTATTATGAGAATCCTTATCTGAAGATGCTGAATCGAATTAAGGAAATTGAAGCAGATATGGGGCTGAAAATTGATAAAAGGGAAGTCGATGTTCAGCAGTGTGATTTGGAGAGAATCAGCAGATTCATAGAAAGAACACATGATAAATTCGATCAGATCGACTCAAATATGAAAGAAATCAAACTTCTGATTCAGGAAGACGAGGATGCACTGAGGCAGGTGAAGAATATCGAATCCCTCGATATTTCGCTGGATGATCTGTTCTCCTGTCGTTATCTGAACAGCCGTGTGGGACGTCTTCCACTGGATAGCGAGGAAAAGCTGAGATTCTACAACAACAGACCATTTATATGGAATTCCTTCAGCAGAGACAACAACTACAGCTGGGGAATCTATATCACCAGTCAGGAATATGAAAGAGAAGTGGATAATGTGTTTTCCTCACTGTATTTTGAGAGAATCCATATTCCGGACTTTGTTCATGGTACTCCTGAAGAGGCCGAAGAAAACCTTGAACAGGAGATTGCAAGCCTGAAGAAGGACCTGAAGAAACTGGAAGAAAGCAAGAAGGAACTCCTCGAAAGAACAAGAGATCGGTATTCGATTTTCACATCTGTTCTGGAGCATGTGAGCAAGATATTCGAAGCAAGAAAGTATGTCATCGGACTTGGAGGAAGATTCTCCATCACGGGTTTCATGGCAAAGGATGATATTTCTGGACTGGAGAAGAAATTCGAAGATCTGGAAGCTGTGGAGATCGAAGTAAGACCTGCCAGCAATGACAAGAGACTGACTCCTCCGACGAAGCTCAAGAACGGCTGGTTCTCTGAACCATTCGGTATGTTCGTGGAGATGTATGGGGTTGCTAACTATAAGGATATCGATCCCACACCTTTTGTTGCACTGACCTACACACTGCTGTTTGGCATCATGTTCGGAGATGTGGGACAAGGACTGGTGCTCGCACTGCTGGGATGGTTCATGTATAAGTTCAAGGGAATGAAGCTTGGTGCAGTAGGCATAAGAATCGGTATCTCATCGGCTATCTTCGGACTGTTTTATGGCTCTGTGTTCGGAAACGAGCATCTTCTGGATCCGTTCTTCATTAATGTGCTGGGACTTTCAGGAAAGCCGATTCATACCATGGACCCAGGCTTCACCATGACGCTGCTGTTATCAGCCATCGCCATCGGTGCTGTGCTGATTATTGTGACGATTGGCATGAATATCTATACCAATTACAAGAGAAACCATATCGTGGAAATGCTTTTATCACATAATGGTATTGCAGGAATAGTTCTGTATACTTTTGCCATTGGTGGTGCAGGGCTCATGCTGAGCGGCATCGCAAATCTTTTCAACCCAGTTACAATCGCTCTATTCATTGTGTTGCCACTTCTCCTCATGTTCCTGAAGGAACCTCTGGAAAGAAGAGTCCATGGAGAGAAGATGTTCCCGAATGGCTTTGGAGGGTTCTTCACGGAAGCGTTCTTCGAACTCTTTGAGATCATTCTTTCCTACATCACCAATACCATGTCCTATATGAGAGTAGCAGGATTCGTCCTTTCTCATGCAGGTATGATGCTGGTGGTATCCAGTCTGATGGAAATGACCGGAAATGCAGGGCCAATAGTCTTCGTCTTCGGTAATCTCTTTGTTATGGCCCTTGAAGGACTGATTGTGGGCATTCAGGTGCTAAGACTTGAGTTCTATGAAATGTTCTCCAGATATTATACTGGAGATGGTATCCCATTCAAATCATTAAAAGAAACTTTATAGTGGAGGATTAAATTATGTTAAATATTATTGAATTACTTATCCCAATGGTGCTCATCGTTCTGATTTCATTACCACTCATCAAGGTCTTCAGAGGCAAGATCAGTGGACAGTCTGCCAAGACCAGATTAATCAGCCATATTGTCATGTTCTTTGTTGTGATTGTCGGTTCTGTGATCTTCTCCGCTGGTGATTTATCAGTACTTGCTGCAGAAGAAACAGCAACCGCTGCTAACGGAATCATGGGTACCAATGCACAGGGCCTTGGATTCATCAGTGCTGCCCTGGCTACAGGAATGTCAGCATTAGGTGCTGGTATCGCCGTTGCTGCTGCAGCTCCTGCTGCGATCGGTGCATTCTCAGAGAATGAAAAGAACTTCGGTAAGTCCCTGATCTTCGTTGCGCTGGGTGAAGGTGTTGCGATCTATGGACTGCTGATTTCCATCCTGATCATCAATAAGCTATAAAACTGACAAGGAGGTTTCCATGAAGTTTTTCCTGATAAGCGATAACATCGATACCCAAATGGGAATGCGTTTGGCTGGAATCGAAGGAGTTGTTGTCCATGAGCGACACGAAGTTCTGATGGAACTTGAGAAAGCGATGCATAATGAAGAAATTGCCATCGTGCTTATTACAACAAAACTCATTGAAACCTGTCCAGAGGTTATTTCCGAATTGAAATTAAGACAGCTCAAACCGCTGATTGTTGAAGTTCCAGATCGTCACGGGAAACACAAAATCGGTGAAACCATAGACAGATATGTGAGTGAAGCCATCGGCGTGAAATTATGAGGTGATAAGAATGCAGTATAATACGATTGAAGAGCTGGAAGAGTATTTTAAAGGCGAAATTGAGAGAGTTTCTCAAAATGAGATAAAGAAAATCCAGAAGGAAATTGAAAATATCAAGAACAAAAATATCAAGGAACTGGAAGAGACTGCCAGAAGCAATGCGGAAATCATTGTGAGTCAGGAAGTCAAATCCATGGACAGCGAACACGCAATCTCCCTGAGCAGAATGGCTGATGACAATCAGAGAAAGCTGATGAAGAAGAGGCAGGATCTGATCAACAACCTTTTTGTGGAAATCAGAGAGAAGCTTATAGGATATACAAAGACAAGTGACTATAAGGAAAAGATGAAAGAGAAGATCAGTCTGCTGAGCAGTCAGTATCATTCTGATGGGCTATTAAGACTAGCGGAAAAGGATATGAGTCTCGCAGATGAACTTCTTGAAAGCTTTGGTGGGCAAATTACGGTGAAGTCGGATGAAAGCATCGAAATTGGCGGGTTTATACTCGAATTTCATCAAGATAGAATCATTATCAATGAAACCTATGATGCAAGGCTGAAAGAAGAAAGAGAAATGTTTTATGCCAATCCTGAACTGATAATTGGTTAAGTTCACAGGGCATTGTATGAAATGCGAAGAGGTGATAATTTGAGTGATAATAAAATATATTCCATCAATGGTCCCGTTATTACGGTGAAGGATACCAAGGATTTCGAAATGCTTGAAATGGTTTATGTAGGACACAATGAGCTATTGGGAGAGGTCATCTCCATCAGCAAGGAGTATACTACAATTCAGGTATATGAGAGTACAACCAGTCTGAAACCCGGGGAACCGGTATTCACTACTGGTACACCAATCTCAGTAACACTGGGACCTGGTATCATGAAGAACATCTTTGATGGAATCGAGAGACCCTTAAAAGATATTGCGATGAAATCTGGAGCGTTCATTGAACCAGGAAGCAATGTGGAAGCTCTGGACCATAAGAAAATGTGGGACGTCACACTTAAAGTGAAAGTGGGGGATCAGCTGCTGCCTGGTCAGATTTATGGTGTGGTTCCAGAGACGAGACTGATTGAACATAGGCTGATGGTGCCGCCAACGGTTTCAGGAACTGTAATCGAGGTTGCTGAAGATGGGCAGTACACCATAAATGACTGTGTCGTTAAGATCAAAGATGAGAATGATGTAACTCATGAACTCACACTGATCCAGAAATGGCCGATCAAGACACCAAGACCTATTAAGAAGAGACTTCCGATCTCCATTCCTCTTATTACAGGACAGAGAGTCATCGACACTCTGTTTCCTATAGCTAAAGGGGGAACGGCTGCGATACCAGGAGGTTTCGGAACTGGCAAAACCATGACCCAGCATCAGCTGGCAAAGTGGTGTGATGCCGATATCATCGTTTATGTGGGATGCGGAGAGCGTGGTAATGAGATGACCCAGGTTCTTGAAGAGTTCTCAGAACTAATCGATCCAAAGTCCAACAGACCGCTTCTGGAAAGAACGGTTCTGATTGCAAACACATCCAATATGCCAGTGGCCGCGAGAGAAGCCAGTATCTATACAGGTGTAACTCTTGCTGAATACTATAGAGACATGGGTTATCACGTTGCCATGATGGCGGACTCCACATCAAGATGGGCGGAAGCATTACGTGAAATCAGTGGTAGACTTGAAGAAATGCCTGCGGAAGAAGGTTTCCCTGCATATCTTCCCAGCCGAATTGCGCAGTTCTATGAGAGAGCAGGATATGTTGAGAATCTGAACTTTACGGAAGGTTCTGTATCCATCATTGGGGCTGTTTCACCACAGGGAGCAGACTTTTCGGAGCCTGTAACACAGAATACCAAAAGATTTGTCCGATGTTTCTGGGCGCTGGATAAGCAGCTGGCTTATATCAGGCATTATTCCGCGATCAACTGGAACCAGTCCTACTCGGAATACATTGTGGATTTATCAAGATGGTACAACAAGAACATCAGTCCGAGATTCCTGGTAAACAGAAAGGAAATTACTACATTGCTGGCTGAGGAAAATAAGCTTATGGAAATCGTAAAGCTGATTGGTAGTGATGTCCTTCCGGACGATCAGAAGCTTGTCATTGAAATTGCTAAAGTTATCAGAGTCGGATTCCTGCAGCAGAATGCATTCCATAAAGATGACACATATGTGCCGCTGGAAAAGCAGATGAAGATGATGGACGTGATCTTGTATCTGAACAAGAAATCCAGAGAGTATCTGGTTTCAGGAAAATCACTGAACATGCTGCTCGGAACCGGTATATTCGAAAAGATAACCAGAATGAAATATGACGTGCCCAATGACGATATTGGAAAGCTTGATGATTATTTCCGTCTGATTGAGAATGCAATAGCCAAGGTATATTAAACTGAAAGGAGGAAATCAATTGAGCCTTCAATATTTAGGACTAAGTGAAATAAACGGTCCATTGGTCATTCTCGACAATGTTGAGAATGTGGGATTTGAGGAAATGGTAGAAATCTCGATGGATGACGGCACGAACAAAATGGGACGTGTGGTCCAGATCGAGGGAAAGAGGGTAGTCGTACAGGTTTTTGAAGGTACGAACAGACTCTCACTGAAAAACACAAAGACGAAATTTATAGGCAAACCTATGGAAATACCGCTTTCCAAGGAAGTGCTTGGAAGGATCTTCAACGGCTCCGGAAAACCCATAGATGGGCTTGGTAAAGTATTTGCCGATAAAACAGCGGATATCAATGGACTGCCGCTGAATCCGGTATCCAGAGTTTATCCAAGAAACTACATCAATACCGGTATTTCGAGTATAGATGCGCTGACAACTCTAATCAGAGGTCAGAAGCTTCCAATATTCTCCGGTTCAGGAATGCCTCATAATGAGCTTGCTGTACAGATTGTCAAACAGGCGAAGATTTCTGAAGGAGATGGAAAGAACTTTGCAGTTGTATTTGCTGCAATGGGTGTAAAGAATGACGTGGCAGATTACTTCAAGAGATCTCTTGAAGAAGCTGGCGTAATGGAAAATGTTGTGATGTTCATCAATCTGTCAGATGATCCCATCATCGAGCGTACCATCGCTCCAAGATGTGCATTGACAGTGGCTGAATATCTTGCATACGAGCATGATATGCATATACTTGTAATTCTTACAGACATGACATCTTATTGTGAAGCTTTAAGAGAATTTTCAAGCAGTAAAGGTGAAATTCCAGGAAGAAAGGGATATCCAGGATATTTATATTCTGATTTATCATCCTTATACGAAAGAGCCGGTATCATCGAGGGTGCAAAGGGTTCAGTAACCCAGATTCCAATCCTGACGATGCCAAATGACGATATTACGCATCCGATTCCGGACCTTACCGGGTATATCACAGAAGGGCAGATCGTGCTTGACAGAGAGCTTCATCAGATGGGGGTGTACCCTCCTGTAGGAATTCTACCATCACTTTCAAGACTTATGAAGGATGGAATCGGTGATGGATATACCAGAATCGACCATTCATCGGTGGCAAACCAGCTTTTCGCCTGTTATGCAAAAGTGCAGGATGCAAGAAGTCTTGCCTCTGTAATCGGTGAAGAGGAGTTAAGTGATGTAGACAAACAGTATATCGAGTTCGGTAAACTGTTCGAAGCTGAATTTCTTGCACAGGGAATGGAAAGCAATCGAGATGTCATAGAAACACTTGAACTGGGATGGGATCTGCTGTCCATTCTTCCTAAACCGGAGCTAGACAGAATCGACTCGGAAATCCTTGAAAAATATCACAATCGTGAACGAGCGTTCAAACGATTTGATCTGACTGAAAGGACGATTATCAAAGAGCTCGCAACGGATGGTGAGTAATTATGGCAAATAAGCAAGTTTTTCCTACCAAAGGAAATCTGATGGCGATCAAGAAGTCCAATGCGCTGGCGAAAGTCGGGTTTGACCTGATGGACAGAAAAAGAAACATACTCATAAGAGAAATCATGTCCAATCTGGATGACATCAAAAAACTGAGAGATGAGATATCAGTCGTATTCGGGAAAGCCTATCAGGCATTGCAGGAAGCGAACACGACACTGGGTATCATTTCAGATCTGACCAATATGGTTCCCATCGACGATGGAATTTCCATGAGCTATCGCAGTGTCATGGGTGTGGAAATACCGAAAGTCATCTATGAGAACAAGCCGTTGAAACTGACCTATGGCATGGAACGAGCCAATACAAAATTCGACTATGCTTATCGTATGTTTCACGAGGTGAAGCATCTTACGGTTGTTCTGGCAGAAGTGGAGAACAGCGTGTACAGACTGGCCAACGCCATCAGAAAGTCACAGAAACGAGCCAATGCGCTCCAGAATATTGTGATACCTGAGTTTGAAGAGAATATCAAATTTATTACAGAAGCTCTGGAGGAAAAGGAACGTGAAGAGTTCACCAGGCAGAAGGTAATAAAGATGAAGAAAGACAAGAAAACCAGATCATAAGGGCAGGGCCTGCAGCAGTGATGCTGCAGGCCTTGTTATTACGTTGCAGACCGAATAGAGAGGTTCTTGCAAGACCACTCAGAATCCTTGATGTATAAAATCATGGGAGATATCTATTCACAATGAATCAGGTGCATACTGTTAATATTCAGTTAATTCTGATATTTAGACTATTACCAAAATACCGTTTGGTATAAAATGTGAATATAAATGTGAAACTTATTAAGAAACCTTAATTTATCTCTTAAATTAGTGTAAAATGGCTTTATGAGTCAGGAGGTAAGTATGAAGAAGAAGATTGCAGCAGGTATTGTAGTATCCCTATTAATAACCACATCCGTTAACGTTTTTGCTACAGATACAACAAAATATAAGAACCAGATCAATGAGAACAACAGTAAACTCAATGAGCTTACAGAAGAGAAAAAGGAGATTCAGGATAGGAAAAGCGAGATCAACAGCGAACTGAAAAAAGTCATTGAGGAGATCAATGCGCTTTCCAATGAAGTGAGTCTTCTGAACAACAACATCTCAAACAAAGAAGCTGGTATCGCCCAGAAGGTTCTCGATATCCAGGCAATGGAAAGCAGAATCATCGAACTGGAGGAAGATATCAAGGTTCAGAATGAGGAAATCAGAGGACAGGAAGAAGAGCTTGCGATACAGGAGGGAATTCTCTCTGATCGTGTAAGAGCAGCATATAAGTTCAATTCATTCGGCAGCATCATATTCACTTTATTAGAATCTACTAGTATTGTGGATTTTACGGAAAGACTGATGTTCATTGAAAAAATGGCAGCGAAAGACCGTGAGGTCATGGATATCATAGATGGTATTATTCTTGATCTGGAAGAAAGAAGAACAGAACTGGAAGTAAGTAAGCAGGAATCTGAAGCTGTCAAGGTGAAACTCGACACTGAAAAAACCGAACTGGAAAATGAAAAGGCAGCATTGGAAAATGAAAAGGCAGCTGTGACAAACAAGCTCTCCGAGCAGAAGACTCTGGAAGATCAAAAGCGAAGCCTTATCGCAAATATGACCCAGGAAGAACAGGAACTTGCCAGCAGCATCGGGGACATCATGGACGAGAATGCAGCTCTGGAAGCGGAAATTCAGAAAGTGATCAGAGAAGCTGAAGAGAGAGCAAGAAGAGAAGAAGAAGCCAAGAAAAAGGAAGAAGCGAACAATTCCAGTTCAGGAAGCGTCGTATCTTCAAGCGGATATGTTCGCCCAACATCAGGTAGAATCAGTTCACCATACGGATACAGAATCCACCCAATCTATGGTGTGAGAAGAATGCATACTGGTGTGGACTACGCGGCTCCAAGCGGAACGCCGGTTGTTTCGATTAAGAGTGGAACAGTCATATTGAGAAAATACAATTCCAGTTACGGAAACTACATCATCGTGGACCATGGCGGCGGAGTATCCTCTCTATATGCTCATCTGAGTGGCTTTGCTATCAGTTATGGCCAGAGTGTGAAGCAGGGACAGACGATAGGTTATGTAGGCTCTACAGGGGCAAGCACAGGACCTCATCTGCATTTTGAAATCAGAATCAACGGTCAGCATACAAATCCCGCCAATTATGTAAGATAGAATGGAAGAGAGTGAAAGCTCTCTTTTTTCGTGCTAAAAAATCATAATTCTATTCACTTCTTACCAGAAAATTTCTTTCGTCAATGTTCAGAGATTTGTTTAGAATAATTCTCATAGGATTCAGAAATCATGACAGAGCCATCAAATCCTGGATTAATCATGAAAATCAGAAAGCACTTTGTTTAGCTGTAATCAATTCTGAAATGGCAAAAAATAATACAAATATATGAAAAAAACTGTTTCAGGGATTCTGATTGACAGTACAACAACAATGCTAAGATTTAATGCAAAAATAAATATATTTATAGTAATAATTTATGAAATCATTATATACATATACATTCTTTCTCTATGTCGACAGGTTCCTCTTGAGAAATTACGTAATACCCTGTAATTTAAGGACATATAGCTAGAAGGGAGTTGATTTCCATATATTGTAATGAGGAACTTATAGAGAAAATCAGGAAAGGGGATAAGATTGCCGAAGAAGAAATCATTGAAAACAACAAGGCACTGATTTACAAGATCATCAAGGATTATTATTATGCTTCGTCCAATCCTACGGATATGGAAGACGTTTTCCAGGCTGGGTGTCTGGGTCTGATCAAGGCTGTGAAAAATTTCAAGCCTGAAATGGGGAATAAGTTCATCACCTATGCATACTATCTGATCAGAGGTGAAGTGCAGAGGATGTATGAACACCATGCAAGAAGAGAAGTGACGATTTCGTCCATCCAGCTCAGAAATCGTGATGGCTATGTCATGGAATCCCAGGAAGAAATTGTGGAATACATAAGAAGTGACAGAGGAGAAGCGGAAGATGCCTGGAATCATCTCAAGGATACCCACAACAAAATACTGATCGAGAATCTCCTGGACCAGGTTACACCTCTTCAGAAGGAAATACTGGTCTACAGATACTATAAGGATCTTTCTCAGCAGGAAATAGGCGTTCTCATCAATAAATCACAGGTGTTCGTGTCGAGAGAGGAGAAGAGAGCGCGCAAGAAACTGCTGACGCTTATGGAGAAAAGCGAGTGCATGTACTAGTTCTGGCTGTAGGACTTTTCATCATCAGCCTGTATCTCCTATCTGTTCAGGCGTTCTGGGTCAATGGGTGCATAGTTCTTGTCCTTGCTGCAGGTGCGGTGAGATTCAGAAAAGAAATGCTTGCAGTGACCGTGCTGATGCCTCTACTTGCAGCAACTGCCCTTTCTCTATACTATAGACCGCAGATTCCCGAAGAAGTCAGAGTCGTCAAGACGTATAGCGGGTCAATAGTGGTACAGGAAGGATTCAGAAAGTACCTCATTAAAGGGGATCTCTTCGACTGCTATGAAGGGGACCTGGTTCGGGGAACCTTTCAAGTGGAGTTTCTCTCTCCAGGTGGAAGTGGATATGTGGGAAACCTTGTGGTTAGAGAACCACAGATCACTGCTGATTTCAGATCCAGGCTGATCTCCTTTAAGAAGAAAGTTGCGGATGAACTTGTACATCGATACGGATATGACAACGGCTCGCTGATGTCCTCACTGGTACTGGGGATCAAAGATGACATCAGCGAGAGACGGGAAGGTGACATGAAAAGCATGGGCATCATGCATATCCTGTCTATTTCGGGTTTTCATTTCGCTTTGCTGGAGATTCTGCTGAAGAAGATGAGGCTAGGCAGGAAAAATATCTTCTTCATGGGGCTTTATGCATACTTCATCAGCGGCATTCCAGGCTACAGGACCCTTCTGACCATTACATACAGAAGTTTGGGCTATTGCTTCAGAAGAGATCCGGATCCTGTCACAGGTTTATTCATTGCTATGTTCATCCAGACTTTTCTCAGTCCCTATATCATCTTCAAAATCGGATTTCTTCTTACGTATCTATCTACCCTGGGTATTCTTCTTTTTCATCAGAAAATAGTAAGCGCTATGCATCATCTGCCATCATCGGTCTCCCTATCCCTGTCGCTTACCCTGTCGGCACTTTCCTTATCCTTTCCGATCATCGTTTCTCTGTCTCCTGAATTCTCATTAGGCGTGTTCATCGGGAATATGATTCTTGTGCCTCTTTATGCAGTTTTTACATATCTCTCTTTTCTGGGGGTGTTACTGCTTCCTTTTCAGGGACTTGCATTTCTCCTCCTCCCGTTTGTAGACGTATTTTCGGATTTCTCCTTTCATCTTGGGAATTTTCTGAGTCAGTATATGCTGGCTCTGAATCTGGAAATGCTGGCTCATAGTTATGTGTATTTTGTCTTTCTTGTTGGAACAGCTTTCAGAAAAGGGGCCGTGAAAAGAGGGCTGCTTCTCGTGACTTTGATCTTGGTCCTGGGGCTCCCCTGGGGCACAACACTTGGGATCTATAATAATTTCGGAGCTCCTTTTATAAGGATTACGCAAAACTTCAAGAATTATGATATCATGGATTATAGGATTGCAGAGAGCGGCTATATCGTTCTTCGGAAAGAAGAGGAGCTGAGACTTGCCTCCATGAATCTCAAGATCAGACCATCGGAGAATGATCAGGAGATTCCTCATATTTTTGTGAATGAAAAGGAGCTTGCGCTGCCGAGAAGAATGGATTATTCTGGTGGAGTGAAAATCCTGCATAAATATGTATTCTGGAATGAAAGGGTTATGAAGGTAAAATAGTGGATTACTTGGAGTTAAAGGAAATAGTTAAAAAGGGACAGAAGAGAGCCTATTTTTTGTTTGCTCAGGATGAGCAGCTGATTTTTCAGGTCAGAGATGAACTGAGAAAGAGAGTGGTCGAGGAAGACTCGTTAAGTCATATCAAGCTGGATGGGAATCGCTGCACATATGAAGATATTCAGAATGCGATATCTACCTATTCTATGTTCAATGAGGATATTCTGGTGGAAATCTCCAACTGCCATTTCATGGATGGAGGCCAGAGTTCACCTATGAGAGAGCTTATTGAAGAATATCTGAAGGATCCGAGAGAGGATCTGTATTTCATCGGTTACTACAGGTATGAAAATGAGTTGAGCAAGAAGAACTTCTATCTGGACAGACTGAAGAAAAAAGTAAGCCCCCATACAATCATTGAAGGGATCGATTCGCTGAAGCCCAGGGGAATGGTGGGGCTGATTGAATCGCTTTTCGAAGAAAGAGGCGTCACTGTCAGCAAGAACATCGCGCCCTTTATCAGTGAGGTGTTCAGAGGGAATTCACTTCAACTGGAGAAAGAGATTGAAAAGCTCCTCGCCTATACTGCCGGAAGAGAAATCAGAAAAGAGGATATTCTGGCCATCATGGAAATTTCAGATGAGCGGCATGTGATGAATCTGCTTGATATGATCTTTACGGAAAGGGGTCTGGGAAGAAACATCAAGGACATTCTGAATCTCGTCAATGATCTCATCTATCGTGGAGAGAAAGCGGAAATGGTCATCGGACTGATCGGGTCCAGGCTAAGACTGCTCTTTAAGATTAAAATTCTTAAAGAGCAGAATGCTGCGACCCAGGATATCATGAAGCAGCTTAAGACAGGCAGTGCATGGTATGCCGACAGAATGACTAAAATTGCGACGGCAATATCTATCAGCGAATATCATAAACTTTTCAAAGTGCTGCTGGACCATGAGCTAATACTCAAGACAACTTCAGTGGATACCATGTCACTATTGGAGATGCTGATTTTATCAATGGTGAATGCAAGAGATACAAAATAGCGAAAAATATAGTCGTTTTACCGCTTCTATTCTGAGCGGTAAAGCGACTTTTGCCCCATAATGTTTTATCAGACATTTAAAGTGTGTGATGGTGGAATGGGATCAGGATTTTCAACAAAAACTCTATATAAAAGGTAAAAACCCGAGCAGTAAATCTCTTTACTCTCGGGTGATGATTATGCTAATTTGTTTAACTTAAGTGTAAGTCTGGACTTCTTTCTAGAAGCAACGTTCTTATGAATTATTCCCTTAGATGCAGCCATATCTATGGACTTAATTGCAGAACCCAGAAGTACCTTAGCTTCATCCACGTTACCTGCTTCAATCGCAGTTTCATACTTCTTGATAGAAGTCTTAAGTGCAGATTTCACCATTTTGTTTCTAAGTGTCTTGGTCTGTGTTACCTTGATTCTCTTCTTTGCTGATTTAATATTTGCCACTTTTTCACCCCCTCCAATAATATTTCGATAATGTCATTTTTCAACACTACCTAAAGGGTTAACTCTAGCAATTTGGGGAAATATGCTTGCGAGTCTTTAACATTGGTATTATATCATCATAAACATTTAGTTTCAAGCATTTAAAATGGAAATCGGAAAAGAAATAATCCAGTTCCAAGTCTCCTTATGGTATAATATATTTTGGGAAAAAGTTATGAGGTGAAAGTAATGCAGAGCGAAAGACAAAAGAAAATTAGAAACTTTTCCATCGTTGCACACATCGACCATGGAAAGTCGACCTTAGCGGATAGGCTAATAGAATATACGGGTACGCTTACCCATAGAGAGATGGATAAGCAGGTACTTGATAATATGGAGCTGGAACAGGAAAGAGGTATTACCATCAAATCCAAAGCCGTGAGACTGGTCTACAAGAGAGAAGACGGTGACTATATCCTCAATCTCATTGATACTCCAGGCCACGTGGATTTCAATTATGAGGTTTCCAGAAGCCTTCAGGCATGCGAAGGCGCGATTCTTGTGGTCGATTCCACTCAAGGAGTTCAGGCACAGACATTGGCGAACTGTTATCTGGCACTGGATAATGATCTGGAGATCCTGCCTGTAATCAATAAAATCGATCTGGCTTCCGCGCGTGTTGAGGAAGTAGTTAAAGAAATAGAAGATGTCATAGGCATTGAAGCGGAAAACTGTCCGAAGATCTCCGCGAAGACAGGCCTGAACATAGTGGATGTTCTGGAAGGAATCGTAGAGCACATCCCTGCTCCGGAAGGCGATGAAGATGGAACATTAAGGGCACTGATTTTCGATTCCACCTATGATTCCTACAAAGGAGTAGTGTCTTTCGTAAGAATCAAGGAAGGAACCATCAGACCCGGTACGAAAGTGAAATTCATGGCCACTGGAAAAGAGTACGAGGTGACAGAAGTCGGTGTATTCGTTCCGGAATACCTGCCGGTGGAAGAGCTGAAAGCGGGGGATGTGGGTTACATCACCGGAAGCATCAAAAATGTAAGAGATGCGCGAGTGGGGGATACCGTAACCACAGCGAAAAATCCGGCAACAGAAGCCCTTCCAGGCTACAAGAAAGCCGTTCCCATGGTGTTTTCGGGAATCTATCCTGTGGATGGTGCAGATTATGAAGAGCTGAAGGAAGCCCTTGAAAAACTGCAGATCAACGATGCGGCACTGGATTTCGAATATGAATCATCCATTGCTTTGGGATTCGGATTCCGATGCGGTTTTTTAGGTCTGCTTCATATGGAAATCATACAGGAGCGTATTGAAAGGGAGTTCAATATTCCCATCATCACTACAGCCCCATCTGTCATCTATAATGTATACAGAACAGATGGCTCATCTGTTCAGATCACGAATCCGACCAATATGCCATCTCCTACAGAAATAGACCGCATGGAAGAACCGGTGGTCAAGGCATCCATCATCACCCCATCAGACTATGTTGGCGCTGTCATGGAGCTGTGTCAGTCCAGAAGAGGCGTATATGTAAGTATGGAGTATGTGGAGCAGACAAGAGCGGTTGTGACGTATAAGATTCCGCTCAATGAGATCATCTATGACTTCTTTGATACCCTGAAATCAAGAACCAGAGGCTATGCCTCTCTTGATTATGAGCTTGCAGGTTATCAGGTCACAAAGCTTGTGAAACTCGATATCCTGCTGAATGGTGAAGTTGTGGATGCCCTATCCATGATTGTGCCAGAAGAAAGAGCATACGTGAAGGGTCGCAACATCGCTGAAAAGCTGAAGGAAGTCATTCCAAGACATATGTTTGAAATTCCGATTCAGGCAGCCGTAGGCTCCAAGGTCATTGCCAGAGAAACGGTCAAGGCCATGCGTAAGGACGTTCTTGCCAAATGTTATGGTGGAGATATCAGTAGAAAGAAGAAGCTGCTTGAAAAGCAGAAGGAAGGTAAGAAGCGAATGAGGCAGGTAGGATCCGTTGAAGTTCCTCAGGAAGCATTCATGAGCGTGCTGAAGGTTGAGTAGGTGATGAGGTTGAATACATACGGTCTGTATATTCATATTCCGTTCTGTGAGCAGAAATGCTATTACTGCGATTTCGCTTCCTACTCCGGAAAGGGAGCGTATGTAGAAAAGTATCTGAATGCGCTGTCTAAGGAAATAGCAGCCAAGACCCAGGGGAAGATCTTCGACACCGTATTCATAGGAGGTGGAACACCTTCTTATCTTTCTGCCGAAGAGCTCAGGATTCTTGGAGAGTGTCTCAGCCACCTGCAGCTGACTGATGCGTATGAATTTTCCATGGAATGCAATCCTGGAAACCTGACGAAAGAGAAGGCATACGTCATCAAGGAAATGGGTGTCAACAGACTGTCCATCGGATTACAGTCATCCAATGATCACATCCTTATGGACATCGGACGGATTCATACGTTCAATGAGTTCAAGGAGAATTATCTCATGCTTCGAGAACTGGGCTTTGACAACATCAATGTCGATCTGATCTATGGACTGCCCAATGAAAGCAAGGAGATCCTGCGAAAAACGCTTCTGGATGTGCTCAGGCTGAAACCAGACCATATTTCCTGTTACTCTCTGATCATTGAAGAGTTTACTCCGTTCTATTTCAGGCAGAAAAACAACGCGCTACATCTTCCGGATGAAGAAACCGAAAGAGAAATGAATCAGATGGTCATTGGAACCCTGAAAGAACATGGCTACGAGCGATATGAGATTTCAAATTACGCCCTTCCAGGCAAAGAGTGCAGACATAACATCAGGTACTGGGAGGGGAGAGATTATGTGGGCTGCGGCACATCGGCCCACGAGTACGTGCATGGAGAACGCCAGGAGAATGTGCGTACCATCGAGGGATACATCAGGATGATGAATACCGATGGCTCAGCCGCCGTCAGGGAGCATCAGAACACCTTTCAGGAAGATGTGGAAGAATATGTATTCATGGGCATGCGCATGATGAAGGGCCTTGATAAAGGAGATTTTAAGAAGCGATTCGACACCAGTATGGAAGATCTCTACAAGGAGAGCATCGACAAGCATGTTCGTGATGGGCTGCTGCTGGATTCGGAAGAGACTCTTCGTTTTACAGAAAAGGGAATCGAATTTTCCAATCATGTACTGAGTGATTTTCTTCTGAGCACATGATGTGTAAACAATGAAAATAAAACATCCCGCAGAGCTGCGGGATGTTTTCCTATTTCTGCTCTCTTGTGAAAACCAGTGTATTCCCTTCGGAGAGTGTTTCGTTAAATGCGTAGCCGCTGTAGTTGAACCCTTTCAGCTCTTCCACTTTCTCCACATTGTTCACAGCCATATACCGTGCCATTTCTCCTCGCGCGATTTTCGCATAGTATGCGATGATGGGATACTTGTCCTTCTTCTTTTCTCTGAATTCAATATCATATACAGTCAGATTGATTTCCCTGGGAAGAAAAACCTTTGAATATTCATTGGATGCCAGATTGATGAGGATATTGTCTTCCGCCTCTTTTTCGAGATACTTGCGGACCTTATCTCCCCAGAAAGCATAGAGATCCTTTCCCCTTTCATTTTCATGTTTCGTACCCATTTCCAGTCGGTAGGGTTTGATTTCGTCAAGAGGTTTCAAAGCTCCATAGAGACCGGAAAGAATGCGAAGATGACTGTTCAGATAGTCAATTTCATTTTCCTTCAGCGTGTCAATGTCGATCCCTCTAAATACATCTCCTCTGAAAAGATAGGCAGCTGGATATTTTTCTGCTTTTTCAAAGCCCTGAAACCGATCATAATTTAATGTGGCCAGATCGGTGCTGATATCCATAAGCTCCTCCAGTCCTGCCACATCGTACTTTTTCATATCTTTGGCCAGTACATTTGTATCTCGGATAAACCTGGGTCTTGTTGTTTCAATGTCTACTTTCTCTTCCTTCATGGTCTTAGAAGGAGATACCACTGCAATCATAAATTACCTCCAAAATGCATATTTCTATAAATAAATTGTATCACATCCGATAGGGATTGGTAGTGGGAGAGGGTTAAATCGGATGTTCAAATGGCTCAGAATAGGCTATAATTCAAGTATACGTATATAAAAGAGGGGGATTATGGATGGATCAGCATGTACTTACGATTTATGAAGATAAGGTCGAACGTCTGATAAAGAATCTGGAAAGCAACAACATGAAAGGAACCTATCTGAAAAGCAGGGAGGAGCTGACGGCTTATCTGAACGCACAGATTGAGGATGGCAGTCTGGTTTCCGTAGGCGGTTCCCAGACCTTGTTTGAACTGGATCTGATCACTTATCTGAGAAACCGGGAAATCAGGTTTCTTGACCGCTACAAGGGTGAACTGACAGGAGAGGAGAAAAAAGAACTATATAGAAAAAGCTTTTTTGCGGACTTCTATTTTTCGTCATCCAATGCCATTACGGTGGATGGTCATCTCTATAACGTGGACCATACCGGTAATCGCGTTGCAGCGCTTCTCTACGGCCCTGAAAAGGTGTTTGTGATTGTAGGCATCAATAAGATTGTGGACTCTGTAGAGGAGGCTATCGCCCGTGTAAGGGCTGTGGCTGCACCAGCGAACAATGTGAGATTAAACAGAAACACACCATGTGTGAAGTTCGGCAGCTGCGTGGACTGCAAGGTGGAAGATCGCATCTGCAATGAATATACGCTGATCAAGAGACAGGCTGAGAAGAATCGTATTGAAGTCATTATTCTGCCCTTTGAACTTGGATATTGAACCAGTGAACAAGAAAGAGCTTCCTGATTTTTTTCAGGAAGCTCTTTCTTGTTCAACACATGCATTTCCTTATTTACAGAAGGTAAGTGAGCATGAGGGTGGCAAATCCCAGGAAGAAGAAGAATCCCAGAACATCGGTCATGGTGGTGACAAAGACTGCAGAAGCCAGAGCGGGATCGATGCCCATTTTCTTCAGCAGCAGAGGGATGAAGAATCCTGAAAGCGCAGCGATGACCATGTTGAGGAACATGGCTACCCCGATCACAAGACCAAAGACCGCATTTCCTTCCCAGAGGCCGCCTAATATGGCGACGATCAGGCCTAGGGCTGCTCCATGAAGGACGCCTACCAGAAACTCTTTTCGGAGAATCTCTTTCTTATTCTCATAATCGATCTCTCCCAGTGCAATACCTCTTATGATCAGTGTCAGGGTCTGTGTGCCCGCATTTCCACCCATTCCTGTGACAAGTGGCATGAAGACGGCCAAAGCGACCACTTTACTGATGGTGGCATCAAAAAGGCTCACCGTTGCTGAGGCAAGTATGGCTGTGACCAGATTGACAAGAAGCCAAGGCAGACGGCTTCTGATGGAGTCCAGTACGCTGCCGTCAATTTCTTCCTCTTCATCCAGACCGGCAAGTCGATACATATCTTCGGTATGCTCATCGGAGAGAACTTCCATTATGTCATCCACAGTAATGATTCCGAGCATGACCTGTTCCTCATCGACCACAGGCATGGCCATATATCCGTATTTCTGGAAAATATTGGATACGTCTTCCTGATCCATGGAGGCGGGAATGGTTGCGACATTCTCGAGCATGACGTCCTTAAGAAGGACATCAGGCAGGGAAGTGAGGATGGCTCTGATAGGAACGATTCCCTTCAGAACATCCTGATCGTCAAGAACATAGATATAGTAAGGAGTTTCCGCATTGGGCGCGATGTCTCTCAGAAATTTCAGTGTTTCATCGATGGTCATGGTTTCCTTGACGGAAACGAATTCCGTGGCCATGATTCCACCAGCGGTTTCCGGGCTGAAGGAAAGGAGCTCTTCGATTTCCTCTCTATGTTCCTCTTCCATTCCTTCAAGGATCCTGCTTTGTGTATCTTCATCAATGTTACCAAGCATGTCGGCAAGTTCATCGGAAGACATTTCTGAAATGATCTCCTGCTTCTGCTTGGAAGGAAAGAGGGACAGGAGGATGAATTTCTCATCCAGCTCAGCCTCATCTATAACCATGGCGATGTATTCATCGGGGAATTTCTCCAGAAGCGCCTTCTGGTCTTCTTCGTATTCCTGCAGAACTTCCAAGAGATCCACTGGATGGAGCTCTTCTGTCAGGTCGAGGATTTCATTCAGCGAAGCCTGAAGGATGGTTTCTCGTAGCTTTTCTTCTCTATTCATAAAGCACCTGCTTTCTGTTTATCGGTAGTTCCATTATACAGGAAAACTGCATCAGGACTGAAGATGTTTATGATCCAGACAGGAAAACCCTTCTTCAGCTTTGTTGCTGAAGAAGGGTTTCAGAGTATTTTCATTTAGTCGTCATTGCCGTTGTTGCCATTGCCGTTCCCGTTGTTGCCTGGAGGAGTCGGTATAGCAGGTTCTTCGGGCTCTTCTGGAATCGGTTCGATCACAGGAGGTTCATAGGTATGAACATCACACACGGTTCTAGGCTGTGTGCCAGTGACGAAGAGATCAGATGAAACAGTTCCATCGATGTAGCACTGCTCATTGGGGATTCCGCCGGATTCCATACAGAAGGAAGCGGTGGTGAGGCCCTGAGGTCTTGAGATGTCTCTTACTTCATGACCTTCATTGAGATAAGCCATGATCTTACCGAAGGCATACTGGGTCACATAGGAACTGGCACCTCGGTTTGAGTCTCCATTGAGAATCTGGAGCGGTCTGTCAGAACCGAACCAGATGGCGGCTGAGTAGTAAGGGGAAAGTCCGGCAAACCACAGGTCTGTCTGCTCGTTGTCATCATTTGTCGCGGTACCTGTCTTACCCGCAATGGGCATGGATGTGAGCTTTGTACCCGGCACATTATTTCTGACGATGTCCTTCATGACATCATAGAGCAGATAAGCGTTCTGCGCAGATAGAATCTGCTCTGATTTCGGAATGTTCTCCAGAATGATGTTTCCTTCACTGTCTGTGACTTTGGTGTAGAGGATGTTCTCTGTGAATATTCCGCTGTTTCCGAACATGCCGTAGGCACCGGCCATGATCAGAGGATTGCCGCCATCCTTGTCATATTCGTAGTTTCCGCCCATGGCATATCCTACAGCACCTACGTTGCTTCTGTCTGCAAAAATCAGCCCGTATTTTTCGCCGAAATTTCTTACAATATCGACTCTGTCATTGCCGAGAGCATAGTAGGTTCTTATGGAAACGGTGTTATAGGAATTGACGATGGACTTTCTCACAGATGTATAGCCGGTGTATCTGAAGTTTACATTGTTCGGCCATTCGCTTCTAGTGGATGGTGCGTCAAGCTCTCTGAACATATCCGCTTCTGTTCGTTTACTGATCTGTTTATCCAGTGCAGGGGTGCCTAGTGTGATGGCTCCTGTTTCCAGTGCAGGCCCATAGATTGTGATGGGCTTGGTGGTGGAACCGATGGGTCTCAAGGAGCTGAGTGGAAAGGTAGGAGAGTAATAGGATCTGTTTGCGGTGGCTGAAGTGCTGTCATCTCTGCCTCCGATGAGCACTTTGACCTGTCCTGTCCTGTAATCCGTTGCGGCAAAGGCCGCTTCCACTTCTTTTCTCTTTGCCTCGTATTCACCAGTCACACGATTTTTTTCTGCCAGAGGGTCAATATAGGTCGCTTTGATGTTATCATAATCAGCCAGCACGGACTGGGCATATTCCTGTGCATCCCGGTCCATGGTGGAATGGATCACGAGTCCGCCATAGGCGAAGAGGTCTGCAATCTCCTCATCCGTGTATCCTTTTTCTCTCTTCAGATCGTCCTCCACCTGATCCAATACAGGTCTTGTGAAGTATTCATAGTTGTACTTATCGGACACGATGCTGGTCTGGGAAAACTGGATGCCTGATTCATCAAGAGATCGGGTATACAGTTCATGTTCTGCTTCTGTTATTTTCTCATTCTTCAGCATGGCATTTAATACAAGCTTTGTACGATTCAGGTACTTGCTGGGGTTCGCCATGGAGCTTTGTGAAAATGCGTAGTAGTTGCTGGGACTCTGGGTTGTTCCAGCGATGTAAGCCGCTTCCACAACGTTCAGCTCATTGGCGGACTTGTTGAAATACTGCCTTGCGGCGGCTTCCACACCATTGGCTCTGCCGCCCAGGAAAACGCTGTTCAGATACGTTTCGAGGATCTGTTCTTTTGTCAGCATTTTTTCCGCATGCAGCGCCATGAAGATTTCCTTGATTTTACGTTCGTATTTCTGTTCTCTGGAAAGGAAGGTGTTTTTGATCATCTGCTGCGTCAAGGTGGACCCACCCTGCATGTCTCTGTTTCCGGTGACCTGACCGACGATATCACGGATGGTGACACCGATGGTTCGTCTGTAATCCACACCCTTATGTTTTTCGAATCTTTCATCTTCTATGGAAATGAAAGCATCGATGATATTCTGTCCCATATCTTCCAGGGCAAGGGGGAATCGGACTTCATCTGTATGAATCAGATCCATCTGGTTGCCTTCGTTATCGAGCACGATACTGGGCTCATTCAGAGAGAGGAAACGGCTGACGTTCACCTCAGGAGCTTCTTCTGCGATTTCTAATACGATTTTTGCCACATACAGACTACCGACCATGGTGGCGATAATCAATGCGATCAAAAAGAATTTCATGAATTTAGCAAAAACAGTGAAAGAATTTGTTGTTGCATTCTTTCTTGTGTTCGGTTTTTGGATCATCTTTTTACCTCCGTAAAAATTTTTACTCTATGTATTATAGCATAAAAGATGCCCTACCTAGTAGTAGCGCATCTTTATTAACTCTTAAGATTACATGATATTTTAATCTTGGATCAGCAGGAGATAGGGGCTATTTCCAGTTGAATACATAGGGAACATTTCTGTAATGATCTCCATAATTCAGGCCGTAGCCTACAACGAATACATCTTCGATCTCAAAGCAGCAGTAATCGGGCTTGATATCCACGGTGCGTCTGGATGGTTTATCCAGCAGCGTGCAGGTCTTGACGCTGCGCGCACCCTTTTCTTTGACATAATTCACAACAAAGTCCATGGTGATTCCAGTATCGACGATATCATCCACGATGAGCACATCGTATCCTTCAATGTTATCAGGAACATCATTCACAACCTGGCAGGAACCCTGGGTGGTTTCGCTGTGTCCGTATGACGAAGTTGTCATAAATCCGATTGTGGTATTCACATCAATGGCTCTCACAAGATCCGCAGTGAATATGAAACTGCCTCTTAGAAGGGATAGGACATAGAGCTTTTTGTCTTCGTAATCCTTTGAAATATGGGCACCGACTTCCTTGACCTTTTCTCTTATCTCCTCTTCTGTTATCAGTATTTTTCTTTCTTTATCTTCCATCCGTCACTTCACCGTTTCCTTTCAAAGTATACATATTAAACTAAATAATATATAATTGATGTGAATATGTCAAGAACCTTGCGAAAAAGGAGGAAATCTTGTGATAACAGGTAATATAGACAGCGTAAGAAAGAGAATTCTCGAAGAATTAGAAGAAATATTTGACATCAGAACGGCAAAATATGCATTCATCGATGAGCGTATCATCGAGATCATGATCAAGGCGACCAAGGAACTGAATAGAGAAATCAGCGTACTGGTGGACCGAAAAGGAAAAGTGGCGGAGGTCACCATCGGTGACAGCAGTACCGTATCCATGCCGCTGGTGGATCTCAGAGACAATAAGCTTTCCAGAGTAAGAGTGGTCCATACCCATCCCAACGGCAACCCGAACCTTTCGGCACTGGACGTGTCTGCGCTGGTGAAGATGAAGCTGGACTCCATCATCGCAATCGGAGTCTCGGATCACCCTGAAGTTGTGATGGGCTTTCTCACGGTGGAAAATCAGAAGGTCCACGTAGAAGCCACAAGACCCATGTCCCTGGAAGATGCCCAGAGGTTCAACATCATCGACAGGATAGTCTATAATGAAGGGCTTCTATTAGAGGCGGAAGATCTGGAGGAAGAGGATGAACGGGCAGTGCTCATCGGACTGGATTCGGAAGAGAGCCTGGTGGAACTGGCTGAACTGGCCAATGCGGCGGATGTCACTGTAGGAGAAGTGGTTTTTCAGAACCGCGCTTCTCAGGATAATGCTTTTTATATCGGAAAAGGAAAAGTCGGTGAAGTCAGAGATGTGCTGCAGCTTACCAGAAGCAACCTTGTCATAGCCGATGATGAACTCACAGGTTCTCAGATCAGAAACCTGGAAGACGAGCTGGGTGTGAAAGTCATTGACAGAACCACGCTGATTCTTGAGATTTTTGCAAGAAGAGCAAGAAGCAGGGAAGCGAAGCTTCAGGTGGAGCTGGCACAGCTGAAATACAGAATGTCCAGACTTATCGGCCTTGGCACCGTCATGTCGAGAACCGGCGGTGGAATCGGAACCAGAGGGCCTGGAGAGCAGCAGCTGGAGATTGACAGACGAAAAATCAGAGATCGTGTCAACGATCTGAAAAATGAACTGAAGAAAGTCGTGGCCATCCGAAATGTACAGCGTGAGAATCGGAACCAGAATGAGATTCAGAGAATTTCTCTGGTCGGATATACGAACTCCGGAAAATCCACTCTTAGAAATGCACTGGCAGATATGGCTTCCAAAGATTCCATTGTGAAGAGCAAAGTACTGGAGAAAGACATGCTTTTTGCGACCTTGGATACAACCACCAGGGCCATCTCATTTGAGGACAATCGAGTGGTCACACTGACGGATACAGTGGGATTTGTGAGAAAACTGCCTCATGACCTTATCGAGGCCTTTAAGTCAACACTGGAGGAAGTGATCTATTCGGATCTTCTGGTGCATGTCATTGACGGCTCAGTGGACGACTGCTTCGCCCAGGCGGTGGCAGTGGATGAGGTTCTGGAGGAAATTGGTGCGGGCGGCACAGACAGAATCATAGCGATCAACAAGATTGATCTGGGGAAAAGCTATAGAACGGAAGATGTGGTAAAACTCTATGAAGGGAAATATCCTATTATAGAGATTTCAGCAAAAAACGGCACAAATCTGAAGAAACTCATGGAAGAGATGGCCTCAGCGCTGCCGGATAACCTCGTTGAGATCGAAGCAGTCATACCCTATGACATGCAGAGACTTGTTTCCCTGCTCCATGATAAGGGAACCGTGATCAGTGAGGAATACGAAGAGACGGGCACGAAAATCAGGGCAAAAGTGCCACAGAGGGAACTGCATCAGTATAAGGAATTCATCAAAGGAGGCAGCAATGCGGGATTTGATCATTGAGTATCAGAAAGTATATCAGCAGGTCACACAGAATATGAATGACACAAAAGAAATTCTTGCTTCATTTGTATTTGGCAGTATGGTTACTGGAGATCTCTGGGAGAATTCTGATATTGATTTCTTTGTTATTTATGAAGGAGATGAGAGAGGCATCCGGAATGTCTATTCCAGTGAGAATAGAGTACCTGTGCACTTCAAGGTCATGAGTAAAAAAGAGTTCATGGTGCTGAAAGGACTGGAAGTGAAGGGCAGCTTTCTTCACAGAATCTTCTCCTCTTCAAAAATGGTCTTTTCCAAAGATGCGGACATTACTGCAAGATACAACAATCTGAGATTCTATCCGGAGATGGACAGGAGAAAATGGACCTTGTCCTATCTGGGAAGACTGATCAAGAGTATAGACTCCACAGACAAGTTTCTGCACAACAGAAAGCTCTACGGAGCCTACAACAGTCTTCTGGATTCCATGGAGCTCTATGCTTCTATTTATGTGAACTCCAGAGGATATCAGATTTCCAAAGATACCATCAGCACGGCCACGGGCCTAGATCGGGAGTTCGAGGATAAATACCACTACCTTGTTTCAGGGGAAGACCTGGAAAAGAAGATTGCTGCAGTGAACAAATATCTTAAACAGACCATCGACCGGGAAATAAATGATGCTTCAGAAATCATACTTGCCTATTTCAGAGAAAAATCACACCCTATGAGTGCAAGGGAAATCACAGAAGATGACTTTTTCGCGAATTTCGAAATACAGATGGAAGGGATCCTGAACCTTCTGTATTCAAAAAATCTTCTGAAGAGGGAATTCAGAGCAGTGACGACCCCTCTTGGGAAAGAACTGATCAAAGAGAACGTATACAGTCTCTGATGGGATATAGAACAGTCGGTAACAGCACTCCGCGCGAGTTTACCGAGAAGAAATCCGTATTCATAGGCATAGCGAAAAGGGTATTCACGGAGGAAGAAGCAAAGGAATTTATTTCTGAAGTCAGAAGCAGGTACAAGGATGCAAGGCATCATGTTTTTGCTTATACAATCGAAGAAGATATGCATATACAAAGGTACAGCGATGATGGAGAACCCCAGGGTACGGGAGGAATTCCGATTCTTGATGTGATCAGAAAAAATGATCTGAGAAATGTCTGTGTAGTTGTGGTCAGATATTTCGGAGGAATACTCTTAGGGGCAGGGGGACTCACCCGCGCCTATGTCAAAGGGGCGGCAGACGCCATTCAGGCTGCCGGCGTCATTGAGAGAGTATCCGGGCATCAGATCGATCTCCTGCTGGACTACGATCTTTTCGGAAAACTGCAGTATTTTCTGAAGGAGAACCAGATAGAGATCAAAGACGTTGCATACACGGATAAAGTGAAGGTAAGTGTATATGTGGAATCCATACAGCTGAAAGCAATTGTCCAGGAAATGATGAATCTGACATCAGGCAAGGCAGAAATCGTAATTCTGGAAGAAGAACTTTTCTATAAAAGAGAGAAAGAACTGCTGAAGGAGTTTGAAGACCACGAGACGAAGTGATATAATTATTTCTTGGAAGAATTGGAGGGATCAAACATGTCAGGACATTCAAAATGGCATAACATTCAAGCGAAAAAAGGTAAGATGGATGCCAAAAGAGGTAAAATCTTTACAAAAATCGGAAAAGAACTGATGATGGCAGCGAAGGAAGGAACCAATCCTGATACCAACGCGAAGCTGAGAGATATCATCGCAAAAGCGAAAGCGGCCAACATGCCCAATGACAATATCGCAAGAGTCATAAAAAAAGCTGCCGGGGATACAGGCAGTGCGGATTATGAAGAAATCGTCTATGAAGGGTATGGGCCAAATGGAGTCGCAGTCATTGTGGAAGCCTACACAGACAACAAGAACAGAACTGCTGGAAATGTGAGGCATTTCTTCGACAAATACGGCGGGAATCTGGGTACTACAGGGTCCGTGACCTTCATGTTCAACAAAAAAGGTCAGATCATCATAGAGAAAACCGAGGAGCAGGATGAAGAAGAGCTGATGATGCTTGCTCTGGAGAGCGGGGCAGAGGATTTCATTTCCGAGGATACTGTGTTTGAAATCATTACTGAACCTGAGAACTTTGATGCGGTGAAAGCGGCCGTTCTAGAAGCTGGAATTGAGATTCTGGAAGGCGAAGTGACGATGATTCCGAATGTGACGACGAGTCTGGATCTCGAAACGTCCGAGAAATTCCAGAAACTGGTGGATGCATTGCTGGAAGATGATGATGTGGACAATGTCTATCACAATGCTGATTTTCATGAGGACTTTGAACAATAAAATAATACAGGCATGTAGGTGAGGATATGATCGAATTTCTAGAACGATTTGAACCGACAACGCAGGCGTTATTCGCCACACTTTTTACATGGGGCGTAACGGCACTGGGAGCCTCTCTGGTGTTTTTCTTCAAGACCATCAATAAGAAGGTCTTTGATACAATGCTGGGCTTTGCAGCAGGCGTCATGATTGCGGCCAGTTTCTGGTCACTGATCAGTCCAGGCCTCGCCCTTGCCGAAGAGATGGGCTATACACCTTGGATCGTAGCAGCAGCTGGATTCATGGGTGGAGGACTGTTTCTCTTTGTTGTTGATAAAAGCCTGCCACATATGCATCTGGGCCTTGCTCCGAAAGAGAAAGAGGGGCCGAAGACTTCCTGGCAGAGAAGTATCTTACTGGTTCTTGCCATTACGCTACACAACATTCCGGAAGGATTGGCTGTAGGTGTTGCTTTCGGTGCTGTTGCTGCAGGTATTGAATCTGCTACCCTCGCTGGGGCCATCGTTCTTGCTGTAGGCATCGGTATTCAGAACTTTCCGGAAGGAGCAGCGGTATCCATTCCTCTTCGAAGAGAAGGGATGGGACGGGGGAAGGCGTTCCTTTACGGTCAGGCATCAGGCGTTGTTGAACCCATCGCAGGTGTACTAGGCGCAATGCTTGTTCTAAGCATGAGAAGCATACTGCCCTTTGCATTGTGCTTTGCGGCAGGAGCGATGATTTACGTGGTTGCTGAGGAACTTATTCCGGAAGCGCAGTCCAACAAAAATTCAGATTATGCTACCATGGGTGTCATGATAGGATTCACGATCATGATGGTCCTTGATGTTGCCTTAGGATGAGCTGAAACAAATGAACTCGGGCATGCCCGAGTTCATTTGCTTTATCAAGGAAGCAGAGTGGTCATGTGGAAATTTAATGAAATATTAATCCTTTGAAAAGAATGGTATAAAGTGAACCATGTATAGTGAGTGTACAAGTAAGTAGGTGATGGATTGTGAAATGTTCAAATTGTGGGCATATTAATGTTGAAGGAAGCAGATACTGCAATCAGTGTGCTTTTCCGTTGAACTCCAGTAAAGTGAGTCTTGGTCAGTATGAACCTCATGACCAGGACGGTTATGACGCGGAAAAAAATAATGAGAGCAGAGTATACAGAAAAGACATCAGCCGTCCATTCTCGTCGATTTCCAGTGCGACGGATGGAACAGGTGAAATCATTTATGACAGGGAACATGTGGAAAGGGTGAGACGACCGGTGGTTCTGAAAATGACACTGGTGATTCTCCTGGCGCTCTTTGTTTTTGTAGGGTACAACGGGATCAAATTTGCTGTAGATGCTCAGCAGAATAGAATCAATCAGGCTGAAATCGAAAAGGCGCAGCAGGCACAGGCGGAAGAACTGAAGAAACTGGAAAACTATCGCGAAAAGTTCAATACGGTGATTCTGAGCTTCGAAGAACAGGGTGCAATCATCAATGAGAACATCAAAGGGTTGACTACACTGCGCATCAACAGATTTGCCAAGGGACTGGGGCTTGGTGATGTATTTGATAAGATCGTCAATACTGTGCTGGATGTGTCGAAAGTCAATGAAATGAAGAATAACAGCAATACACTGCAAGTGCTCGTAGATGAACTGCTGAATCCTCCCGAGACATTCGCCTCGAAATACGAGACATTGCTTACATTGAGGAGTACGGAGAAAAAGATCATTGAAACCATTTCAGGTGAGCTGACATCAGACTCGAAATCGGAACTGGAAGATCTTCATGAAGAATACAATAGGCTCCTTGTTGATCTGAACAGATAAAACCATGATTGCCATGACGGTGTGTCATGGTTTTTATTTTTGAAGAAAGTTTTTCAGAATCCTTGATTTTTTGAGAAATCACGCTTATAATATAAACATAAGTTAAATTAATAAGCTTTTGCTTAATGAAATGAGGTGATTATCATAACACAGAGAGAATTGGAAATTATTGAGATCATCAGGAATAATCCTTTTGTTTCTCAGCAGGAAATTGCAGATCTTCTGAAAATCACAAGATCATCTGTGGCGGTTCACATCACGAATCTCGTGAAGAAGGGAATCATCCGGGGCAGAGGATATGTGATTGATGAGCGGGATCATGTTTCAGTCATCGGCGGAGCCAATGTGGATATTGTAGGATACCCTTTTGAAGAGTTGAGAAAAGCGGATTCCAATCCGGGAGAAGTGAATGTGTCCATTGGCGGCGTCGGTAGAAACATCGCTGAAAATCTGGCGAAGCTCGGCAATCATACGAAGATGTTCACTGTGGTTGGAGAAGATGTCCATGGAGACAAAATCATCAATGAGTCCGAAGCGTCGGGGATCGATATGAGTCATGTAAGCAGAGTCTCAGAATATGGAACCGGAACTTATCTGGCGGTACTGAACAAAGAAAACGATATGGATGTGGCTATTGCCTCGATGAACATCTTCCGGAAACTGGACAGAAAGTATATTGATGAAAACAGACAGATCATTTCCAAAAGTAAAGTCATCGTATTTGATACGAATCTGGAGGAGGATGTGCTTCACTATGCAGTACAGTTGTTCAAGGACAATAAACTTTTTCTGGATACGGTCTCCCATACGAAAGCCATGAGAGCGAAAAAGGTCATCGGATACTTTCATACTATCAAGCCCAATCGCATGGAAGCGGAAGCCCTGTCAGGGATTACGATTTCCGGAAAAGAGGATCTCGAGAAAGTAGCGAAGTATTTTCATGATGAGGGGGTCATTAATGTATTCATTACACTGGGTGAAGACGGCGTATTCTACAGTGATGGCAGAAACAGCGGCCTGATGAAGGCTAAAAGAATCATACCTAAAAATGCAACAGGTGCAGGAGATGCGTTTCAGGCGGCTCTTGTACATGCAGAGCTCAATATGATGTCAATAGAAGAGAAAACAAGGTTCTCCATGGCTGCATCGATAATGGCCATGAGCGCCTATACAACCATCAATCCTGAAATGTCGGTAGAGAAAATCGAAGAAATAATGAAAAATATGGAGGAAAAATAATATGAATCAGTATGTAGAAACAAGTCAGGAAGTAAAAGAGGCCCTTGCAGCAGGTAAAGCAGTTGTCGCGCTGGAGTCCACAATCATTTCTCATGGAATGCCTTATCCTAAGAATGTGGAGACAGCACTGGAAGTGGAAAGAATCATCAGAGAGAATGGTGCAGTGCCAGCTACCATAGGAATCATCGGTGGCGTACTGAAAGCGGGACTCACAGAAGACGAGATCGATTATATGGGAAAGACTTCAGGCATCGCCAAAGTATCGAGAAGAGACATTCCTTATATCGTATCCGAGAAGCTTGATGGGGCAACCACTGTCGCTTCTACCATGATCATAGCGGAGATGGCTGGGATCCGAATCTTTGCCACTGGTGGTATCGGAGGAGTGCATAGAGGTGCTGAAACCACTATGGATATTTCGGCGGATCTAGAAGAGCTGGCTGGTACAGAAGTGGCGGTAGTCTGTGCAGGAGCAAAAAGTATTCTGGATATCGGTCTTACACTGGAGTATCTGGAAACAAAGGGCGTACCGGTCTATGGATACGGGACAGAGGAACTTCCTGCCTTCTACACAAGAAAGAGCGGATTCAAGGTGGACTACAGAATCGATGAGCCCAAGGAAATGGCTGAAGTGCTGAAAACAAAATGGGATCTCGGTTTAAAGGGTGGTGCACTGATCGCAAATCCCATTCCGGTAGAATATTCCATGGATGCTGCGTTCATCACGAAAGTCATTGAAGATGCGGTTTCCGAAGCCAATGAAAAAGGAATCAAAGGAAAAGATACCACTCCGTTTCTGCTTGCAAAGATCAAGGAAATCACAGGCGGAGATTCCCTGGAATCCAATATCCAGCTTGTTTACAGCAATGCGAAGGTAGCTGCGCAGGTTGCAGTGGAATACATGAATCTGTAATTCCTGTTTAATCCACGTTTAATCTTTATCCTTTAGAATGACATCATAAACAATAAATGATTTGATTGGAGAAGATGAATTCATGGGTGGACAGAGCTTTATAGGGGCAATCATTACAATGTTCATACTCTTTCTTGTAGTTAGTTTTGCCATAACATTACTGCCCTACATTCTTATAGGGATATTGATACTGTATATTTACAGAAAAATGATCAGACCTCTGTTTGCAGGAAGCAGTCAGAGAGAGAATTTCAGGGAAAACAACTATTATAGAACGAATGTGGAAAAAGAGGAAGAACCCCCTGTTGTCAACCAGGTGAAGAGCGTTCATGACGATGTGTTCTTCAGGCAGGACCATAAAGTCATTGATGTGGACTATGACGAAGAGGATAAATAAGGCTTCGCAGCAATAAGAGATTGGACGATGGTTCAGTCTCTTTTTTTGCTGAAGAGTTATTTCTAAATTACTGGGAAACATGATAAGATAGATAAGGAATAATTTATGGAGGTTTCAAATGTACGATTATATCAAGGGAAAGTTCAAAGGCATTTTCAAGGATTATGTTTCCATTGAAAATGGAGGCATTGGTTATAAGGTGTACACATCAGGAAACTCCATGGCCATGATGCCTGGAATAGATGAAGAAGCCACATTATATCTCACGCAGATTGTAAGAGAAGATTTTATCGGTTTATATGGATTTACATCGAGAGATGAGTTAGAATTGTTTTCTATTCTGATCACGATCAACGGGGTCGGTGCCAAAGCTGCGCTGTCTCTGTTATCCGCAAGCTCACCGGATAATCTCAAGTTCGCCATTGTGAACGAAAATGAATCCTTACTGGTCAAAGCGCCTGGTATAGGAAAGAAGATTGCCCAGAGACTGATTCTGGAGCTGAAGGGCAAGCTGAAGATTGAAGATTTCACGGGAATGGATGAAACATCCAAGAAAAAAGCCCTGTCGGAGAATATATCCAATGAAGCATTGGCTGCACTGATGACATTAGGCTATACAGAAAAAGAAGCAAAGACCGCTTTAAAACATGTGGAAGAGGATCAGAGTATTGAGCGCATCATCAAAGATGCCCTGAAATATCTGATGAATTAGGGGATAAGATATGGATGAAAGAATTATAACTTCCGAGTTCATGGAAGAAGATGTGCAAAGTGAATATTCTCTGCGTCCACTGAAACTGACTGAATACATCGGGCAGGAAAAGGTGAAGGACAATCTGAAGGTTTTCATTGAAGCGGCCAAGATTCGAGATGAAGCCCTAGACCATGTAATCCTGCATGGTCCTCCGGGATTGGGTAAAACAACCCTCGCAAACATCATTGCCAGAGAAATGGGGGGGACGCTGAAGATCACCTCCGGACCAGCCATTGAACGTGCTGGAGATCTGGCCTCGATTCTCACGACGATGAATGACAACGACGTGCTCTTTATCGATGAGATTCATAGACTTTCCAGAACTGTGGAAGAGATCTTGTACCCAGCCATGGAAGACTATTCCCTTGATATTGTCATAGGAAAAGGAGCCCAGGCTAAATCCATCAGGTTAGATCTCAGCCACTTCACACTGATTGGTGCAACGACAAGAATTGGCCTTCTGACCTCCCCGCTGAGAGACCGTTTTGGGGTTCAGCTTTCCATGGAATACTACACCCATGAGGAACTGGAGGAAATCATAACTAGAAGTGCAAGTATTCTTGATTTTGAGATCACCAAGGAAGCAGCGCTCTGCATTGCAAGAAGAAGCAGAGGCACGCCGAGAATTGCAAATAGACTGCTGAAGAGAGTCAGGGATTTTTCGCAGGTGAAAGGAGAGTCCGTCATTGATGAAGAGACGGCACTATCGGCACTGAAATCACTGGATGTGGATGACGAGGGATTTGATCGGATTGACCGCAAGATTCTGGATGCCATCGTTCATAACTTCAATGGAGGTCCGGTTGGTGCGGAGACCCTATCCTATTTCATCGGTGAGGAGCTGGATACCATCGTGGACGTTTATGAACCGTATCTGCTGCAGAAGGGGTTTATCGTCCGAACACCGAGAGGAAGAGTTGCCACAGACAGAACCTATGATCACCTGGGTGTGAAGCGCAGAACAGATGCCCAGCAGACCATATTCTAGAAAAGAGGTTACATTTTTGAGAGTAGAAGATTTTAATTTTGAATTGCCAATAGAACTCATCGCACAGCATCCTTTAAAGGAAAGAGATCAGTCAAGGCTTCTTGTGGTGGATAAGCACTCAGGTGAACTGGAACACAGGAAGTTCCATGATATTGTAGGCTATCTGAAAAAGGGTGATGTGCTGGTTTTGAATGACACAAGAGTGATTCCAGCAAGACTTCTTGGGGTGAAGAAAGAAACGGAAGGGAAAATCGAGTTTCTATTACTGAACAGGAAAAAGCTCGATACCTATGAATGTCTTGCTAAGCCAGGAAAACGAGCAAAAGTGGGTGCGAGATTCACCTTCGGCGAAGGTCTCCTGGAAGCGGAAGTCATTGAAGTGCTGGAGAATGGAAACAGAATCGTGCAGTTTCATTACGACGGTGTTTTTGAAGAGATTCTGGACCGACTAGGAGAGATGCCTCTTCCGCCCTACATCAAGGAAAAGCTGGAGGACAAAGAGCGGTATCAGACGGTCTATTCAAGATCCGAAGGCTCTGCGGCAGCGCCGACAGCAGGACTTCATTTCACGGAGAAACTTCTGAAGGAAATCAGAGAAACTGGTGTGGAAATCGCATTTCTCACGCTCCATGTCGGACTTGGCACCTTCAGACCGGTCAAAGTGGAATCGGTGGAGAATCATGACATGCATTCCGAGTTCTACAGCCTGGATGCGCAGAATGCGGAAATCATAAATGCTGCCAGAAGAAAAGGCGGAAGAGTGATTTCTGTAGGAACCACTTCCACCAGAACACTTGAAACCATAGCGGACGCAGACGGATATGTGAAGGAGGATTCCGGATACACGAAGATCTTCATCTATCCGGGTTATCAGTTCAAATGCATTGACTGCCTGATCACGAATTTCCATCTTCCGGAATCCACATTAATCATGCTGGTGTCTGCACTGGCAGGAAAGGAAAATATCATGAATGCCTATGAAACTGCAGTGAAGGAGAAATACCGTTTCTTCAGTTTCGGCGATTCCATGTTTATAAAGGAATAAAGTATGTATACATTATTGAAAAAAGAGAAAAGAGCAAGACGAGGTCGTTTTGAAACGCCCCATGGAACCATAGAAACGCCGGTGTTCATGAATGTAGGAACGCTGGGGGTCATCAAGGGTGCTGTATCCTCCATGGATCTGAAGGAGATCGGGTGCCAGGTGGAACTAAGCAACACTTATCATCTTCATCTGCGACCCGGAGACAAACTGGTCAATAAGATGGGGGGACTGCATAGGTTCATGAACTGGGATGGACCGATTCTAACGGATTCCGGAGGATTCCAGGTGTTCTCACTGGCGAAGATCCGAAAAATCAAAGAGGAAGGCGTTTACTTCAGTTCCCATATCGATGGCAGTCGAATCTTTATGGGTCCAGAAGAATCCATGAGAATCCAGTCTCATCTGGGTTCCACCATCGCCATGGCTTTTGATGAGTGCATCGAACTTCCGGCGGAGAGAGAGTATGTGGAGCGTTCCGTGGAGAGAACCACCAGATGGCTCGTGCGATCAAAAAATGAGATTGATCGCCTCAATGCCCAGGAAAACACCATCAACAAGAAGCAGATGCTGTTCGGTATCAATCAGGGCGGAACCTATGAAGACATCAGAATCCGTCATGCGAAAGAGATTGCCAAAATGGATCTGGATGGCTATGCCATAGGGGGCCTGGCTGTAGGCGAAACCCATGAAGAAATGTATAGAACCCTGGATGCGGTGGTGCCGCATCTTCCGGAAGACAAGCCGATCTATCTCATGGGTGTTGGAACGCCTGAAAATATTCTGGAATCGGTGGAAAGAGGTGTGGACTTCTTCGATTGTGTTCTTCCGGCAAGAAACGGCAGGCATGGACATGTATTCACGGCGAGAGGAAAGATCAATCTGAACAACAAGCGCTTCGAAATGGATGAGAAACCCATCGACGAAGGCTGTCAGTGCCCGGCCTGCAGACACTATACAAGAGGCTATATCAGACATCTGTTCAAAGCAAAGGAAATGCTGGCTCTGAGACTCTGCGTACTTCATAATCTGTATTTCTACAACAAACTTATGGAGGATATCCGAAGGGCGATTGATGAAGACAGGTTCCATGAGTTCAAAGCTCAGAAACTGGCGGACTGGTCCAGAGGACAGGAACCTCATATTGAGAAATAGATGAGGGAACGTAGAAATGAATAAGATAGTAGGATGAATTTCCAAATTTATCTTTCTTATTCATAAAAAATTCACTATAATGATAGTATTAAACAATTGGAGGCATAATAATGGAAGATATCATAAGACAGGTTTTACCGATTATTCTATTTCTGGGGCTCATGTATTTCATGCTTTTCCTGCCTGAAAAGAAAAGAAAAGCAGCATTTCAGAAAATGATCAGTGAGCTGAAGGTGAACGATGAAGTGACAACAAGAGGGGGCATCATCGGCAGAATCGTAAAACTGGATGAAGAAACAATCACCCTGGAAACTGGTGCGGACAGAGTGAAGCTCAAGTTCGCAAAGAGTGCTGTGGCTACAGTAAGGACAGGTACAGCAGAATAAGTGTCTGTTCCAATTGAATAGGAAAAGATCAGGGGCAGTGCTGACGCTCTGCCCTTTGATTTGGCAAAATACAATGATCATCCTTATCAGCGGTAAATCAGACTGGTTCATGAAATTCAATGTAGTATAAGCACTAAATTAAACGGAGGTTATTTCATTATGAAGAAAAGAGGAAATATCACCATTTTCGTCATTATATTATTAGTATTATCCTTTCTTGCATACACAGGCATCAATGGATTGACACTTGGAAACTACAGATTCAAATCCTTTGGAGAAGTCATCAACAGAGGACTGGATCTTCAGGGTGGCGTTTCTGTAGTCATGGAGGTTCAGACGGATTCCCTGAAGGCGGAAGAACTCTCTTCCATAAAGACTCTTCTGGACTCTCGAGTCAACAAGATTGGAGTCAGCGAGACGGTTTCCGTCACAGAAGGGGAGAATAGAATCAGAATCGATATTCCTGGCGTATATAACTCCAGCGAAATCGTGACCAATCTTCAGACTACCGGAGAACTGACCTTTGAAGATCCGGATGGCAACATCATTCTTACAGGAAGTGATGTGACATCTGCATCTGCGATGCTGGATTCCACAAGTAAACCTGTGGTGTCACTGGTACTGAACGAAGTGGGGGCTGAGAAGTTTGAAGCAGCCACAACCGAGTTCAGAGGAAAGCAGATCACCATCAACATGGATGATGAAGAACTCTCAGCGCCTATGGTGAATGATGTCATCACAGGGGGAGAAGCGATGATCACAGGGATGTCTTCTGTGGAAGAAGCCCAGTATCTGGCTGGCATCATCAATTCCGGAGCACTGCCTTATCCCGTGGAAGCAATACAGGTCAAGACTGTAGGACCAAGCCTTGGAGCGGGCGTCATGGGAGATGTCATGAGAGCATCCGCCATTGGCCTCTCACTGGTCGTACTCTACATGATCCTGAAGTACAGAAGACCAGGTTTTCTAGCTTCTGTGGCACTGGGATTCTATGTATGGCTTCTGCTGTTTGTGTTCTACGGAATCAATGCCACACTTTCACTGGCAGGCATTGCAGGCTTCCTGCTGACCATCGGTATGGCAGTGGATGCGAATGTGCTGATTTTTGAACGAATCAAAGAAGAACTCCGGGGAACAAGCAATATCCACAAAGCCATTGAAGGTGGATTCTCCAATGCGATGAGTTCCATCATCGATGCGAATATCACCACGATCATAGCCGGGCTGGTCCTCTATTTTGTCGGATCAGGTTCTGTCAAAGGATTTGCTCTTACACTGATGATCGGTATCGTGATTTCACTGTTCTCGGCACTGTTTATAACCAAGCATCTGATGTGGCTTGGACTGAGAATGGGCTTCCTGTCCAAGCCGAAGGATTTTGGTGTGTCCGAACAGATTAAAGAGAGAAAGATCGACTTCATATCCGGCGCAAAAATATGGAGATTCATTGCAGCGGCAGTGCTGGCAGTAGGACTGTTCTTCATCGGCACGCAGGGGCTGAATCTTGGACTTGACTTTGCAGGTGGAACGAGACTCGTCATGGAAGTGGGAGAAGAGTTCGATAAAGCGGAAATGGATGAAATCGTTAAAGTCTATGATGCTGATGCAGTGACGCAGAAGGTGGATGAGACTCAGATTGAAGTAAGAAGCCAGGCTCTTTCCACGGATACCATTGATGATCTGGTGAACAGCATCAAGGAAGAGTATTCTCTGGAGGATGACAGCATCATTACACTGGATGAAATCGGTGCTTCCGTAGGGAAGGAACTGACTGAAGGTGGAATTAAGGCAGTGATCCTGGCAGCAGTCTTCATGCTTGTCTACATTTCGCTGAGATTCAAGAAGAACTACGGATTTGCCGCCATCACAGCGCTGGTCCACGATATCATATTCCTTGTGGCGGTGTATGCTGTACTGAGAATATCAGTCAATACACCATTCATTGCAGCGATACTGACGATTCTGGGTTACTCCATCAATGACACCATCGTTGTATTTGACAGAGTGAGAGAAAACAGAAAACTGCATCCTGGAATCTCTTCCAAGGCTCTGGTGAACCTGTCCATGAATGATGCCTTCACCAGATCTGTAGGAACACTGCTGACCACTTTGTTCACGATTCTTTCGGTAGCGATCTTTGTACCACAGATCAGAGACTTCGCACTTCCGATTTCCATCGGTGTTGTGGTAGGTGGATTATCCACTTTCTTCATTGCAGGGCCCACTTGGATTTATCTGGAAGACAGAATGAAAAAGAGAAAGTAATAGTATAGACAGATCAATTGAAGTAAGGCTGCTTGAATGAGCAGCCTTATGTCTGTTTTGCGTCGGCAATGTTCATGGATTCGTTGTGATGCGAAAGGATTTGTATTATAATAAGAATTGTTTCAACAGGTGAGGGATGCGTATGGTGACTACATATTTAAGGGCGATATTCAAGGGTGCAGACACGATCAGCACACCGAAATACACCCATAAGACTATTTTCAGAATCATGAAAGCAGTCAACAATCGAGAGAAGATACTTATTTATGGAAGAGGGAATCGCGAAGGGATCTGCAGTATCGCTACGCTGATTCTTGTGCTCAGATATTTCAATGCAGACTTTGACTATTTCCTGATCCCCAAGGGAGGAAATCGCGAGAGTCTTGTTGCTGATGCCAAAACTCATCTGAACTTCTTCAATCCTGGTGTTATGCTGTCTTTAAATGAGACCTTCACCGAAAGTGTCCATGATGCTCTGGATGACTGCGAGACAGACCTGGTGTCCATCGGACATGGGGAAGACCAGATCGACTACGGGTTCAGCTCAGGAGATGACACATTGCTGAAGAATGTATTCGTCTTTGCCAAAGACCTGTCGATCAATTATGACACCAGAAACATCTTCAGGTATATTGACCTGGTTTATCTTGGGTCTGACGAAGAAGATGTGGAAGCCGATGAAGTACTGAACATGGGACTGAATCGTCTTAAGATTTCAACCAATTACGGCATTGAATCACTGAAGAAGCTGAAACCCTGTGACGAGAAGGATCTCAGAAAACTGATCACCCCTAAAGAGAATCCCTGGTCCATGGTGGATAATGCACGAATCATCATAGAACTGCTGACGACAGAAGATACAAATCGGGCAGAGCAGATCGCCAAGTATCTTATCAATAGCTAAAATAGAAAGTAACTTTGGAGGTTAACATGGATTTTAAAGAAAAAATCGCCATTATTCAGGATTTTCCCAAGGAAGGTATCAGTTTCAAGGATATCACGCCACTCATCGGTGACGGACCAGCCTTCAAGGAGCTCATAGATACTATGGCTGAAAAGCTGAGAGCTCAGGGCGTGGATTATATCGCAGGACCGGAAGCCAGAGGATTCATTTTTGGCGTTCCTCTTGCCTATGCACTGGGTATCGGTTTTATTCCAATCAGAAAACCAGGCAAACTGCCACAGGAAACAGTATCCATCACCTATGATCTGGAATACGGTTCTGATACACTGGAAATCCACAAAAATGCATTCAAAGAAGGAGACAGAGTAGCTCTGGTAGACGATCTTCTGGCTACAGGCGGTACCATATCCGCATGTGCGAAGCTGATTGAACTGGCAGGCGGAGAAGTGGTTTCCGTGGATTTCATGATCGAACTCACCGAACTTCATGGAAGAGACAAACTGGAAGGTTACAATGTCAATTCCATGGTTCAGTACGACATATAGACAAGTCTAGAAAGATAAAATATAATGGTTGAAAAGGCTGGTGATATACCAGCCTATACGTTATTCATAGATATATTTATTTGTGATGGAAATGAGGAAGACAAATGCTGTACGATTTAATGAAGAAGATTGATAAAGCAGGGAACATTAACAAGGAACTTGTCATAAAAGCATATAATCTGGCTGCAGAAGCCCACGGCGACCAAAGAAGGATATCAGGAGAGCCCTATGTGACTCATCCTGTGGAGGTTGCGTCCATTCTGGTGGATATGGGTATGGATACCAATACTGTAGTAGCCGGGCTTCTTCATGATGTCATCGAGGATACGAAATATACTTATGAAGAGATCAGTGAGATTTTCAATGAAGAAATCGCAGAACTTGTCGATGGTGTGACGAAACTTGGTAAAATCAAGTACAAGTCCAAGGAAGAAGAACAGGCGGACAATGTCAGAAAGATGCTTCTGGCCATGGCAAAGGACATCAGAGTCATACTGATCAAGCTGGCGGACAGACTGCATAACATGAGAACGCTGCGATATATGCAGCCGGAAAAGCAGAAGGAGAAATCCAAGGAGACTTTCGATATCTATGCTCCTCTGGCCCATAGACTGGGTATGTTCCGAATCAAATGGGAACTGGAAGATCTGGCATTTCGATATATGTATCCCACAGAGTATTACGATCTGGTCAATCAGATTGCGGAGAAAAGAAAGGAACGTGAATCCTATATCTCCATGATCATGGATGATATCGTTGATAAGCTGAAAAATGCAAGTATCGAATGTGATATCGACGGCAGACCGAAGCATTTCTATTCCATCTATAAAAAGATGATGGCCCAGAACAAGAACATCGATCAGATCTTCGACCTTACAGCCATCAGAGTGCTGGTGGATTCCATCAAGGACTGCTATGCGGCACTGGGCATCGTTCATACGATCTATAAACCGATCCCGGGAAGGTTCAAGGATTATATCGCCATGCCGAAACCGAATATGTATCAGAGTCTTCATACAACCGTCATCGGACCGCAAGGGAAGCCCTTTGAGATTCAGATCAGAACCTATGACATGCACCGAGTGGCAGAATACGGCATCGCTGCCCACTGGAAGTACAAGGAAACAGGTTCTTCCAAGGAAGCGCCCAAGGATACCATGGACCAGAAGCTCATCTGGCTGAGAGACATGCTGGAATGGCAGAAGGAGACTTCAGATGCGGAAGAATTCATGGAAGCTTTCAAAATCGATCTTTTCGGGGATGAAATCTTCGTATTCACACCAAAAGGAGAGGTCATCAATCTTCCGAACAAGGCGACCCCCATTGACTTCGCCTACAGAATTCATACGGATGTAGGAAATCGGACCATCGGCGCGAAGGTCAACGGGAATATGGTGACACTGGATTATAAACTGGCTACTGGCGAAATTGTGGAAATCATTACTTCCTCCAAACCCAAGGGCCCCAATATCGACTGGCTGAACATCGCGACGTCCAATCAGGCCAAGACCAAAATCAAGGCGTGGTTCAAGAAAGAGAAGAGAGAAGAGAACATCCAGAGAGGGAAAGAACTTCTGGAGAAAGAGGCAAAGAAGCAGGACAGAAACTTCGCTGACATCGCCAAGGGGGAAATGCTGGACAAACTGATCCGAAGATATCACGGGAACAACATCGAAGATCTGTATGTTGTCGTGGGTGCAAGTCAGGTGCTGCCCTCCACAATCGTTACGGCGCTCAAGGATGTCATAGAGGAAGAAAAGAAAGCGAAGATCAATGAGGACAACAAGGCTTCTTTATTGGAAGCGGAGAAAATGATCGATGCGCAGAGAAAGAAAGAGAAAGCCAAGAAGAAATCCTATTTCGGGGTAGTGGTTTCCGGCATGAGCAATGTGCAGGTCAGATTCGCGAAATGCTGCAATCCGGTACCGGGAGATGAAATCATCGGATTCATCACGAACTTCAGAGGAATCAGCATCCATAGAGCGGACTGCTCCAACATCGAGTCCATGAAAAATGACAAGACCCATCGGATCGTGGATGTTCAGTGGGAAAAGGAGAGTCAGGAGCTTTATAGTGCACGGGTGCAGATCCACGCCATGGATAGACCGAACCTTGTTTCGGATATCATTTCACTTGTGAATGAACTGAAGATTCCACTGAATGCGATGAATGTGGAAACAAGAAAAGATAAATCAGCAGTGATCCATCTGTCTTTACTGATCAAAGATGTGAATCTGCTGGAAGAATGTCTAAAGAGATTAAGAAAACTGTCCAGTGTTACGGATGCGTTCCGAACGGGCAATGTGTAGGTGATAGTATGCGAGCAGTTGTACAAAGAGTATTATCTTCAGAGGTAATTGTAAGCGGAGAAACTGTAGGCAGGATCGGTAAGGGGTTTAATGTCCTTCTGGGAATCAAAGATGATGATACCTGGGAGGACATGACTTATATCGAAGAAAAGCTGAAGGGACTTCGAATATTTGAAGATTCGGAGGGGAAAATGAATCTGGCGCTGAAAGAGGTGCAGGGAGAAATCCTTCTGATATCCCAGTTCACGCTGTATGGGGATGCCCGAAAGGGGAGAAGACCCAGTTTCATTCAGGCGGCCAAGGGAGAAAAGGCGGAAGAGATCTATGAGACTCTGGCAAGGAATCTTCGTGACGGGGGATATCCTACGGAGACGGGAGTTTTCGGAGCGGAAATGAAAGTGCTCATTGAAAATGATGGGCCAGTGACGATTCTTCTGGACAGCAGAAAGAATTTCTAAGGGTAAGGTGGAAATATGCAAATCAATAAACTTGTTTTAGGTGCGTATCAGGAAAACTGCTATATTGTAATCGATGAGGACTCTAAGGATGCGCTGATCATTGATCCGGGCGATGAGGGTGAGGAACTGGTTAAGCACCTCAGAAAAATGAACATCAACCTGAAATATATCCTGCTGACCCATGGCCATGTGGATCATGTAGGGGCTGTGGATGCGGTTCGGGAAGCCTTTGACATTCCTGTGTATATTTCAGAAGCGGATATGAAATACATCGAGCAGAGAAAGATGGCCTTCGGCAAGATGAGAAGAGCGGACTTTTTCCTGAAAGAGGGAGATGATTTCAGTTTTGCTGGAAAGAGGGTCGGCATTTTTGAAACCCCAGGGCACAGCAAAGGGAGTCTCAGCTTTCTCATGGAAGGCATTCTGTTCTCAGGAGACGTTCTGTTTCAGAACTCTGTCGGAAGAACGGATCTTCCAGGAGGGAATATGGAAGAGCTTCTGCGCTCCATCAAGGATAAACTCATGAAGCTGCCCGAAAGCACAAGAGTGCTCCCGGGTCATGGTCCGGAAACGACTCTGGGTATGGAAAAAGCCTTCAACGGTTATTTAAGATAGGGGAAGACATGATAAAAGTTAGAAGCAACAATTCCCTGCGATATCACGTATATCATATCGTCACCCTTTTTTATCCGGCGGGAAAGATCGAGTATCTGGATGAAGCCGATTCTACTATAGCCGACATTGATGTCAACGTTAAGGAAGATGTGCTCACAGTAACGTTCTTCGGGACTCGCTTCGTGCACGACTATCCGGATAAGAACCTGAACATCATGAGAAGAGTTCTTTTCAGGCTGCTGGAAGAGAAAACAGAGAAGCATCTTCCCTGGGGCATCCTCATCGGGATTCGTCCTTCCAAGATTGTAAGAGAACTCATTGAAAAGAATCAGGAAAAGGAAGAGATTGTCAGGTATCTTCAGGCGGAGTATCTTGCAGACCGGGAAAAGATCGAGCTGGCCTATGAAGTGGCCCTGAAGGAATCGGATCTTCTCAGAAAAGTGGATACGGACCATTCAGTGGATATCTACATAGGAATGCCATTCTGTCCCTCCAGATGCCTCTACTGCTCCTTCGCTTCCAATGTATACAGAGGAAACCAGTATAAGGATACATACCTGAAACAGCTGAAAATGGAAATGGAAGAGATCAGAACGTATATAGACGAGAACAGGCTGAGCATCAACAATGTGTACTTCGGTGGGGGAACCCCTACAGCGGTTTCAGATGATGAGTTTGAAGAAGTGATGAAAAGCATCGATGAATGCTTCGTAAGAGGCAGAAATCTTCTGGAATTCACTGTAGAAGCGGGTAGAGTGGACAGCATCACCAGAGAAAAGCTTTTGAGCATGAAAAGACATCACACCTCAAGAATTTCCATCAATCCGCAGACGATGAATGATGATACGCTGAGGCTCATCGGCCGTAATCATGATCATGATAAGGTCGTGGAGATATTTCATTTGGCAAGGAGCTTAGGTTTTGATAATATTAATATGGACATGATTCTGGGGCTTCCCGAGGAATCCCTTCATGACGTGGAGAGAACCATAGAAGCGGTCAGAAATCTTTCGCCTGAAAGCATCACTGTCCATGGTCTGGCGCTCAAACGAGCATCCAGACTCTATGAGGATTTCCTTATGGAAAAGAAATATGCCCTGCCCAGACAGGATGAAATGAATCTCATGTATCAGAAGACTGATGAGATGGCCAGGTCTCTGGGTCTTCTGCCCTACTATATGTACAGGCAGAAGAACATGGTGGGCAATCTCGAGAATGTCGGTTATGCGAAAGAAGGCATGGAAAACCTTTATAACATGGTCATGATCGAAGAGGTTAAAACCATCATCGCCATCGGTGCAGACGGCGTAACGAAAAAAGTGAAGGACGGCAGAATCGAGCGGTTCGCCAATTTCAAAGGATTGAATGACTACACAGAAAGATTCCAGGAAATGATGGAAAAGAAGATGCGTTTCCTGACAGAATAAGGAGGAGAGAGTATGGACCTGCAGGCACCAAAAGGTACCAAGGATATGCTGCCCATGGAGGCGTATAAATGGCACCATATAGAAGATCATCTGAAAACAATCGCCCATGAATACGGGTTCAGGGAAATCAGAACGCCGATGTTCGAAAGTACGGAACTGTTCACACGAGGAGTAGGAGAAACCACGGACGTGGTGCAGAAGGAGATGTACACGTTTCTTGACAAAGGAGAACGAAGCATCACCCTGAAGGCGGAGGGAACTGCCCCAGCTGTCAGGGCATTCGTGGAATCATCCATGTATGCTGACGCACAGCCTACGAAGCTGTATTATTTCACGCCCGTGTTCAGGTATGAGAACGTTCAGAAAGGGAGACTCAGACAGCATCATCAGTTCGGTGTGGAGCTGTTCGGAAGTGAGGAACCTTCTGCGGATGCTGAGGTCATCTCCATCGCCATGAGTGCCTTTGAACAGTTGGGAATAACGGGACTGACGCTGAAGATCAATTCCATTGGCCATCCTGAATGCAGAATGGATTACAATGTGAAGCTGAAAGAGTTTCTGACACCCCATTATGAGGACCTCTGTCCGGTGTGTCAGGAAAGATTCCACAAGAATCCCATGAGAATTCTGGACTGCAAGGAAAGAAGCTGTCAGCTGATTGTTAAGAATGCGCCACTTATTCTGGATCATATCTGTGAAGACTGCAATGCGCATTTCACAAACCTGAAGAAGTATCTTGAAGCCATGGAGATTCCTTATGAGGTGGATAAGGGAATCGTAAGAGGTCTTGATTACTATTCCAAGACAGTTTTTGAAATCGTCAATAAAGATATTACGGTCTGTGGCGGAGGACGTTATGATTATCTGATAGAAGAAATCGGTGGTCCGAAGATGCCGGCTGTGGGATTCGGACTTGGTCTTGAGAGACTGCTCATGACCATGGCTGATGAAGGGGTGGAGATTCCAGAGCCCGTACGTTTCGATGTATTCATCGCATCCATGGGAGAGGAAGCGGCCTTGAAAGCGGCATCTGTAGCGCATAAGCTTCGCAGAATGGGGCTTAAGGTGGACATTGACCATATGGGCAAGAAGCTCAAAGCACAGATGAAGTATGCCAATAAAGTCGGTTCGAGATTCACCATGATTCTTGGTGAAGATGAACTGGCCAGAAGCACAGCTTCTCTGAAGAACATGGAGAGCGGTGAACAAGTCGAAGTAAAGCTGTCTGCAGAAGAAATCATGCAGATGGTTCATAGGGGTGAATGATAATGGGTGAAATGTTAGGTCAATTAAGAAGAACGCACATGGCAGGTCTTGTGGATGAGAAATTCATCGGACAGGAAGTCATTGTTACCGGTTGGGTAGCAAAAAGAAGAAATCTCGGATCGCTTATATTCTGTGATGTCCGTGATACAGAAGGGATTCTTCAGGTCGTATTCAGAGAGGAAGATTCCAGGGAAGCATACGAGAAGGCAGACAGACTGAGAAATGAATTCTGCATCCTTGTGAGAGGAACAGTGGCGAAGCGAGAATCCGTCAATGACAGCATTCCTACCGGTCAGGTGGAACTTATTGCGAAGGAGCTTAAGATTCTGTCTGAATCAGAAACGCCACCCATCTACATCAAAGAAAATCTGGATGCGGCGGAGAACGTCAGACTGAAATACAGGTATCTGGATCTGAGAAGACCGGATATGCAGAGAATATTCAAGATCAGAAGCAAAGCTTATATCTCCATCAGAAACTTCATGGATGGAGAAGGGTTCCTCGAAGTGGAAACACCGATCCTCAATAAGAGCACACCAGAAGGCGCAAGAGACTATCTGGTACCCTCAAGGAATTATCCTGGAAGCTTCTATGCACTGCCCCAGAGTCCTCAGATCTTCAAGCAGCTTCTGATGGTTTCGGGGTTTGATAAGTACTTCCAGATCGCCAAGTGTTTCAGAGATGAGGATCTGAGAGCCAACAGACAGCCTGAATTCACTCAGATTGACATCGAGATGAGTTTCATCGGGGTGGAAGACATCATCGATCTCAATGAGAGACTGGTGCAGAGAGTATTCAAGGAAGTGCTGGATAAAGATATCGCGCTTCCTTTTGAAAGACTCACCTATAAAGAAGCCATGGAGAGATTCGGATCCGATAAGCCTGATCTGAGATTCGGCATGGAACTGAAGAATCTGACGGATCTTGTGGAGAACTCGGATTTTGCGGTGTTCAAAAATGCCATTGAGCAGAAGGGCAGCGTAAGAGCCATCACTCTTTCCGGTGGAGCATCCATGGGCAGAAAAGACATCGACCGTCTCGGTGAGTTCGTGAAAACCTATCGTGCAAAGGGACTCGCATACATTCAGCTGAAAGAAGAAGGCATCAAGTCCCCATTGTCCAAATTCCTCAGTGAGGAGGAATTCAATGCAATTATTGAAAGGTCCGAAGCCAGAACCGGCGATGTGATTTTCATCGTCGCAGATAAGAATGAAGTGGTCTTCCAGTCCTTGGGCGCACTGAGACTGGAACTGGCGAAGAAGTACAATCTGCTGGAAGGTACAGAAGAATTCAAGTTCGCCTGGGTGACGGAATTCCCGCTGCTTGAAAGAGATGAGGAAGCAGGAAGGTTTGTGGCCCTTCACCATCCATTCACAAGCCCTATGGAAGAAGACCTGCATCTCCTGGATACAGATCCCGGAGCAGCTAGAGCCAAAGCCTATGACATGGTACTCAACGGGGAGGAGCTTGGTGGAGGATCCATCAGAATCCATGATTCCAAGCTTCAGGAAAAGATGTTCACTTTACTGGGATTCAGTAAAGAAGAAGCCTGGGAGAGATTCGGGTTCCTTCTGGAGGCCTTCAAATATGGTCCACCACCACACGGCGGACTGGCATTTGGTATGGACAGACTGGTCATGTTCCTGGCCGGTACGGACAACATCAAGGATGTCATCGCATTCCCTAAGAATCAGAATGCATACGATCCCATGTCCGAAGCACCGAACACCGTGGATCCGATTCAGCTCAAGGAATTGGGCATTGATGTGGTCAAGAAAACAGAAGAATAGATCTGCAACTGAAAAGAAACCTAGGTACAGCTGTCTGCTTAAACGGGACAGCTGTATTTTTGCGTGGAAATGTTTGAATATTCGCATAGTGATTGAGAGATTCTAAAATCAGAACTGAAAATAGGATGAAATAGTATGAGATTTTCAATCATCACTTTAATTTTAAACGATTTCATATTATTATAGAATTATCAGGAGGTTGAATATGGTAACTATAGAAAACGGAAAACTGACAATAGAAGAATTTATAAAGGTGGCCAGAGAAAAGGAGACTCTAACGCTCAGTGAAGCCACAAGGCAGAGGATCTTAGCGTCGAGAAGAATGCTGGAAAAAGCTGCAGCAGGAACTCAGGCTGTCTACGGAGTCAATACTGGATTCGGAAAATTCTCGGAAGTGAAGATCGGTAAAGACGAACTGAAGAAACTGCAGAGAAATCTCATCCTTTCTCATGCCTGCGGCATCGGAAATCCTATGCGGACGGAAGAAGTACGAGGAATGATGCTACTTCGAATCAACGCTCTGTCCAGAGGCTATTCAGGCATCCGGCTGGAAACCGTGGAGACATTGACGGAAATGCTCAACAAAGGGGTTCATCCGGTGATTCCGGAAAAAGGATCTTTGGGTGCATCAGGGGATCTGGCGCCTCTGGCACATATGGTGCTGACACTGATCGGAGAAGGAGAAGCTGAATACAGTGGGCGGGTCATTCCTTCTAGAGAAGCGATGAAGCTGGCCGGAATCAGTCCAATTGAACTGGAAGCCAAGGAAGGTCTTGCGCTGATCAATGGCACGCAGGCTCTCACCTCCATAGGTGCCCTTGCATTTTACGATGCCTATCGAGCGCTTAAGACAGCTAATCTGTCCGCTGCGCTGACCATGGAAGCCCTTAGAGGAATCACTACCGCCTTTGATGCCAGACTTCATGAAGTGAGAGGGCACAAAGGGCAGATTGATATTGCAAAGGAGATGCTGGATCTCCTTGAGGGTTCAACATCTGTAACGAGGCAGAATGACATCAGAGTACAGGATGCTTACTCCATTCGGTGCATTCCTCAGGTTCATGGAGCCATCAAGGATACCCTGGACTATGCCAGAGAAAAAATAACAATCGAAATCAATGCGGTGACGGATAATCCCATTGTACTCAACGAAGATGAAATCTATTCCGGTGGTAATTTCCACGGAGAGCCCATGGCGCTTCTATTTGATTATCTGGCCATTGCAGCCAGTGAACTGGCAAATATTTCCGAGAGAAGGCTGGAGAGACTCGTGAATTACCAGCTGAACGATCTGCCTGCTTTTCTGGCTCCTTCAGGCGGACTCAACTCAGGGTTCATGATCGCGCAGTACAGTGCAGCAGCCCTGGTTTCAGAGAATAAGGTGCTTTCTCATCCTGCATCAGTAGACTCGATTCCCTCATCCGCCAATCAGGAGGATCATGTATCCATGGGAAACACAGCTGCCCGAAAACTGAGAGACATCGTTGAAAATACAAGACGTGTGCTTTCGATAGAAGCCTTTGCAGCCTGTCAGGCCATGGACTTCCGTGAAAATCTGAAACTCGGTGCAAAGACTTCGGAATTGTATGAAAAAATCAGAGAAACGGTTCCATTTATTGAGGAAGATGTGATTATGTATGAGCAGATGAACAAAGTTTATGGTATATTGGACTCATACATATAGGAATTATAGTCAATAAATCTGGTTCATGTTAATAATATGATAATGTTTAATTAATATCTCGTGAGAAGCATGAAATTGCATTCTATAAGGTCTAAAATATTATGTAAGAGGTGAAAATATGTTAAGAGAATTAACCATCAATGATTTTACCAGCGTATTAGGTGAAGGAAAGGCGACTCCAGGTGGAGGCGCTGCAGCCGCATTAAGTGCATCTTTGGCCGCAGCACTTACATCCATGGTATTCAACCTAACCATTGACAAAAAAGCCGCAAAAGATTACCCGGAATCTGTGGTCACTTCCATGAAAGAAGCAAGAGAAGCTACTGACCGATTCAGAAACAGATATCTTAAGCTCATGGTGGATGATGCGGAGTCTTTTGACGGACTCATGGCAGCATTCTCCTTACCGAAGGAAACGGAAGAGGAAAAAGCCCAGAGAAAGAGCAGCATTGATTCCGCTAAGGAACGTGTTCTTGAAATCCCCTATCAGCTGGTCAAGGAATCCTTTGAGATGTATGATGCTTTGAAGATTGCAACGGAGTATGGAAACAAGAATGCCATATCTGATGCCGGTGTTGCGGCAATCCTCATTCACAGTGCCATCGAAGGTGCGGCGCTTAACGTATTCATCAACCTGGCAGGATCAGAGGTCAATGAGGAGAATATCAGTCTGAAAGCTCAGACAGACGACTATGTGGAGAAATCCAAGAGCTTCAAGGAAGATATTGTTGCCACTGTCATTGATAAAATCTATGGTCGTCAGTAATTATAATAGTTATAATATGTTTACAATTTAGACATATTTAACCCTTGTAAATTGCTGGTGTTTGTTGTACTATAGATACATAGTAAATAATAATCATTACAACTTAAAACTTGTTATAAATTATGGAGGTAGAAAAATGGCGAAAGCAAATTTAGAGAAGAAACTCAATCAGTACGTGGCGGATCTTATGGTGGCCTACACAAAGCTGCACAATGTACACTGGTATGTAGAAGGAAAGCAGTTCCATGCAATGCATGAACTTTTTGAAATGTATTATGACAAAGTCACAGAGGATATGGACGTGGTAGCTGAAAGAATGCTGCAGCTGGATATGAAACCAGTAGCTAGCCTCAAGGGTGCACTGGAAATCACAAAGATTGAAGAAAGAGAAGAAAGCTTTGGCAAGGATCTGGAATTCGTGGAGATCGTGAACAAGGACTTTGAGTATCTTCTCAAGCTGACTCTTGAAGTGAAAGAAGAGGCAGAAAAGGCTGGCGATGATCCTACAGTGGATATCATGAATGAGTTCACAGCCTATTATCAGAAACAGCTGTGGATGATCAAGGCGACATTGGCATAATTGAAAAACTTCTGGTAAACCCATAGAAGATGAACAGAAAAAATCAATAATTCTGATCGGATAAACCAGACAATATCTGTAGATCAAAGAATAGTAAGTCGTATGATTTGCAGATTACATAAAACAATGACACAAAACAGGAAAACGGAGGATGAAATTAATGACTAATCTAGAGAAGAAACTCAATCAGTACGTGGCAGACCTTATGGTGGCCTACACCAAGCTTCATAATGTGCACTGGTATGTACAGGGAAAACAGTTCCACAGAATGCATGAACTTTTTGAAGGTTACTATGATAAAGTGACAGAAGATATGGATGAAGTGGCTGAAAGAATGCTTCAGCTTGACATGAAGCCTGTGGCAAGCCTGAAAGGTGCCCTGGAGATTGCAAAGATCGAAGAGAGAAATGAAGAATTTGCCAAGGATATTGATTTAGTGAAAATCGTCAAGAAGGACTTTGACTATCTTCTTAAGCTGACGTTGGAAGTGAAGGAAGAAGCAGAAAAGGCTGGAGACGATCCTACAGTGGATATCATGAATGAATTCACAGCATACTACCAGAAGGAACTCTGGATGCTGAACTCCACATTAGCTTAACATAAGATTCAGGACCCCTCAGTAACATGAGGGGTCTGTTTTGTCTTCAGTAAATAGCAGTAAATAGCGTGAATGCGGTTTTCTCATGAAGTACCTTGATAAAAGGCTCATACATCTGTATAATTGAAAAGATGTAAATGAATGTGATAAAGTGAGGAATAGGTTAATGAAATTAGGAATAGTAGGATTGCCCAATGTCGGCAAAAGCACATTGTTCAATGCGATTACGAAAGCCGGAATTGAAGCTGCAAATTATCCTTTTGCAACAATCGAACCGAATATCGGCGTAGTATCTGTACCGGATGAGAGACTGGATCATCTGGAGAAGCTCTATAATTCAAAGAAGAAAGTCTTTGCCCATGTGGAGTTCTATGATATTGCCGGTCTTGTGAAAGGCGCATCCCAGGGAGAAGGTCTGGGAAATAAGTTCCTGAGCCATATCCGAGAAGTGGAAGCCATCATTCATGTGGTGAGATGTTTCGAGAATGACAATATCGTCCATGTAGAGGGTAGTGTAGACCCACTTAGAGATATCGAAACCATCAATCTGGAACTGATTTTCTCGGATCTGGAGACGCTGGAGAAAAGAATGGATAAAGCCATGAAGCTGAAACGTTCCGGAGATAAAACAGCTCAGGCTGAGTATGATCTGATGGAAAGAATCAAGGCACATCTTGAAGCCGGGAAGCCTGTTCGTACTTTGGAAGCGACTGAGGAAGAGAAGGAAGTGATCCGAGGGTTATTTCTTCTGACGTCCAAGGATGTTCTTTATGCGGCGAACATCTCTGAAGAGGATCTCATGTCTGGAGAAGAGAATGAGATGGTGAAGAAAGTGAAAGAGCATGCAGCGAATGAGCATTCAGGCCTGGTCACCATCTGTGCCAGACTGGAGGAAGAGCTTTCCGGACTGGAAGAGGATGAGAAGGTTGAAATGCTTGCTGAGTACGGTATCATGGAGACCGGTCTGGATCGACTGATCAAGGAAAGCTACAGACTGCTTGGCCTCATGAGTTTCCTCACAGCTGGCCCCCAGGAGGTCCGAGCATGGACGATCAAAGTGGGTACAAAAGCACCGGTAGCGGCTGGGAAGATTCATTCAGACATCCAGAGAGGGTTCATCAGAGCCGAAGTCATTTCCTATGATGCCCTGATGGAATCCGGTTCAGAAGCCCATGCCAAGGAAAAAGGGCTTTATAGAATCGAAGGAAAAGAATACATCATGCGTGAAGGTGACGTGGTCAACTTCAGATTCAACGTATAGAAAATGTTCATCTCCATACTGTAGTGGTATGGAGATTTTCTTTTTGCAAACATTATCTTTTTAGCACTGCATTTGCTATACTTAGAGTATATTGTTTATTTGACTATTATGGAGTCAGTAAAGAGAGTGGGAGGTTCCTTATGCCTGTTAGATTCGAAAAGATGAGTGTATCAAAATTCATACTGATGCTGGTGGCAGTCTTCGCGGTACTGATCCTATCTGTAGTCGCTTTAACTGTTACAGGAGGATCGCCTTATATTGTCTACTACATCCAGATCCTTTTCTATATCATCATGTTCATCGTCTACTATTATTTTGGCCTTACGGCAAGAGAGCGGAAACTGCTCATGGCCAAAGGACAGGAGAAGAAGCCGCTTCATCTGGCTGTCGTTCCATTTCTTGCGGGGGGTCTGATCACATTTCTCTATGTGCTGGCACTTCAGCAGTGGCTTCCAGGCATGTATGAATCCTATATGGAAGCTGCAGAGCAGATGCAGGGAATTTCTCTATTCTCAGATCCTCTGGAACTTGTATTGATGTTCATATCGGTTGTGATTCTGGCACCCATTGTGGAAGAAATCGTTTTTAGAGGCATTTTTTTCAATCTATTGAACAGGAAGAGAAGTACACTGGCAGCAATGATCATTTCTTCCCTGGTCTTCGGATTTCTTCATGCTGAAACCATGGTTCCTACAGCAGTCATCGGCTTTGTTCTCTGCTTTATTTATCACCGGACAGGAAGCCTGATCCTTGTGATGGCTGGTCATATGGTGAACAATCTCATCGCATTCTCCATGCCGCTTCTTATCGGAGATGCGGATCCGCTAGGTACTACACTGCAGATTCTTGGAGGAGTGCTGGTTCTTCTGTACGTGGTGGGATCTATATACTTCGTCTACTATGCTGTAAGAAACAGAAGCTTTCTTGCATTTGATGGTCCTATGCATCGAGCAGCCGGAGTGAAATCAGCCTATCGAAAAGACCATGAAGTTTCAGATCAGAATGCTCAGTATAGAGAGAAAAAAGTCATAGATATTTCTAAAACCCTCGAGGACGGTATGCCGGTGTATCCGGGAGACCCAGAAGTGAGAATACAGGAAGTCGCCAGCATTTCCGAGGATGGCTATGCGGTTCGAAGCATTCAGATGAACACCCACGCTTCAACCCACATGGACTTTCCCAGTCATTTCATTGAAAATGGCGCAAACCAGGATGATGTGGATCTGAGCCTACTATATGGAGACGTGTTTGTGGCTGAAAATGCCGAGGAGTTTCTTCCTGAAGGAACGGAAAGAGTGCTTTATAAAGAGGGGTATCTGACAGAAGAAAGGGCACAGGCGCTTATTCAAGGCGGCGTTAAAGTGGTGGGAACAGTACATGATTCCATCGAAGAACATGCGCCCTATGCAGTGCATCAAATGCTTCTGAATAGTGGTATAATCATTCTTGAGAACCTGAACCTTGCTCATGTGACAGGAAGAAGATACACTTTATGCGCATTCCCTCTGAAGATCAGTGGAGCGGAAGCTGCTCCTGCAAGGGTGGTGCTTATCGATGACCTGCGTAGGGACAGCTAAGCTTACGTTCCGGGTAAGCTATGTGCATTCTCTTAAGGAGAAAAGAAGCATTGTGAACAGCCTGAAGGCAAAAGTGAGAAGCCGATTCAATGTCTCCATATCGGAAACGGAGAATCTGGATCAGCACAAAAGCATCGTCATAGGAGTGGCCTTCATATCCAATGACAGAAGTCTGGTTGAAGGCACCATGAGAAAAGTTGCGGATTTTATCCTGAACAGTTTTGATGTGGAACTGATTCAGGAAGAAACATATATTGATAATTTTTAGGAGGCATATATGAAATTCAATGATTATAAGTATAAAAGACCTGAAATGACAGAAGTCAAGGACAAAGCACGGGATATTCTCAAGGCTATGGAGAATGCCCATTCCAGAGAATCTTTTCTCGAAAACATGGATGAATTCATCCAGCTGAGACTTCATGTGGAATCCATGTTCCAGCTGGTCTCCATCAGACACAGCATCGACACCAGAGATGAATTCTACGACAATGAATCAGATTATGTGGATATGGCCATGCCACAGCTTCAGGATCTGGTCACAAGTTTCTATCATGTGATTCTGGATACGCCTTACAGGGGAGACGTGGAAGACAAATACGGTAAGCATCTGCTAAATCTGGCTGAACTTTCCGTTAAAGCGTTCAAACCGGAAATCATTGAGGATATGCAGGAGGAGAACAAGCTTTCATCCGAATATTCCAAACTTGTGGCTTCCGCCAGTATCCAGTTTGAAGGAGAAGAAAGAAATCTTTCCGGGCTGATTCCATTCATGGAGAATCCGGACAGAACGGTAAGAAAAGCGGCGTATGAAGCCTATTCAGGCTTTTTCAGGGATCATGAAAAGGAATTTGACCGTATTTATGATGAACTGGTGAAAGTAAGACACAAGATGGCGAAAAAACTTGGATACGAAAATTATGTGCAGATGTCCTATGATGGCCTTCTGAGAACCGAGTATGGTCCAGAAGAAGTGAAAACATACAGAGAGGCGATTCTGAAGCATATCGTTCCACTGGTGGTCAAGCTTCGAGAAAGACAGGCCAGAAGACTGGGTCTGGATGAGCTCAAGTATTATGATGAAGCCATCGAGTTCACTACAGGGAACGCCACGCCTAAGGGGTCTCCAGAGTGGATCATAGATAATGGAAAGAAGATGTATGAAGAGCTTTCCGCTGAAACGAAAGAATTCTTTGATTTCATGGTGGAGCATGAACTGCTGGACCTTGTGACCAAGAAAGGGAAACAGGCTGGTGGCTACTGCACTTATATTCCGGATTTCAAATCTCCGTTCATATTTTCCAATTTCAACGGAACATCCGGTGACATCGATGTACTCACCCATGAAGCAGGACATGCCTTCCAGGTATTCTCTTCCAGACAATATGAGGTGCCTGAATACAGCTTCCCCACCTATGAAGCCTGCGAGATTCATTCCATGTCCATGGAATTCTTCACCTGGCCATGGATGGAGAACTTCTTTAAAGAAGAAACAGAGAAGTACAAGTTCTCACATCTTCAAGGAACACTGCTGTTCCTTCCCTACGGTGTAACGGTAGATGAGTTTCAGCATTTTGTTTACGAGAACCCTGAAGCGACACCTGAAGAAAGAAAACGCCAGTGGAGAGAAATCGAAAAGAAGTATCTGCCTTTGAAGAATTACGAGGACAATGACTTCTACAACCGTGGCGGTTTCTGGTTCAAACAGCTGCATATCTTCACCTCGCCCTTCTATTACATAGATTACACCCTGGCGCAGGTATGTGCACTGCAGTACTTCATCAGAAGCAGAAATGAAGGAAAGAAAGCCTGGGATGATTATGTGGCGCTCTGCAAAGAAGGCGGCAGCAAGCCATTCCTGGAACTGGTGGACCTGGCAGGCCTGAAGAATCCTTTCCTGCCTGAGACCATCCCATCCATTCTGCCAGAGATTGAAGCATATCTGGATTCTGTAGATGACACAAAATTATAGAAATCACTAGTTCAGACAGGTTTCTGTAAGAAGGATATAGCCTTCTATGGAAACCTGTTTTCTTTAAGAAGATTTTCAGGGGAAAATGTGATAATATATTTTATGCAACCAATTTAGGTTATGAACTGTACTTTCGTGTACAGACGTGGAGGAATAATGGATAACATTGGAATAATCAAAACTTTAAAATTCAAGAATAACGCGATCAGTCTGGTGGTTCCTGTCAGCCTGACCGAAAATGTCACGGGCTATAATGTACTGGCTCAGGTGCTTAAAAGAGGAACAAAATCTTTTCACTCTTCATCAGAGATCGCCAGATATCTTCAGGATATGTACGGAGCGAATTTCGATATCATGCTGAGCAAAATCGGCAATAAGCTTTTCGTGATCTTCTATGTGAGTTTCATGGATAATCGCTTCACCTTATACAAGGAAGATTTATGGGATAAGGCAATTCATCTTCTCGATGAACTGATCTACCATCCGCTGCTGAAAGAGGATGATTTCGATGATGAAATCATTGCACAGGAAATCCTCAATCACAGGCTTTATATCGAGTCCATCTATGATGATAAGGGGCATTACTCCATGAATAGAGTCATGGAGCTGGGCCTTAATGATTCCTATAGAATTCCTGAATATGGAACCATCGAAGAACTGGATGGGATTGACAGAAAGGCGCTGATCGGTCTCTGGGAGAATCTGAAAGAGAAAGAAGCCTTCTGCTATGCATCAGGAAATATCAGGAGTGAAGAAGAGGTTCTTGAAAAAGTGTCGTCCCTGAAGATTCTGGGAAACAGTAAAAACGGACACGAGCTCACTGCGTTAGAAGAAAGAAGCTTCAACCGAGAATGCGGGGAAGTCTTTGAGCAGATGAAAATCAATCAGGGTAAAATTTCACTGTTATATAATACGAACAACAGTATTTTCAATGGAGATTATTTTGCGTTGGTACTGTTCAATTCCATTTTCGGTGGTGGTGCTCATTCCAAGCTCTTCAATGAAGTCAGAGAAAATCATTCTCTAGCTTATTCCATTTATTCCAGCTTTGATAAATTTGCCGGCGTTCTGACCATAGGGGCAGGTACGGATTTCAAAAACTTTAGAAAAGCCAGAGCGCTGATCGATGAAGAACTAAATAAAATGAGAATCGGTGAATTCTCCCAGGAGGACATAGAAGTGGCAAGAACGAAGGTCATCAGTTCTCTGAATGCCATGAGTGATTCGATCTTCAATACGACCAACTATCTCATCGCTTTGCGGGTTTTCGGAATAGACTACACCATCAATCAGGTCATAGAGGAACTGAAAAAAGTGACGAAGGAAAGAATAATGAAAGTGGCAGCAGATCTTGAATTCATCTGTGCGCACTATTTAGAAGGGGAGGCCAAAGATGGGGAGCATGAAGGAGCTTAAATTCATAGATGAGAAAATCTATGAAACAGAAATCAATAGTTTAAAAGTGTACTACATACCAAAGAAAGGATTCGCGAAATCCTATGCGATACTTACATCAGACTACGGCAGCAAAGATGTGGAGTTTTCCATTGATGGAGGCAAAACATTTAAGCGATATCCAGAAGGGATTGCGCATTTTCTGGAACATAAGGTTTTTGAAATGCCAGGTGGAGGGAATGTATTCAACAAGTTCACTGAGCTGGGTGCATCTGTAAATGCCTTTACAAACAATCATCAGACATCATACTACTTCAGCACAACGGCCCATTTCATGGAGAATCTGAAGCTGCTTCTGGAGATGGTGTTCACACCACATCTGACAAAAGAGAATGTGGAAAAGGAAAAGGGGATCATTGCGGAAGAAATCAAGATGTATGATGATCATCCGGGATTCAGGGGGTACATTGTAGCAATGAAGTCCTTGTATCATGAACACCCTGTCAGAGAAGATATTGCCGGTAGTGTGGAATCCATTTACAGTCTTACACCGGAGCACCTCATTGAATGTTATGATGCTTTTTACAATCCGAGGAATATGATCCTCGTTCTGGTTGGCGATCTGGAGATCGATGAGGTGGAGCATCTGATAGCAGAGCAAGTAAAGCCTGGGAAACCATTGGATCTTGTAAAAAAGGTTTATGATGAACCCATGGAGTCCCTGAAGAAAGAGAGCATCCTCCATATGGATCTGCAGGTGCCCAACTACATATACGGACTGAAGGTGATCAGTCAGAAGAAGGATCTTCTTCTGGCAACCCTGACAGGATCTCTTCTCATGAAGCTGGTTTTTGGTTCTACATCGGATTTTTACGAAGAAAACATCCGTAACGGAAAAATCAACGACAGTTTCTCCACTGAAATCAGTCTGGATGAGGATCATGGTGAAATTTTCATCGGGGGAGAATCCAAGGAACCGGAGAAGGTCTTTACACTTATAGAAGACTATATCGAGTCCATCAAATCAGATGAGAACTTCTTTGATGATCTGGAAACGGATCTGGAACGCATCAAAAAAGGCATGACCGGAAACTTTGTCAATATCTTCAACTCCGTGGACCGGATTGGTGTCACCACCACTGGAATGCTTCTTCATCAGGAGGATATCTTCACTTATGTGGAAAAGCTGAAAAATATCACAGTGGATGATGTACGAAGCAAGTTTATGGAAGTTTTTCATCCTGAAAGAAGTACGAAGGTCATAATTCGATAAAACGTACGTTCTATACTGATTCGCGCATATTTATCGAAGTGGTTGAGTGTCAATTCAATTAATGAATTGAAAATAATGCTGCTGTCAACGGTTTTTAAGTGGATTCGTTTACATAGCATGGCGGTATTTTCTGACAATGGCGAAATGCGCTGAAAATCAAGGAAAATTAAATTATAGATATTCTGTGAATTTTAAATATATTTCGCTTATAACCCTTCAAGCTATTGAAGGGTTATTCTTTTTTGTGTAAAATGAACCTATAAGTGGTAAAAAGTGGTAGAAAGTGGTGAAAAAGGATGCTGATTGGTGAGTTTAGTCATGGAATGGATAAGAAAAACAGAATAATTATTCCATCTAAGCTCAGAGATGGATTGGGCGAGACATTTATCATGACCAAAGGTCTGGATTCATGTTTGTATATCTATCCCAAAAACGAATGGCAGATTTTTGAACAGAAACTGAAATCTTTGCCGCTTACTGACAAGAATGTCAGATCCTTCGTTCGATTCTTTTTCTCCGGAGCCAATGAAATGGAACCAGACAAGATGGGCAGGGTACTGATACCGCAATCTCTCTTAAGCTATGCGGGCATTGAAGGGGAAGTTGTTAGCGTCGGTATGATGGATCGTGTGGAAGTATGGTCTAAGGAAAAGTGGGAAGCGTATAACGAGAGTGAAATGGATATGGATGCGATAGCTGAGAAAATGAATGAACTGGGAATATAGGTGAATATATGGAATTTAAACATGTGTCTGTTCTACTAGAAGAATGTATAGAAGCGTTGAACATAAAAGAAAACGGAATTTATGTGGACTGTACCTTAGGTGGTGCAGGACATACAAAGGAGATCCTGAAAAGACTGCGAGATGGGAAGCTCATAGGAATCGATCAGGATACAGATGCTCTGAATAATGCCAGAGATATTCTGAAGGACTATGACAATGTGGTGCTGGTACATTCAAATTTTGAAAATATCGGAAAAATCATTGAAGAACATGCTCCTCAGGGAGTGGACGGGATTCTGATGGACCTGGGTGTTTCATCCTATCAGCTGGATGAAGGGGAGAGAGGATTCTCCTACATGAAGGATGCTCCGCTGGATATGCGCATGAACAGGGAAGATGTTCTATCAGCATATGATGTGGTCAATGGATATGAAGAAGCAGATATTGCTCGCGTCATCCGTGATTACGGGGAAGAGAAGTTTGCCAAGAGAATTGCAGGATTCATAGTGAAGGCAAGGGAAGAGAAGCCTATCGCTACGACCCATGAACTGGTGGATATCATCAAAGCTGCAATTCCGGCGAAGGCAAGAAGAGAAGGGCCCCATCCAGCAAAAAGAACGTTCCAGGCCATAAGGATTGAAGTGAACAGAGAACTGACGATCATAAGAGATACCATCCTGGATGCGGTGGAGGGATTAAAGCCTGAGGGAAGACTGGCGATCATCACTTTTCACTCCCTGGAAGACCGGATCGTCAAAAATACATATAAGGAGCTCATGTTTCCCTGTACATGTCCGACCAGTATGCCATGTATATGCGGAAAGACGGCAACAGTAAAGATTCTGACAAGAAAACCCATATTGCCTGGAGAAGAAGAGATAGAAGAAAATCCCAGGTCACGAAGCGCAAAACTCAGAGTTTTAGAGAAAATCTAGGTTACGGGATATATAGAAAGGTGTGATGATGATGGCACTACCCAACAGAGTTCAGTATTTGAATACTGTGGCGAATCCTGAGATTACAAGAGATAACAGAAGAGCTCAGGAAGAAGAAAAAAGAAGGCTGGAAAGGTCGAGACAGGAATTTGCGAAGAAGACTGCTGCAAGAAACAACAGAATGAAAATGAGTGCAGTACTCACCATATTATTTATGGCAACAGCTTTGTTTGTGACGATATTCAGAAGCGGAATGATTTATAACATGCAGAAGGAATATGTGGAGCTGCAGAATGAAACGCGCCTGACCTTAAAAAACAATGAGGCATTGCAGGCTGAGATCATCAAAGCATCATCCATTGGGGAGATTGCTGAGAAATCCATAGCCCTGGAACTTGTTTCAGTAGGTCAGGAAAGTGCAATTGCAGCTGATTTATCCAGGAATAATTTTATGGAAGATGAACCTTTGGTGGAACAGCCTAAGTTTACAGACAAAGTATTCTCTATGCTGAACTTGAATTTTTTCAACTGATAGGTCATAGAGGTGGGGTATGAACAACAAAAGATACATAGGCGTCACATTACTGACCTTAGTCCTGTTTCTGGGTTTAGGCGCAAGACTGTTCTATGTGACAGTCATAGCCAAAGATGAGATTTTTTCGAAAGCTCAGAATCAGATTGTCAGAGAAATCATAATTCCTGCAAAAAGAGGAGACATTTTGGATAGAAATGGCTCTCTTTTAGCATCAACCACTGAAGCATACAGAATTGATGCGGATCTCACTACCTTCAGAAGACTGATTGAATCAAAAGGGAAAACACCGGAAAGTTATGCGGCTCCACTGGCAGAGATTCTCGGAGAAGAAACCGAGTCCATTCTGGAGAAACTTACTTCAGAGCATAAAGGAATCATCATTAAGAGAAAAATTGAAAAAGATGTCATTGACAGGTTAAGAGCCTATATCAGTGAAGAAGGAATCAGTTTCCTTCTGATTGGATATGACAACATAAGATACTATCCCAACAACAGCTTTTTATCCCATGTTCTGGGTTCAGTGAATGTTGATGGGACGGGTGTCATGGGACTGGAGTACTGGTATGATGAAACACTGCGAGGTGTAAGCGGCATCAAGATTGCGGAAGTAGACAAACAGAACAGAGAACTTCCTTATTCGGCTGTCATTCAGACACCGGCAATCAATGGAAGTGATCTTACACTTACCATTGATGAGAAAATACAGTATTTCATTGAAAATCTGGCGGAAGAAGCCATGGAAAAACATGAAGCGGACAGCGTCACCATGATCGTTTCAGATCCCAGAACCGGCGGCGTCCTCGGCATGGTCAATCTCCCTGATTTTGACCCCAACAATCCAAGGGAAGATCGTACCCAGGAGGAGTTTGATGCGGTCACGAGAAATTTTGCTGTGAATGATTCCTATGAACCGGGATCCACATTCAAGATCGTCACGATTTCCTCCGCCCTGGAAGAAGGCCTTGTAGATGAGCACGATCACTTCAACTGTCCCGGCTACATCATGGTCAACGGAGTCCGAGTAAATTGCGTGAATCGCTCCGGTCATGGAGACCAGTCTCTACAGGATGTCCTGAAAAATTCCTGCAATGTGGGTACAATCCTCATTGCACAGAGACTTGGAGAAGAGAAATTCAATGCGTATGTGGACGAATATCTTTTCGGACAGAAAACAGGAATAGACCTGCCGGGTGAAACCACAGGAATTGTTTTCGACAAGGATGACATGAAGCCCATCGATCTGGCCACATCATCCATTGGACAGGCGCAGACAGTGAGTCCGGTGCAGATGATGAACGCCATCAACACCATTTCCAACGGAGGCGTCATGAAGCCTCTTCATCTGGCAGAGCAGGCAGTTCTGGAAGATGTCAACGGAAATCTGACTGTGAGAGCACTGGATACGGCAGAAGAGAATGAAGTGATCAGAGCAGATACGGCAGAGCGTATGCTCAATCTCCTATATGGAGTTGTAGGGGGAAATGATCGCAGCGCTGCCTACATCGAAGATATTCCTGTATACGGGAAAACAGGTACAGCACAGAAAATAATCACAGATGAAAATGGAAATCAGAGATATTCCGATGATGAGTTCATATCCTCATTCATTGGTGGAGCGCCCTATACGGATCCAAAGATTACAGTTCTTGTTATCGTCAATAATCCTAAAGATGCTATTTACGGAAATACGGTTGCTGCTCCATGGGCGAAAGAAATATTCCTGGAAGTGGAGAAATATCTGCCCTTGAACTGATCAGAAGTAGCATGTGAAATCACATGCTATTTTCCTATAATCACAGCAGAAACTGCCGGATTATGATATATTTGATAAGGAATTCAATGCTGATTCTGAAACTGGAATTGTAAGAAGAGATGAGGATATTATGAAAACTATACTTGTAAAAGAAATTGTGGAACATTTGGATGCAACTTTGTATGGAAGTGCTGAAGCTAGCTTTGACGCAGTGTTTATCGACTCCAGAATTGTTACGGAAAATGCGCTGTTCATCGGTATCAAGGGAGAGCATTTCAACGGCAATGAGCACTATATGGATGCTTTTCGTAATGGAGCCAGTGTGGCTGTTGTGGAAGAGGTGGAGATCGGTGAAATTCCGGAAGGGAAGGCTGTCCTGAAAGTAAAGAGTACCTACAGGGCAATTCTTGATCTGGCATACTACTACAGAAAAATGCTGAATCTGAAGATCATCGGAATCACAGGATCCACGGGGAAGACATCCACCAAGGATATCCTTCATGGCATGCTGTCGAAGAAATATAAAGTGTTCAAGACTTCAGGGAACTACAATAACGAACTGGGTCTCCCACTGATGATTTTTTCATTGGATGAGACCTATGACTATGCCATCCTTGAAATGGGGATGAGTGCTCCTCTTGAGATTCACAATCTGGCAAGGGTCGCCCAGCCGGATATTGCACTCATAACAAACATAGGGCTGTCCCATATTGAATTTCTGGGCTCTCAGGAGAATATTCTGAAGGCGAAAATGGAAATTACAGACTTTTTCGAAGAGGATTCACTTCTGGTGCTGAACGGTGATGATGAGTATCTGAGAAACATAGGAGACAAGCCATACAGAGTTGTATATGGAGGTCTAAGCAGAGGAGACTATATTGCCAGAAACATAAGCATTGCGGAAGATTATGTCGAGTTTACTGTAAACAGGAATAAAGAAATCATCCGCCTGGATATACCAGGAAAGCATAATGTTCAGAACGGAATCCTTTGCTACATCGTGGCAAAGGAATTAGGCATAAAAGACGAAGACCTTTCTCATGTCAGTATTCTCAAAAGCTCCATGAGGATGGATGTCATTCGCCTGGATCAACTGACGATCATTAATGACTGCTATAACGCGAACCCCGACTCCACGAAAGCAGCCATCGATTATCTGGCGAACTTTGAAGGAAGAAAGGTTGCAGTCATTGGGACCATGAAGGAACTCGGGGAGGAATCCCTGGCAGCCCATGAGTCGGTGGCCTATTATGCGAAAACAAGAGAGATCGATCTGTTTATTGCCATCGGAGAGTATATGGATGAAATGACTGCGGTCTATGGAGAGGGTGCAGTGGGTTTTTCGACCTTCGAAGAAGCGGAGCAGAACATAGGGAAGCATCTGAAACGCGAAGATGTCGTGCTCATCAAAGCATCCAGAGGGATGTATTTTGAAAGATTCATTCCAGTACTTGAACAATTCGGAGGGAAAGAATAATGGAATTTGCGCTTATTTCAATGGTCTTAAGTATTGCTACTGCAGTCATCATCGGACCATATATCATCAGTAAACTGAGGAGCTTCAAGTTCGGTCAGAATGTCAGGCTGGATGGACCGGAGTCCCATCTGACGAAGCAGGGCATCCCAAGTATGGGCGGGTTTATATTCCTGAGTGTGCTTACGGTCATGGGTTCCATTCTGTCAGGATTCAATGCCGAAATCCTCTTTATGATACTTGTAACGCTGAGTTTCGGTCTCATCGGATTCCTGGATGATTATCTGAAGGTGAAGAAAAAATCCTCAGATGGGCTTAGTGCAAAGCATAAGATGCTCTATCTTCTCATTTTCGGGCTTCTTGCTGGGAGTGTGCTGCATTTTGGATTAAACTACAGCAGCATCGTGATACCGTTCATAAACCAGGAGATCAGTCTGGGCATATTCTATCTACTCTTTGTGGTGATCTTCTTCGCTGCGGTGACCAATGCGGTGAATCTGACCGATGGAATTGACGGGTTATCATCCAGTGTGACCATCGTAGTGCTGCTCTTCTTCGTTCTGGTTTCTCTGGCTGCAGAGGATAAAGAAGTGCTGTTCTTCTCTCTGACACTGATCGGTTCCCTCATGGGGTTTCTATACTTCAACAGGTTTCCTGCAAAAGTGTTCATGGGAGATACCGGGTCCCTCGCCCTGGGAGGAGCGGTAGGAATACTGAGTCTACTGACTAAGACAGAACTGCTTCTGATTCTCGTGGGCATCATATATGTCATTGAAACCCTGTCTGTGATTATTCAGGTGGGATACTTCAAGAAAACCGGGAAAAGAGTGTTTAAGATGGCGCCCATCCATCATCATTTTGAAGCCTTAGGATGGAAAGAAACAAAAATCGTTCGCGTATTTTCCCTGGTGACTCTGATTATGGTAGTAGGTACATACTTACTGATGTAAGACCCAGCCGTTAAGCTTCGGGAGGTGGCTCATGAATTCAGCACAACAGAAGATAAGAACAGAGAGCTTGCCTTCAAAGAGCAAGAAGAGCAGGAAGTATAAGAAAAGAAGTAAATATAAGGTGAAATACAAAGAAGTGGATTTTCCGCTTCTTGCAGTAACCGTTGCTCTGGTGTTTTTCGGACTGCTCATGGTATTCAGTGCATCCAGCTACGAGAATGTGGTGAAAGGCTTTGCCGCCTATAAGGACCTGTTCCGGCAGGGCGTATTCGCACTCGGTGGAATGTTCATCATGATTTTCATCATCAGTAATTTCAACTACCATCGTTACACCATGCAGTTCACGAAACTCATTGTTTTTGTGGTGCTGATCCTCAATGTTGCGGTCATACTGTTTGACCCTACAAAAGGTGCCAGCAGATGGATCAGGATCGGTCCACTTTCTCTCCAGCCTTCCGAACTTGCGAAGTTCGCCATGGTCTTATATGCTGCCAATGTGCTGAAGCGCGTGGAGATCAAAAAGACAAGATCCTGGAAAGCATCCAGAAAAGTATTTCTCATGGCAGGCGTATTCGCGGGTATCATTATCGTGCTGCAGAGCAACCTATCCATCGGTGCAATACTCATGATCACTTCACTCATTATGATATTTCTTTCCGGAGTCCCTTATATGCAGGTTTTCTCCTATATCGGGGTAGGTGTATCCATGCTGGTCATTGCCATGATCAAGGAGCCCTACCGTATGAGAAGATTCCTGAACTTCGGCGATCCCTTTCTGGATGCACAGGGTGATGGACATCAGCTTGTCCAGTCTCTCTATGCACTGACCAGCGGTGGGGTTTTCGGTCGAGGCATTGGCATGTCCAGGCTGAAGGCTTTCTGGCTGCCTGAAGCCCAGAATGATTTCATCTTTGCGGTGGTTGTGGAGGAACTGGGGCTCATCGGCGGCCTGATTCTCATAGCCATGATCATGACGCTGATCTTTAGAGGAATAAAAATCGCCCTTGCCGCAGAAGATAATTTCGGAAGGCTTCTGGCCATAGGAATCACAGCTATATTTGCACTCCAGTCACTGATCAACATTGCTGTGGTGATAGGTGCTTTTCCGGTTACAGGTGTCACGCTGCCGTTCATCAGTGCCGGTGGAACATCTCTGGTTGTGAATCTGGCAGCGGTGGGGATCCTCCTGAATATTTCAAGACAATCCAGAAAGAGCAGGGTGCCTTCCGAGAGGAACTGAAGTGAACAGATCGTGATGATTAGAGGACGTGAGTAAAATGAGCTTGAAAGAAGTTCAAGATCGGATCAGAAAGAAGAAAAGGAAGAGACGAAGAAGAATCATGATCTTTCTTCTCGTTCTCATAATGATTTCAGCGGGGATATTTGTAACCCATGCTCCATTTTTTGATATACAGTCCATATCTGCTCAGGGAAATCATAAGATTTCGGATCAGCTCATCGCAAAAGAGACAGATCAGCTCATCGGAGAGAACATACTGTTATTCAGTTCGGAGCAGATAGAGGATTTTTTTGAAAATCAGCCTTATTTTGACCACATGAAAGTGAAAAGAATATTTCCTTCCACCATCGAAATCGTGATCCAGGAAAAGAAGGCGGAAGTGAATTATTATAAGGATGGGGTCATCAGTCTGGCCACAAGAGAAGGGATCCTTCTGGAAGTGGGAGCCAATGCGGTGGAAGGCGTAACCCTTACAGATGACATAGAGCTTCCTGAACTGGGGGGGAATATCTACGAGGCTTTTCCGGACAAGGTGAAGATACTGGAGGAATTCAGATATCTCCAGGAAAGAAATATCAGCGATATACGCTTCACAGAGCTGGATTTACGAGATATGACGAATATCCGAACCTTTTACAATGAGCTGGAAGTGAGGCTCGGATATCCCGACACACTGAAGGAGAAGCTCAATACGGCAATCAACATCATTATTGACGGCAATCTTGAGGACGTAAAAGGATATGTGGATCTGTCTTATGTGGAAAAACCGGTGGTATTTGATGAATCCAGAGTGAAAGAACAAACGGAAGAAGAGGAACTGAATGAAGAAGCACCTGAAAACGGTGATGGTTAAGAAGAAGGGTAAGCATGAAAAAGACAAATAGAAATATGCAATGGGTACTGGCACTGGTGTTTGTGCTTCTAGGGTTTCTCATGGCCTATCAGTACAAGCAGCTGCAGGATCCGGTGAAGAAACTGACGGTTCAGGAGACAGAAGATCTGTTCCATGAAATCGAAATGCTGAAAGAGGAGAAAGCAGCACTGATCGAAAACAACAATGAACTGACGGAGGAGCTCAAGAGCTATGAAATCGCGGCTTCCTCCAGCAATGAAGCAAATCAGCTTCTGAAAACAGAGCTGGATCATTCCAGACTGCTACTAGGCCTGGTGGATGTGAAGGGACCGGGACTTACACTGAGTCTCAAACCAACGGATCCCCTTCTGAACCCGCAGACATTCAGCTATCTCACGGATCTGGAACTGGTTTATATCATCAATGAACTGAAGTTTGCGGGGGCAGAAGCCATCAGCATCAATGAGAAGCGAATCGCCATTCAGACTGGAATCAAATCCAGTTCGAATAACAGCTATATACTGATCAATGACGAAAAGGTTTCCCCAAGAGAGGAAATCGTCATCAAAGCCATCGGAGACAAGAACAAACTGAACAGTGCAGTGGCTTTTCAGGGCGCCATGTCCTATAACGCGCTGGAATTTTACGACATACGGTTTCAACCCGTGGATGAGCTTTTCATAAGCAGATACGAGAAACCATTTTCCACATCATTCATAGAGGAGGCGAAGTAGAAGATGATTGTAATGATCGGACTGCTCATTGGTATTCTGCTTGGGCTTTTTCTGGATGTGAAGATTCCTGATGCCTATACTACGTATCTCACCATCGCTATACTGACCTGTCTGGATTCCGTGCTTGGGGCACTGAAGGCGTATCTAGGAAAGACTTTTGATAATATCGTGTTCATTTCCGGATTCTTCGGAAATGCCATCATCGCAGTGGCGCTGACGTTTTTAGGAGACAAGCTGGGTCTTCCCATGTATCTGGCGGCAGTGGTCGTATTCGGAGGGAGAATCTTCAATAACTTTGCGGTGATTCGAAGACTGCTCATCGACAAGTATTATAAGGGAAAGAGAAATGATGCACTTGAGTAAGGTTTTGACACTTCTTGGTGCTGTAATCATGGGAATCGGGATAGCCACAGGAGTGCAGCTGGCAACGGGTCAGGTGGATGTGATTCTTGTTCAGAGTGACTACAGTGATGCTCTGGAGTACAGTGCTAAACTGAAGAATGAAATTCATGTTTTAAAGAAAACGGAAGACGAAATGCTGAAGAAGCTCAGTGATTACAAGAAGGAAAGCACCGATTCCTTGCTTGTCATGGAAGACCTCACAGAAGAGTATAGCCGAAATGAGAAACTGCTGGGCTACGAAGATGTACGGGGAGCGGGACTGATCCTGACTTTGGAGGACGGTCTTCCTAAAGAAGGGGAGCTGGAAGGTTCCATAGACAGCTGGCTGAGAATCATTCATAATGAAGATATGCTTAAACTCATCAATGAACTGAAACTCAATGGAGCAGAAGCCATCTCCATCAATGGGCAGCGAGTGACAGAAACCTCAGAGGTTTACTGCAGCTGGGCATTCATTTCCATCAACGGTCAGAAGCTGCCGGCACCTTTTGTGGTGGAGGCCATCGGCGATAAAGCACTTCTGGAAGCCTATACGGAAACGGAGTTCAGCCAGATGAGAATCATGAAAAACAGGGGCATTCAGATAAGCCTTGAGAAAATGCCCATAATCGTTCTTGAAGGTTCGGTGCCACCAATTATGCCGGAGTATCTTCAGGAAGCTGAGTGAAAGGTTGTGACTATTTGAACAGCATCAGAGAAAACATCGAACATGTGAGGCATACCCTATTAGAGGGTGTGACCCTCATCGCCGTATCAAAAACAAAATCACCCGAAGAAATCATGGAAGCCTATGAGATGGGCATCCGGGATTTCGGAGAAAATAAAGTGCAGGAAATCGAAGCCAAATATGATGTGCTGCCGAAGGACATCAGATGGCATCTCATCGGTCACCTGCAGACCAATAAAGTCAGAAAGGTGCTGGGAAAGACCCATCTGATTCAGTCACTGGACAGATCGTCTCTGGCAGCTGAAATTCACAAGAGAGCAGAAAAAATGAATCTTACGGTGGATACACTGATCGAAATCAATATTGGAGAAGAACCTCAGAAAGCAGGGATTCTTCTGAAGGATCTGCCAGGGTTCCTGGATGAGCTGAAAAACCTTAATAGAATCCATGTCAAAGGACTGATGGCAATTATTCCACAGGGAACCCCTGAAGAAAACAGACAGTACTTCAGGAAAATGAAGGAGGTGTTCATGGAACTCAAACAGCATGAAAAGGAGCATTTCAGAATGGAGATTCTCAGCATGGGGATGTCTTCGGATTACGAGACAGCCATGCAGGAGGGATCTACCATGATAAGAGTCGGTACTGGGATTTTCGGATCCAGAAATTATTAGATTCATAAGGAGGAAAAATAATGGGTAAAATTATGACTTCATTCAAAAACATGATGGGCTTTGAAGACGAGGAAATGTATGATGATTATGAAATGGAAGAGCTGGAAGAAGAAGAGATCGCAGAGCCTAAAGAAAGCTACTCCATCCTCAGCAGAAGAAGAGAAACGAAGGAGCCAAATAAAGTGGTGAGTCTTCATGGGAATAATACGAAAGTCAATATCATCAAACCCAACACATTTGACGAGGCTCCACAGATCTGCGAGAGTCTGAAAGCGAATATGATCGTTGTGGTCAATACGTCAAGTCTTGAACCAAGGACGGCGCAGAGACTGCTGGATTTCATTGCAGGTGCAACCTATGCTCTTTCCGGCGACCTGCAGGAAGTGGAAAACGGTGTATACGTTCTATCTCCATCTATGGTTGAAGTGACAAGAGATCAGAAGGAAGAAAGCTCTATCAAAGGGTTTCTGAACTGGAAATAATGGATAGAAAAGGGTTCATCAAAACCTTTTCGGAAGAGGATTCCTATAGAATGGCGAAGCTCTTTGAGTCTTTGGAAAGAGCAAAGAGCTTCAGCTTCTTTTATCATACGGATGAATTCTATACGCCAGGAGTCTGGAACAGAATTCTGGCCATGAAAGAATACAGGGAAATAGAGGTGCTGGGGGAAGACTTTTTCGAGAGAAGAATTTTCGCCAATGGTCTGAACGGGGTTAACCCTTTGGCCATCGTGGAAATTGAGAATATTGATCATCAGACAGAGCTCTCTCATCGGGATTATCTGGGTGCGGTCATGAGTTTAGGCATTCTGAGAGAGAAGTTCGGCGATGTTTTTGTGAAAGAGGATCGGGCCTATCTGATCGTATTCAGAGACATGGCGGACTATATACTGAATAATCTCAATCAGATCGGCAGGTGCAATGTGAAGCTGACACTCCATGAGTATGAGGATAAAGTATTGTTTCTTAAGCCAAATCTGGTGAAAAGAGAGGCGGTCATCGCTTCCCTGAGACTTGATGTGGTTGTAGCTGAGCTTGCCAGAACATCCCGCAGCAAATCGCTGGAGATGATCCAGAAAGGGCTCGTGCTCTTGAATTACAATGAAACAAGAGATAAGGCTAAGGAAATAAGAGAGGGAGATACCATCACCGTCAGAAGAAAAGGAAAGTTTAAAATCGGAGAAATCATCGGGACGACCCAGAAAGGGAATCTGAGGGTCATATTTTATAAATTTGAATAATTTTCAGTATGGAGGAGGCAGAACATGAAGATCACACCCGTAGAAATAACCAATAAGGATTTCAAAAGAACCATGAGAGGCTACAGCACAGATGAGGTGGACGAATTTCTGGATGAGATTGTAGAGGATTTTGAAGCCCTCTATCGGGAAAATGCAAGTCTGAAAGAAAAGATTGAAGGTTTCAACGAGAAGATCGAGTATTATGCCAATCTTGAAAAAACGCTTCAGAGCACCCTGGTATTAGCACAGAATACAGCAGATGCCACAAAGAATCAGGCGGAGAGAGAAGCAGAACATATCCTTGAGAATGCGCAGGCAAAAGCCCAGGCCATTATTGAAAACACCAATAAGGACAACGAGAATTTAAAGAGAGAGTATGAGAAATACAGGATGGAATTCAGCAACTTCAAAATGAGAGTGCTGAACTTCATGGAAAGCCAGATGAGTTCCTTCACTTCAGCGTCTGAGGAGATTGAAAGAGGTACCCTGGGGACCAGTTCACTGAAAGTTGCGGGACTGTCTCCTCAGGAAGGTCTTCTGGAACAGAAGGGTTCCAGAGACAAAACCGTCTATGGCGACAGTGGTTTCAATGAGGAAGAAGTGGAAATAAAAGGCTGAATACAGGAGTTTGGAGAGAGACTTTTTAAGAGAAGTCTCTTTTCTTGTGAAGGGAGTCTCCATGTGATAAGATATCCTTTGAAAGGAAAATGTTATGGAAGAGAAACTGTTTTTCAATGAGAAAATTGAATTTACAGATGGATTGGATCGCACTTTTGTAAAGCTTCCAGAAGATGCGCTTTTTGTCGTGGACAGAAAACTTCTCCAGGTGACAGAAGAGCTGAAGATTTTTTTAGAAGGAAAGACGGTGTATCTTTTTGAGGCATCGGAGAAAAACAAGAACCTTCTGGAAGTGGAGAACATCTATGACTTTCTGCTTGAGCATCATGTGAGTCAGACCCTTGTCGCCATAGGCGGAGGGGTCACGGGAGACCTTGCAGGCTATGTCGCGGCTACCTTCAAAAGAGGCATTCCTTTCAACATGGTGCCAACGACGCTTCTTTCCATGTGCGACAGTTCCGTCGGCGGGAAGTGCGGCGTCAATTTCAGAGGCATCAAAAACTATATCGGCGCCTTCCGGAAACCGGAAAAGATCATCATCTGCCTGGACTTTCTGAAGACCCTGGAAGAAAGGGAACTGAAGAGTGGGCTGGGGGAGATACTGAAATATGGTCTGATCGGAGACCAGCAGATGCTCAAGGATCTTTCCGCAACTGAACGAGATCTCTTCCATCTACCCATGAAGGAGTACATCCTGTCTGGGCTCTGCATCAAAAGCGAACTGGTGCAGGCGGATTACGAGGACAAAGGGAAGCGGAATGCACTGAACTTCGGACACAATGTGGGTCATGCCATAGAAAGTGTCCTGGAAGGGACCCTGACCCATGGAGAAGCAGTGGCTCTGGGAATTCTTGCTGAGATTTACCTCAGCACCATGAAACTGGGACTGGATCCACAGGCAGATCAGGTGGTAAGAAAAATCATGGATAAATATGACCTGAAGAGAACAATCAGTGCCGAAGCGGAAAAACTTCTGGAGGCCATCAAAAAGGACAAGAAAAACGATGAGAATATGAGGTTTACACTCTTACGTGAGATTGGTGAACCTGAAATAAAGGTCGTGGTTCAGGAAGAGGAAATTCTTGAGGCTCTGACCGTGATATTGGAGTAGGACATGATACAAAAGACAATGGACCTGTCATTAGGCAAAGTGAAAATTGAAATCGGGAATAAAATCATCTCGGAAGACCCTGTGTTTTTTGCGGGACCCTGTTCTGTGGAAGATCTGGACACCATGAGAAACATCGCCAGGAATCTGAAAAGTTTGGGTGTGGATATATTAAGAGGAGGAGCTTTCAAGCCCCGAACATCACCCTATGATTTTCAGGGACTCAAAGGCGAAGGGCTTGAAATTCTCCGTGTGATCAAGAAGGAATTTCAGATGGTGATATCCACAGAAATTCTCGATGTGAGAGACATAGAGAAAGCCAAGGATGTGGTGGACATCATCCAGATCGGCTCCAGAAACATGTATAACTATGTGCTTCTTGAAGAGGTGGGCAAGCTTGGAAAACCAGTGATTCTGAAGCGAGGCTTCAGTGCGACGGTCAACGAGTGGGTCAGTGCTGCGGAGTACATCCTGAATACTGGAAACGATCAGGTGATTCTCTGCGAGAGGGGAATCAGAACCTTTGAGACCACCACGAGAAATACGCTGGACCTGAATTCCGTAGCGTACCTCAAGAAAAATTCGAGACTACCAGTAATTGTGGATCCCAGTCACGGCACAGGGGTGCGTGATCTTGTGAAGCCCATGGCTTTAGCAGGGATCATGGCGGGAGCGGACGGGCTGCTCATCGAAACCCACGTGGATCCCGATAAAGCCTGTTCCGACAGTCAGCAGACCATAGACATTCATACACTGGAAGAAATTATGCATCATACGAACGAAATTTGGAGGCTGAGATGATCTACGCAATTATTATCATAGGACTGGTTCTGGACTATTTCACAAAAATATGGGCAGTGGATACCCTGAAAGGAAAAGCAGATATCACGGTCATAGAAGGATTTTTTGATTTTTCCTACCTGGAGAACAGAGGGGCGGCTTTTGGCATCTTTCAGGGAAGAGCGTATCTTCTGGCTGCGGTGACCCTGGTCATCATGGGTGTCCTTCTGTTTAACTACTATAAAGCAAAGAAGAAGACCTGGCTTCTGACCGCAAGCACAGGCCTGATACTCACTGGTGCGGTGGGTAATCTCATTGACCGTGTGCGATTCGGTTTCGTGGTGGATTTCATATCCTGGCACTGGAAGGACGTCTACTATTTTCCTTCCTTCAATGTGGCCGATATATGCATCACCATCGGCACGGGACTTCTTGTAATCTATATTCTGAAGGAAGTGGATTAGCGTGGAAGAGCTGCAGTATATTGTAGAAGCAGAAGCACAGGGGAAAAGGCTGGATGTCTATCTCACGGAGAAACTCCCGGATCTCTCCAGATCCTACATTCAGAAACTCATTGAGAAAGAATGCATCACGGTGGAAGACAGGATCAGGAAGTCCTCCTACAAGGTGCAGGAGGATGAGAGCATCCTACTGGAGCTTCCTGAACTGGAAGAACTGGAAGTGAGCGCCAAGGACATTCCCATTGATATTCTTTATGAGGATGAAGATCTGGTGGTGGTCAATAAGGAGAAGGGCATGGTGGTGCATCCCGCCCAGGGGAATTATCATGATACCCTGGTGAATGCGCTTCTTTATCATGTGAAGGACCTGTCCGGAATCAACGGGATTCTAAGACCGGGCATCGTGCACCGTATTGACAAGGACACGACAGGCATTCTGGTGGTGGCGAAGAATGATTTCGCTCATGGATATCTTTCAGCCCAGCTGAAGGACCATTCCATGAAAAGGGAGTATCTTGCCCTGGTTCATGGCAATGTGAAAACAGACCATGGCACCATTGATGCCCCTCTAGGCCGTTCCAGAAAAGACAGAATGAAGATGGCCATCGTGGAGGATGGAAAGCGCGCAGTGACCCATTATGATGTCGTCAGAAGATATAAGGGCTTCACACTGATCAGGGCTAAACTGGAGACAGGAAGAACCCATCAGATCAGAGTGCATATGGCTTCGGTGCATCATCCGCTGGTGGGAGACTATGTATATGGGCATAAGAAGGAAACGATAAAAGGACAGCTTCTTCATGCGGCAACGCTTGGTTTCGAAACGCCTCATAAGGGATACATGATTTTCAGAACACCGGTGCATCAGGAATTCAAGGAATATCTCATGAAACTCCATCGTATGGAGAAGAAATAAAAACAAAAAGTGAATAATATTAACAAAATATGAACACATCCTAGCCTTATGCTGGGATGTTTTAGTATAATAAGATGATATAGAATGAATCGAAACAAGAAATATAGATGATAAAATAAACGGAAAAGGTGGTGTCATCCATAGAAGCAGGCTTCTATGGCAGCTTATGGAATTTAAAGCGGGACTCATGGACGAGAAGGCGATAGAAAGAGCCCTTGTAAGAATCTCTCATGAAATAGTGGAGAAGAATAAGGGAACCAAGGACATTGTTCTTGTGGGCATCAAAAGAAGAGGAGTACCTCTTGCAGAGAGAATACAGGAAAACATCAGGAAGTTTGAGGATGCCGAAATTCCTGTATCCAGCGTGGATATCACGTTGTATCGGGATGACCTGGAAGAGGATTATGAAACACCGATGATCAAGAACGCGCAGATTGATGTACCGATCAAAGACAAGAAGGTCATTCTTGTGGATGATGTGCTCTATACTGGCCGTACTGTAAGAGCGGCTCTTGATGCTGTAACGGAAAACGGAAGACCGAAAAGCATTCAGCTTGCTGTACTCATAGACAGGGGGCATAGAGAGCTGCCCATCAGAGCAGACTATGTGGGAAAGAATGTGCCTACTTCCAGAAATGAGCTGATCAAGGTCATGCTGGAAGAAGTGGACGGCAGAAACGCAGTGGATATATTCATAAAGGAAGGTAACGAATGAAGATAGTATCATGGAACGTGAACGGATTACGAGCCATCATGAAGAAAGGATTCAAGGAAAGTGTCATGGAACTGGATCCGGATATTCTTTTTATCCAGGAGACGAAGATGCAGGAGGACCAGCTGGTTGAGGAGATCTATCTCAAGGAGCTGGGTTATACCCTGACCATGCACTCGGGAGTCAGAAAAGGATATTCTTCTGTAGCGGTCTATACCAGAATTCCTGTGGATGAAATCATCAAAGGGTCAGGAATCGAGGAATATGATGCGGAAGGAAGAGTGATTCAGGTCAATGTGGGCGACTATGCGATTTTTGGCATTTACTTCCCCAATGGGGGCAGAGGAGAGGAAAGACTCGCTTACAAGATGAGATTCTATGATGATCTTCTTGTGAAGTTCGATGCACTGAAGGAATCAGGGAAAAAAGTCATTATCACAGGAGACTTCAATGTGGCCCACAATGAGATTGACCTTGCCAATCCGGAGACCAATCAGAAGACCTCTGGGTTTCTGCCGATTGAGCGAGACTGGTTCACGAAGCTCCTGAGCCATGGATATGTGGACGCATGGAGAGCGCGCAATCCGGAAGAAGTGAAGTACACCTGGTGGGATCAGAGGTTCCGTGCCAGAGACAGAAATGCAGGATGGAGAATAGATTACTTTGTCGTATCGGAAAACGTGCTGGAGGATGTGGATGATCTGACCATATACAACGACATCATGGGATCCGATCACTGTCCGCTCTCTTTGACACTTAAAGGAGAATAAAGAATGGATTACAGACTCATTGCCACCTGTGCCTTCGGCATAGAAAAAATACTCTCCAATGAACTGAAAGCTTTAGGATATGAGGATCTTAAGGTGGAAAACGGAAAAGTCGAGTTTGATGGAGATGAGATGGATATCGCCATCTGCAATATTCATCTGAGAACCGCTGAAAGGGTACTGATCAAGCTGGCGGAGTTTAAGGCCGTCACTTTCGAGGAACTGTTTCAGGGAACTAAGGCCATCGATTTCTGTGCGCTGATTCCCGTAAGCGGAAAAATGCACGTGGTCGGAAAATCTGTGAGAAGCCAGCTCCATAGTGTTCCAGATTGTCAGAGCATCGTGAAGAAGGCAGTGGTGGAGTCCATGAAGAGGACCTACGACCGTGAAATCTTTGCGGAAACCGGAGCGGTCTACAAGATTGAAATCGCACTTCTGAAGGACATTGCGACCATCACCGTGGATACATCCGGGGAAGGCCTGCATCGAAGAGGATACAGGGAACATTCCGGAGCAGCGCCTGTGAAGGAAACACTGGCCGCCGCAATGGTTCTGATCTCCGGATATGATGGAACAAGACCCCTCATCGATCCTTTCTGCGGTTCGGGCACCATCCTCATTGAGGCAGCGATGATCGCGCGCAATATCGCACCGAATGTGGACCGTAAATTCGTGTCAGAATCCTGGCCCGGGTTTCCGGAAGATGTGTACGATCAGGTGAGAGAAGGGGCCAGGAATCAGGTGAAATCCCTGAAGCTCTCCATCACCGGATATGACAATGACACCTACGTGCTTTCCACGGCAAAGATGAATGCCAAGAAGGCAGGCGTATTCAAGAATATCTATTTCAATCATCAGGATTTCATGAATCTGAAATACACAGACCGGAATGTGACAATCATCACCAATCCTCCTTACGGAGAGCGACTGGGTGAAAGAGAGAATATTGTGCGTCTCATGGAGAAGATGGGCCGTGACAAGGCGGTGAACGAGGATTTTGACATGTATATCCTCTCCGCACTGGATGGTTTCGAGAAAGCATTCGGAAAGAAAGCCCATAAGAACAGAAAACTCTACAATGGTAGAATTCTGACCTACTTCTATCAGTATTTTGCAGAGAAAAGAAAAGAGGAGTAGGAAGCGATGAAGAAGATTATTGTGATTTTTAACGGGGGTACCATTTCCATGAAAGTGGACCCTAAGATCAAGGCTGCTGTGCCTTCTCTAACCGGAGAAGAAATCATGCACATGGTCACCGGAATCGAAAAGCATGCGGAGGTCATCTCCTATAACTTCAGCTCTTTTCCCAGTCCCCATATGACGCTGGAGAAGATGATGGAGCTGAGAGCATTCACCCTGAAGGTGATCCAAGATGATCAGCCCGACGGTGTGGTCATCACCCATGGAACAGATACGCTGGAAGAGACAGCATTCCTGTTTGATCTGACCATCGATACGGAGATACCCATCGTATTCACAGGAGCCATGCGTTCCGGTTCAGAGCTCGGATATGATGGTCCATCCAATCTGGCTCAGTCCATAGTCACGGCATCCTCCAAGGAATCCAGAAATCGTGGAGTGCTTGTCTGTCTCAATGGGGAACTCAATGCGGCCCAGGAAGTAACTAAAACCAATTCACTGTCACTGAACGCATTTCGAACGCCGACTTTTGGTCCCTTGGGCATCGTGGACAACAATCGTGTCATCTATTACAGAAGCAATGACATCAGGCAGGTTCATGACATTGATCACCTGGTCTCCAATGTGGAGCTGGTGAAAACCGTGGCAGGGATGGACTCCTCCTATCTCAAATTTCTTGTGGATAAGGGAACGAAAGGGATTGTCATCGAAGCCTTCGGACGAGGTAATGTTCCGCCGCAGATGGTCGAAGGCATACGCTATGCGCTATCCCAAAAAGTCCATGTGGTCATTGTATCCAGGTGTTATGAAGGACGTGTCTTCGGCAGTTATGGATATGAGGGTGGAGGAAAGCATCTGAGAAACATGGGCGTCATATTCGGAGATGCACTGCCTGGTCAGAAAGCAAGAATAAAGCTCATGGTAGCCCTTTCCATTTACGATGATCCGGAAGATGTCAGAGAATGGTTTGAGAAGGATCTCTATCTGGAAGATTCGGATAATGCTTGATACACTGCACGGTAAAGCATATAATGAAGTGATAAATTGGAGGCTTATGATGATAAAAAGCATGACAGGCTTTGGAAGAGCCATGGTGGATGACGGAAAGAGAAGTTTTCTTGTGGAGATGAGAGGGGTCAATCACAGATATCTGGATATGAATATCAGGATGCCCAAGAGTCTCATGCCTGTGGAAGATCGTGTGAGAAAAGTGATTTCAGGGTATCTTTCCAGAGGAAAGGTGGATGTGTTCATCACATACAGAAATTACGCCAAGGAAGATACGGTGGTGAAATCCAATCAGTATCTGGCCAAAGGATATGTGGATATACTGAAGAACCTGCGGGATGAGTTTATGCTCGCAGATGATATTTCCGTTTCACTGGTCTCCAGATTCCCTGATGTGGTCTTCACGGAAGAGAAAGAGGAGAATATCGAAGAAATCTGGACCCTCATGGCAGAAGCGGTGAATGAGGCTGCCAGGAAGATGCTGGAGATGAAAGAAGTGGAGGGAGCATCCCTTAAAAACGATATGCTGGTCAAGGCGGATGAGATCAGAAAGATTGTGGAGAAGATCAAAGAGAAGGATAAGGAAGTCATACCGCTGTATAAGGAGAGGCTTGAAAACAGGATCACAGAGCTTCTGGAATCCGTACCGGTGGATGAATCCAGACTGGCTCTGGAAATCGCACTGTACACGGACAAAGCAAGCATCGATGAGGAGATTACTAGACTTCTTTCTCATATGGACCAGATGGAAAGATTTCTGGATGAAAGCGTACCTGTGGGCAGAAAACTGGATTTCCTTGCACAGGAGATGAACAGGGAAGCCAACACCATGGCATCGAAATCCGTGGATATCGAGATCACGAATCACGTGCTTCTCATCAAAAATGAGATCGAGAAAATCAGAGAACAAATGCAGAATATAGAGTAGGGGTGAGGTCATGAATATTAAACTTGTTAACATAGGTTTTGGGAATATCGTGTCAGCGAATAAGATTGTAGCCATCGTATCTCCTGAATCCGCTCCTATAAAAAGGATCATTCAGGAAGCAAGAGAAAGAGGCATGCTCATTGATGCCACATATGGAAGAAGGACAAGAGCCGTTGTCGTGACGGATTCGGATCATATCATTCTTTCTGCGGTACAGCCGGAAACTGTAGCGCACAGACTGGAGACGAAAGACGAAATTGTGGATGAGGTAGGTATAGATGAGTAGAGGATTACTCCTGGTCATATCAGGACCTTCAGGAGCAGGTAAAGGAACCGTATGTGATGCATACAAGAAAAACTGTGAAAATCATATATGGAATTCCGTATCCATGACCACCAGAGCGCCAAGAGCGGGTGAGGTCGAAGGAGAAAGCTATTACTTCGTGAGCCGGGAAGAATTCAAGGCCATGATAGAGAACGATGAATTTCTGGAATATGCCGAGGTATACGGGAACTATTACGGCACACCGCGTGCTGAGGTGGAGAAGAAACTCAGTGAAGGTACGGATGTGATTCTGGAAATCGATATTCAGGGTGCACTGAATGTGCAGGAGAATACCACGGAAGGGATCTTCATCTTCATACTTCCACCTTCCATGAACGAACTGAGAAACAGGATCATCGGCAGAGGCAGTGAAACACCCGAGTCGCTTCTGACCAGATTCAAGTCGGCGTATAACGAAATCAACTATGTGAACAAATACAACTATGCCATCACCAATCACACAGTGGAGCAGGCTTATCAGGATCTGATATGTATTGTCAGAGCTGAGAAATGCCGAGTCACTCGTGTTTCCAATGAGATATTAACCCTTAAGGAGGAAAAATTATAATGAGTTCATTAATCGATCCATCAGTAACAGAATTACTAAACAGAGTAGAGAACAGGTACAGACTGGTGACCATCACTTCCAGAAGAGCCAGACAGCTCATAGACGGACAGGAACCGCTTCTGCCAGGAACCAGCGTGAATCCGCTGTCCAGTGCAGTTAATGAAGTGAATGCAGGGCTTATAGAATACGAAACACTAAAAGATGGTGTGAAATAAGATGAAGAGTGTTGTGCTGGGCGTAACAGGGGGCATAGCCGCCTATAAAGCCCTTGAACTGGTTTCACGGCTGAAAAAGCAGAATATCGATGTGGATGTAGCCATGACAAAATCGGCACAGGAATTCGTCACCCCGCTCAGTTTTCAGAGTCTCAGCCAGAATCCCGTCATCACGGATATGTTCGATGAACCCAAGGCATTTGAGATTGCTCATATTTCCCTTGCTCAGAAAGCGGATGTGTTTGCGGTGGTTCCGGCGACGGCGAATATGATCGGAAAGATCGCAAACGGCATTGCGGATGACTGGATTTCAACTTCCATCATGGCCACTCAGGCTAAGGTTCTGATTGCACCTGCCATGAATACCCAGATGTATGCCAGTCCTATGGTTCAGGAGAACATCGATAAACTGAAGAAGCTTGGATTCACTTTTGTGAAGCCCGGCGCAGGCAGACTTGCCTGTGGGGATGTAGGAGAAGGAAAGCTTGCTCTGGTTGATGACATTTTCGAGGAGATCATGAAACTTCTTTATCCAAAGAAAGATTATGATGGTAAAAAAGTTATCGTCACTGCAGGAGGCACAGAAGCGCCTGTGGATCCCGTGAGGGTTCTGACGAACCGCTCTTCCGGAAAGATGGGCATCGCTCTTGCGGAAGCGCTTAGAGACCGTGGCGCGGAAGTGATTCTCATAACCGGGCATATCACATGCAGTGTACCTCAGGGCGTGAAACAGATCCAGGCACTTACCAATGAAGCCATGGACCGTGCAGTAAATGAGCACTTCGATTCCGCCGATCTGGTATTCATGGCTGCAGCGGTTTCCGACTTCAAGGTGAAAGAAGTGGCAAAGGACAAGATCAAGAAAGAGGAGTCTTCTCTGATACTGGAACTGGTGAAAGACAAGGATATTCTGAAAGGGCTGGGGGCAAAGAAGAAGAACCAGATCCTCATCGGTTTCGCTGCCGAATCCCAGGACCTGGAGAAGTATGCTGCAGACAAGCTCACCAGAAAGAATCTGGATTTCATTGCAGCCAATGACATTTCAGAGGGTAAGGTTTTTGGACAGGATCACAATAGGGTCATTCTGATCGGAAAGAGTGGTCTGAAAAAAGATCTGGGCGAATTGTCCAAGGAGGATACAGCCCACGGCATCCTGGATGCCATTATGGACAGCGTGACAGAATAAATATGGGCATGAAAAAATCATAAGTCAGCGTATGACTTATGATTTTTTTGAATTTTTTTTAGTTTTTCATTATAAAAATGAACCTTTTGCCATAAACTGGAGTATATATAGATAAAAGGAAGAAGCTGAAGGCGGGTGACGGAATGATTGATGCATGTATCGAAGAATACGGGAAAAGGCTTTATTATCTGTGCCTGAAGCTGGAGAGAGACCATCACAGGGCGGAAGAACTCTATCAGGAGACCTGGTTGAAAGTCCTGAAGGGAATAGACTCCTATGATCGGAAGCAGCCCTTTTACCCATGGCTTACAAAAGTCTGCGTCAATGTCTATCGCAGCCTGCTGAAAAAGCGGGCTGTGGAGCATCTGTTCTCTGATTTCGTATCCAATGAGCGCAAAGAGTATATTCTTGATCATGCAGAATACCGGCAGGAAGATCCAGTGCGGGAAGATCTCCTTTCAGCACTGAAGAATCTGGATCGCAGAAAGAGACTGATTGTCGTTCTGCACTATTATGAAGGGTATACAACAAAAGAAATCGCTGTGCTTGCCGGTATAAAAGAAGGGACTGTGAAGTCCAGGCTGCATGCGGCAAGAATAGAGTTAAGGAGGGAACTTACCAATGAATGAGCATAAGGATTTTGACCGGCTGATCAGAAATGCTTTTGATGATATGAGAGTTTCAGAGAAGCGGAAGGAGGTGTTCATCGTCGAGCCTTTCTACGACAGGAAGAAGCTTCTAAGGATCTCGAAAGAGAAGAAGGAAAGGAAAGTCATCATGGTCATGACAACTCTGGCTGTGATTCTTTTCAATTACGCCATGTCATTTCTACTAGGGGTCGCAGCTGCACTTCCACTATGGGCGGTGAATCTTACGGCTGTCCTCTTCATCATTGTTAGTCTATCCGTGATTATCCTCTTCTACGGATTAAATAAACTACACATCAACCATAAGGAGGCTCTTTACCCATGAGTATATTACTATCCACTATCCCACTGCTGATCATACTGCTTTTCATTTTCGTCATTCCCATCATGATTGGTGTCTATGTCTATCGGGATGCCAGCGAGAGAGGGATGAATGCACTACTATGGACCATCGTTGCTGTATTTGTGCCCTCACTTCTGGGGCTCATCATTTATCTTATTTTCAGAGAGAACTATTCCTCTCTATCCTGCGCCAACTGTGGAGAACGGGTCAGGCAAGAATTCATGACCTGTCCATCCTGCGGAGCGAATCTGAAGGAAAGATGCCCTGACTGCGGCACGGCGGTGGAGCCCCACTACAAAGTCTGTCCCAACTGCGCCAAAGAGCTGGATCATTACCAGGACAATCCCTATAGAGAGAGAACGGTCAAGAAAGGGAACAGGTCCCTCATTGCGATACTTGCCATAGCCGTACTCCTGCCATTCATCATAGTCGTGGTGCTGGGTTCTCTGTTCTATTCTGTGAAAACGGAGACGATTCACGAAGAATTCAATGTCCCGCAGGAGGAATTCTTTGATTTTGATGCATAGCGTCAGAATGGCAACCCATACACCTGACAGAGACTGGCATAGGGGCGCTTTGATGCAGATGCAACCTGTAATAACGACATGACACCGAATAAAATCGGACATGAAAGAAGACCGATGAGAGATTGATGAATCTCTTGCCGGTCTTCTTTCTATGCACCCAGATAGGCTTTCCTGACTTCTTCATTATGGAGAAGATCTTTAGAATTCCCTTGCAGGTCTATGATTCCGTTTTTCAGGATGTAGGCACGATCGGAAAAATTAAGTGCCAGATTCGCATTCTGCTCCACCAGAAGAATGGTGGTGCCGGTTTCATTGATGTCACGAAGAATCGTGAAGATTTCTTCCACAATGAGAGGAGCAAGTCCCATGGAAGGCTCATCCAGGAGGAGAAGTCTGGGCCTTGAAAGCAGTCCGCGTGCGATGGCGAGCATCTGCTGCTCTCCGCCGGATAACGTTCCAGCCATCTGATGTTTTCTTTCCAGAAGTCGAGGGAACAGTTCAAAGGAGCGCTTGAAGTCCTTTTGCACCCCTTCCTTGTCTTTTCTGGTGATGGCACCGACTTCAAGGTTTTCATAGACACTCATTCTGGGGAAGATTCTTCTTCCTTCCGGAACATGCGAAAGTCCCATTTTCACGATGTCAGAGGCGGGTTTTCTGGAAATATCCTTGTTTTCATAAAGGATATCACCGGAGGATTTTCTGACCAGACCGGAAATGGTGCGAAGGGTTGTGGTTTTTCCCGATCCGTTTGCACCGATGAGGGAGACCACTTCACCCTGATTGATTTCCATGGAGATGTTTCTTAGGGCCTGGATGGCCCCATAATGAACGGAAAGATTACTTAGCTTCAGCAACGTAATCACCTCCCAGGTAAGCCTTGAGCACTTGCTCATTGCATTGTATGCTTTCCGGATCTCCTTCAGCAATGAGATGACCGTAGTCAAAGACGAAAATCTTGTCGCATAATTTCATGACCAGTGACATATCGTGTTCGATGAGGATGATGGTAAGCTGGAATTCTTCCTGCACCCATTTAATGAGCTTTGTGAGTTCCTTTGTTTCATTGGGATTCATGCCCGCCGCTGGTTCATCCAGAAGAAGGATCTTCGGGTCTGCCGCCATAGCCCTTGCAATCTCCACCTTACGCTGGTCTCCATAAGAGAGATTCTTCGCCTTCTCGTCTCTTTTATCATAGAGGTGGAAGATCTTCAGCAGTTCATGGGCTTTTTCCATGGCTTTCTTTTCTTCTCTGAAATAGGAGGGAAGTCTCAGCACGGAGGGAAAAACGCCATAGGAAAGGTTGCAGTGATAGCCGAGAAGAACATTGTCTGTAACGGTCATTTCCTTGAACAGACGGATGTTCTGAAAGGTTCTTGCAATACCATACTTCGTCATTTTCTGTGGTCTCAGCATGCGACTGGTCACATCACCGTTGATGTGATAGATGATGTCTCCCGAACTGGGTTTGTAGATTCCCGTAAGGAGATTGAAAAAGGTGGTCTTTCCTGCACCGTTGGGTCCGATGATTCCGGTGATGGTGTTTTCTTCCACTTCCAGGTCCACATCTGTGACAGCCTTTACGCCGCCAAAGTTTTTTGTGAGTTTTGTTACGTTAAGCAGTGCCATTTCATGCCTCCTTTCTTACAAGTTTTCTGATCGGTTCCAGAATTCTCTGCGGCTTATAGACCATCATGATGAAAAGTATCACCGCATAGATGACCATCCTCAGTTCGGGAATGCCCTGAAGCGACAAAGACACCAGTGACAAAGCGATGGCGCTCAGGATGGAACCTCGGATGCTTCCCAGTCCGCCCAGTACGACGATGACAAGGATATCCACGGATTTCATGAATCCGAAGGAATCAGGCTTGATGAAATAGAAGTAGTTCGCATAGAGGGCACCTGCGATGCCTGCAAAGAGCGCACCGATGGTGAATACCAGTACTTTGTAGTAGTTTGTATTCACACCCATGGAAGTGGATGCGATCTCATCTTCCTTGATGGAGATGACAGCCCTGCCATTGTAGGAGGAAAGGAAATTGGAGATCACCACAACTGTCAGAACAATGATCCCGAAAAGCCAGGTCCAGTTGGTGTATCTGGGGATGTCATTAAGTCCCATGGCCCCTCCGATGTACTTCCAGTTGAGACCGATGATTCGGATGATCTCTCCGAATCCCAAGGTAGCAATGGCCAGATAGTCGCCTTTCAGTCTCAGTGTCGGAACGCCAATAAGCACACCTGCAAGGGCTGCAGCAAGGGCTGCGCCAAGTATACCCACAATGAAGGGGAGTCCCAGCTTCGCGGTGAGAATCCCGGATGCGTATGCTCCGATGGACATGAATGCAGCATGACCCAGAGACAGCTGACCGGTGAAACCGGTGATGAGATTGAGGCTCACCGCCAGGATGATATTGATTCCGATGCTGACGATGTTGAGAAATATATAGGAATCAATGATTCCTGCATTCATCATCAGGTACACGAGTAGATAGACGGCAAGAACCATCATGATCTTTATGATATTGTTTCTGCTGATTAATTCTTTCATCTTACCACCTATACCTTTTCCTGTTCTTTATAGCCCATGAGCCCTGTGGGCTTGATGAGCAGGACCAGAATCAGGATGAGAAAAGCGACTGCATCTTTATAAAGTGAACCACCGATGGAACTGACCAGCGTCTCGATGAGACCCAGAAAGAAACCACCGAATACGGCCCCCGGAATGATTCCGATTCCACCGATTACGGCGGACACGAAAGCCTTCAGCCCTGGCGTTGCGCCCATCAGGGGATTCAGCGTACTGTAATAGACGCCGATCAGCACGCCCGCAGCGCCTGCAAGTGCGGATCCGATGAAGAATGTATAGGAGATGGTTTTATTCACATTGATGCCCATGAGCTCCGCTGCATCCTTATCCTGAGAAAGGGCTCTCATGGATTTGCCGATTTTGGTTCTGTTTGTGATGTACATGAGAATGATCATGAGCATGACCGTGATGCCGATGATGTAGAAGCTTTTGATATCGATGACGGCACCAGTCCCCATGACGCTGATCTGGGAAGAGGGAAGCACTTCCTTGTAGGTTCTGCTTTCCGGCCCCACGAAATACATCATGCCGTATTGAAGAAACAGAGAGACTGCGATAGCGGTGATCAGATTGGAGATTCTCGATGCTCCTCTTAAGGGTTTGTAAGCCACCTTTTCAATGACCATACCCAGAATCCCGCAAGCCAGCATGGATGTGATCAGGGCAGGGAAGAAAGAAAAACCGAAAATGCCCGTCAGGGCAAACCCGATGTATGCGCCGATCATCAGTACATCTCCATGGGCGAAGTTGATGAGGTTTATGATTCCGTATACCATGGTATATCCAAGGGCGATGAGTGCATAGATGCTTCCGAGAGATACTCCGTTTATCAGCTGCTGTATGATTTGTTCCAAGATGAAACCTCCTTTAAATGGAGTAGAGGCTGCCTAAATACCAGGCAGCCCTATCCTTGTGGTCTGTTTTATGGTTGCTGCTTCATGAGGTAGGTTGGGACACCGTCTTTCACCTCAAGAATGGTCACTGCCTTGACAGGATTGTGGAAATCATCGATGGACAGTGTTCCTGTGATTCCTTCAAAGTTTTCGGTGGCTTCCAGAGCTTCTTTCAGTTTTTCGCGGTCCACTTCTCCAGCTCTTTCCAGCGCATCTGCCACCATATAGGCCATATCATAGCCTAAGGCGTTGAAAGCGTCTGGGTCTGCACCGAATTCCTTGTTGAAGGAAGTCTTGAATGCCACAACGTCTTCAGATGTATCACCGGAGGAATAGTGATTGGAGTAGTAGGTTCCGTTCAGATTATCCGCACCTGCGATTTCCAGAAGCTTCGGAGAATCGAAACCATCTGCACCAAGAACGGGCATATCCATGCCGAGCTCTCTGGCCTGCTTGATGATGAGACCGACTTCCTCATAGTATCCTGGTACAAACAGTACGTCTGGTTCGGATGCTTTGATGTTGGTCAGAAGTGTTTTGAAGTCTGTATCTTTTGCCTGATAGGCTTCCTCTGCCACAATTTCTCCGCCAAGTGAACCGTAAGTGCCCTTATAGGCATCGGTGAGTCCCTGGCTGTAATCCGAAGTGTTGTCTCTCAGGATGGCGGTCTTCAGAAGACCCAGTTCCTTTGCAGCAAAGTTTGCCATGGTGACACCCTGAAACGAATCGCTGAAGCAGGTCTTGAAGACATACTGCCTAACATTGCCGTTGGCATCTAAGGTGACATCATCGGCAGTGGCGGAGGCTGAAATCAGCGGCACCTTGTTTTCTTCCGCAGGTGGAAGTGCGGACTTTGTATTACCTGAAGTGGCAGGTCCGAGAATGGCTACAACCTTATCTCTCGTTGCAAGTCTGGATGAGACGTTGGCTGCTTCTTCTCCTGATGATTTGTTGTCCACTTTCACCAGTTCAATCTGCTTTCCAAGTACGCCTCCTTTTTCATTGATCTCCTTCACTGCGAATTCGATTCCGTTGACGAGGCTGGTTCCGTAGGTGGATACATTTCCGGACAATTCATAATTGAGGCCCAGTTTTACAGTATCGCCATCGCCTACAGATTCCTTGGCGCCGCATCCGGCAAGCATAAGTGAAGACAAGAGTCCTGCTGTGAATAATTTCATTCCTTTTTTCATTTGTGTTCCCTCCATCATTTTGATAATTTCTTTTGTATAAAAAAAACCTTTATTATGTAGAACATAATAAAGGTGCAAAAGCACGGTACCACTTTATTTCATGATGCCATCACTGACATCATCTCTTCAGGTTCGATCAAACCCTAACCCTATAACGCTGGTCAGCGTCATGACTTACTGTAAGTTCAGTCATGAAACTCGGAAGTGATGTATTGTCTGCAAGTTTCACATCGGTTCTCAGCTTGTCCGATTCTCTGTGGATCCACTAAAGCAGTTTTTTCTTCGTCAACATTTCTGTAATTTATTTATTAATTTTTATCTTGAAGTGATATTATCATTCTAATAAGAATAAGTCAATAATATTTTTACATCGATTATTTTAAAACCGATATGATGGTAAATGTTTACCATAGTGGCAATAGGGGTGATATATTACCATTTATCAATGAACATCGTTTACAAAACCGTCATAACTATAAATAATTGAATAACAATAGGGAAAATTCTTGATATCCATAATAATAAAAACTATGATGAAAGTACCAGAATCTGTGAAAAATGTCAGAAAAAGTTTCTGCATACTGAAAAAAGTGATGTGAAGTCGGGTGAAAATGATGAAAATGAAAAATACGATCATAGACCAGTTTCAGAAAGAAGCCAAGGTGATTTTTCTTGCAGAAGATCAGCTGCTTGTCAAACTACGAGCCAATCCCGATGAGGAGGAACTGGAAGAAATCATCCACGAACTTCGCATCCATATGAGAAAACTGATTTCTCTGCTGTTCTTTTATAAGCCTCTGCTGAGGAGGAAGAAGAGAAAGGCTCTGCTCAGCAGTCTCAAGATGCTTCTCAGGAATTTCGGTTCCTTGCGAACGAGGCATATGTATCTCAAAAGCGCAGAGGATTTCAGCAGACAGCTTTCGTCAGTAGAAAAGAAGCTATTTACAGAAATGAATGAGAGAGAACTGGATAAGTGCAGATTTCTTAAAGAGAAGAATGAGAAGATGGACCCCATAGAGTTCAGAATTCTCTACGAGGACACGCTGAAGATGCTACTTGGCTATGGGAAGAGGATCTTTAAAGCATCCGCCTGTGAGCTAAACATACAGAATGAAACATTCGTTGTGGACAGATATCAGGATCTTATGGAGCGGTACTTCGAGATGGAAACGAATCTTGACTTTGAATCGGTGAAAGAGGTGCATGATCTGAGAGTCCTTGCGAAAAACATCATCTACACACTGAAAAGCAAGGTGGACACGTTGGGGGATCTTGCAGTGAAAAGAGTGGAGCACCTGAAGAAAATACAGGATGTGGCGGGTAAGATCCATGATGCGGATGTGCACCATAAGATCTTGTCTTCCTTTGAGACTTCCGAAGAGGAAGACAACCTTCGAATCCGATTTCAGCATTTCATCATGAAGGAAAGGGAAGAGTCCACACACAAACTGAAGAAAGTCATCGAGGGATGAAAATTCTAGGTAGAACCGGGGCAGGTAAATGAAAAAGAGATCCGATGTTATGATTCATCAGATCTCTTTTTTTTCAGTTCTCTTCTATCTGGATGATCGAGGAAGCGGTCCCCTGCATGGGGTAGCTTTCTGCCAGCGGTCCATCGATGAGTATGCGTACGCTGCTTCCTTCAGAAAACAGCTGATCAGGTCCATGGGACTGATAGGCATTCTCCGGAACGCGGACATAGACTTCGCTGGAATCTCCATATCCGGTGACGGATCCCCTGACAAGGATGGTGAAACCGTCTGAAGCGCTTTCCGATATCTCCATCAGCTCACCTTCTATAAGAATATCCGTTGAAACTTCACGAAGGAGAATCACTCTGTCTGCATCCGCCTGGGCTGGATAACTTGTGCGAAGGACATCAGGTCCTTCGATCTTCACGAGGTTTCCCACTGCCAGCGTATCCAGATTACTTTCGGCATTATCGGCGATGACTCTTGTGTCTGCATCGATGAGATAGCTGATGATGGTGTCTGCGCCTCCATTTTCGGGCTGGTTCAGTCTTCTGCCGTCAACAAGAAGGGTAGCGGTCTCTCCGCTCGTATCCATACTTATGATGGTTCCTTCAAATACCAAGAGGGATTCATCCTTCAGAAAGATCTGATACAGGGAGATAATGGATGCAATGACGATAAGCAGACCCAAAATGATGTATTTTTTCGAATTTGATGATTTTAACATGGTAAATCCTCCAGAATGCGTTGTGGGTTTTAATTATTTATATCATGAAATCCATCTTCTAGTGTGACAGAATCCTTACAGCGCCGGATAAGGAAGAGCGGTGACAGGAAAGAAGGATACCTGAAACAGGTGAGAATGGAAGCAGGGGGAAATTGATGCTATAATTAATAGGTTATGAAGGTGGTGAGAAGATGTCTTATGCTGGTATAGTGGTGAACAACGAGGCGCTGTCCATGGATCGGATCTTTACTTATGGAATACCTCAGAACCTAACGGTTTCTGTAGGTCAGAGAGTCAAGGTTTCCTTTGGTCAGGGCAATAAGAGAATAGACGGATTTGTCATGAGGGTCACGGATGAAGCGCCTGAAGGAGTCTCCAGACTGAAAGAGATTCAAAGCGTATATCCCGAAACCTATTTTGACGAAGAGCAGGTGGCTTTCATAGAGGTCCTGAGAGAAAAGTATCTGGCATCCTATCTGGATGTGATCAAGCTTCTGATTCCAAGAGGCATTCTCAGCGGGATGAAATACAAGACCAGTGAAAAGTTATACTTTGTGAAAGAGGCTGAAGGAAGATACGATAAAGATCAATATAGATCCATACTTAGCTATGTGAAAGCAAATCAGGGAAAACTCATCAAAGCGGACCTGTCCAAGGCAGGATTTTCCGTAAGCTCCGTGAACACACTTCTGAAGCATGGATTCCTGTCGGTAATGAGTGAAAATGAGTATCGATACAACATAGAAGAATATGAAGAGTATAAGGCCAGAAATCTCAACGAAGAGCAGCTTCACGCTGTGGAAAAGATAAAAAGTGCTCCTGGAACCTATCTTCTTCATGGAATTACAGGTTCGGGTAAGACGGAAGTTTTTCTGGAACTGATCCGTCAGAACATAGAGAAGGGCTATGACAGCATTGTACTTCTACCGGAAATCAGTCTGACACCTCAGATGATTGAACGGTTCAAGGGAAGATTCGGGAAAGACATCACCATATTTCACTCCAGATTAAGTGATGGAGAACGATATGATGAATGGCACAGAGTGAAAAGCGGAAAAGTGAAGATCGCCATCGGCGCACGTTCGGCTCTGTTTCTGCCGTTTCAGAACCTCAGGCTTGTGGTCATTGACGAAGAGCATGAGAGTACCTATAAATCAGAAATGAATCCCAAATACAACGCCAGGGAAGTGGCGGAGCTTATGATGGAAAAACAGGATGGTCAGCTGGTTCTGGCATCCGCCACACCATCGGTGGAATCTTTCCACCGCGCGGAGAAAAAGGAAATTGAACTGATTACTCTGCAGAACAGAGCTACAAGGAGTGTGCTTCCCTCCATGGAAATTGTGGATATGCGGGATGAACTCATGAGCGGCAACCGGTCCATTTTCTCCAGAACACTTCTGGAAAAAATGAAAGAAAGGCTGGAGCGGAAAGAGCAGATCATCCTGTTTCTCAACCGCAGAGGATTTTCCACCTTTGTTTCCTGCAGATCCTGCGGCTATGTGTTTAAGTGCGAGAACTGCGATATCAGCATGACCCACCACAGAGACAATTCTCTCATGTGTCATCAGTGCGGAGCCAGAAAATATCTGCCCAAAACCTGCCCGGCATGTCAGTCGAAATACATCAAGCAGTTTGGAACGGGCACGGAAAAAGTGGAAGAGTCTGTAAGAAAGTTTTTCCCGGATGCCCGTGTCATGAGAATGGACAGAGATACCACCAGGCAGAAGAATTCCTATGAACTCATGTACAATGATTTCAAGAACAACGAATGTGATATCCTCATCGGTACGCAGATGATCAGTAAAGGTCTGGATTTCAAAGACGTGACACTGGTGGGCGTTCTGGCTGCGGATCTGTCACTGAACATGCCGGATTACAGGGCATCTGAAAAGACATTTCAGCTGATTACTCAGGTTGCAGGGCGTGCGGGAAGAGGGGATAAACCAGGTGAAGTGATCATACAAAGCTACAGTCCCGACAATTTCGCCATCACTTCCGCACAGTCCCATGATTACAAGGGGTTCTACAGAAGAGAAGTGGAAATGCGGCAAGCGCTGAACAATCCGCCATTCTCCAGACTTTTCTATCTGGTATTCACTTCGGAGAAGGAAGACCTATTAATCAAAAATATACAATCTATTGGTGGAGTTTTAAGAAAACATTTGACAAAATATGATAATATGATTTTACTAGGACCCAGCCCATGTATCATTTCAAAGATCAAAAACAATTACAGGTGGCAGGTACTGATTAAAGGAGAGATCCATGATGAAGCGGCACTGGAAATCAGAAACCTCATTCAGCAGGAGATGAAGCCCGTGTATAAGGACATCAAAGTCAGTATGGATCTGAATCCGAACAGTATGATGTAAATTTAGAAATAGGAGAAAAGAAAAGATGGCATTAAGAGAAGTAAGACTGGTACCAGATAGTGTACTGAGAAAAACAGCAAAACCTGTGAAGGAGATGACCCCGAGACTTCAGACTCTGGTGAAGGACATGTTCAACACCATGGACAGTGAAGACGGCATAGGTCTTGCAGGTCCACAGGTGGGCATCCTGAAGAGAATATTCACCGTCGGCATAGGAGATATCAGGCTGTGTTTCGTGAATCCTGAGATTCTGGAGACCAGAGGAGAATATCTGGATGTGGAAGGGTGCCTTTCCATCCCAGGAGAGACTGGTGTAGTGAAACGACCAGAATATGTCAAAGTGAAGGCCATGAATGAAAAGAATGAAGAGTTCGTCATTGAAGCGAAAAATCTTCTGGCAAGATGCATTCTGCATGAGCTGGATCACTTGGATGGTGTATTGTTTACGGATAAACTGGTGGAAGTGGATGAGGATTTTGAGCCTGAAGAGCAGAGTGAGGAACTTCTGGTAAGTCTCACTTACACAGAGAAGGAGTAATGGATTTGAAGATTGTTTTTATGGGCACACCGGATTTTGCGGTTCCTTCCCTGAAAGAGATTGATGATCACTACGGTGTAGACCTGGTGGTGACGCAGCCGGACAAGCAGAAAGGCAGAGGAAAGAAGCTTCAGTTCTCACCGGTGAAGGAAGAGGCGCTGAAAAGAAACATCAGAGTCCTGCAGCCGGTGAAGCTGCGCAATGACCGGGAAGTCATCGAGGAAATACGAAGTCTGGCACCTGATTTCATCATCGTTGTCGCATATGGCCAGATTCTCAGTGAGGAAGTTCTCTCCATCCCCAGATACGGCTGCATCAATCTGCATGCCAGTCTGCTTCCGAAATTAAGAGGAGCAGCTCCACTGAACTTCGCGCTCATTGAAGGGCATGCAGATAGCGGATCCACAACCATGCTGATGGATAAGGGGCTGGATACTGGAGATATGCTTCTGACAGACAAAGTCGTGCTGGATGATAAGATGAATGTGGAAGTCCTTCATGATCTGCTCAGCAGCCGTGGTGGGAAGCTGCTCATTGAATCCATGGAGGGGTTGAAAAGTGGAAATATCTCCCCGGTGAAGCAGAATCATGAAGCGTCCACCTATGCACCGCTGATAACTAGAGAAACCTGCGAAATCAGCTGGGAAAAGCCTGCAAGAGAGATCCATAACCTGGTGAGAGGATTGTCTCCTGTACCGGGAGCCTTCTCTTATATTGAAGAAAATAAAGTGAAAATACTGGAAACAGAGGTGCTCGAGGGACAAAGGAGTGAGCCGGGAACCATTCTTGAGGTTTCCCCGAAAGGGATTCAGGTGGCTACCGGGGACGGAATCCTTCTGATACTTAAGCTTCAGTATCCAGGAAAGAAACCTATGCTTGTGAGAGATTTTCTCAACGGGAATGAGATCACAGCGAAGAAATTTAAAAGGAGTGTTGAATAATGATAGTGCCTTATGGATTGGATCCGACTATTCTGCTGCTGATTCCGGCGATGATCTTATCGATCTATGCTCAGAGCAAGATCAAGAGCGCTTATAATATATACTCGAGAGAGGGGTTAAAAAGCGGCATGACTGGTGCTGAAGTGGCCAGAATGGTACTGGACCGCTCCGGCCTTCAGGATGTGTCCATTGAAAGAGTGGCTGGAAACCTGACGGATCACTACGATCCTAGAAAGAAAGTGCTGCGCCTCTCGTCAGATGTCTACGGCAGACCAACCATCGCATCCGCTGGTGTAGCAGCCCATGAAGCTGGGCATGCCATACAGGACCAGGTGGACTACGGACCGCTGAAGCTGAGATCCTTCATGGTGCCTTTCGCATCCTTCGGATCAAGGTTTTCCATGATCATCATCATCATCGGTCTGATATTCGGCTTTACAGGCATGATCAGCCTCGGTATCGTGCTGTTCTCTCTAGTGGTGCTGTTCCAGCTGTTTACACTGCCTGTGGAATTCAATGCGTCCAGCAGAGCGCTGGCTGTACTTGGAGAATATCAGATTCTGACAGCCGATGAAGTGCCCAAGGCCAAGAAAGTACTGGATGCGGCAGCGCTCACGTATGTGGCCGCAGCGTTCTCATCCATCATGACACTTGTAAGGTTACTGATCATTCGTGATAGAAGAAGATAGGAGATTACAATATGATTACCAACGCCAGAGAAGTTTCTGTGGATGTGTTAGGTAAAGTGCTGAATCAGGGGGCATATTCAAACATAGCTTTGGATCATGCCTTTTCTTCTGCAGATATCAAGGAAGAAGATAAGGGGCTTGTCACTGAAATCATCTACGGAACATTAAAGTACCTGCTTGCCATTGACCGGATCATTGAAAAGCATTCCTCCATAGCGCTGAAGAAGATCGAAGACGATGTGCTGAACATACTAAGGATATCCGTTTATCAGATGAAATACCTGGATCGGATTCCAACCTATGCCGTGCTCAATGAAGCGGTGGAGCTGACCAAGAAAAAGTCCAGGGGCGCTTCCGGATTCGTCAATGGTGTCCTGAGAGGATATGTGCGGAGCCAGAATGAAAAGATGGTTTTCGCCTCGACTCTGGAGAAGGACTCCTTCAACTTTTCCTTTCCGGTCTGGATGATCGAGCTTTTCAAAGAGCAGTACGGGAAAGCCTACAAGAAGATTCTAGCGGGTCTGAACGAAAGGCCGGTGATCACCTATCGGGTGAACACACTGAAGATGACCCGAGAAGAAGCACTGAAAAGGCTTCTTGATCTGGGCTATGATGCAAGAAAAACATTGATTTCACCCTATGGCATTGAGGTGAAAGGCGGGAAATCCGTTGCAGGCAATCCGTTGTTCCAGCAGGGTGTTCTCACGGTGCAGGATGAAAGCTCCATGCTGGTGGCTCCGCTTCTTGTGGAGGAGAGCAGAAATTACATGGATCTCTGCTCCGCACCGGGAGGAAAGACAACACATATTGCCGAGCTTTCAGATGACCAGGCTGAAATACATGCCTTCGATATCTATGAAGCCAAAGTGAAGCTCATCGAAGAGAACATGGAAAGACTGGGTCTGCACTCCATCATAGCGGAAGTGAATGATGGTCTGAATGATCTGCCTGCCTATCATGAAAGTGCTAATGTGCTTCTGGATGCACCCTGCTCGGGTCTTGGCATCATCAGAAAGAAGCCGGAGATCAAATACACAAAGAATCAGAAGGAGCTGGCGGAGCTTGTGAAGATTCAGCGCAGGCTCCTTGAAACAGCGGCAGCGTATGTGCCTTCAGGAGGAATACTCCTTTATTCCACCTGTACACTGAACAAGAAGGAAAATGAGGAGAATATCAGGTGGTTCCTCGATAATCACCCTGAATTCACCCCTCTGCCCGTCGAACTGGGAGAACAGGATCATTTCCAGTATACGGAAGAAGGGTTTCTCACCATTCTGCCAGGGAAGACCATGGACGGTTTTTTCATCAGCAGAGTAAGAAAAAAATAAATATTCACGACTTCTGCAGATGTTGTAAATGGCTGATGTAGAAGTCATTTTTCAAATACTAAGAATAATTTAAAGAAATTTAACATTTTTTGTGATAAAATGTCCATGTTTATAAAAACGGTATTGCAGAAAACGAACATGTTTCCAGGTGAGCGAAACGCTAGAAAAGGAAGTAACGATGGAATATATATTTGATTATTCTCTGGATGAACTGAAGGCCTGGTTCAAGGACCATGGGGAGAGTGCGTTCAGAGCAAAGCAGGTCTTTGATTATCTGTACAGAGGAGTCACAGAAATCGATGAGATGAAAAATTTGAATACCAGCGCCAGAGAGAAACTGAAGGAGCACTTCAGGGTCACACTGCCGAAAGTGCTGGACCAGAGAGTATCCAAAGATGGAACGGTGAAGATGCTGATGCTTCTTGAGGACCAGAACATCATCGAGACAGTGATCATGAAGTATCATTACGGGTACTCCGTATGCGTCTCGTCTCAGATTGGCTGCAAGATGGGGTGCACTTTCTGTGCCTCCACCAAAGATGGCATGGTGAGAAATCTCAGTGCGGGAGAAATTCTCTCCCAGGTGATCGCATCATCCGTACTGGTGGGGGAGCGGATTTCCCACGTGGTACTTATGGGTTCAGGGGAGCCTCTGGATAATTTCGATCAGGTGATGAAATTTCTCGATCTGATCCATGCAAAGGAGGGGCTTAACCTGTCCCATCGAAATATCACCATTTCCACCTGCGGCCTGGTAGACAAGATCATAGAGTTGGCAGACAGAAAGCTTCAGATCACCCTTGCCATTTCACTACATGAGACCACGGACGAGAAAAGAAGGCTAATCATGCCTATAGCAAATAAATATAGTATCCATGACATCTTAAATAGTGTAAAATATTATATGAGTAAGACAGGCAGAAGAGTTTCTTTTGAATATGCCCTCGTGAAAGGCTCAAATGATGGAGAAGAAGATGCGATTGCTCTGGCGAAGCTCCTGAAAGGGATGAAGATTCATGTGAATCTGATCCCTGTCAATACAATCAAAGAGATGCTGTATCTGCCTTCATCCAATGAAGCCATCCAGAGATTCAGGGATACTCTCATTGGACATGGGATCGAGGCTACAGTAAGAAGAGAGATGGGCTCTGACATAGATGCCGCCTGCGGACAATTAAGAAGAAGCTACATGGAGAACATGTAGTTTGAACAAGGAGACTGTTATGATAGAAAGGATTTCTGATATAGGAAATATCAGGGAACTTAATGAAGATACCTTTGGGGTTCTTGAAGGGAAATATTTCAATCTGTTCATCATCTGCGATGGTATGGGCGGGCATAATGCCGGGGAGGTTGCGAGCAGGATGGCAAAGGATACGATTCTTGATGCCATGGGACATGATCTTCATGACTCTCCCGTTGAAGCGCTCGTTGCTGCAATCAAGGATGCGAATCAGAAGATCTTTGAGTGCTCTGCATCCGAAAAGACCATGAGCGGCATGGGCACAACAGTTACAACGGCTGTATCCTATGACGGCAAGCTGGACATCGCCCATGTGGGAGACAGCTCACTCTATATCATCAGAGATAAAGAAATAAAAAAAATAACAAAAGATCATAGTTTCGTGCAGGAACTGGTTGATTCCGGAAGAATCACGCAAGAGGATGCGAAGCATCATCCCAACAAAAACATCATTACGAGAGCTGTAGGAACCAATGCTGAAGTAGCTGTAGACACATATAGACTGATAACCAGAAAGGATGACGTTTTCATCCTTTGTACGGATGGACTGACAGATTATCTTTCCGATGAAGAAATCCTGAATGAAGTGACTAGCCATGAAAACAAGAAGGATTCGATTGCTGCCTTGGCCGAAATTGCCAAGGAGAGAGGCGGAAAAGACAATATAACGCTAGTAATATTTGGAGGCGAAGCGCTTAAATGATAGGTAGAATTTTAGGTAGTAGATACGAAATTACTGAGAAAATCGCTCAAGGTGGCATGTCAGTAGTATACAAGGCTTTAGATCTGAACCTGAACCGTTATGACGCGGTGAAGGTGCTGAAAGAAGAATTTTCAACAAACAAAGATATACTGGAGAGGTTCAAGCAGGAAGCGAATGCGGTTGCTTTTCTTTCCCATCCCAACATCGTGAACATTTTCAATGTGGGCAGTGAAGGGAATATCCACTATATCGTCATGGAGTATGTGAAAGGAAAAACGCTGAAGGAAATCATCAGAGAACAGGGAAGTCTTTCCAACGAAGAGATTCTCAATTACTCCTATCAGATTGCAAGAGCGCTGGAATCTGCCCACAACAGCAATATCATCCATCGTGACATCAAGCCTCAGAACATCATCGTCACAAAGGATGATCTGGTGAAGGTGACGGATTTCGGCATAGCAAAGCATTCGGATTCCGCCACCATCACAAACTCCGGTAAAATCATCGGTTCCGCCCACTACTTCTCTCCTGAACAGGCGAGAGGGAACATGACAGACAGAAGATCGGATATCTATTCCTTAGGGATTGTGATGTATGAGATGGCCACCGGGAAAGTTCCCTTTGATGCTGAAAGCCCGATCACCATTGCGCTGAAACATATGCAGGAGAATCTGCCATCACCGAAGAAGGATAATCCGAAAATCAGTGATGGATTGGAAAAAGTGATTCTGAAAGCGACAGCCAAGAATCCCATTGACAGATATCAGAGAATAGAAGAGATGATGACGGATCTTCGCACACTCATGAATGGAGAGAGACTTGAAGCGGTTTCAAGTGACAATACAGAAAATACACAAGTTATGGGTGCGGTTGTACCAGAAAGGATTGCCATGAAAAACGATATTTATGACGATGAAAAGCCATCAAACAGTAAGAAGAAAGGACTCATTATCGGACTTGCAATGATCCTGGTTGTCGTTGCCGGTGCGCTCATTGGAGATGCTGTTTTCAGCCGTTCCAATGAAGACCCATCTGGAATTGTAGAAGAAGAGGAAGTGGCTGTTCCGGATCTTGTAGGAATGACCAGCACAGAAGCGGAAGCGGAACTGGAAGCGCTGGGGCTTGTTTACGAGATTCAGTCCACTGAAACATCAGATCAGCCCGTGGATACAGTTCTACGAAGTATCCCTGAAAAGGACACCATGGTGAAAAAGGGGGTTTCTGTTTCAGTGATTCTCAGCGCCGGGGAAGAGAAACTGTTTGTACCTGATATTACAGGCAGCACAGTGGAAGGTGCGGAAATCGTACTGGGTAACAACGGATTCATTCTCGGTACTGTAAATGAAGAGTACAGTGACACGGTTCCAAAAGGAGAAATCATCAGTCAGGACCCTATGGTCAATATGTCCATGCCTAAGGGAAGTGCTGTGAATGTTCTTGTTTCAAAAGGACCGGAAATCGTGATTTCCCTTGTGCCTGAACTCATCGGAAAGACAGAAAGAGAAGCGCAGGCGCTTCTGGAAGCGGTAGGACTATCAATCGGTACTGTAACGAAGCAGCCTACAGGAAATGAAGAGCAGAGCGGAAGAGTTGTAGAACAAAGCATTCCGAAAGACACTGAAGTGAAAGAAGGAACAAAGATCAACGTAACGGTCTATGAATACACGGAAGTGACCATACCATCTAACCTCATTGGAAAGACAGCAGGTGAAGTCGCGAACATCCTCAGAGGACTCAATCTGAAGCCTGAACTGGTGGATGGAACACAGAACGGCGATATCGTCGTGGATGTATCACCATCCAGTGGAAGCACTGTGGGGTATGGTTCAGCGGTGAAGATCTTAGGTGAACCGGAGCCAGAACCAGAACCAGAACCAGAGCAGCCTGAAGAACCGGTTGAAACACCGGCACCATAAGAAAATCAGCAGCCAGTGATAAGGGAATCTTCCCCTATCACTGGTTTTTCGCGCGCAAAATCATCTTTTCTTGAAACAATTCTGAGGAAATGGTTTATAATGGGGATAAGAAATAGGAAGAAATGAAAGGAATGATGCAATGGAAGGTATAATTATCAAAGGAATAGCCGGGTTCTATTATGTGAGAACCAGTGAAGGCGTTCTGGAATGCAAGGCTAGAGGAATATTCAGAAAGAATAATATCACACCCATGGTGGGAGACCGCGTAACCGTCATAGCCACGCCGGAAGGCAATACCCTCGACAAGATCCATGAAAGGTCATCAGAGCTCATGCGGCCTTTTGTAGCCAACATCAGCCAGGCTTATGTGGTTTTTGCCCTTCGAAATCCAGACATCAACGTTGAGCTGCTGAACAAGTTTCTTGTCTATCTGGAAATGAAGCATATTGAACCTGTGCTGGTTTTCAATAAAAGTGACCTAGCTACAGAAGAGGAAATGACGAATATCAGAGAAGACTTCAAGGGAACCGGATATCCGATCTACTTCATCGAAGCCAAGTCGGGGCTTGGACTGGATGATCTTTATGCGCAGCTGAGAAATCACATCACCGTTTTATGTGGTCCATCCGGAGCGGGAAAGTCCACACTACTTAATAAACTGTCCGGAAATGAGACCATGGAAACCGGAGATATATCAGTTCGTCTCAATCGAGGAAAACATACCACAAGGCATAGTGAACTCATTGAAATCAATGATGCGCTCCTGGTGGATACACCTGGATTCTCCACCATGGATTTCACCATGGAGGCGGAGGAGCTGAAGAACTATTTTCCTGAATTCTATGAGTATGAAGGGGAATGCAGATTCAACGGATGCAACCATAATCGGGAACCTGGCTGCAGGGTCAAGGCGGAAGTGGGGAAGACCATTTCTGAAGCGAGATATAACTATTATGTCAAATACTATAATGAATTAGTTGAGGAGAACAAGAGAAAATGGTAAAAATTGCACCATCCATCCTGTCGGCGAATTTCGCTGATCTGGGTAGAGATATTGAGAAAACGATAGAAGCCGGAGCGGACTGGATTCACATAGATGTTATGGATGGATCCTTTGTACCGAATATCAGTTTCGGCTTCCCCGTGATGAAGGCCATCAGACCCCTGACCGATAAATTGTTTGATGTTCATCTGATGATTGTGAATCCCAGCAGCTACATCGATGCTTTTGCGGATGCAGGAGCAGATCTGATCAATTTTCATTATGAGGCCGAAACACATATCGACAGAGCCATTGAGAAGATCAGAACAAGAGGACTGAAAGCAGGCATCACCCTGAATCCTGCCACACCGGTATCTGTCCTGAGCACCATTCTGCCTAAACTGGATATGGTTCTCATCATGTCTGTGAATCCCGGATTCGGAGGACAGAGCTTCCTTCCCTACACCCTGGACAAAGTTCGGGAGTTAAGGGAGATGGCGAACAGAATGAATCCGGATCTTCTTATTGAGATCGACGGAGGAATTGCGGAGGATACCATCCGAGCTGCTGTTGAAGCAGGTGTGGATGTTGTGGTAGCAGGTTCTGCGGTGTATAAGAATGGGGAAATCAGAAGAAATATGGAAGCTTTGAGAGAAGCGCTGAAATGAAGAAAGTGATCATCGTTTCAGGAGGAAGAAAACCCAGTCTGTCTCTGTATCGTTCCTTGTATGATTCCGAATGCAGAATCATAGCGGTGGACAGCGGAGCAGAGTTTTTCAGGGAGAATGGAATCCTGCCTCACATACTGCTGGGGGACTTCGATTCCATCACGGAAGAGACGCTGCATTATTTCGAAGAGAAGACAGAACTGATCCGATATGAGGAAGAGAAGGACTTCACAGACACGGAAGCTGCACTGGAAGAAGCCCTGAAAGAGAATCCGGATGAAATCTTTCTGCTGGGCTGTACAGGAAACAGGCTGGACCACTTCATCGGGAATCTGTCCCTTCTTGAGAAAGCACTTCATAGAGGAGTCAGGGCGTTCATTATGGATGATCATAACAAGATCTTCATGATGAAGAAGCCGGGTATCATCAGAAAAGATTTTGGAGACTACATCTCTTTTCAGGCCTTCAGAGGTCCTGTGAAAGGTTTTGGCGTCAAAGGGGTGAAGTACCCTTTATGGGACTATGAACTTGTCCTAGGGGACTCTATGAACGTTTCCAATGAATTCGTAGAGAAGTACATCTCCGTTACCTTCCGGGAAGGTATACTGATGGTTTTCATGACGAAAGACTAAGCTGAATGAAGAACTCGTGGTCTCTGTCCATCAGGATGTGGTCATGGGTTCTTCATTATAGGTAAAAAGCATAAAAAGAGTTACTATAAACTGAATTTCTTCAATCTATAGTAACTCTTTTTCAGAGTAAAATAGCCAGTCTGAAAGACCAGCTACGCTTCTTTGCTCTGTTATATTGCTCTTTCTACCTTACCGGAACGTAGACATCTTGTACAAACGTTAACTCTCTGGGGAGTTCCGTTAACAACAGCACGTACTCTTTTTAGGTTTGGTGCCCATGTTCTCTTAGATTGTCTGTGTGAATGAGAATACTGTACACCAGCTACTACACCTTTATTACAGATATCGCATTTTCTTGCCATTAAAATACACCTCCTCCTGAGAGATCAAATCATCTCAAAAGCTTTTCAAATTTATTTGTTTTGAACAGATACCATTCTATCATAACTGATGACGGTATTGCAACATAATTTTAGCCTTTATTTGTTTATATTGAAGTATGTTCGAAAATATAATATCATTATAGGGATAAGACCTTTGTTCGTCAAACGAATAAAGGAACTGGACATCCCGAAGGATCATATAAATGCATTAATGAAAACGCAATGAGGGAATGAGGAGGAAATTTCATGATAGGTTTAACGAATGAACAAGGACATATATCCTATTCAGAAGATGTAATCGCAAATGTGGTGGGGCTTTCCACTATGGAGTGCTATGGTGTTGTAGGTATGGCCTCAAAGAACACGAAGGACGGACTATGGGAACTCATCAGAGTGGAGCATCTGAACAAGGGTGTGAAGATCAACTCGAAAAATAATGAACTGTCCATCGATCTGTTTGTCGTTGTGGAATACGGCACTAAAATCTCAGTCATCGCCAACAATATCATCAAGAAAGTCAGGTATAATGTAGAGAACTATCTTGGACTGAAAGTGAATCATATAGTAGTGAATATTGAAGGAGTTCGATTCTAGCCGGAATTTCTTAAATTTTCTTAAGGATTTCTTGGAAAAATTTGATTTTGAGTTATCCGGTTTAGTATAATAAGGATTGGTTTAATATTTTATGAATAAAACCCTATTGATTAGGGTTTTATTAAAGTTTGATTTACTAAGTATAAATGGCGTGGGCATGCTTTGATATTGTCCATATTTTGCAGGAGGAATATCGTATGAAATACAATAAAATCGATGGACAGCATTTTCTGAATATGGTGACCAATGCGAGCATCAGATTAGAAAATGAAAAGGCATATGTGGATTCACTCAATGTCTTCCCTGTTCCTGATGGAGATACAGGCACAAATATGTCCATGACATTTACCGCAGCTGTTCAGGAGATCCAGAGCAGCAAATCTTCTTCCATCGGAGAAGTGTCCAAGATTATGGCCAAGGGCGCACTGATGGGTGCCAGAGGAAACTCCGGGGTTATTCTTTCACAGATCTTCAGAGGCATCGCCAAGGGTCTGGAAGGAAAAGATGAAGTGAATCCCTATGAATTCGCCCTGAGTATGCTGGAAGGTTCAAAATCAGCTTACAGAGCGGTCATGAGACCTACGGAAGGGACGATACTGACTGTTATAAGAGAAGTCGGAGAAAAAGCCACTGAATATCATACAGATGACATGACGGATCTCATGAGCAAGATTGTGGAATACGCGGATGATACGCTCCAGAGAACACCGGACCTATTGCCGCAGCTTAAAGCAGCCAATGTAGTGGATTCAGGAGGTATGGGTCTGCTGATCATTCTGAAGGGGATGTATGAAGCGCTGCAAAGCGGCTTCCAGATGGCGGAAAAGCTCGAAGAGAAATCCTTCGAAGAGTATGTGGCTGCCAGAGATACCCATACGGAAATCACCTTCGGATACTGCACAGAATTCATCGTTCTTGCAGCGCCTGATAATGGAGAGTTCAAAGAGTATCTGGAGACCATGGGTGATTCCATTGTCTATGTAGGATATGATGATATTACAAAAGTTCATATTCATACGGATAATCCGGGACTTGTTCTTGCTGAAGCGGGAAAACGTGGAGAGCTGACAAAGATCAAGATTGAGAACATGAGAGAGCAGCATAGAAATCTTCAGGAAACACCAGATGTTCATGAAGAAATGAAAGCAGAAGAAGTCAAGGTCAGCGAACCGAAGGAGAAGGAAAAGTATGCGTTCATTTCCGTTTCCATGGGAGATGGAATCAAGGATGTGTTCCATGATCTCGGCGTGAATTTTGTGATTTCCGGTGGGCAGACCATGAACCCATCCACTCAGGATATCGTCAAAGCAGTGGAGGAAGCCAATGCGGAGTATATCTTCATACTCCCGAATAACAAGAATATCATCATGGCAGCAAATCAGGCGAAGGAGATTTCAGCCAAGGAAGTTTATGTGATTCCCACAAAAACCATTCCTCAGGGCGTTGCGGCACTGACAACCTTTAATCCCGAAGCGGATGCGGAAGCCAACTATGATGCACTCATGGCGAGCCTCGAAACGGTAAAATCAGGTTCTGTCACCTATGCTGTGAGAGATACCGAAATAGATGGTAAGGAAGTCAAGCAGGGAGATTTTCTTGGACTCATTGAGAACAAGATCAAACTGGTGAAAAGAGAACTGTATCCACTTGTGGAAGAACTCATTGAGTCCATGGTGGATGAGGACAGTTCATCCATTACGCTGTTTTACGGTGAAGATGTGAAAGAAGAAGAGTTTAATGAACTTGTAGAGCTTCTTGAAGAAAAGTATGAAGACCTGGATGTGATGAGTGTCGACGGAAAACAGCCGTTATACTACTTCATCATCGCGGTGGAATAAATTTGAAGAAGGCTTCGGCCTTCTTTTTTTTGGAGGACGATATGGATATTTACGATTCCGTGGGTACCCTGAAAGGGGTTGGAGCAAAAACAAAAGAACAGCTGGAGAAAATGGGCATCGTGACGCTTCTGGATCTGCTTCTGTATTTTCCTCGAGCCTATGATACCTACCATGAGGCAGATGAAACCTACTTCAACGGAATGGATAAAGTGAAGCTGGAAGCGGAAGTGGTGCGTATCACCAAGCCTTTTCGAACCCGTACGGGAAAAACCATGACAACCGTCTATTTTTCCACAGCATTCGGACAGCTGAAAGCAATGTTTTTCAACATGCCCTATGTTTCCGGCAATTACAAAATCGGAGAGACTTACGAGCTCAAGGGAAAATTCACGAAAAAAGGGAAGAACATCGAATGCATCAACCCGGTGATCAACAAGGATACGGAAGAGATTGTGCCGGTGTATTCTGCAGAAGGAAAAGTCACTGGAACACTCATCAAGAAACTGGTCAGACAGATTCTTGCGCGTGTCATCATCAATGAGAATTTTCCGACTCAGATTCTGGAAGAGGAAGAGCTGATTTCCCTGGATGAAGCAGTGAGAAGTCTTCATTTTCCGGAGGATGAGCGGAAACTGGAAGATTCACTGAAACGAATGAAATTTCAGGAGATGTTTTCCTATTCCATGAAAATCATGCTGTCGAAAACCAGAAGAATGGAGAATGAAGAAGGAATTTCCTTCAGCATGAGCAAGAGGCTGAAAGAGTTGAAGGAAAGGATTCCTTTCAAGATGACGGAGGCGCAGAATAGAGTCGTCCGTGAGATTCTGAAAGATCAGAAGCGAACATTTCCCATGAATCGTCTTCTTCAGGGCGATGTGGGCTCAGGCAAGACCATAGTTGCGCTGATCGCCCTCTTCAATGTCATCGAGAACGGATATCAGGCTGCATTCATGGCACCAACTGAAATTCTGGCAAAGCAGCATTACGAGGAAGCAGTGAAGCTTCTGGAGCCACTAGGCGTTTCTGTGTCGCTGCTGACGGGATCAACGAAGAAGTCGGAACGACTGAAAATATCAGAAGATCTGGGGGCTGGTAAACCGCTTCTTATGATCGGCACCCATGCTCTTATCGAGGAGAATGTGAACTTCACGAAACTGGGTATGATTATAACAGATGAACAGCACCGGTTTGGCGTCAATCAGAGAGCCAAGCTTATTAACAAGAGCAAAACGGCTGAGGTGCTCGTCATGAGCGCGACGCCGATTCCCAGAACCATGGCGCTGACCATCTATTCCGATCTGGACTTATCGGTGATTGATGAACTGCCGAAAGGAAGGAAGGAAATCAGGACACTTCTAATGGATGAGGGGAAAAGGAAGGTCTGCTACAGCAAAGTGCTCGAAGAAGTGAAAAGCGGAAGACAGGCCTATATCGTCACACCGCTCATCGATCTGGATGAAAACGGAGAACTGAATTCCGTTGAAGGGCTCTATGAAGAGCTCTCCAAAGGTCATCTTAAGGGTATACGTATGGGGTACCTCCATGGTAAAATGACTTCAAAGGAAAAAAGTCGTGTCATGGAGTCTTTCAAGGATGGAGAGATTCAGGTTCTTATTGCGACGACCGTAATCGAGGTGGGCGTGAATGTGCCGAATGCCAGTGTCATGGTCATCGAAAACGCAGAGAGATTCGGCCTTGCTCAGCTGCATCAGTTAAGGGGAAGAGTCGGGCGAGGAGAATATCAGTCCTACTGTCTCATGATGGCGAACATAAGAAGTCAGGGTACAAGAGAAAGACTGGAAATCATGGTGAAAAGCAACGACGGCTTTTTCATAGCGGAAGAAGATCTGAAGCAAAGAGGAACCGGACAGCTCTTCGGGGTCAACCAGAGTGGACACTCCGGGCTGGTCTTATCCAATCTGGCCTTGGATTATGAGCTTTTCCTGAAAGCGAACAGCTATGCGAAAAAGGTATACAACGGGAAACTTCCCGAAGAAATCAGAATGAAGAATGAATTTCTGGAGAAGATTTCAAGAAGCATGAATTTTATCTGTCTGAACTAGAGGAGAATGGGAAATGAGAATAATTTCAGGTACTGCCAAGGGGAGAAAACTGCTCTCACCAAGGAATGAAGGCAGAATTACACAAAAAGGTGAACTTAGGGCTACAAGGCCGACCCTGGATCGGGTTAAAGTTTCCATGTTCAATATCATTCAGTACAAGATCTATGGAGCAAGAGTCCTGGATATGTTTGCCGGCACGGGGAGTCTCGGACTGGAATGTGCAAGTCGAGGAGCGCAGGAAGTCATTCTCACTGAAAAGTTCAAAGAGACCTATGACATTCTGGTGGAAAACATCAATCTGCTGGGATTCAGAGACTCATGTTCCGCGTATTTCAAAGACTGTTACGAATTCATAAAAAGTTCAGGGTCTAAGGGAGAAAAGTTCGATATAATATTTGTAGACCCGCCTTATCTGAATAATATGGTGGAAGAATCCATCAGGCTCATCGAGAAATACGATCTCCTATCTGAAAATGGTGTGATTGTATCAAAATATGATATAGATGAAAGTGTTTACCGGCCGGATGGAAAATATGAACTGACAGATGAAAGAAAGTATGGAAAGACCATACTGGGATTCTATCAGCTGAGAATATGAGGAGAAATTATGAAAATTGCGGTATATCCAGGAAGTTTTGACCCGATCACCCTCGGTCACATGGATATCATCACACGCTCATCCAGGCTTTTTGATAAGCTGATTGTAGCGGTGCTGAAGAATGTTGAGAAGAAAGGCCTGTTTACAATCGATGAGAGAGTGGATATGATTGGTAAACTGGTAGAGAAATATGATAATATTGAAGTAGTAAGTTTTGAAGGTCTATTGATCGACTTCATGAAAAGCGTTGATGCGAGAATAATCGTGAAAGGTCTTCGAGTGGGACTGGATTTTGATTATGAGCTTCAGATGTCTCATATGAATCGAAAACTGTCAAAAGACCGAGTGGAAACAATACTCATGATGGCGAGTACGGAGTATTCTTATATCAGTTCATCTTCTGTCAGGGAGATTCTGCATTTCAGAGGGGATATTTCCAATTTTGTACCAGGAGACATTGTTCAGGACATCTATAAAAAAGTTGGAATCGATGGAGGGGTAGTTTAATGAAAGAAAATTATGAAGTGACATCAAGAAGAATCGAAATTACCGGACTTGTGGAAGTGCTGCAGGAAATCATAGATGATGGCTCCAAAATGCCGTTTTCTAAGAAGGTCATGGTGGATAAGGAAGAGATTGTCAATATTCTGGATGAAATCGTGCAGGTCATTCCTGAAGACCTCAGAACAGCACAATGGGTCTTAAGCGAAAAAGATCGGATTCTCACAGAAGCGAAGACCGAATATGAAAGAACCAAAGCCGAAGTGGATCGTATGATGAGAGAAAAAGTGGACAATCATGATATTGTTAAGGAAGCGAACATCAAAGCCCAGGAAATCATCAATAAGGCTCAGACGGAAGCGAAACTTGTCAAGCTCTCTGCAAGAGATTATGCGGACTCACTGCTCTCTGATCTGGATTCCGAAATCAAGGAGAAAAATCAGCAGATGATGCATAATTTCAAGAATCTCTTTGAAGGGTTCGTTCAGGAATACAACAAGAATTTCAACGCAACCTCCAATACAATCAAAGAGAACATCAAAGAATTAAGAGAAATGAAATAACGGAAATATTTGGTTTCACAGCAGAAACTCCATGGAAAGATGCGGTTCTTTCCATGGAGTTTCTGTATTTCTGCAAGAGAAATTCTCTTGTGCAAATTTAAATGGTCTAAAACTTCATTTTTTTCACAAAATTTGATATAATAGTATTGTTGGGAGATAACACTAAAATACAGAATATATTTAGAATAACAATTTGATTGGTGAATGATATAAAAGCTTGTCCACTGAAATCTCTCCGATACGTTCTTTTGTGGATAGTAATATGGTCTGCAACCTGATGTTTTGCGCAAGGGGGTAATTTAATGTTCGAAATTAATGATTATGTCATGTATGGTTTAACTGGAGCCTGTAAGGTTACAGATATTCGACGTGATGAAGAAGGGTACAACAAGGAAAGAAAATATTACATACTCAGTCCTATCCGGGAAACAGACTCCATTATCATGATTCCCATCATGAATAAAGATATCAACATGAGAAAAGTCATTTCGAAGGAAGAAGCCGAAGAGCTTCTCAGTCATATGAAGGACAAGCAGATTGACTGGATTGATGACGCAAAGGAAAGAGCGCGTGAGTATAATGAACTCCTGAAATCCGGAGACAGTGAATCATGGCTTCTACTCATCAAAGCTCTGGCAGATGAGAAGCTGGAGAAAAAGGAAGAAGGGAAGAAGCTCTCCTCCAGTGATGACCTGATTCTGAAGTCAGCGACAAACCTTCTGAGTGGAGAATTCTCGGTGGCTCTGGATATGGATCTGGATGATGTGATTCCATATATCAAGAAATTTCTTTAATCATAATTAAGCGATCAAGAAGAACAAGCAGCCCTCTGAATGAAACGGAGGAGCTGCTTGTTTTATTTTCATCATCCTATGGATGGATCAGAGATTGGATAACTCGCGATCGATCTCCATCATTTTTGTTCGCAGCTGTTCACTGATGGTATGAAGCTCAGAGAGAAAGGTCTGGATATGATCGAGGTTTGAGCTGATTTTCCCTCGAATACTCCAGTCAGAAAAGATGTTATCGAAAGCGATATCAAAAAAGCGTTCGCTTCCTCCGATATGCTCCATCTTATTCTCTATAGCCAGATCCACATCCTGCAGCTCTTTCTGCATGAGCTCAGCTGCTGAGTTGATCTCCGCGATGTGCTGATTGGCTTCATCCAGCTTTGAGTATTTAACAAGATCACCGATGATGCCACCACCGAAAAAGGTGTCGTAGGTGGACCAGCTCTTTGCGCTGGATAGTTTATTCTCTGCCTCAAGGGACAGAGCGATTACAGCTTCCACTGCCCTGACTGCTTCCACGATTTCCTTTCTCACAAAGAAGAGTTCTTTCTTTTTCAATTCGATTTTCTGAGATAAAACAGCACCTTCCGGATAAGAGACAAGGATATGTGCCTTCAGCTTCGCATGGTCCTTTTCAAGCTCGCGGATTTCACTTTGCTGACGCTCCATTTCCTTCTTCAGATTCATAAGACTGGTATTCAATTCATCGTATCGGATTTTCGACAGAAGGTATTCCTCAGACTCTTTACTGAATTTTTCATCATAGGATCCGGAGATTTTTGAAAGGATCGAGGAAATGGAAACTCCTTCCAGCTGGTCCACATCTCTCTTTTCCTTCTTCATGATCTGCAGAAAGGATTCCAGCTGATTGTTCTTCTCTTCGAGCAGTTTCCGGTTGTCGCTGAGTTTGGATTTGAGCACCAGAATATCCTCCTGATAGCCTAGTAGTTTGTCATAAGCATCATTATAATTCATTCTTCATCATGGTGATAGATCACCTTTCCTCCTATTTATTATATGGTTAATTATACCATATAATAAAGTAAATGTAACTGATTATATATGTTTTTTCCGGAAAAGAAAAGGGAGCAGATCTCTGCTCCAGGATTTCAAGGAATTTCAGCCGTTTACAATCTCTCCGCCATTGATATGAAGGGTCTGGCCAGTCATATAGGTTGAACCGTCTGAAGCGAGAAAGACGTATGCCTCAGCAAGTTCAACAGGCTGACCGGGCCTGGCCAGGGGAACGTTCTTCCCGAAGTTCTTGACATCGTCTCCGCTGAAGGTGGAAGGAATCAGTGGTGTCCAGATGGGTCCTGGAGCCACCTGATTCACGCGGATTCTTCTTGAAGCAAGATTCAGCGAGAGGGAACGGGTGAAGGAGGAAATGGCGCCTTTGGTTGCGGAATAATCGATGAGTCTGGGGTTTCCGACAAAGGAAGTGTTCGAGTTCGTGTTGATGATGGAGGCACCCTCTTTCAGATGGGGAAGGGCTTCACGGATCAGATAGAACATGGCAAATATATTGGTTCGGAAGATCCGCTCCAGCTGCTCGTCGCTGATTTCCTCCAGAGAGTCCTTCGGGTGCTGCTCGGCCGCGCTGTTGACGATGATGTCGATTCGATTGAACTCTTCCAGTGTTCTCTCGATGATTTTCCTGGAAAAGTCACTCTTCCCGAGATCGCCTTTCATCAGTAAACATCTGGAACCGTAGTCTTCTATGATTTTCTTTGTTTTATCCGCATCTTCATTGGAATCGTAATAGATGATGACCACGTGGGAACCTTCTTTGGCGAAAGCAACCGAAATGGCTCGTCCGATGCCGCTGTCGCCACCGGTGACGATGGCCACTTTGTCCTTGAGTCGTCCATATCCCTTATGGGTCGGATTATCATATATGGGTTCAGGATCCATTTCGGATTCATCTATGGAATCCGTGTTCTGGTCTTTGATTTCCTCGTCACGGGGCATGTCATGATCTTTAAGTTCCTGTTTCATTTTCTACTCCTCCTTGGATCAGTTCAACATCTTTCGATGGGAACCTCATTCAGTATAAACATTGAATTCAATATAGAATGCAGTTATGAAGCAGGAGTTATATAAGCTTTAAGATTCTGTAAAATAACCGCCGGGCTTCCCCGATGGTTTTCTAGGGTTTGTTCTGAAAAGGATCTCTGAACCCTTTGAAATCCCATTGCGGATCATATGCATGATTTCTCATGGCATAGACCAGCGAGGATTTCTGATCGATTTTCTGGAACGGATCGGGTTTTCTGCCGAAATTATGTTCAAGTCCGATTTCCCTGTCTTTTCTAAGGGCTGCCAGAATCTCCTTACCTTTTTCGTTCAGGGCCAGGATCTTTACGGTCTCAGGGGTCTGCCTGCGCAGAGTTTCAATAGGTTCCAGATCAAAAGCCAGCAGAAACTGCATAAGAATTCTTGAAATTCTTGTGCGGGCATATCTTTTTGTTTTGATTTCATCAACAAAAGATGCCAGAGAACCTTCCTTCAGGTTCTGAAGGTGTGCCAGTATCCGGTTGTCGAGTCCTTCACTGGCTTCGGATATATTAATCAGTGAGTGGTTTTCAGTGATGAGTCGGTAGATCAAAAGATCCTTGAAGTCTTCATCCGATAGGAAGGGGTATTCCTCTTCCTTCAGTTTTTCTATGTATTCATGGATCTTCTCTGGAACAAACCCTTCAATGCTTATATTATTTCTGATTTCATTTCTCAATGCTGTAGCAGAAGCGTATTCTTCCTCGTTCAGCTCCAGATCGTGATAGCCTTTGCCCATCCGCTGGACCGTGAAAGGCTGGATTTTTGAGCCGGTTCTCTTCAAAGCTTTCATGTACTCCACACCCAGAATATTATTGGGGTTTTTGATGAAGTCCATATCCAGCTGAGGCAGAAGCTTCTTGAGTGCCTGATTTCTTGCTCTGGGAAAAGAGTGACCGTGGCTGAGTTCTTCCTTTAAGAGCTCTCTGTAGGCATCGGGTTCCGAAGCGAGTATTTCGGCGATGGCATTGAGGTTATGAAGGCTTCCTTCTTCAGAGCCGAAAGAAAGGAGATGAACGCCATTTAGCGCATTCAGTATTCTGATGGACCCTTCCGCAAAGAACTCCGCTGAAGAGAGGGCATAGACGGCGGGGAGCTCCAGTACCAGATCGGCACCTCCCAGTACAGCCATCTCTGCTCTTCTGTATTTGTCGATGATTGCAGGAAGGCCCCTTTGAACGAAATTACCGGACATGAGCGCGATGACATGGGTGGCTTTTCCTTCAGACCGGGTCCTTCTGATCTGATATTCGTGTCCCTTGTGGAAAGGGTTGTATTCAGAGATAATTGCTGCGATTCTCATTTGTACCTACTCCTAATTGTATTTCTATTTCATTTTAGCGCTTTCGACTTGAAAAGAACAGTTATAAAGATGTATTATATTATAAGGTATGTTGTTTAAAAAGTTATTTGAGATGAAAGGAGAATATTATGGATTTTGTGTCCAAGATGAAGGAACTTGCTAAAAGTGACCTGAAGAAAATTGTGCTCCCAGAAGGAAACGAGGAAAGAAACCTGAAGGCTGCTGAAATCATCCACTCTGAAAAGATTGCTGAGGTTATCCTGGTAGGAAACAGGGAGGAGATTGAGACCAACGCAAAGAAGTTCGGTGCCAATATCCAGGGAATCACCATTGAAGATCCTGCAACGTCAGAACGAACAAAAGGCTATGCAGAAGGCTTATATGAACTGAGAAAGAAAAAAGGTGTAACACAGTCCATGGCTGAAAACATCGTGCTGGATCCGATGTATTTCGCCACCATGATGGTGAAAAATGACGATGCACACGGTATGGTATCCGGCGCAGTGCATACTACAGGAGATCTCTTAAGACCCGGTCTTCAGATCATCAAGACCGCTCCTGGCATCAGTGTGGTATCTTCCTTCTTCATCATGCTGCTGAAGGACAAGAGTTTCGGAGAAGACGGTCAGATGCTTTTTGCCGATTGTGCCGTGAATCCCAATCCCAATGCGGATGAACTTGCTGCAATAGCTGTTGCTACAGCAGAATCAGCAAAGAGACTCATGAAATTCGATCCTAAGGTTGCGATGCTGTCCTTCTCATCTTATGGCAGTGCAAAGCACGAGCTGGTGACCAAAGTTGTGGAAGCAACGAAGAAAGCTCAGGAAATGAGACCGGATTTCATGATCGATGGAGAGCTCCAGCTGGATGCTGCCATTGTTGAATCAGTAGGAAAGAAAAAAGCCGCCTCTTCACCAGTTGCCGGGAAGGCCAATGTACTTGTTTTCCCTGACCTCCAGGCAGGAAACATCGGTTATAAGCTTGTGGAAAGACTTGCAGGGGCTGATGCCATCGGACCCATATGCCAGGGGTTCGCAAAACCGATCAATGATCTATCAAGAGGATGCAGCGTAGAGGATATTGTCAATGTTGTTGCAATAACAGCTGTACAGGCTCAGAACGCATAATTAAAATAAGATAATAAAGGATGGAATCGGATTAATGAAAATTTTAGTAATCAACTGTGGTAGTTCATCACTGAAGTACCAGCTTATAGACATGGAGAATGAAAACTCCTTATCAACAGGACTCGTAGAGAGAATCGGCATTGAAGGTTCAAAGCTGACACAGAAAGTGGAGGGCAGAGAAAAGTATGTGCTTACAGTTCCTATGAAGAATCATAAGGATGCCATCGCTCATGTGATCGATACATTGCTGGATGAGGTTCAGGGTGTAATCAAGTCTTCTGACGAAATCGGAGCGGTAGGTCACAGAGTGGTTCACGGAGGCGAGAAGTACAGCACATCCGTTATCATTGACGATGAAGTCATGAAGGATCTGGAAGAATTCTCTGTACTGGCACCACTTCATAACCCACCAAACATCATCGGAATCAATGCCTGCAAGGAACTGATGCCTGATACAACCATGGTGGCTGTTTTCGATACAGCATTCCATCAGACCATGCCTGAAAAAGCTTTCCTTTATGGACTTCCTTATGAACTGTACAAGGAAAATCATATCAGAAAGTACGGATTCCACGGCACAAGCCATAAGTACGTTTCTCAGAGAGCTGCAGAAATGCTTGATAAGGATCTGAAGGATCTGAAGCTCATCACATGTCATCTGGGTAATGGGGCTTCCGTATCAGCTGTAAGAGGTGGTGTATCCGTGGATACTTCCATGGGATTCACTCCGCTTGAAGGACTTCTCATGGGTACAAGATGTGGAGACATCGACCCTGCCATCATTCCTTACCTCATGGATGTGAAGGGATACAGCTATGATGAAGTGAACAACATCATGAACAAGAAATCTGGTGTTCTTGGTCTTTCAGGCGTATCTTCAGACTTCAGAGACATTGAAGACGCAGCCGCAGAAGGCAATGAAAGAGCCAAACTCGCTCTTGATGTATTCCATTACAGAGTCAAGAAGTACATTGGCTACTTCATGGCTGCCATGAATGGTGTGGATGCTGTGATCTTTACAGCTGGACTTGGCGAGAATGCGGTGGAGACCAGAGAAGAGATCATATCCGACATGGAATGGTTCGGCATTGAGCTGGACAGAGAAAAGAACAAAGTCAGAGGAAAAGAGAGAATTGTTTCCACTGATGATTCAAAGGTGAAGGTCATCGTGATCCCAACCAATGAAGAACTGATGATTGCCAGAGATACCCTGTCACTGGTAAAATAGTAAAATGAATAAAGTCTGCTGCGGATCTAAATAGGGTCTGCAGCAGACTTTTTGTTTTCAGAAGACAAGAGGGAAGACTTTTTCAATATATTCACTTGAAAAGTATCAAACAAAAGATTAATATACATATATATAAGCAAACGATGACAATAAATGTTTGAGAGGTGTAGGATGAAAAAGGAATTGAACCATCTGGATTTTCTTGTGGAATACTTTGAGGAAGAAGAGGCCTTTCGGTGTGCCTACTGCGGTGAGAGCTTTGAGAAAGAGCGTATCTATCCCTATGAAGAAAAGCTTTATTCTGGGAAGGGGATGCTGAAGAAGCATCTGCTCACCCACAACATGGTGGAGGAAATACTGAAACTGCCAAGAAGTGCAACGGGACTGACCGAAGTGCAGGCAACCCTGATTCCTATGCTGCATCAGGGGATGAAAGATCAGGAAATTGCGGACGCATTGAGGATCTCTTCAAGTACGGTAAGAAATCATCGTTTCAGACTCAGGGAAAAGGAAAAGCAGGCAAAGCTCTTCATCAAGCTTATGGAGCATCTTGAAATCAGAGGGGAAGAGCACATTGCGCCTCACAAGGGGGCCACCATGCTGGATGATCGTTATCAGATCACCAAGGAGGAGGAAGACAAAGTCATAAAGACCTATATGACAGAAGAAGGGGCTTTGAAGAGTTTTCCGGCCAGGGAAAAGAAAAAGATCGTTGTGCTCAGAAAAATCGCCCAGCAGTTCAAGGAGGGCAGACAGTATTCCGAAAAGGAAGTGAACAGGGTTCTTCTGAGAATCTATGAAGATCATGTGCTTCTCAGAAGATATCTCATTGAATACGGTTTTCTGGACAGAACACGGGACGGCGCTATTTACATAAGAAAATAACCGGTGTATACTGAATGAACCATATGATGAAGAAGTGAATGGAAGGAAGGATAGAAAAACCTTGACTTTTGAAAATTGACTTTATATAATTATATGTGTTTGCTTGAGAAGTATAACTCGACGGAAGCAGCATCTGCTTTTGCAGGTGAACAGGAGAATAAAGATGGAAATAGCACTACAGGATTCAAATGTAAAATCCATAACCAAGGATATTGATTTTACCTACCACAAAGAGAATCTTGTTTATAACAACGAGACCATTAAAATTCTGAAACCGATCCAAGTAAAGGGAAAAGTAGTGGTAAGCCAGGGGATTGCAGATGTTAAGCTATCTGTAGACACCAGGATGCTGCATACTTGTTCCAGATGTCTTGAACAATTTGAACAGGACCTGGAACTGAACGTGGACGAAAAGGTTTCTAAAAATGAACAGGAAGACGGGAATATCATCACTTTAGAGGAAGGAAATATTCTCGATTTAAGGGATGTTGTTCTCAATAACATCTATTTGGCATTGCCTATCAGAATTCTTTGCAAAGAAGACTGCAAAGGTTTATGTCAGACCTGCGGAGCCAACCTCAATCATGAGCAGTGCAGCTGTAGAAGTGACGAGGTGGATCCCAGGTTATCAGCCCTCAAGGACATGTTTAAGGAGGTGTAATAATGGCAAATCCAGCTAGAAAATCTTCTAAAGGTAGAAGAGACAGAAGAAGAGCATCAACATTCAAAGTAGGAGCACCTGGAATTGTTGAATGTCCACAGTGTCATGAAATGAAGCTTGGTCACAGAGTGTGCAAGCACTGCGGATATTATAACGGTAAGGAAGTTGTAACAACTGAGGTTGAATAGGGGAGTCTAGGACTTTCCTTTTTTTACCCGTTTTCTCTATGCATAGAGAAAACGGGTTTTTGCTTTCAGAAAGTGTTTCCTGAAAATGAATCTTTAAATTTTTCTTAAGAGAAATAGGTTATGATTCATCAGATGCATTATAATAGTATGATAAATACATTGGATGATAGTAATAACTGTTCCAGGCTGCATGCCTGAAACATAGGAGGAATTAGTTTTGAGAATCGCCTTAGACGGAATGGGGGGAGACTTCGCCCCGAAAGAAGCTGTTCATGGTGCTGTGCTTGCAGTGAAGGAGTATGGTGTTCATGTGACGATCACAGGCCCCATGGAAAAGATACAGGAAGAGCTTGATCAGTATGATTACGATAAAAGCAGGATCGATGTTCTGGATGCAAGAGAAGTGATAACGCTCAATGAATCCCCGGTCATGGCCATCCGAAGAAAGAAGGATTCGTCCCTTCGCAAAGCGATGGATCTTGTGAAAGAAGGGAAAGCCGATGCGGTGGTTTCCGCCGGGTCCACAGGAGCGATTCTGGCAGGCGGTCTTCTGGTCGTCGGAAGAATCAAGGGCGTCGACAGAGCGGCACTGGGTGCCCTGATGCCCGGGAAAAACGGCCATTTCATGGTCATCGATCTGGGAGCCAATGCGGATGTGAAGCCCCAGAATCTGGTTGAATTCGCGAAGATGGGAACAGTCTATTTCAAAGCACTGAAAGACACCAGCAATCCGAAGGTGGGCCTCATCAATATCGGTGCTGAAGAGGAAAAAGGAAATGAACTCACAAAAGCGGCCTATGGCCTGCTGAAAGAGGAAGAAAGCATCAACTTCATCGGGAATGTGGAGCCTAGAGACATCACCAGTGGAGATGTGGAAATTCTGGTCTGTGACGGATTCACAGGCAATGTGGTGCTGAAAATGTACGAAGGTGTCGTGAAGAACCTGATGTCCATGATCAAGGAAGCCATGATGAGCACGACAAAAGGGAAGATCGGCGGACTGCTTGTGAAACCCAGTCTGAAGGAGTTCATGCTGAAGAATGACTACAAGGAAGAAGGCGGTGCGGTGCTACTGGGTGTGGATGGCATCGTGGTCAAAGCCCACGGAACCTCAGATGCAAGGGCATTCAAGAATGCGGTGAGGCAGGCAAAAAGTTTTTATGACAGAAAATACCTTGAACACTTCAAGGAAAATCTGAAATAAGATATTTTACTGTTGCATCTGCGTGCCATTTCTAATATTATACAAATGATGGAGGTGATTGAAGATGATATTCGAAAAGTTAAAAGCAATTATCGTAGATAAACTAAGTGTTGATGAAAACGAAGTGACAATGGATTCCACTTTTGAGGATCTGGGAGCGGATTCCCTAGACATCGTTGAAATCGTCATGGCTCTTGAAGAGGAGTTTGACATTGAGATTTCCGATGATGAAGCTGAACAGGCAAAGAGTGTCGGAGATGTTGTAAACTATCTGACAGCTGCTATCGGCGAGGAATAAAAGTCATGTCCCGTATGAAAGGCTCAGCCTATATACGGGACTTTGTTTTTTTTGTATAATAAAAGGGATTATAAGTTTATTCGTGAGGCTAAAAGGTAGCTTGACGAATGAACTTCTAGAAAAGGAGTTTAACATGGAATTTGAACAAATCATAGAACAGCCGTTTAGTGATCCTGCACTTCTACAGACGGCATTGACACACTCTTCTTATGCGAATCAGCATAAGAATATGGAGTACAATGAAAAACTGGAGTTTCTCGGGGATGCAGTGCTTCAGCTGGCCATCACGGAATACATCTACAGGAATTTTCCCCAGAAGACCGAGGGGGAACTCACGAAGCTGCGTGCGCTGATCGTCTGCGAAGCTTCTCTTCATCAGGTGGCTATGGACTGGAATCTTGGCAGCTACATAAGGATGAGCAAAGGGGAAGAGCTTACAGGGGGACGTGAAAGAGCGGCACTCCTGGCAGATGGCGTGGAAGCGGTCATTGCGGCGGTATACCTGGATCAGGGTATGGAAACTGCAAAGAAGTTTGTCGTGAAGAGTTTCATGGAGATTATTGACATGGCAGACAGAAATGAGATCGTTCTGGATTATAAGACCAGTCTTCAGGAGATTCTTCAGGAGAACGGAGAAATCGATATCCGCTATGAACTGATTCGATACGAAGGACCGCCTCATAGAAGAAAATTCTATTCCAAAGTCGTCATAGACAGCATCACCATGGGAAAAGGTGAAGGGTTTTCCAAGAAGGAATCAGAACAGCTGGCCGCGAAAGATGCTCTGGGGAAATATGTGAAAGCTGAGGATACCCATGAATAAGCATCGGATCATCCCCATATTCATACCCCATGTGGGATGTCCTCATGACTGTGTGTTCTGTAACCAGGCAAAGATCACGGGACAGCTTCGGGCGGAGTATGATCAAATAACCGGTGAATCTGTGCGAGAAACCATAGAGCGTTATCTTGAAACCATAGACAGAAGTCAATCGACTGTCGAGGTTTCTTTTTTCGGAGGCACCTTTACAGCCATCAGTCTGAAGAAGCAGAAGGAGCTGCTTGCTGCAGCGAAGAAAGCGAAATCAGATGGATGTATAGACTTCATCAGGCTCTCCACCCGTCCGGACTACATCACTCTGCCCATCATGGATCACCTGAAAAGCTACGGCGTGGACATTGTGGAGCTGGGTGTGCAGTCCATGGATGAGGATGTGCTGAAACGATCCAGAAGAGGGTATGATAAAAAGGCTGTATATCAGGCTTCGAGACTCATCAGGGAGTTCGGGATGACCTTAGGCCATCAGCTCATGATCGGTCTTCCAGGAGACACCAGAGAAAAGGACTTTCTTTCTCTTCAGGAAAGCATCGCCATGAAACCGGATCTTGTCCGGATCTATCCGGCGCTGGTCATAAAAGACACAGAAATGGAAGAAGCATTTCTGCGTGGAGACTACCAGCCCTATGGACTGGACGAAGCCGTTGAGATCGCAGCGCTGATGATGCAGGAATATGAAAAGAACGACATCCGGGTCATCCGAATAGGACTGCAGCCCACAGAGGAAATCAATGAAAATGCGGACGTCATAGCCGGGCCTTTCCATCCGTCCATTCGAGAGCTGGCGGAATCCTATCTTCTAGCAAAGCGCATTCAGGAATCGATGTATGAAGAAATGGAAGTGGTCATCGGAGAAAAAGACCTCTCCAGACTTTATGCAGGTGGAAAAAGATATTTCAGACCGCTTCTTGAAGAAAAGAAAGTGCATGTGAAGGTTGTAGCCGAGAAATGTAAGAACATCATTGAAATCAGACCATATCAAGAAAGGGGTGTTTTGTAATGTATCTTAAATCCATTGAAATAAGAGGATTCAAATCCTTTGCTGACAGAACGCTCCTGGATTTCAACAACGGAATCACAGCGGTGGTGGGTCCCAACGGATCCGGCAAGTCCAACATATCCGACGCGGTCAGATGGGTGCTTGGGGAGCAGAAGGTGAAATCTCTTCGTGGAGGGAAAATGGAGGATGTCATCTTTGCAGGAACAGACTTCAGAAAACCCCTGGGATTTGCTGAAGTGACGCTGCTGTTGGACAACAGCGAGAAGAAACTGCCTGTACCCTATTCGGAGGTCAGCGTCACGAGAAAGCTTTTCCGGTCAGGAGAAAGTGAGTATCTCATCAACAACACGACCTGCAGGCTGAAAGATATTCATGAGCTTTTCATGGATACAGGTATCGGTAAAGAGGGGTATTCCCTCATCGGGCAGGGGAAAATCGAAGCCATCCTAAGCGGGAAGATGGACGATCGACGCGCGCTTCTGGAAGAGGCGGCAGGGATTGTAAAATATAAATCGAGAAAAGAAGAGTCAGAAAAGAAAATGGTCAATACAGAGCAGAATCTTCTGCGTGTCAATGACATTCTCAATACCTACGAGGAGAGAATAGGACCCCTTCAGAAGGAAAAGGAGAAAGCGGAGAAGTTTCTTGTGCTCAGCAAGGAGCAGAGAGAGATTCTCATTTCGCTCATTCTATCGGATCTGGAAGAATTTGATGCTGAAAAGACATCGCTGGATGAAAAACTTGCGCGTGTCTCCAGAAACTATAGTGAGATCGAAAGCAGAAGGTCTGAAGCGACCACATCCAGAGATCAGCTGGAGCTTGCCATGGAAGAGAAAAAGGCAGGAGAAACCGAACTGAAGGAAGCATTCTATCAGAAGAGAGAACGGAGCGAATCGATTTCCGGTGAAATCAAAATGCTTTATCAGCTCATCGAAGATCGCAGGAAGACCCTGGCGAAGAATGAAAAATCCATTGAAGCCACTATGGCAAGACTTGCGGAAGAAGAGGAGAATCAGGTTCAGCGGTCCCGAGAAATCGAAAAAGGACAATCGGAAATCAGTGAAGTGAAAAAATACCTGGATCAGAAAAGAGCGAGAAGGTCTCAGCTTTCTGAAAGCCTGAAACTCAGCGAGAATGCACAGAAAGGTCTTCGTGATGAAGATGAGGATACGGACCAGAAAATCAGAAGCATTCAGGATAAGGCCAAAGCCAGCTACAGTGATCGTGACACTCTGAAAGGGAAAGTTGAAAATATCATTTCCATGATCAGCAGCTACAAAGCCTCCTCCTCCATGAATGAGATGGCAAAGAAGGATACGGACAGAGAGATCGAGGCGCTGAGGGAAAAGATCGAGGAAGAAGAACAGCTGCTCCTGACGAGAAAGAACAGTGCGGGGGAAGTGCTGAGCGAACTCAACGGACTTGATGCAAAAATCAAGAACATGGATTATGAATTAAGAGGCCAGGAATCCCAGCTGAAGCTTCTGAAGAATCTGGAAGAGCACTATGAGGGATATACAAGATCCGTCAAATCGCTTATGACCCATCTCAAAAGTGCATCCCATAAACTGAGCAGTAAAGTCAATCTTGTGGGTGAAGTGATCAAACCCAATGAGGGTTTCGAGCAGGCGCTGGAGGTGGCACTGGGTTCACAGGTGAACAACATCATCACCCCAACAGACAATGACGCCAAGGAGCTCATAGGCATCCTGAGAGCGAAGTCCTATGGTCGGGCTACGTTCTATCCGCTGAATGTCATCAAAGGGTACAAGGCCAAGGATCCTGCCCTGAAAAAAGGGAAGCTCCTCGGCAATCTGTTCGACCTCGTCCATTTCGAGAAAAAGTATGAAGGCATCGCTGCGAACCTTCTGGGCAGAGTCTTTGTGGCATCCACTATGGATGATGCGCTCCTTGCAGCCAAGGAAATGGGCTACACCATGAGGATTGTGACGCTGGAAGGAGACATCATCAATGCGGGGGGATCTCTGACCGGAGGAAGCCTGTACAAGAAATCTTCCGGTATTTTCTCGAGAAAGAAGGATCTGGACGATTTAACAAAAAGTTACGCAGAGCTTCGAGAAAGTCGCGTGCAGGAGGTCTCAAAGAGGGCTGAAATCGAGAAGGCTCTTCAGGAGAAAACCAGAGAGGAAAGAGAGTGTTCCTATGCCATCAACAATTACCGGATGGAACTGGCAAAACTGTCAGAAAGGCGGGAAGGGTTCCAGAAAGATATGACAAGGCTTGAGAACATCATCACTGATGCGGAAAAGGATCTTTCCTCCAGGAAAATGGAGCTGGAGTCTCTTGAACAGATGATATCGCATCTGGATGATAAGATTCAGGAGCTGGTATCCCAGAAAGAAAAGAACAGGGATTATCTGAAGGAAATCAGGGACAAGAGAACAAGAGAGTACCAGGAATTTGATGAACTCACTGCCTTTATCATGGAGGAATCGGTAAAAGAGGGCAGACTTCTGGAAGCCCATGATGCAAGGAATAAAGAGCTTGCAAGGATTGCAGAGGACATTTCGGCGCTGAGACAGTCGCTTAAGGAGCTGCACGAAGAGAAGGAGGCCACAACGCTGGAAGTGGTCCAGTCAGAGAAGAAGATTGAAACCATGAAGGAAGAAGCTGAGGCGCTGCAGAATGAACTTTCTCTGATGGAAAAGAAGCTCGATGAGATTTCCATGGAAGAAGTGAAGGACAAAGCCACGTTTAAGGAGCTGCAGGGATTTGTCAGAACACTGGATGAAGAGTTCTATGTTCTGGATAAGGAACTTTACAAAGTGAAGGATGCCATTGAGAAACTTGACAAGGAGAAGACCGGTCTTCTGAACAAGATCAATGATGAACTGAATCTGACCCTTGCTGAAGCCAAAGAAGAGCGGATTCCGATTCCAGACAAGGATGCCTTCAGAAAAAGACTCAATGAACTGCGAAGACAGATATCATCGCTGGGCAATGTCAATGTGGCGGCCATAGAAGAATTCAGAGAAGTATCGGAACACAGCGCATTCTTGAGTACACAAAGGGATGATCTGGAAAAAGCGAAGCTGGAACTGAGAGAACTGATCATGGATATGACCCTTCGGATGAGAACGCTCTTTACCGAGAACTTCAAGGTGATGAACGAGAATTTCAACGATACTTTCAGGCGTCTGTTCCAGGGTGGTAATGCAAAGCTGATTCTTGGGGAAGGAGATATTCTGGAAGCGCCCATTGAAATCAGTGTACAGCCGCCAGGTAAGAAACTTCAGAACATTACGCTCATGAGCGGTGGAGAAAAGGTCCTTTCAGCCATCGCACTGACCTTCGCGATCCTGAGAATGAAGCCGACTCCGTTCTGCATCCTGGATGAGATCGAAGCGGCATTGGATGATGCGAATGTATACAGGTTTGCAGAGTTCCTTATGGAATTTGCAAGAGACACACAATTCATACTGATTACACACAGAAAAGGTACAATGGAAGCGGCAAATGCGCTCTATGGAGTGACCATGGAAGAAAAGGGCATTTCCAAAATAGTTTCCATGGATCTTTCCGTGGCAAGGAGTGAAAATGGCTAATTTTTTTGAAAAACTGAAAAGCGGATTAAGCAAGACCAGAGACAATATCACAGGCAAGATGAATGAGGTGCTGGGGCTTGCCATGACCATTGATGAAGATCTTTTCGAGGAGCTGGAAGAAGTGCTCATCACATCGGATGTGGGTTATGAGACATCCATGATTCTTATTGAGAAACTCAGACAGAAGATCCGGCTACAGAAGATCACGGAAGTGGATAAGGTATCCGGCGCACTGAAAGAAGTGATTTCCGAGTTCATGGAGGATGAGGAGAAGAAGTTCAAGGTGGAGAAACCCACCATCATTCTGGTCATAGGCGTCAATGGAGTGGGCAAGACCACATCCATCGGAAAACTGTCTCATAAATATAAAAAAGAAGGCAAGAAAGTAATCATGGCAGCGGCCGATACATTCAGAGCCGCAGCCATCGATCAGCTGGAAGTCTGGGCTAAACGGGCAGAAGTGGATATCGTCAGGCATCAGGAAGGTTCTGATCCTGCTGCAGTAGTCTTTGATGCTCTGCAGGCTTTCAAGGCGAGAAACGGAGATGTCCTGCTCGTGGATACAGCGGGAAGACTTCATAACAAGAAGAATCTCATGAATGAGCTGGAGAAGATCAGAAGAGTCATCGACCGGGAATATGGGGATGCCAACATCTATTCCCTGCTGGTGCTAGACGGAACCAGTGGACAGAATGCGGTGATTCAGGCCAAGGAATTCCAGAAGGTGGCGCAGCTCGACGGAATTGTTCTGACGAAGCTGGATGGCACTGCAAAGGGTGGTGTGGTGCTTTCCATCAAGGAGAGTCTGAAGATACCGGTTGTCTACATTGGTGTCGGTGAAGGCATTGATGACTTGCAGGACTTTGATGCCAAGGCTTTTGCGGAAGCGCTCATCTGATCGGAAGACTTCATTCCAGGCGAAGAAAACTTTTTAACGCTGTCAGGTAAAAGTACTTGACAGCGTTATTCTTTTTAGGTAAACTAATCCATGTGGTAGGTGAGGTTATGGAAGACAGAATTGAAATATCCTTGTTGATGGATTTTTATGGGAAGCTTTTGACAGATAAACAGAGAAATATTTTAGATCAATACTATAATATGGATTACTCTTTATCAGAAATCGCCGAGAATCAGAATACCAGCAGACAAGCAATTCATGACCTGATCAGAAGATGTTATAAGACCCTCAATGATTACGAAGATAAGCTTAGTCTTCTTAAGTCTTCCATCAAGGAAGAAGAAATCAAAGAGCGTATTAGAACACTTTTATTAGAGAAAAATTGTTACTGTAGTGAAATCGAAAAACTCCTGAAGGAGTTATAAGGAGGGATTACATGGCCTTCGACAGTTTAGCGGAAAGACTCCAGGAAGCATTCAAAAAGCTTCGTGGAAAAGGAAAGCTGACAGAAAATGACATAAAAGAAGCCATGAGAGAAGTACGGCTAGCCCTTCTGGAAGCTGACGTGAATTTCAAAGTCGTCAAGAACTTTGTGAAGAAAGTCAGCGAAAAGGCTACTGGCAGTGAGGTCCTTGAAAGCCTTACACCAGGACAGCAGGTTGTGAAGATCGTCAATGAAGAACTGACTGCACTGATGGGTGGTAGTGAAGCAAAGTTAAGCTTTGATTCCTCTATCACAGCATTCATGCTTGTGGGGCTTCAGGGTGCGGGTAAAACGACCATGGCTGGAAAGCTTGCCTTGCATCTTCGCAAGAGAAACAGAAAGCCGCTTCTTGTTGCAGCAGATATTTACAGGCCTGCAGCCATCAAACAGCTGCAGATTGTAGGCAAACAGATCGACATCCCGGTATTTGCCATGGGCGATAAAGTAAGCCCTGTGGACATTGCCAAAGCGTCCATGGAGTATGCCCGAAAAGAAGGCTGCGATGTGGTGATCGTGGATACCGCAGGTAGACTTCACATCGACGAGGAACTCATGAATGAACTGAAGAGCATCAAGTCCTCCATAAGACCTATGGAAACTCTACTCGTGGTTGATGCCATGACAGGTCAGGATGCGGTCAATGTGTCCGAGAGTTTCAATAATTCTCTGGATCTGACCGGTGTGATACTGACGAAACTCGACGGTGACACCAGAGGCGGTGCAGCGCTTTCCATCAGGGAAGTGACTGGAAAGCCGATCAAGTTCTCCGGTGTAGGCGAGAAAATGAGCGATTTGGAAGTGTTCCATCCGGAACGAATGGCCAGCCGAATTCTAGGCATGGGTGATGTGCTATCTCTGATTGAGCAGGCAGAATCAGCCATCGATGAGAAAGAGGCCAGGGAACTGGGCTCAAAAATGATGAGTAAGGAATTCAACTATGAAGATTACCTGAAAGCCTTTGAGCAGATGCAGAAACTTGGACCCCTAAACAAAATCATGGAAATGATGCCTGGAATGAACAGTAAGGAAATGAAGGGACTGAATCTGGACGACAGCGAAAAGGAAATGATGAAGACGAAAAGCATCATCCATTCCATGACCGCCAAGGAAAGAAGAAACCCGAAACTTCTTGAAAATGCGTCTCGAAAAAAGAGAATCGCGAAGGGTTCAGGCGTAACCATACAAGATGTCAACAAAGTCATCAAGGGTTTTGACAATATGAAGAAAATGATGAAACAGATGGGAAATATGCAGAAGGGTTCCAAAAAGGGACTGTTCGGTAAAATGCCCTTTTAACACAAAATAACCAGGAGGTGAAAGATAAATGGCAGTAAAGATCAGATTAAGAAGAATGGGTTCCAAGAAGGCACCGTTCTACAGATTAGTTGTTGCAGATTCAAAGAGTCCTAGAGATGGTAAGTTTATCGAGGAGATTGGTTTCTACAATCCAGTAAGCGTACCAAAGGAAGTCAAGATTGATGCTGAAAAGGCAACAGAATGGTTAAACAAGGGAGCACAGCCTACAGAGGTTGTTGCAAAACTATTTGACAAGGCTGGAATCAAGAAGTAATCGGAGGGAATGATATGAAAGAATTAGTTGAGTTCATCGCTAAGGAATTGGTAGATCACCCCGAAGAAGTTTCCGTTACAGAAGTGGACAACGATGGTTCCCTTACCCTTGAACTCAGAGTGAACGCTGAAGACATGGGCAAGGTCATCGGTAAGCAGGGAAAGATTGCCAAGGCGATCAGAACTGTGGTAAAAGCTGCTTCCATGAAGGAAAACAAGAAAGTACATGTGGAAATAGTAGAATAAACTATTTTTCTTAGCCTGCTTAGAAATAAGTGGGCTTTTAGACTATTTGAACGAAATGGCAGAGAATGAAGAAGAGGTAGATATGAAAAAATTTCTAACCATTGGTGAAATTACCAAACCCCACGGCTTAAAAGGGGAGGTCAAGGTTTTTCCTTTGACGGACGATATCAACAGGTTCAAGAAGCTTAAAAGAGTCTTCATTGAAGGAAAAGAAGTGAAAGTGCTGTATGTGACGGTTGGAAGCGATCGCGCAATCATGAAGTTTGAAGGCTGTGAAAGCATTGATGATGCTGAAAGATATCGAAGAAAGACCATTGAGGTACCGAGGGAGGAAGCGGTGAAACTGGAAGAGGATGCCTATTTCATTGAAGATCTCAAGGACTGCATCGTTTTTGACAGCGAAGGAAAAGAACTGGGACCGGTGGATGATGTGATTCAGACCGGTGCCAACGACGTATACTGGATCAGAAAGCCCAAAGAACTTCTTATTCCCGCCATCAGAGATGTGGTGATTGAAGTGAACATCGAGGAAGAAAGAATCATCATCAAACCTGTCAGGGAGTGGATGGATGAGGATTGATATACTGACGCTGTTTCCTGATATGTTCAGTCTGTTTAATGAGAGCATCATCGGAAGAGGGAAGGAGAAGGGCCTCTACAGCATCCATACAACAAATATACGGGACTTCTCCAAGGACAAGCATAAGAAGGTGGATGATTATCCCTATGGTGGAGGAAGCGGCCTTGTAATGACCGTTCAGCCCATTAGAGATGCCATACGGGAAATCAGGAAAGTGAATGAAGGCGCAGTGATTTTTCTTGGGCCAAAAGGGAAAACCTTCAATCAGAAAATGGCGGAAGAGCTTTCGAAGAAAGATGGTCTGATCTTTCTCTGCGGTCATTATGAGGGGATCGATGAAAGAATCTATGCAGACATCGATATGGAAGTCTCCCTTGGGGATTTCATTCTCACCGGGGGTGAAATGGCGGCAATCCCTATCATAGACAGTATCTTGAGATTAAGAGAAGGCGTCCTAGGGACAGATGAGAGTTCCGTGGAAGAGAGTTTCTCTGAAAATCTGCTTGAATATCCCCAGTACACTAGGCCTGAGGAATATGACAATCAGAAGGTGCCTGAGATTCTTCTGTCCGGACATCACGAGAACATCCGGCAGTGGCGAAGATACATGATGCTGACAACCACCAGAGAGAGAAGACCGGATCTCTATGCAAAGCATGTCCTGTCTAAAGATGATATGAAAATACTGAAAAAGTTTTCTGGAATGGAAGAAAAGTAGCAGATTCCACTTGTGCTTGGAGCATTTGTTGTGCTAAAATATAGTTTGTGCTAGTACGGGCGTTCCACTGGGAATGTAAGATTCTGTATGAACGTCAATTTATCTATAGGAGGGAATGCACTATGAACGAATTAATCAGAGCTATTGAAGCTGAGCAGATCAGAGAATCTGCATTACCAGAATTTAACGTGGGAGATACCGTTAAGGTACACGTTAGAATCAAAGAAGGCGAAAAGGAAAGAATCCAGGTATTCGAAGGCGCGGTAATCAAGATTCAGAACGGTGGAGTCAGAGAAAACTTCACAGTAAGAAGACTTGCATATGGTGTTGGCGTAGAAAGAACTTTCCCAGTAAATTCACCATCCGTAGACAAGCTTGAAGTTGTCAGAAGAGGTAGAGTAAGAAGAGCTAAGCTGTTCTATCTTAGAGACAGAGTCGGTAAGGCTGCTAAGGTTAAGAACGCTAGATAAGATGATGAAAAAGAGGCTTCGGTCTCTTTTTTGTTTTATAAGCTGAAAAAACAGTCCTGTTTCTAGGCAATTTGTGCACTTGACTGTATAATGATAGGGAAGAAAAACTGTCCCCAAGTAGAGAGACAGACCAGACAAAGCAGCTGATAAATGAGTACAGATAGATGTTACAACAGGAAGGAAGTGTACGAGATGGATATGAAAAAGATAAACTGGTTTCCTGGCCATATGGTCAAAACCAGAAGAGAAATTACTGCGAACCTGAAACTGGTGGATGCGGTCATAGAGATACGAGATGCAAGAATTGTTGCTTCTTCTCAGAATCCTGAGATTGATAAAATCGTTGGAGACAAACCGAGAATCATTCTGCTCAATAAAGCGGATATGGCCGAAGACCAGGTCACAAGGCGCTGGAAGAAAAGCCTGGAAAATGAGAATACGCTGGTGCTGGAAGTGAATGCACTCACAGGAAAAGGACTCAATGCCATCAAGCCTACGCTCAATGAACTGCTGAAGGATAAGATTGCAAGGAACAAGGAAAGAGGCATTGTCAACTATACCATTCGCGCCATGGTGGTGGGTATTCCCAACGTAGGAAAGAGCTCCTTCATCAACCGCATGGCGAAAAATGCCATCGCAAAAGTAGGGAACAGACCTGGCGTCACAAAGAACAAGCAGTGGATCAAGACAAAGGAAGGCATAGAGCTTCTGGATACTCCAGGGATTCTCTGGCCGAAGTTTGAAGAGGAGACTTCTCTTAATCTGGCTTTCACCGGTGCAATCAAAGACGAAATCATGGACACGGAAACGCTGGCCTTAAGGCTCATTGAAAGACTGTCACACCACTACAAGGAGCGGCTCATCGAAAGATACGCTCTGGAAGAATTTTCGGAGGATCCGCTGGAGAACATGGATAACATCGCAAGAAAAAGAGGCTGCATAATAAAAGGTGGAGAAATCGACTATATGCGTGTGGCTGTGATGATTCTGGATGAGTTCAGAAGCGCAAAGCTTGGAAAAATCTCTCTGGAGTGGCCGGAGGTTTCCGATGATTGAAAAGATCCTGACAGGGAGTGTCCCTGAAATCAGAGCCTATGTGAAAGAGAACAGAGAAGAGATTTTTACGGATAAGGAAAACTGCCTTGAAATCCTGCGCATGGATAAGAGAAAAAGTGTTCAGGCGCTGGCGGAGTATCTGGAATGCGAATACCTGAAGAAAGAGGCGGAAATACAGAGGGTCAAGGCACTCTATGATCACGATCTCTCCTATGAAAAAGTGGTGTGCGGGGTGGATGAGGTCGGAAGAGGGCCTCTGGCAGGGCCCATCGTTGCTGCGGCGGTCATATTGAAGCCGGACTCTGCGCTGGAGAATCTCATTCTAGGCATCAATGATTCCAAGAAGTTGTCGAAGAAGAGGAGAGAAGAACTGGATGTGCTCATCAGAGAGAAAGCTCTGGCTTATGGGATTTATGAGATGAGTAATCTCGACATAGACCGCCTCGGGATTTCTTACTGCAATCATGAGGTTTTCAGAGGTTCGATCCGAAGTCTTTCCATCATTCCGGAACTGGTTCTTTCGGATGGATACAAGGTGAAAGACTATGCAGGCGCCAATATTTCTCTCGTCAAAGGGGATACCTTAAGCGCTTCTATCGCCTGCGCTTCCATCATCGCCAAGGTGCACAGGGATAGACTGATGGAAAGGCTTTCTGCTTATTATCCGGATTACGGATTTGACCATAATGCGGGCTATGCAAGTCCGGATCATATCGAAGCCCTGAAAAGAAAAGGTGCCACGCCAGTCCATAGAATGAGTTTTATCAGGAACTTTGTGACGGAAGAATAGAGTCGGTTCTTGAAATGATACCTGATTAATAATCGGCCTCCGGTGAATAATGTTGCTATGAGAAATAGCGCATGGCACTGGAGGTTTTTATGTGCAATAAGATAATGTATGAAAGTATCAATCGTGAAATCAGACTTATGGCGGCGTTTCATGCCTGCGAATATAAAATATGTCACCGGTCCATGATGATGAACCGCAGAAGCTATGATGCTAAAGAAAAGAGGATTATTGCGAAGATGGCAGATGAGAACAGACGATATACCCTTATAGGGGATGAAGACTACCCGGAAAAGCTTTATGATATGGAGTGGCCTCCCCTTGCGCTATATTATGAAGGAGACCTGAAGCTTCTCAGAAGACCCTCCATCGGCATCGTCGGTGCCAGAAACTGCAGCGGGTACGGACGCAGAGTCACCATGGATCTGGCGAGATCTTTTGCAAGGACAGGATTTGTGATCATCAGCGGTGGAGCAAGAGGCATTGATACAGCTGCGCATAAGACGGTGCTTGATGAAGACGGTAAAACCGTCTGCGTTCTCGGCTGCGGTCTGGATATAAGCTATCCTGGCGAGAATAAAGATATGTTCTCCAGGATCAGACAGGAAGGGCTCCTTCTTTCGGAGTATCCCAGAGGGTTTTCTCCGAAAAAATGGACGTTTCCCATGAGAAACCGCATCATTGCGGCACTGTCTGATGAAATCATCGTGACGGAAGCGGCGAAGAAGAGCGGGTCTCTGCACACGGCTTCCTATGGAGAAGAGCTCAACAGACCTGTCCATGCGATCCCTCATGAGATGTATTTCGAAGGTGGTTCCGGTACCAATCTTCTCATTGAGATGGGAGGGCATATTATAATAAGTAAGGAAAATATTCTTGGAGACCTGCTCATGAAGAATCCAGACGTACTTCTATGGCGTATCAGAGATCTGAATCTTATGGATTTCAATCCAACCATGGATGAGCTGGAGAAGATTTTCTCCCTGAGCCGAATCAAAGAACCGTACTGGAAGGAAGCGCTGGGAAAAGCGCTGAATCGGCATTTCCCATGACAGAGTCTGATGCACCGTATGCACTGCAAGTCATAGCTTTCGAGCGTTCGAAAAGGATGATGTTGTCCTGGAATCTGCATCATCTGCCCTTTTTACAGATAAATAATATTTTGACATTTTAAAATCCTTAGTATAGAATATGGAATTAATTCAGAGATTTACCAGAACGGTAAATAGTTTGTGTGTTATCAGATATTATTTCATATCTATAATTCGACTATTTCAAGAAAATAGCAACAGCATCTCTAGAGAGATGAAACTGTAAAAAGGGAGAATTTATGAGTCAGAAATTAGTAATCGTCGAGTCGCCGGCTAAAGCGAAAACCATAAAAAAATATCTTGGTTCAGGGTACACCGTGGAAGCATCCATGGGACATATCAGGGATTTACCTAAAAGTCAGCTCGGTGTGAATGTGGAGAATGATTTTGAACCGAAGTACATCACCATTCGTGGGAAAGGAGATTTACTGGCGAAACTTCGGAAGGCTGCAAAGAAAGCGGATAAAGTCTATCTCGCGACTGACCCCGACAGAGAAGGAGAAGCGATCAGTTATCATTTATCGCATATCCTGAAACTGGACCCGGAGGAAAACATCAGAATCGAGTTCAATGAAATCACAAAGGATGCGGTGAAAAAATCCATCAAGAATGCGCGTCCCATCAATCTGAAGGTCTTTGATGCACAGCAAGCAAGAAGAATCGTGGATCGTCTGGTGGGTTATGAAATCAGTCCTATTCTATGGAGAAATGTAAAATGGGGGTTAAGTGCCGGAAGAGTTCAATCTGTTGCGCTGAATCTGATCTGCAACAGGGAAAAGGAGATTGAAGCTTTCGAGACCAAGGAATACTGGAGCATTGAAGCGGATCTTCTGAAGCAGAAGAAGACCATTAAAACCAAACTCACGCAGCACAAGAACAGGAAAATTGAAATCTCAACGGAAAAGGAAGCGGAGGACATCAAAAAGGAACTGGATCAAGGTGAATTCATTGTTTCCAGCATCAAGAAAGGCACCAAGACGAAAAATCCTCTAGCGCCTTTCATCACATCGACCCTTCAGCAGGAAGCTTCAAAAAGAATGAATTACCAGACCAGAAGAACCATGAGCATCGCCCAGAAGCTCTACGAAGGTATGGACATCAAGGGATATGGTTCCGTGGGGCTTATCACCTATATGAGAACAGATTCGACCAGAATCTCTGATGAGGCGCAGGCTTCCGCAAAATCTTATATCGAATCCGCTTTCGGTAAAGAATACTATCCGAAGACACCTCGAGTGTATAAGGGGAAGAAAAATGCGCAGGATGCCCATGAAGCCATCAGACCTACAGTAATCGAGCTGACTCCTGAAAAGGTCAAGGACAGCGTGAAGGCGGAAGAATACAAGCTATACAAACTTATCTGGGAAAGGTTCATAGCCAGCCAGATGGAGTCCTGCAAACTGAATACCATCAGTCTGGAAGTGCTAAATGGAGACTATAAATTCAGAGCGAGTGGTTCTTCCGTTGCCTTTGACGGATTCATGAAGCTATATGATTACAAGAATGAGGATGAAGAGGAGAATACTTCCATTCCCGAACTGGAAGAGAATGAAAAGCTGAAGAGCAAAGAGATACATCTGAATCAGCATTTCACTCAGCCACCGGCAAGATATACGGAAGCCAGCTTTGTCAAGACGCTGGAAGAGCTGGGGATCGGAAGGCCTTCCACCTATGCCCCTACCATCTCCACCCTGCTGAACCGCTTATATGTGGAAAGAGAAAAGAAGAGTCTGATGCCTACAGACCTGGGGAAGATCGTCAATGACATCATGGCTGAATACTTCAAGGATATCGTCGATGTGGAATTCACCGCTGATATGGAATCCAGACTGGATCTGATTGAAGAAGGAAAGGAAACATGGAAGGAAGTTGTGGGAAGCTTCTACAATCCGCTGAAGAAAGATATCGATATTGCAGAGAGCAAGGTTTCCAAAATCACCATAGAAGATGAGGTTACTGACGAAATCTGTGAAAAGTGCGGAAGTCATTTTGTCATCAAAAATGGAAGGTTCGGTAAATTCCTGGCCTGTTCCGGTTATCCGGAATGCAAAAACACCAAGGCCATTGTTGAAAAACTGGATGTGAAATGTCCCACATGTCATGAAGGGGATGTCATTCAGAGAAAGTCCAGGAAAGGCAAGAAGTTTTATGGCTGCTCGAGATATCCGGAATGCAAGTACGTAAGCTGGTATGAACCCGTCAAAACCCCTTGCCCTGAGTGCGGAAGTCTTATGTACAGGAGATATTCCAAGAAAGATGGAAGCTATCTTCTCTGTTCAAATGAAGACTGCGGTCATAAGATCATAGAAAAGAAAACGACAGAAGAAGAATAAAAAGGAACGTGCAGGTTTGCATAAAATGATCCCTGAATCAGATCATTTTAGTGAATCTGCACTTTTTCTTTGAACCAGTTGAGTTCTGACTGATGGTTCCATATAAATATTTATTTGCTTTCATGCATGAATGAAGATATAATGCAATATGTTGATTGACAAAGCAAGAATCAAGATGAGTTTTTCGATGAACCATGAGCATCTGTTTGAACGGATACTGTAAAATAGAATGGAACGATGAAAAACAGAGAATTATCAGTGGGAAAAAGTGCAGATAAAGCATTTGTTTCATTAAATATTTATGAGATATCATCTTTTTATTGTAATGATGTAGATTAATGTCAAAATTTAAAGGTACATTCAGTTGATTGAATTGTGCAAAATTATTGAATAATCCTAGAATTTATGCTATTATCTTGAAAGGATAAACAACAATTCGAAATATTCACAATATTACTATATAACAATTAATAGGGGGATGAACAATGTCATTACTTAATAAAACAAGAAAACTAAACAAGATTCTTCAAAAATCTGGGACTGAACCAGTTGTATTTGATGATATCTGTGAAATTCTAAGCGAAGAACTCAATTCAGATGTATATGTAGTCAGCAGAAGAGGGAAAATTCTCGGACACCGATTTATTCGTCAGTTCACACCGAAAGATGAATATGCTTATATTCTTGATGATATGAGATTCGATGATGAATACAATGAGGTCTTACTGAGAATAGGTGAAACGCTCACAAATCTGAAGTCTGATGAAAGATTCGTCCTGAATATAGAAAATGAATATGAAGATCAGAATAAGATCACGACCATTGTACCCATCAACGGTAACCGCGAAAGACTGGGTACACTGATTCTTGTATCACTGGATGGGGAATATACGGATGAGGATATTGTTCTGGCTGAGTATTCAGCGACCATCATCGGGCTGGAGATCCTACGATCCAAGCAGCTTGAAAGTGAAGAGGATCAGAGAAAGAACGATGTGGTGGATCTGGCTATCCACACACTTTCCTACAGCGAAAAGGAAGCAGTGAATCACATCTTCAGAGAACTGGATGGAAATGAAGGTCTTCTGGTAGCATCAAGGATTGCAGACAAGGTTGGAATCACCAGATCCGTCATCGTCAATGCCTTAAGAAAGCTGGAGAGTGCCGGGGTCATCAAATCCAGATCCTTAGGAATGAAGGGTACGAGAATTACCATTCTGAACGATAAGCTTCTGGAAAAACTGGAAATCAAAAAGTAAAGAAGGAATAAAATTCAGATTCTGCAAAAACCAGTTTTACAACTGGTTTTTGTTGCTATGTTCAGGTAACTGTGATATACTACTTTAGGATAAAAATAATCACATCCATTGATTTCAGTGAGGTTGCCTTGAATGGTTTCGCTGAGAGCTGACATGGGTGGAAGGTTAAAAACCAGGAGGTAAAAAAATGGCAGTAATTTCAATGAAACAGCTTCTAGAAGCTGGTGTTCACTTTGGTCATCAGACCAGAAGATGGAACCCTAAGATGGCTCCATACATTTTCACAGAGAGAAACGGAATCTATATCATAGATCTGCAGAAGACTGTGAAGCTTGTTGATGTGGCATATGACTTCATCAGACAGGTATCAGCTGAAGGTAAGGACGTACTATTCGTCGGAACAAAGAAGCAGGCTCAGGAAGCAATCCAAGAGGAAGCAACAAGAGCAAACATGCACTTTGTCAACAACAGATGGTTAGGCGGAATGCTTACAAACTTCGGTACAATCAAGAAGAGAATCGGCAGAATGGAAGAAATCCGTACCATGCAGGAAGATGGAACATTTGATGTTCTACCTAAGAAGGAAGTAGCTTCCCTGATGCATGAACTTGAGAAGCTTGAAAAGAATCTTGGCGGAATCCAGAACCTTGATGTGAACAACATCGGTGCGGTATTCATAGTAGATCCAAGAAAAGAAAGAATAGCAATTGCTGAAGCAAAGGCGCTGAATATTCCAATCGTTGCCATCGTGGATACAAACTGCGATCCAGACGAAATTGATTACATCATTCCTGGAAATGATGATGCAATCAGAGCTGTAAAGCTGATCACAGGAAGACTCGGAGATGCTATCCTGGAAGCAAGACAGGGCGAAGAAATAGCTGAGTAAGTAGAGAGAAAGGTAGGTGGTTTTCCATTTACCTTTTCTTATAGAATGGGATAACTTTATGAATAATATTTAGGAGGAATTTATTGTGATAAGTGCACAAGCTGTAAAAGAACTAAGAGACAAGACAGGCGCAGGTATGATGGACTGTAAAAAGGCATTGACTCAGGCTGAAGGTGATATAGAGAAGGCGATTGACATCCTGAGAGAAAGAGGGTTGGCATCCGCTGCAAAGAAATCAGGAAGAGTTGCATCTGAAGGTGTCATCGCGACATTCGTGACCGAAGACATGAAGAATGCTGCCATGATCGAACTGAACTGCGAAACAGACTTCGTATCATCCAATGCTGAATTCATCAGCCTTGCAAATGGAATCGCAAAAATTGTTGCTGAAAACAATGTGGCTTCCATTGATGATGTGAAGGTACTTCCATACGAAGGCGCTACCGTACAGGATGCTGTAACAAACCTGATCGCCAAGCTTGGAGAAAACATGAACCTGAGAAGATATGAAAAGATGGAAGCACCAGAAGGTCTTGTTTCTTCCTATATTCATATGGGTGGTAAGATCGGTGTGCTTGTACAGGTGAAGTCCGAAAACGTGAATGATGAGGTTGCAACAGTTGCCAGAGACGTGGCTATGCATGTTGCTGCTCTGAATCCTCAGTTCCTGGATAACACTTCCGTGGATGCAGATACAATTGAAAGAGAAAAGGAAATCTACAGAGTTCAGGCGCTGAACGAAGGTAAGCCAGAAAAGATCGTTGAAAAGATGGTTGAAGGAAGAATCAACAAGTTCTTCAAGGAAGTTTGCCTTGTAAACCAGATGTTCGTCAAGAATCCGGATCTTTCAATTCAGGCATTTGTTAATCAGGAAGCCAAGAAGCTTGGAAATATTGAACTTGTAAAGTTCGCCAGATTCGAAAAGGGTGAAGGAATCGAAAAAGAAGAAGTGGATTTCGCTGCAGAAGTTGCTGCTCAGATGGGTCTAAACAAGTAAAATTCGAAACTGGAATTCGAAAGAATTTAAAAGAGAACACCTTTGTGTTCTCTTTTTTTGAAATAATTGCTAGAATGGTACTATAAAAGTACATACGGAGGTTAATATGAACGAACCGAAATACAAAAGAGTCATGCTTAAACTGTCTGGTGAATCTCTTGCTGGAACATCTGGTTATGGTATTGATTTCAATGTTGCAAAAAGAATCGCAGAAGAAATCAAAGACCTGATTGATATGGGCGTCGAAGTTGGAGCTGTCATTGGAGCCGGAAACATCTGGAGAGGAAGAGAAGGCAGTGGTATGGACCGTGTGACTGCAGACAACATGGGAATGCTTGCGACATGCATCAATGCCCTTGCGCTGCAGAATTCGCTGGAGGACCTCGGTATTGAGACAAGAGTGCAGTCAGCCATCGAGATGCGTGAGATTGCGGAACCGTTCATCAGAAGAAGAGCGGTGAGACACCTTGAAAAAGGCAGAGTGGTCATTTTTGCAGCGGGATCAGGTAATCCCTACTTCACAACCGATACTGCCGCAGCCTTGAGAGCAGCGGAAATCGATGCGGAATGCATCCTTCTTGCGAAGAAAGTGGATGGAGTCTACGACATGGATCCTAATATTCATCCGGAAGCGATCAAGTATGACAAACTAACCTACAGACAAGTCATCGAGCAGGACCTGAAGGTCATGGATATTACAGCAATCACCCTATGCAAGGACAATGATATTCCGATCATCGTATTTGGGCTGGATGGAGAAGGCAATATCGTAAAAGCGATTACGGGTGAATCTAACGGTACCATTATTGACGGTAACGATATATAATTGAAGTAAGAATCAAATACGGGAGGATAGACAATGTTTAAAGATTTAATGAAAACACTTGAAGAGAAGATGGGTAAGACAATTCACAATCTTGAGGCCGAACTTGCCACACTGAAGGCTGGGCGTGCGAACCCTTCCATGCTGGACCGTATCGAAGTGGAATACTATGGAAGCATGGTTCCGATAAGCCAGGTGGGCAACATTTCCACACCAGAACCTAGGATCCTTATGATCACACCATGGGAAAAATCTGCACTGAAAGCCATTGAGAAGGCGATCAACATGTCCGATCTGAACCTTAATCCCAACAACGACGGATCGGTGATCAGACTGATCATTCCAGAACTAACTGAAGAAACAAGAAAGAATCTTGTGAAAGTGGTTCATAAGAAAGGTGAAGAGGCGAAAATTGCCATAAGATCCATTCGTAGAGATGTCATTGAAAAGATCAAAGCCATGAAGAAAGAGATTTCCGAAGATGAGATCAAAAAGGGCGAAGAAGATGTTCAGAAGAAAGTGGATGAATATGTCAAGAAGGTGGACAGCGTTCTGCAAGCAAAAGAAAAGGAAATCATGACTGTTTAGTTTCCGTTTCGAAAGAAGGTAAGGAATGTTTAATTTTTTTAAAAAACCGAAACCCATTCAGCAGAATACAGCTGTTCTTGATACGGAGCGTATCCCGAAACATATCGGAATCATCATGGATGGGAACGGTCGATGGGCAAAGAAGAAAAATCTTCCCAGAACCATGGGACACAAGGCAGGCGTTGAAACCATCCGAAAGATACTCAAAGAATGCAACAGGCTAGGGGTCAGATATCTGACCCTGTATGCTTTTTCCACGGAAAACTGGAAACGCCCCAAAGATGAAGTGAGCGCGCTCATGACCCTTCTAGTTGAATATCTGAAGAATGAGCTGAAGGAACTTCACGAAAACAATGTGGTGGTAAACTATGTAGGTAATATCTCGAAACTGCCTGAAGCAGCGCAGAAAGCTTTAAACGATGCAAAGGAAATCACCAGAAGCAATACTGGTGTCCAGATGAATCTGGCGCTGAACTATGGGGGAAGAGAAGAGATTGTGCATGGTGTCAGAGAGATTGCGGAAGCGGTTTCATCAGGTATGATAAGCTTGGAAGACATCACGGAAGAATCCTTCAAGGATTATTTATACACAAAAGGACAACCTGATCCGGAGCTGATCATCCGTCCCAGCGGTGAGCTGAGGCTATCTAATTTTCTGCTCTATCAGGGTGCTTACAGTGAACTCTGGTTCAGCAGCATCAACTGGCCTGATTTCAGTGAAGAGGATCTTAGAGTTGCCATTGCTGATTATCAGAAACGAGACAGACGTTTTGGAGGAGTGAAGAGTGAATAGCAGATATTTGGGTGCATTGGTACTGATTCCTATATTGGCTCTTCTGCTGGTAGGGGGATGGTTCCTGAAAATCACCGTACTGTTCCTGTCTATAAGAGCATTATACGAATACTTTCATGTGCTGGAGAAAAAGGGCCATAAACCGGTAAGAATCTTAGGCTATGCTGCATGGCTTGGATACTTTCTGGTTCTCTTATTCACCGACCAGCCCCAGAATCACCTGAGTGCGATTCTGGCGATTCTTCTGGCAGTCGGCTTTGTGTATATGGTTTTCAGCGAGGAAGTCTCCATTGCGGATATCGGCATTACCATTGCCGGTGTCCTATATACGGTTGTGCTCTTCGGATTTCTAGTTCTATTATCTGAAAAAGAGAATGGTCAGTATTATGTGTATTCCGTGTTCATCATATCCTGGGTATGCGATACATTGGCCTATTACAGTGGAAGGCTCTTCGGCAGACATAAACTCATTGAAAGGGTCAGCCCCAAGAAGACGGTGGAGGGCGCCGTCGGGGGGCTTTTCGGTGGAGCGGTGGGCGCATTTGTCCTAGGTACTCTGATTGCTGAGATCAGTGGTATATCACCTTGGCATTTTCTCCTCATGGGCTTCATGGGGGCCGTGTTCGGTCAGATTGGAGATCTGGCGGCATCGGCGATCAAGAGATATGCAGGAGAGAAGGACTATCCGAAAATCATACCAGGCCACGGAGGGATATTGGACAGATTTGATTCGATACTGTTTGTTTCCCTCATCGTGTACGTATATACATCTTACGTGATTTTCTGATAGAAATATGGAATCACTACTGAAATAAACAAGAACACCTGATAACAAAGAGTCATTCAAGTGAATGGCTCTTATTCATTTTAATAGAAGAAAGTTTATTATGTTCATAAGAAATTTAAATAATATATATTGTGTTATTGAAGTGGCGGGTATATATTATATACAACAGTAGTTTTATCATATAACTCAAGAGGAGGGAACATTTTATGAAGAAGGAACCTAAAACCAAGATCCTGTTTACATTACCTGTTGACCTGAAAGAAGAGTTATTAAAAGAAGCTGAGAAAGAAAACAGATCTTTAAATAACTATATTCTTACATTACTGCTCAAAAGAAATAAGTAATTGACATAGATGATGGACTTGAAGTATTCAGAGATCTGAGGTGTAAAGCTTCAGATCTTTTTATTTGAGTATTAATCAAAGCTTCTGCATGTCTTGCTTGGATTTCCTGTGGCCTGCTGATTGCATGAAAGGTCAGGCAGGATCTGCTTCTGTCCTGGAATCTCCATAGAAAAAAGCATGAACCCCTTCTGCAGAACCTTCCTGAGGATCGCACGATATAGCCTAAATAGAACAGAAATGCCTGAAGATTTGGACTGAATCTTCAGGGAATTGCTTCTGGGGTGAATGCAATATGAATGAACGGTAAACTGCTCTGGTCAGGATCGGAGAAATTAATTTTTAAATATTGTTAGATGATTCTATGATTTTCTTAATAATTCTTTTGTATAATAGGATGGTAAACAATGAAGAAAGGGGATAACCCATTGAAGAATATTGCGATTATCGGAGCTTCTGGCTCCATCGGAACTCAGACATTAGAAGTTCTTCGTAGTGAGAACGAACTCCTTCTGACAGGTGTTTCTGTGCATTCGAATCTGGAAAAACTGAAAGAAATCATCATGGAATTCAATCCAAGAGCGGTGGCGGTCACCGATGAAAGAAAGTATAAAGAGGCCATTGAGCTCACACAGGCACTTCGGTTCGAAGGAGAACTTTCCTTCGGTACAGAAGGGCTCATCCGCATTGCGACTTTACCTGAAGTCGATACAGTGGTCACGTCTCTGGTAGGTATGGTCGGCTTGAAACCTACGGTGGAAGCGATCAAGGCAGGTAAGAACATCGCTCTGGCCAACAAGGAAACACTTGTGGCTGCTGGTGAAATCGTGATGCAGCTGGCCAGGGAGCATCAGGTGAAGATCCTGCCTGTGGATTCGGAGCACTCCGCCATATTCCAGAGCCTGCAGGGCAGCAGCAAGGAAGAAGTCAGTAAAATCATTCTGACCGCTTCTGGAGGACCCTTCAGAGGGAAAGACAGATCTTTTCTGCAGACTGTGACGAAGGAAATGGCATTGAAGCATCCCAACTGGGTCATGGGCGCGAAAATCACCATCGATTCATCCACCATGATGAACAAAGGGCTGGAGGTCATTGAAGCCAGATGGCTCTTTGATGTGAACTATGATAATATAGAAGTCTACGTACATCCGGAAAGCATCGTTCATTCGATGGTTCAATTCTGCGACAACAGTGTGATCGCTCAGCTGGGCGCACCGGATATGCGCCTGCCTATTCAGTATGCACTGAATTACCCGAATCGTCATGAAGCTGTAGCGGATGAGCTGAATCTGCTTGAGATTCAGTCTCTTCACTTCATGTCACCGGACAAGGAGACTTTCAGAGCCCTTGAGCTGGCCTATATCGCCGGCAGAAGAGGGGGTCTTCAGACTGCTGTCATGAACAGTGCCAATGAGGAAGCGGTGGAACTTTTTCTGAAAGATAAGATCCGCTACTTTGAAATAGCGGAAGTTGTGGAAGAGGCAATGGAGCGCTACAGGAATCTAGGGGAAATCAGTCTTGACAAGGTACTGGAAACAGATATCGAGGTCAGGGAATATGTAAGAAGAAAGTTTAAAGAGGTGTAAAATGTATCTATTATTATCCATATTTGCCTTTGGACTACTGGTCCTCGGGCATGAATTCGGACATTTTATCATGGCAAGAGCAAACGGGGTCACTGTGGAAGAGTTTTCAGTGGGCATGGGTCCCAGAATCTGGAAGAAGCAGGGCAAAAACACGCTCTACTCACTGAAAGCCCTGCCCATAGGTGGTTCAGTAAAAATGTATGGGGAAACCGAAGACGAAGCAGGGGAAGGCTCCTTCTTTTCCAAAAGTCCCCTGAGGAAGATCAGCATCATCGCTGCCGGGCCGATCATGAATGTTATCATGGCCCTTGGTGTGCTTTTCGTGGTGGTTCTCTTCAACGGATACAGCAGCAATGTTGTAGGCGAGGTTCTGCCGGATTCTCCGGCTGAGGCTGCGGGTATCACTGCGGGAGACCGGATTGTGCGCGTCAATGAGGAGAAAGCCTACACCTTTCAGGATGTCTCGACCTATATCGCCTACAACGGGTTCAATGAAGTAACCCTGGAGCTAGAAACAGAGGAAGGAACCGTCATCAAGAAGATAACACCCATGGATTCGGAAGGTCGACCATTGGTAGGATTTGTCCCTGAATCAGTGGAGAAGCCCGGATTTTTCGAGTCTGTCGGAGAAAGTGTCAATCAGGCAAGATCCCTGATCACACAGACCCTGTTTTCACTGAAGATCCTGTTTACAGGTCGCGCAAGTCTGAACGATTTCGGAGGTCCTGTGACCATATTCAAAATCTCATCTGAAGTGGCCAGTGTTTCCTTATGGGGACTGGCATCCTTCGCGGCATTTCTGAGCATCAATCTGGCAGTGCTGAATCTGATTCCATTTCCAGCACTGGATGGTGGCTGGATTCTGATCCTGCTGGTGGAATTCATCACCAGACGAAGACTGCCGGATAAATTCGTAGGTGTATGGAATACCATCGGATTTGTGGTTCTCATGAGCTTCATGCTTCTGATTACCTTCAAGGATATCTTCTTACCAGGAGGATTTTAGTTCATGACGCGTAGAGGAACGAGAAAAATCAGAATCAAAGATATATATGTGGGTGGAGACAGCAAGATTGCAGTCCAGTCCATGACCAATACAGACACGAGAGATGTGGAAGCCACACTCCATCAGATCAGAGCTCTGATGGTAGCCGGATGCGATATTATCCGATGTGCTGTTCCTGATATGGAAGCGGCGGAAGCATTGAAGGAGATTACACGGCAGATTCCCATTCCCGTGGTGGCGGATATCCATTTCGACTATCGTCTGGCTCTGAAAAGCATTGAGAACGGAATCTCCAAACTGAGAATCAATCCGGGTAATATCGGAGGCAACGATAAGGTAAGGCTTCTGGCGGATGCCTGCAAGGAAAAAGGAATTCCCATCAGGATAGGGGTCAATTCGGGATCTCTTGAAAAAGATATTCTTGCAAAATATGGCAGAGTCACACCGGAAGGTCTTGTGGAAAGCGCCATGAGACATGTGGAACTGCTTGAAAGTCATAACTTCCATGACATCATCATATCCATCAAATCTTCCGATGTGATGACCATGATGAACAGCTACAGACTGTTATCAGATACGGTCGATTATCCTCTGCATCTGGGTGTAACCGAAGCAGGTACACCCTGGAGAGGGACCATCAAGAGCTCCATCGGAATCGGTGGGCTTCTTTCTGAAGGGATCGGAGACACGATCCGAGTATCCCTTACCGGTGATAGTATCGATGAAATCAAAGTCGGCAGGGAAATCCTGAAAGCGACGGGGCATCTGAAGGAAGGAATTGAATTTGTTTCGTGTCCTACGTGCGGAAGAACACAGATCGATCTCATTGGTATCGCCAATCAGGTGGAAGAAGCCTTGAAAGACAGCAAAAAGAACATCAAGGTTGCTGTCATGGGATGTGTAGTGAATGGTCCTGGAGAAGCGAGGGAAGCTGACATCGGAATTGCAGGAGGCAATGGTGTCGGACTGATTTTCAAAAAGGGACTGATCATCAAGAAAGTAAAAGAAGAAGAGCTTGTTGACGCTTTACTGGAAGAAATAGACAAGATGTAAGTATTTATGAAGAGAAAGGGGGAGGAATTTTTGGAGATACAGGAAATGATGAGCAAAGAATCCTCACTTACTCCATTTAAAATCGAAAATGTGCTGAAAGTCGAGTTTGCGAAGAAGATGAATCTGTTCCGGGTTTATCTCAAGTCACTTCATGTTCTGGATCCACGTGTGAAAGAGCCCATTTCGACTTTCCTGAATAAACTCATTGGTCAGAACTGCGATGTGTCGATCATCAACATCCTGGATGAAGTTCATGAGGAGAACATCCAGGATGTTCTCATGGGCATCTTTCTGACGGAGCCGCTGAAGTATAATTTTCTGAAGGACGCGAAGGTCAGTTTTGATGAGTCGAAACTCGTGATCAGACACTACAGCCCTGCACTGATCCGCAATTTTCAGATGAAAAATGCTGTGAAGCAGATGGAGCGCGTTCTGACATCCTTTTATCAGAAGGATATCCATATCGAGGTTCGGCTGGATGAAAGTCTGACGCCGGAAAAAGAGGAAATTGATGTAAGACATGAACTGAGTGTCATGAGAAAAGAAGCGGGTCTGAAAACTGAAGTGCCCGGGACGACAAAGCCTGTAGGTGTCCCTATGAAAGAGAAGGCTCCTTCAGCCGGAAAGGACAGCAAGAAATTCAAAGATGAGCGTATTCTGCTTGGAAAGTCCATCAAGGAACCGAGTATCCGAATCAGAGATCTGGATGATAATTCAGGGGTCAGTGTCATTGATGGTGAAGTATTCAAGACGGATGTAAGAAAGCTCAAGAACGGAAAGAATCTGTATCTGCTGTATGTGACGGATCACTCCAGCTCCATATCGGTGAAAGTCTTTACGAAAGAAGAGGAAGATCTACCCATCAAAGCAGGTGAGGTGTTCCGATTCAAAGGCAATGTCACCTTTGACATGTATTCAAAGGAACTGACGATGATTGCCAAGGACATCAATAGAATGGAAAAGATCAGGCGCAAGGATCTTGCCGATGAGAAACGAGTGGAACTGCATTTCCACAGCAACATGAGCAGCATGGATGGTCTTGCATCCGCCAAGCGTATTTTCAGCCAGGCAAAAGATTTCGGTCATAAAGCGGTGGCGATCACCGATCATGGTGTGGTTCAAGCCTATCCTGAAGCCATGGAGCAGTCTAAAGCAACCGGAGTCAAAGCGATTTACGGCATGGAAGCTTATGTGATCAATGATGAACTGAATATCGTAGAGAACATCAATCCTGATCTGGAGGAAATGGTGATATTCGATATTGAGACCACCGGATTCTCCTCGAAAAATGACAGAATCATAGAAATCGGTGCAGTGAAAGTGAAGGATGGCGTTGTTGTGGATGAGTTTTCCGCATTCGTCAATCCTCATCGGCCGATTCCCATGAAAATCACGGAACTCACAGGAATTACAGACGCCATGGTGAAGGATGCTCCTTCCATTGAACCTGTGATCAGAGCATTCTCAGATTTTATCAGAGATACGATTCTTGTGGCGCATAATGCCTACTTCGACGTGGGATTCATACGAAAGAATCTGGCGGATTTCGGCATGACCATAGACAATCCCATCATGGATACGGTCCCTCTATCCAGATTCCTCTACAAGGAGCTGAAGAGGCATCGTCTGGACACCATCGCAAAGCATCTTGGAATCGATATGGGGTCTCATCACAGAGCTGTGGATGATGCGAAAACCACACACAGAATTCTCATGAAATCCATGGACAAAATGGCGGACATGGGGATCCATTCCTTTGAAGAGCTGAACGAAAGAAGCAAAGAGGACATGGACTTCAAAAGGCTTCCCATGTTTCATACAACACTTCTGGTGAAGAACACTACCGGTCTGAAGAACCTTTATGAGCTTGTTTCAGAATCACATCTGAAAAGTTTCCACATGAAACCAAGAATCAGAAAAAGCCAGCTGGATAAGAAGAGAGAAGGTCTTCTTCTTGGTTCTGCATGCATCAATTCGGAACTGGTCAGATACATCATGGAAGGCAGAACCGAGGATGAGATTGAGAAGATGGCAGCCTATTACGACTATCTTGAGGTTCAGCCCATCGAAAACAATCTGGATCTCCTGAAAGATGGAAGAATCAGGGATCTGGAAGGTCTTCGGGATCTGAACCGCAAAATCATCTCCCTTGGGGAGTCCCAGGGGAAACTGGTGGCTGCAACGGGGGATGTGCATTACATCGACAAAGAAGACAAGCTCTACCGAAAGATTCTGCTTGGAGCACAAGGTTACAGTAATCAGAATGATGATCTGGATCTGTATTTCAGAACCACCGATGAAATGCTGGATGCCTTTTCCTATCTTGGAAAGGAGAAAGCCCATGAGATCGTCGTGAAGAACACGAATCTCATCGCCGACAGCATTGAAGCCTTCCTACCCATTCCAAACGGGACATTTCCACCTAAGATCGAAGGCGCAGACGAGGAAATCAGAGAGATGACCATGGCCGAAGCCCATAAGCTTTACGGGGATGTGCTTCCGGAGGTGGTGGAGAAACGCGTGGCGAAAGAGCTGAACTCCATCATCAGCAATGGTTATGCGGTCTTGTATCTCATTGCCCATAAGCTGGTTGCGAAATCTCTTTCCGATGGATATCTGGTAGGCTCCAGAGGCTCCGTAGGATCCTCTCTTGTGGCCACCTTTACCGGCATCACTGAAGTGAATGGCCTTCCTCCTCATTACAGGTGTCCAAGCTGCAGACACAATGAATTCTTCCTTGACGGAAGCGTCAGCAGCGGAGCGGATCTTCCGCTGAAGAATTGTCCGGAATGCGGAACGCCCTATGTGAGGGACGGACACGATATCCCATTTGAGACCTTTCTTGGTTTCGAAGGGGATAAGGAACCGGATATCGATCTGAACTTTTCAGGCGAATACCAGGCAGTGGTTCATAAGTATACGGAAGAGCTTTTTGGAGAAGGTTATGTTTTCAAAGCCGGAACCATAGGAACCGTGGCAGAGAAAACTGCTTATGCCTACGTGAAGAAATACCTGGAACAGAAGGAGATGAATCTTCCATCGGCTGAAGTGGAAAGACTGTCCCAAGGCATGGTTGGCGTGAAGAGAACCACCGGTCAGCATCCGGGTGGAATCATGGTTGTGCCAAGGGATAATGATGTTCATAACTTCACACCGGTACAAAGACCTGCAGATGACCAGACATCGGATATCACCACCACCCACTTTGATTATCATTCCATCTCCGGAAGACTCCTGAAGCTGGATATTCTGGGGCATGACGATCCTACCATGCTGAGGATGCTTCAGGATCTGACAGGACTGGATCCTAAAACCATTCCACTCAATGACGAGAAGGTGCTATCACTGTTCACCTCCACAAAAGCTCTAGGCGTAACGGAGGAACAGCTGGGTATCCCTTTAGGAGCATCTGGACTTCCGGAATTCGGAACGAAATTTGTCCGGGGAATGCTTCTGGACACGAAGCCCAGCACTTTTGCAGACCTTGTCCGAATATCAGGTCTCTCCCATGGTACCGATGTGTGGCTCAATAATGCCCAGTACTATATCAAGGAAGGGTTTACAACGCTAGGGGAATGTATCAGTACAAGAGATGACATCATGGTCTATCTTATCTATAAAGGTCTTCCTTCCAAAAAAGCTTTCACCATCATGGAAAGTGTCAGAAAAGGAAAAGGGCTGAAGGAAGATGATGAGAAAATCATGCGCGAGCATGACGTGCCGGAATGGTATATCGAATCCTGTAAGAAAATCAAGTACATGTTTCCCAAAGGACACGCTGTGGCATACTGTATGATGGCTATGCGCATCGCATATTTCAAGGTCTATCATCCTCTGGCTTATTATGCGGCGTATTTTTCCACACGAGCTTCAGATTTTGATGGTGAACTGATTCTTCAAGGGGAGCTGGCTGTGAGAAAACAGCTGGACGAGTACTACGAACTGGGCAACAATGCTTCTACAAAGGAAAAAAACATGATCACGATTCTTGAGATTGTCTACGAGATGTACAAGAGAGGATATACCTTTAAACCTGTGGACTTGTACAAATCACATGGAATCAAGTTTCTGATCGAAGAAGATGCCATAAGACCTCCATTAAGCTGCCTTGTGGGTGTGGGGGCGAATGCAGCCAACAGTATCTATGAGGAATCGAAAAGAGGAGAATTCATCTCCAAAGAAGATCTCAGACTGCGCTGCAAAGTATCCAAAACGGTTATTGAAACCCTGGACAACTGCGGTGCACTGGAAGGAATGGATGACACAAATCAGCTGTCTCTATTCAATCTGTAGTAGGGGTTGAAATTTCAGTAAATTTATGATACTATATAAAAGTAGAATAACTTGAACTTTGAGAGTGGGCAAAACCCGCTCTTTCGTTTTGTGTGGCGCAACTGAGATCTTGGTTGCGCTTTTCATTACCCGAAACCGGCAAAGGCTGAAAACATAGTGCCTAGAGCGGTTTCAGAATAGGATAAGAGGTGAAATGATGGCTAAACTAAATGACCTGGAAGGACTATTTACGCAAGAGATTGAAGCTTTGGGTTACAGACTTTATCACATGGAATATGTCCATGAAAGCGGAATGAATATTCTTCGCTTTTATATCGACCATGATAATGGAATTTCCCTGGAAGACTGCGAAAAGGTCTCAAGAAGATTGAGTGACATACTCGATGAGAAGGACCCCATTGCGGAGGATTACAATCTGGAGGTCTCTTCTCCTGGAATTTTTAGAATCCTCTTCACCAGAGCGCATATGCAGCAGGCGCTGGGTGAAAAGGTAATGGTCAAGACAAAAAAACCGGTGGCAGGTGCCAAGAAATTTGTTGGCGTACTGAAAGAAGTCCGTGACCATGAAGTTGTAATTTTAAAAGAAAAAAATGAACTGGAAATCACATTTGAAAATCTGAAATCAATCAATATTGAAGTTGATTTATAACAAGTACGAGGAGGAAAAAATGGCAAAGGCAACTGAAAAAAAGAAAGATGAAGTTATTCTTGCATTAAAGGCCATAGCAGAAGAAAAAGGAATCAGTGAGGAGATGTTGTTCGAGACCCTTGAAGATGCAATGATTGCAGCGTACAAGAAGAACTATGTCAACAGCGGGGCTCAGAATGTCAGAGTGAATATTGACAGGGAAACCGGAGAAATCAAAGTATATTCATTAAGACAGGTTGTAGAAGAGGTTATGGATCCGCAGGATGAAATCTCCCTGGAAGAAGCGAAGGAGATCAATCCAACCTACGAACTTCTGGATTTTGTGGAGAATGAAGTCACACCAGCGAATTTTGCCCGTGTGGCAGCGCAATCCGCAAAGCAGATAGTGACTCAGAGAATCAAGGAAGCGGAGCGAAGCATCCTATATAATCAGTATCATGAAAAGGAATTTGATGTCATCACTGGAACCGTTCAGAGAAAGGACAAGGGGAATGTTTACATCAGTCTTGGAAAGACGGAAACCGTTCTGACTCCTTCAGAGCAGATTCCGGGAGAACGCTATGAGTTCAATGACAAGATTCTCCTCTACATCGTAGAAGTGAAGCAGAATCCCAAGGGGCCTATGATTTCCGTCTCCAGAACGCACCCGGGTCTGGTGAAGAGACTCTTTGAAAAGGAAGTTCCCGAAATCTATGAAGGCATTGTTGAAATCAAAGCCATTTCAAGAGAAGCGGGTTCCAGAACAAAGATCGCAGTTCATTCCAACGACCCTGAAGTGGAGCCAATGGGAGCCTGTGTGGGGCCTAGAGGGACGAGAGTTCAGAATATCGTCAATGAACTGAGAAATGAGAAGATCGATATCATCAAATGGTCAAAAGATCCCAAGGAATTCATCGCAAATGCCCTGAGTCCTTCCAAGGTCCTGGATGTCATCATCATGGAGGAAGGAAACTCCTGCAAGGTTATTGTAGATGATAATCAGCTTTCACTTGCCATAGGCAAGGAAGGTCAGAATGTCAGACTTGCGGCAAAGCTCACTGGATGGAAGATTGATATCAAGAGCAGAAAACAGTATGAAGCTGAACTGGAAGCCAAAAAAGAGGCAGAAGAAGCCATGGCTTTGGAGGAAACGGAATTGACTGCAGACGTGGAAAATGATGATGCTGCCATAGTCGATGCGGATGACGTGTCCATGGAAGAAATTCAGGATGAAGATGCAGTGGAAACGGATGATGCAGACCTGTAGAAGGTGAACTGCTCAGCCTGAGATCAAAATGAAAGAGAGGTGTTTTATGTGAAGGTGAAAAAAATACCAATGAGAATGTGTACCGGCTGCATGGAGATGAAGCCTAAGAAAGAGCTCATTCGTGTGGTGAAGAATAAGGAAGGGGAGATCTCCCTTGACCTTACAGGCAAAAAGCCCGGTAGAGGTGCATATGTCTGCAGAAATGTGGACTGTCTTGAAAAGTCATTCAAGACGAAAAGGCTTTCCAGAAATCTGGAAACCAGCATCAGTCAGGAGATCTACGATGATCTTCGGAAGGCGGTGGAGGCTTGAATAAAATGCTGTCCTTCCTTGGACTTACCAGAAAATCTGGTAACCTGATTCTGGGATACAACAAAAATGAAGAAGCTGTTAAAACTGGAAAGATCAGCCTTATGATCGTTTCTAAGGAAGCTTCGGAGAACACAAAAGATAAATTCAAAAGTTACAGCGAAAAGTATCATGTACCTTTAATTGAGGATTTCACTCCTGATGAATTAGGATATGCATTGGGTTTAGAAGGAATTGCCGTTGTAGGCGTAACGAAGAAGAGCATGGCTAAGAAGTTACAGGAAATCTACAGCAGCATACAGGAAGAAGAATAAATACGGAGGTGGTCCTATTGTCAAAAATCAGAGTGTATGAACTTGCAAAGGAACTAGAAATAACGAGTAAAGAGCTTATAGCGATTCTAAAGGATGAATTTGGAATTGAAGTGAAAAATCACATGAGTGTGGTGGAAGAAGAAGATGCGGCACTAATCAAAGAGCTTCTGGGTGATGAGAAGAAGGAACCGGAAACGGAAACGGAAGGCAAAACCGAGAAGAGCATTGTGGATGAGTACGAGGAGATTCTGGAAGAAGAAGTCGTGAATCTTGCGAAGAAGAAGAAGAAATCCAAGAGAGAACTGGCTCAGGAAAAGATCGATGCGGAAAAGGCCAATGAAGTAACAGGAATCGAAATCGGTGAATTCATCACCGTCAAGGAATTTGCTGAAAAACTGAACAAGCCAGTGGCCGAAGTCATAAAGGCCCTGATCTTCACAGGCATTATGGCGGGAATCAACCAGGAAATTGACTATGAGACAGCTGAAAAAGCGGCGAAGAGCCTGGAAGTGGAAGTCGTCAAGGCAAAAGATGATTCATCAGGAATTTCTGATGATGATCAGGATGATGCGCTGGATGTGAACATGGAGAAGAGACCGCCAATCGTCACTGTAATGGGCCATGTTGACCATGGTAAAACTTCTCTGCTTGATGCGATCAGAAAAGCGAAGGTCACGGAGAGTGAAGCTGGTGGTATCACACAGCACATCGGTGCGTATACAGTCACTCTGAATGGTGAAAAAATCACATTCCTGGATACGCCTGGACATGAAGCCTTCACAGCCATGAGAGCCAGAGGAGCACAGGCTACCGACATCGTCATTCTTGTAGTTGCTGCAGATGACGGAATCATGCCACAGACCGTTGAGGCCATCAATCACTGTAAGGCTGCACAGGTTCCTATTATCGTAGCCATCAACAAGATTGATGTGGAAGGTGCCAATGTGGACCGTGTCAAGCAGGAGCTGACAGAGTACGGCCTTGTGGCTGAAGAATGGGGTGGAGACACCATCTGTGTGCCAGTATCTGCCAAGCAGAGAATCGGCATTGACGATCTACTTGAAATGGTTCTGCTCACAGCGGAAGTGGAAGAGCTGAAAGCGGACCCCAACAGAAAGGCAGCAGGAACAGTTGTTGAATCCGAACTGGATAAGGGAAGAGGCCCGGTGGCCACACTGCTTGTACAGAAAGGAACCCTGAATGTGGGAGATTCCATTCTTGTAGGGACCACCTACGGAAGAATCCGAGCCATGTTCGATGACAAGGGCAAGAAAATCAACAGTGCGGGTCCTTCCATACCGGTGGAGATTCTCGGTCTTTCCGAAGTGCCACAGGCGGGAGACAAGTTCAATGAAGTAAAAGATGAAAAAACTGCAAGAGGCATGGCTGAAGCGCGTAAAATCAAAGAAAAGAGCCTGCAGCAGAGCACCATGAGAGTATCCCTTGAGGATCTCTACAGCCAGGTGAAGGAAGGAAAAATCCAGGAACTTCCGATCATCATCAAGGCAGATGTCCAGGGTTCCATCGAAGCCCTGAAGAACAGTCTGGAAAAGCTTTCAACGGATGAAATCAAAGTCAGAGTCATTCACGGCGGTGTGGGTGCAATCACAGAAACAGATATCTCCCTGGCTGCAGCGTCCAACGCGGTAGTCATCGGGTTTAACGTAAGACCAGACAACAATGCACAGATTCTGGCGGAAAAAGATAATGTATATGTCAAGACCTACAGAATCATCTATCATGCCGTAGATGACATCAAGGCTGCTATGATTGGTATGCTTTCACCTGATATCAAGGAAGTTATTCAGGGTAGAGTTGAAATCAGACAGACCTACAAGGTATCAGCCATTGGTACCATCGCAGGGTGCTATGTGCTGAGTGGAAAGATCACCAGAAATTCACAGGTAAGACTTCTTCGTGATGGCGTGATCATTCATGAAGGAACCTTAGCATCACTGAAGAGATTCAAGGATGATGTCAAGGAAGTGAAAGAAGGATTTGAATGCGGTCTTTCTCTAGAAAAGTATAATGAAATTAAAGAAGGTGACATACTGGAAGCTTTCGTCATGGAGTCCGTGACAAGAAAGGAACTGTAGTCATCGCAAAGAAAAAGAAATGAGGTGGAAAATATGGCAAAATACAGAGCCGGTCGAATCAATGAAGAGATGAAGAAAGAAATTTCTGCGATCATCATGAATGGTTTGAAAGACCCAAGAATCACTGCCATGATAACCATAACAGATGTGGAAGTTACCTCGGACTTGAGATATGCCAAAGTATATGCAAGCATCTTCGGAACCAAAGAACAGAAGGAAGAATCCCTGGAAGGGCTGAAGAGTTCTGCGGGGTATATCAGAAGAGAAGTAGGCAAGAAGATTCAGATGAGATACGTGCCAGAACTGATTATTGTGGTGGATGACACCATTGATCGTGGAATGCACATCGATGAACTGATTCGGAAAGCCAACGAACAGAAGGACCAGTAGTCATGAATCTGAATGAAATCGCTGAAAAGATCTTGCAGACAGACAGAATTGCAGTAGTTACCCACGCTTCACCAGATGGTGATGCTGTGGGCAGCACACTGGGAATTACGCTTGCGCTAAGAGAGCTTGGAAAAGATGTTGTAGTGCTATCCAAAGAACCGGCACCACTCAATCTGTCCTTTCTTCCCTTCTATGAGGAATATGGTCTTGAGGCCACAATAGGGGAGGACAGAGAACTTCTGCTGGCTTTAGACTGCGGCAATAAAGAAAGGCTTTCCATGGAGAGAGATGGATTTGATGAGATATTCAAGATCAACATCGATCATCATGTGTCCAATGAAATGTACGGTAAACTGAATTATGTGGATTCTGACTCCGCATCCACAGCAGAAATCATATTCGAGCTGATGGAGGCCCTTGGGGTCATACCCGATCAGTCCATGGCACAGTGCCTGTATACAGGCATTGTATCGGATACGGGTTCCTTCAGGTTTCCGTCCACCACTGCGAAAACCCTTCGCATCACAGCGGAGCTCCTTGAAACAGGACTTGATTTTTCGTACATTCAACGTGTTTTATTCAGCACATCGGAATTCAAGAGAATCAAGCTTCTTGGAAGAGCCCTGATGACGCTGGAAAGTCATATGGACGGTTTTGTGTCCATTATGAACCTGGAGGCCAATGACTTCAATATCCTATCGATTTCTGACAGAGACTCGGGAGATATTGTGAATTATGGACTGGAACCGCCGGAAGCGGATGTCTCTGTTCTGCTGAAAGAGGCCGAAGGCTTTTTCAGGGTCAGCGTCAGAACCAAACTTCAGATCGATGCCTCTTCTCTATGCGGGAAGTTTGATGGCGGAGGGCATGTCAGAGCAGCCGGCTGCAACATTAAAGCAGAATCACTGGAAGAAGCGAAGCGTCTGATTCTGGAGGAAATAGAAAGGATGAGATCTGTTTGAACGGAGTAATCAACCTTTACAAAGAAAAGGGCATGACTTCTTTTGCTGCAGTCGCAGCTGTGAGAAGACTGTCAAAAATCAGGAAAGTAGGCCATACAGGCACACTAGACCCGGAAGCGGAAGGGGTTCTTCCAATCTGCTTAGGCAAGGCTACAAAACTTGTGGAATACATCATGGCCGGCAACAAGATATATCGGGCAGGGTTCAAACTTGGTAAAGTATCGGATACACTGGATGCATTCGGTGTAGTAGAGGATACTGGAAAGGCGATACCAGAAGAGCATCTGGTACGGGAAAAACTTGCGGAGTTTCTGGGAGAGTCCATGCAGCTTCCGCCTATGTTTTCCGCTTTGAAGATCAACGGGAAAAGACTGTATGATCTTGCACGGGATGGAATTGAGGTGGAGCGTGAAAAGAGAAAGATCCATGTACTGGACGTTCAGCTCACTTCTTTTCAGGAGGACGAGGGCGAAATTCTTCTTTCCTGCTCTAAAGGCACGTACGTCAGAAGCATCATTGATGATCTCGGACAGAAACTGGGCTGTGGGGCCATTATGACAAGCCTCATACGGGAAGGAACTGGAACGTTTTCCATGGAAAATGCGATCACATTGGACATGCTGGAAAAGCACGGAGTTGAAAAATATCTGATCCAGATGGATGACGTTCTCAGTGCCTATACTGACATCACCATTCCGGCCGGCTTTCTGAAACTGGTCATCAATGGGGTGAAGGTGAAAGACGGCAGACTGACCAGTTCAATTGACGAGGGGCTTTACAGAGGGTACTCTGAAGAAGGAGACCTATTGGGGATAGTGGAGAGGAAAGAAGATTTCCTTTATCTGAAAGTAAATCTTATGTGAGGTTTGAAATGATAATAATTGATGAAAATGTCAAGGAAGATTTTAAAGAAGGCACATACATTGCTTTAGGGAGTTTTGATGGTCTTCACAAGGGCCATATGACGCTCATAAACAAAGTAGTGGATGAAGCCATGGCTGATGGCCTGAAAAGCGCTGTCTATACTTTTAAGAATCATCCTCTGACTGTGGCGAAACCGGAGCTTGCACCGAAACTTCTGATGGACAACAAACAGAAGATCCATCTGCTGAAGGCCAAAGGTGTAGATGCTACAATATTTGTGTCGTTCACTATGGAATACATGCAGACTGAGGCGGAGGATTTCATACTTAGCCTGATCCATGACTTCAATGCCAAGGGATTTGTTGTCGGATTCAACTACAAGTATGGATATCAGAACAAAGGGAATGTGGACACCTTACGTGAAATGGCGGATAAATACGGGTTCAAACTCTTCGTCATGGATGCCGCTCTGAGCAATGATGATGTCATCAGCAGCACCAGGATCAGGAATCTGATTCTGAAAGGGGAGATGAAGGAGGCGAACAGGCTCCTTTTCGAACCCTTCATGCTACGAGGAACCATCATCGGTGGAAAGAAGCTGGGCAGAAAGCTTGGTTTTCCAACAGCCAATATGAGTTATGATACAAAGTATGTGATACCAAAGACAGGTGTATATTACACAAACATCATGATTGATGGGACACTTCATAAAAGTATCACCTCAGTCGGGTACAATCCGACTGTAGATGGGAAAAATCTGAGTATTGAAACCTACATTCTGGATTTTGACCGTGAAATCTACGGACAGGAAGTGAAGCTGTACTTTGTGGAGTATATGAGAGATGAAGAAAAATATGATACACTGGATGAACTTGTAGAGCAGCTGAAAAAAGACGAAAGGTATGCTTCAGAGCAGGAACTTTCTATGCTTTTATAATTGCAGTAAGGACTTCAGTGTGGTATAATACGTAACGAACCATGAACTATGTTATTAGGTTTGCTGTCTTTTAACATGGTCATAGGGGATAATTGATCAGGAGGTAAAGCAAATGGATAAGGCAAGAAAGCTGGAAATCATCCAGGAACACGCAAGACACGAAGGTGACACAGGTTCACCAGAAGTGCAGATCGCACTGCTCACAGAGAGGATCAACTCTTTGACAGGGCATCTTAAGATCCACAAGAAGGATCACCATTCAAGAAGAGGTCTTCTTATGATGGTTGGTCAGAGAAGGGGTCTTCTTAACTATCTGATGGCTGAGGATATTGAAAGATACAGAGATATCATAGCGAAGCTTGGAATCAGAAGATAATTAAAAAATGTACTCTGAGCCTGCTTTTCTGAAGCAGGCTTTTAGTATATACTGGATATAAAGCTTTTCATTAAGGCTTTTATTCAAGTCATGTAGTACAAAGCCCCATAAGTCGTTTCAATATAGAGATTCTTATCTGATGTTTTTTAAAAATCAAAGAATGCAATGTGTTGATTTTTTGATTTTTAAAAAATTTATCAGATCCAAGGACTCCTTTAGTTTTTGAAGGCTTGTGGAGGCAGAACAAAAAGGAGATGAATCAATGCAAATTAAACATGAAATCCAGGTTGCTGGAAGAAATTTCGGAATCGAATTCGGAGAAAGAGGAATGCTGTCTGATGCTGCAATTTTCATGAATTATGGAGATACAGTCGTCATGGTCAATGCGAATTCTTCGGAAAAACCAAGAGATGGGATCGACTTCTTCCCGCTGGCTGTGGATTATGAAGAAAAAATGTATGCTGTAGGTAAGATTCCTGGAGGATTCATAAAGAGAGAAGGAAGACCTTCAGAGAAGGCCATTCTTTCAGGAAGAGCCATTGACAGACCACTGAGACCTCTGTTCCCAAAGGGATACAGAAACGATGTGCAGGTTGTCTGCACCGTTCTATCTGTGGAGAATGACAATCTACCGGAAATTCTGGCCATCAATGCAGCAGCGACAGCTCTGCTTCTATCATCCATTCCTTACACAACGCCTCTGGCGGCGGTAATGATCGGATACATCGATGGAGAGTTCATTGTGAATCCTACGTCCAAGCAGAGAGAAGAGAGTGCACTTTCACTTACAGTCTGTGCGACGGATGAAAGAATCATGATGATTGAAGCCGGCGCTCAGGAAGTGGATGAAGATACCATGATCAAGGGAATCCAGTTCGGGTTTGAAGCCTGTCAGCCGATCATTACCATGCAGAAAGAACTCACAGAGAAATATGGTAAAGAGAAGAAGGTTCCTGTACTGTATACACTTGATGCGGAAATCGAAAAGGACGTCAGAGCATTCGCAGGAGAAATGGTTGCTGAAGCGATGCATATCGTGGACAAAGCGGAAAGAAGCGTTAAGCTTGATGAAGTGAAGGCCAAGGTTGCTGAGGAATTCGGGGAGAAGTATCCTGAAGGAAAGAGCGACATCGCGGAAACCTTATATCTGCTTCAGAAAGAAACCGTCAGAGACATGGCGATTCTGGAACATAAGAGAGTGGACGGAAGAAGATTCGATGAGATCAGAAAGCTTTCCTCAGAAGTTGCAGTACTGCCTAGAACCCACGGTTCAGGTGTGTTTTCCAGAGGCTCCACTCAGGTTATGGCGGTTACGACCCTGGGAGCAATCGGAGACATTCAGATACTGGATGGCGTAAGTGAAGAAGAAAGCAAACGTTATATCCATCACTATAATTTCCCATCCTACTCTGTCGGGGAAACCAGACCCATGAGAGGACCAGGAAGAAGAGAAATCGGACACGGTGCCCTGGCTGAAAAAGCCATTGAGCCACTGATTCCAAGTGAAGAAGACTTCCCATACACCATCAGAGTTGTATCTGAAGTACTCTCCTCCAATGGATCCACTTCACAGGCTTCTGTCTGTGCATCCACCCTCGCGCTGCTTGATGCAGGTGTTCCACTGAAGAGACCAGCAGCTGGTATCGCCATGGGACTGTTCACTACAGATGATCTTGTGAAAGAAGAAGTAGTGACCGATATTCAAGGGGTAGAGGACTTCTTCGGAGACATGGACTTCAAGGTGGCTGGAACAACAGAGGGAATCACTGCGATCCAGGTGGATACCAAGATTGCGGGACTTTCACCAGCTGTCATCGAGAAATCCATCAGGGATGCAAAGACTGCACGACTTGAAATCCTGAAAGTAATGGAGGGAGCCATCAAGGAAGCAAGACCAGAAGTTTCCCAGTATGCACCGAAGATCTTCACACTGAACATCAATCCTGATAAGATCAGAGACGTCATCGGATCCGGTGGTAAGGTGATCAACAAGATCATCGCAGAAACCGGCGTGAAGATCGATATCGATGATACCGGTAAGGTTTTCGTTGGTGGGTCAGACATCGAAATGGTGAAGAAGGCGATCTCCATCATCGAAGGAATCGTCAAGGAAGTCGTACCGGGTGAGATTTATCTTGGTAAAGTCATCAAGATCATGCCGTTTGGTGCATTTGTTGAAATTCTTCCGAACAAGGAAGGACTTGTCCATATTTCCAAACTTGACAAGAAGAGAGTCGAAAAAGTGGAAGACATCGTTGATGTAGGAGATGAAATCCTCGTCAAAGTATCTGAAATCGACAATCAGGGAAGAATCAATCTTTCCAGAAGAGATGCTCTTATTGACATGGAAAAGAAGGAACAGGCTGAAAAAGAACAGCAGTAATCAGAAAACGGGACAGCAGATGCTGTCCCGTTTTAGATTGCAAAAAATGCTGTTCAAGGAGAAACAACTTTGAATGCTACACCTTCTTTGTCATCTTCCATATGAATCGTGATGTTTTTTTCTTCATTGAAACTGAGTTCTACAGTTTCTGATAAAAGAACCTTTTTCTCCTCATCAAGTACCGAGAATAAAGCGCTGGTGTCTGGAGAGTCGAAATCAAAAAATAGACTCTCTCCATACTCTATAGGTGAACCATCAGCGTTCATACTTCCGCCACTGCTCAGGTTCTGCTTGAAATGGATTTCGGAAATGCGCTGCTCAGACATATTGATAAAGGTTACAGTATAGCTTGGCTCAGCTGAAATCGGAGCATCGTTACTGCTTTTACATCCAGTGCCTAAGACCAGAGCGGCGGAAAGCATGAAGAGAAGAAAGACGATATGTCTGGCTGATTTACTATAGTTCATAATCAAACCCCCTTTACTGTATTATAACATTTATTTATTGTTATTCAATAAATAAATAGTGTTTTTCAGAGGTTTTGTTAGATGAACAGGTGAAATTACGGAAAGAAGATCAGTATGGAAGATCCATTTGTGGCGTTATGACAGGTTTTCCATCCTTGTCCAGAAGGACAGTGAGACCACCCGAATAACCGGCAGCATGATAGATGTAGTTTACTCCGGTCTCCCGGTCCACCCAGATTTCCATAACAGTGACTCTTCCTTGTGTATATGTTTTGATGAATCGATTGTCTGCTTTCATTACAGCCTCCAGTTTTTGCTTACATTATACCCTAGAAATGATCATTTCAGAAGCAGTACAGGAACGGCAATGGACGGCTGGAACATCCGGCAGCTGCAGGTATGAGGCAAAAGCATGGCATCAAAGCTGATGCACTCCTTGTTTCAATTGATACTTAGAATGTGGTAGAATATAGATGTCATCTAATATATAGAGATTGTGGAGGTAGTTTTCTTGAAAGAAACAAGCAGTACAAAAAGGACCTCAACACGAAACAGCAATCGGTCCGCAGCGAAAACCAAATCATCTACTTCTGCTCGTAAAAAAACCAATGCAAAAGCTACCGGAAAAAGAGCTGGTAGCAGGACGGCCTCGAAAGCAGTAGAAGAAAAAAGGAAATATTTTTATCAGGAACTTATAGGACTGGCTTTCTTAGGGCTGGGTATTTTTTCGTTTATTTCCATGGTATCAGGAAGTGTAGGGATATTAGGGGAAAGCATTAAAGAGATTCTCATAGCGATTCTAGGGATGATGGCATACATCTTTCCCTTCATTTTCATGCTCATGGGTACGGCGCTGATTGTAAGGAGACCCTGGATTTTCTCGAATAAGAAAACCTATGGCGCACTTCTTGTGTTGCTCGTTACCGCAATGCTGTTATCACTGAATCGAATGGAAGCAGTTCACAGAGAAGGTTTCATGGTTACCCTGAAGAATCTGATGAATATCAATGACATCCAGCATGGAGGGATTCTGGGGCTTTCTATGGCTGTCCCGCTTTATCGACTGCTGGGACCTCTTGGAACATATATCATTGCCGGGTGCTTCTATGTTGTGGCAATCATACTTATATTCAATACTACGATTTATGATATGCTGAGAAAAAGCAATCAGGCACGGCTCGATGCAAAGGGTAAAATCGCTGTGAAAATCGAAGAAGCCCAGGCGCAGAAAGAACTGAAAAAAGACAATCCGGAAGAAAAGAAAATCCAGGACAAGCTGAAAATTCTTGAAATGATGAATCAGAGTGAAGAGGAGCCTGTGGAATCAAAGAAAGTGGAGACGCAATCTCCCTTCATCAACCTCGACCTGGAAGAAAATGACGGGCTTGAGCGTGTGCTGTCCAAAGAGGATGATATGTCAAGAGAAATACAGATTCTGGGGAAAAATGCAGAAACACCTGTATCGGAACTGGAAAAGGCTACACTGAAGAGCGGAAATAATGCAGGTATGGAGCAGAAAACCGCGAAAACTGAAGAGAGACCTCAAATCACGGAGGAGAAGCGTAAAGCGGACCATAGTGATTCTTTTGAAATAGAGGGAAGCCAGATCGGTCTGGATGACCTTGAAAAGCCTTTATACGAATTCCCTGAAATCGCACTGCTTAAGCAGAACATCAAAGGGATGCTGGCCAACGAAGATCGGAATGAGATCATCGAGAACGCAAAGAAGCTTGAAGAGACACTGATGTCCTTCGGGGTGGAAGCGAGAGTCATTAATGTATCCAAAGGACCTTCAGTGACGAGATACGAGCTTCAGCCGAAAGCCGGCGTCAAAGTATCAAGAATCGTGAATCTTTCGGACGACATTGCACTAGCCCTTGCAGCCAGAGGGGTCAGAATTGAAGCACCGATACCAGGCAAGGCGGCTGTGGGAATTGAAATTCCAAATAAGGAGACCACTCCAGTGTATCTCAGAGAAGTCATCGAAGATGCGAAGTTCCAGAAAAGCACGAAGAAAATTTCAGTGGCTTTAGGAAAAGACATCTCTGGAGAAGCGATCATTGGGGATTTATCCAAAATGCCCCATGTTCTGATTGCTGGAGCTACAGGTTCAGGTAAAAGTGTATGCATTAATTCACTGATCATTTCCATACTGTATAAATACGATCCGGAGCATGTAAGACTTCTTATGGTCGATCCTAAGGTAGTTGAACTGAATGTTTATAATGGCATTCCCCATCTGCTTATTCCTGTTGTGACGGACCCTAAGAAGGCAGCAGGAGCTCTGAACTGGGCAGTCAATGAAATGACTAGAAGATATCAGTCTTTTGCAGAGCATGGCGTCCGAAACATCGAAGGATTCAATGAAATTGCGAAAAAGAAAAAGGAGCTCCAGAGCCTGCCCTATATCGTCATTATCGTAGACGAACTTGCGGATCTTATGATGGTATCAGCCAATGAAGTGGAAGACTACATTGCGAGACTGGCTCAGATGGCCAGAGCCGCTGGCATGCATCTTGTGATTGCGACCCAGAGGCCTTCAGTGGATGTCATTACAGGGGTCATCAAAGCGAATATTCCATCCCGTATTTCCTTTGCGGTATCCAGCGCCATCGATTCCAGAACGATTCTGGATTCAGGTGGGGCGGAAAAACTCCTAGGGAAAGGAGATATGCTCTATTATCCTGTAGGAGAACAGAAGCCGAAGAGAATTCAGGGTGCATTTATTTCGGAAGAAGAAGTGGAAGCCATTGTGTCCAGAATCAAGGTGCATAAAGATAAACTGGCCTACGATGAGGAAATCATCAACCACATCGAAAAAGGGAAGGGGGATTCGGACCTAGGCGATGAGGGGGATGAACTCTACCGTGATGCAGTCAAGGTAGTCGTAGAGAATCAGCAGGCATCCACGTCCTTCCTGCAGAGGAAGATGCGGATTGGCTACAACCGCGCAGCGCGGATCATGGATGAACTGGAAGACCGGGGCGTCATTTCCGAAAGGGACGGATCAAAACCGAGACAGGTCCTTCTGAACGAATTCGATTTAGAAGAGTAGTTCTTCTTGTGAAAAAGGTAAGAATATGAGAAGATATTGATGTGGATTATACAGTCTTTTATTTTTCAGATTTAATTAAAGCGAATAGAAGCGATTTGGAGTGGATAAATATGAATTTACCAAATAAACTGACCTTGTTTAGAATGTTTTTAGTGCCAGTCTTTCTGATACTCATTTCAGTTGGACAGATCCCTTTCAATGTCACGCTGGCTACTATAGTATTCAGTATCGCGGCATACACGGATCATCTGGATGGCAAGATTGCCAGAAGGGATAACCTCATCACGAATTTCGGCAAGTTCATGGATCCATTGGCTGACAAGCTGCTGGTTACATCAGCACTTATCGCATTGGTGGAATACAATCTTATTGGTGCCTGGGTGGCTGTAGTGATCATTGCTCGAGAATTTGCGGTTTCCGGACTGAGAACCATAGCTGCCAATGAAGGCGTCGTCATTGCAGCAAGCATCTGGGGGAAGATCAAGACGACTACTCAGATCATCGCCATCATATCGATGCTGATTCATCTGATTTCCCTGAAGGAAGAGTATCTGATGGATTTATTCCAGAGGGTGCCATTCCTGGAGTCTTTCTTCAGTATATTCCCACCGGTGGTCATGTATGTGGCGGTGTTCTTCACCATCATGTCCGGACTGGATTATTTCAAGAACGGCTGGAAGTTTATTGACACCAATAAATAGTCACAAAAATGAATTTTAAATGCACCCTTTGGAGAAAGAATACTAATGCTCTTTAGGATGCATTGTTCTTTTACAGAGAGTAAATGGATAGGGTAGGAGAGGAGCAAATGAGGATTTATCGAAACATAGCACTGTTTATTCTGATTTATGGCGCTGCATCACTGGCATTATTTTTCAGCTCGGGAAACTTTCTGTTTCTCATGCTGGTCTGGAATGTCTTTCTTGCCTCCCTTCCTCTTGTGTTCGTGCAGTATGGAATGGATACCGAAAAAAAGTGGAGAAGGGCTGCATACCTGCTCTTGTGGCTTGTCTTTTTTCCCAATGCCATCTACATGATTACCGACATCATTCATCTGTCCAACGATCAGATGATCTGGAGTGTACCAGTAGAGCCTTATTCAAGCGAGAGTGGCACCAGATATTCCACTGAACTGTTTGCATGGAGTAAACTCCTTGTGATCGCTCTGGGGGCTTTTTATGGGCTGCTCATTGGAATGGAATCACTCAGCAGACTTTATGATCACATTCGACTTAAGAAGGGCATGCTCCTATCTGTTTTATCGGTGGTAAGCGTATCTTTTGTGGCATCTTTCGGTGTTTTCATCGGACGGTTTCTCAGATTCAACAGCTGGGACCTGATGAGACCGATGACCCTTGCCAAGGAGATTCTTCGATCACTGACAGGGTTCACCTTCGAATTTAGCCTGGTGTATATGGTGTTTGTATTAACCGCTTTTGTATTGTTTCGGTGGTTTCGTGCAGCTGATCCTATCAGAAGTGAGAAAGTTTCCTGATGATTTAAGTATCATTCAAAGAAATGCAAGGACTATAAATGTACTGGATATAACTAGAGTGTTAAAACACTGTGATTAAACTATGGCGTTTTTTTGAAGTATATGAATAGTTTAATGCAAATAAATATTACAGTGAAACAATGTGAAAACAGTTGCAAATAAAGGGTTTCAGCCGTTGACTACCTCTAATGTGAAAAGATATAATCAATACAAGAACTGATACATGAGTTCAGAAAACAAATCTTTATACAGGAGGTATTATTTTATGCCAGAAGTATCAAATATTATCGTATGGTTGATTCTAGGTGGTATATCCGGATGGATCGCCAGCATGATAGCAGGTAAGGATGCCAGCATGGGTATCGTCGCAAACATCATTGTAGGTATCATTGGTGCCTTCATCGGTGGATGGGTGGCAGGACTCCTTGGATTAGGACCAGCAACTGGGCTGAATATATGGAGTTTCATCGTGGCAATCGGTGGTGCACTGATTCTACTCTGGATCATCGCCCTGGTAAGAAAAAGGTAAAGCAATTCATTAAAAACCCAAATAAAAAGGAGCCTGAACTTTCATTGTTCAGGCTTCTTTTTGGCGTTCCGATATCAGTCCTTGAGGACAGGCATTTTTTCGGCGAAGGTGAGAAAATCCTTATAGCTTCCCACATGATCTGCCTTGATCTCAATCCCATTGCGGTTCAGGAGATGATCCGTGATCAGATAGGTGGTGATGCCGAGCTTTCCGGCGATGAGATCCTCCAGAGCATCGTTTCCGACCATCAGGCATTCCTCAGGACGCCTGTCTATGTGCTCAAGAATTTCTTCATAATATTCAAGATTCGGTTTGCAGTAATGATTCTTCTCAAAATAGCTGACATAGGAGAAGTCACTGCGGTCGATTCCACTCCATTCGATTCGCTTTTCGATGGCTTCCTTCGGGAATAAGGGATTTGTGGCGATGATCAGCTCATAGCCCTTGTTCTTCAGAATTTTAGTCGCCTTCTGCATTTCGGTGGTATCCAATACCGCTTCCTTGAGCACATCGAAATCCTTCTCGTAGTAACTGCTGAATTTTTCAGAATACAGACCCAGATCGTCCTTCACATGACTTCTCATGGCTTCCATAAAGACTTCTTCGTTGGTTCGGTGTTCGGTATTCTTCACCATGGTCACAACGGAACCATATAGGATCTTCATGAAATTCTCTGGTGGGATGATCTTTTTGAAGGATTCTGAAAGACTTCTGTAATAGATGTCTTCGAAATCCTTCATGTTGATGGAGAGCAGTGTTCCGTCCAGATCAAAAAGAATGGTATTTATAGTATTCAAAAGAGTTCCTCCTGTTATCTGCTGTTATATATAATCAGTGCGTTTTTCGTGCTGTCTTTTTCAGAGTATCTGACTTCGATGAGATCCTCTTCGGTGATGTGATACTTTTTCATGGTCAGTTCCACTTTCTCCTTGATGTCTTCATCGCGATTTGCATAGACCAGTTTAGTTCGTTTCATGAGTCCATCTCCTTTTCATGAGATAGTAGATTTTGATGAGTGTGAAAACCATGAGAATGCCAATGGCCAGCGCTCCGGAAGCCATTATGGTGGTGATGCCTTCTCGAAGGGCTTCGTTGTAATTGCCCGCCAGTGACTGGAGCATGGTTTTATAAAGACCGCCTCCCGGCACCAGTGGAATCAGGGCAGGTGTGATATAGCTTGTGACAGGGGTTCTGGTTTTTCTGGCCATGATTTCCGCATAATAGGAGAGTGCAACCGCACCCAGGAAATAAGCGATGTTCATATCATGGAACAAAGCGAGCCCCTGACTGTAGAACAGCCAGCCAATGGAGCCTCCGATGGCTGCAAGAAGTGCAGTTCTGCGATTGAGGTTGAATATGCAGGCGAAGCTCAAGGATGCGAGATAGGCCATGAGAAGTTCAATCATCATATCAGAACCCTCCCATCAGCGCAAGGCCGAATCCGGCGCCTATCGCGATACCGACCGCGATGAGAAATGCTTCCATTCCTTTGGATACACCAGAGAGATAATCCCCCATCAGTGTATCTCTGATGCCATTTGTGAATGCGATTCCCGGCACAAGAAGCATGATGGAACCGATGATGATGGTATCCTGGTCGGTTTCAAAAGGGATGAGCTTTGTGAAGATCGTTACAAGAATCGCCACCAGAGCACCACCGATGATATTGATGAAGATGGCGTTGAGTTTTATTTCTCTTGTCACGAGCTGAAGGAGCCTGACGGAAATGCCTATGAAGAGGGCTATGGATGCATCCACCAGACTGCCACCGAAAAGAACGGTGAATGAAAACCCGCATAGCGCTGCCATCAGCAGCTGAAATCTGATGGAATAGGGTTCTTTGTCTGAAATCTCTTTCAGTTTGATTTCAAGTTCATCAAGAGGGAGAGGATGAACCATCAGTTCACGAGACAAGGAGTTTACCAGTGCAACCTTTTCCAGATCCACAGTGCTTTTTGAAACTCTGTGAATCAGGGAGATGACATCGCCTTGCATGTCTGTAAGAGAAACCATGATACCGGTAGGCGTTACAAAACTCTCCGCATCTCTGATATCGTAGGAATTGAGGATTTTGTTTATGGTATCTTCCACTCGATAGATTTCTCCGCCAGACTCGAGGATGATCTGACCCGCTGATGTTGCGAGTTTAATTAATCTTCTGTTATCCATTGCATGTAATCTCCTCTTTTCAATATTCTCTCATTCCATTATAAAGGAAGGCCTGGTTTATTGAAATAGGCGATACGAATGGAAACGTTATACTGAATACGGAGATTTTCAAGAAATAAGGGCAGCACTGCGATATCTGACGTGAATAAATTCATGACGCAAGGTTTGAATTATTGAGAAAACCGTTACATTTCACGAGGAATTCCTCAAGGATGATAAATCGTCACTTTTTCGGACTTTTTAATATACAAAAAGTCTCAGGGTTGATATGATTAAAACATGTGGACAACAATCTGTTGTCAGTTGTTTATTAATAGGGGGTAGAAATGGACAGTAAATATTTGAAAAATGTGGACAGAGAGATCTTTGATCTCATCGAAGAAGAAGAGAAGAGACAGGAATATAACATTGAACTCATCGCGTCAGAGAATTTCACGTCGAAAGCGGTGATGGAAGCCATGGGCACTGCACTGACCAATAAATATGCAGAAGGGTATCCGAACAAGAGATACTATGGTGGATGTCACGTGGTGGATAAAGTGGAGACACTGGCCATAGAAAGAATGAAAGAGCTCTTCGGAGCAGAACACGCGAACGTTCAACCGCATTCAGGCTCACAGGCGAATATGGCTGTCTATATGGCAGTACTTGAACCAGGAGACAAGATTCTGGGGATGGATCTTTCCCATGGTGGTCATCTGACCCATGGAAGTCCTGTGAATTTTTCCGGAAAGCTGTATAATTTCGTTTCCTATGGAGTGGATCAGGAAACAGAAACAATCAATTATGAAGCATTAAGAGAAATGGCGCTGGAAGAGAAGCCCAAGATGATTGTAGCAGGAGCTTCAGCCTATCCAAGAAAAATCAATTTTGAAAAGATCGCTGAAATCGCCAAGGAAGCCGGCGCTTATTTCATGGTGGACATGGCACACATCGCTGGCCTTGTGGCAACAGGACATCACATGAGCCCGGTTCCATTTGCGGACTTTGTAACAACCACAACCCATAAGACACTGAGAGGGCCAAGAGGCGGAGCCATTCTCTGCAAAGCGGAGCATGCGAAAGCTGTAGATAAATCTGTTTTTCCAGGAATGCAGGGTGGGCCACTGGAGCATGTGATTGCAGCGAAAGCGGTCTGTTTCAAGGAAGCCATGGAAGAGGATTTCAAGACTTACATGGAACAGGTCCTGGTCAATACAAATACCCTTGCAGTGGAACTGACTAAAAGAGGGTACCGACTGGTTTCAGGCGGTACAGACAACCATCTGATTCTTGTGGACCTGAACAACAAGGACATTACAGGAAAAGATGCGGAAAAACTGCTGGATACCATCGGCATCACAACCAACAAGAACACCATACCATTTGAAACCAGAAGCCCTTTCGTTACATCAGGCCTTAGAATGGGCTGTGCTGCTGTGACCACAAGAGGATTCAAGGAAGAGGACATCAAGACTATGGTGGAGTTTATGGATTATGCCATCACGCACAGAGATGAGGATTTATCGGAACTGCGTGAAAAAGTGACAAAGCTCTGCAGAAAACATCCACTGTACTAGAGTCAAGAAATTAAATTGTGTAATCGCAAAAAGTCGGAAAGTATTGATTTTCAGGCTTTTTGCTTTTTTTATCAATCTAAAAATGTAAAAGAAAATGGTTTACCTTGTTGACTCTATAACTATAAAAGGTTAAAATGGAACAGGTAATATCAGATTAAAATGCTCAGAATTGAAGGAGAGTTACAATGGCAGAATTATTAAGAATTACTGGCCTGAAAAGCCAGGTTGAAGACAAAGAAATCCTGAAAGGTCTTGACCTTGTCGTAAACAAAGGTGAAGTTCATGTAATCATGGGACCAAACGGCGCGGGAAAATCCACTCTGGCTAACGTCATCATGGGTAGCCCGAAGTACGAAGTTACAGAAGGAACCATCCTGTTTGAAAATGAGGATATCACAGAGGATGCTGTGAATGAGAGAGCAAAAAAAGGAATCTTTCTTTCCTTCCAGGCCCCACAGGAAATTCCTGGAATCACCGTTGAGAACTTTTTAAGAACAGCGAAGGCTCAGATCACAGAGAAGCCCGTAAAGGCAATACAGTTCAAGAAAGAACTGACAGAGAAAATGAAGGAACTTGATATAGATCGCTCTTATGCACAGAGATATCTCAACATGGGATACTCGGGCGGAGAAAAGAAGAAGAATGAGATACTTCAGATGAGAATACTGAATCCGAAGCTTGCAATCCTCGACGAAACAGATTCAGGTCTGGACGTGGATGCAGTCAAGATTGTATCCAAGGGTGTGATCGACTTCAAGAGTGAAGATAACGCCATAGTAATTATCACCCACCACAACAACATACTTGATTACCTGAATCCTGATGTGGTTCATGTCATGGTAGATGGTAAGATCGTAGACACTGGAGATATATCCCTGGCCAATGAAATCAACAAGAACGGATATGTCAAGTACAGGGAAGCGAAAGGTGAGGCAGAATGGAAAAAAGAAATAAAACTTATATAGAAGATCTGGACAGAGGCGTATATGACATCAAGAATGAGTTCGAATACGACTACAAGTCCGAATCAGGACTTACGGAAGACATCATAAGAGAAATATCCGCGAAGAAGAACGAGCCTGAATGGATGCTGAATTATAGACTGGAATCACTGAAGGTCTATCATCAGCTGGATGTTCCTACCTGGGCACCGGATATATCTGATCTTGACATTGAAAACATTGTTACTTATGTCAAGCCGAAATCAAAGAACATGAATACTTCCTGGGATGATGTTCCAGATGAAATCAAGGATACTTTCGAGAGACTGGGTATTCCGGAAGCGGAAAGAAAGTCCCTGGCAGGTGTAGGAGCACAATACGACTCCGAAGTCGTATATCACTCCATCAAGGAGGAACTGGTGAAGCAGGGGGTAGTCTATACAGATATCGAAACAGCTCTGGTAGAGTATGAGGATATCGTGAAGCAGTACTTCATGAAGCTGATCCCCAATACCGACCATAAGTTTGCTGCCCTTCATGGAGCAGTCTGGTCCGGTGGATCCTTTGTATATGTACCGGAGGGTGTGAAGCTGGACATTCCTCTTCAGTCTTATTTCAGACTGAACGCACCAGGAGCAGGACAGTTTGAGCATACCCTGATCATCATTGAAAAGGGTGCTTACTGTCATTTCATCGAAGGATGCTCTGCACCGAAGTATTCCGTGAACAATCTTCATGCCGGAGCTGTTGAGCTCTATGTCAAGGAAGATGCTACACTGAGATACTCGACCATTGAAAACTGGTCGAAGAATATGTACAACCTGAACACCAAGAGATCTGTAGTGGACAAGAACGGTACCATTGAGTGGGTATCGGGATCCTTCGGATCCAAGGTGTCCATGCTGTATCCCATGAGTATTTTAAGAGGGGAAGGAGCAAGAGCTGAGTTTACTGGTGTGACATTCGCCGGTAAGGGACAGCTTCTTGATACGGGATCCAAAGTGGTCCATGCAGCACCAAACACCACATCCACTGTGAACTCCAAGTCCATCTCCAAATCAGGCGGACAGGCGATCTACAGAGGTCTTCTAAGAGTTGCTCCCAACGCACATGGTTCCAAGTCCACAGTGACCTGTGAATCTCTGATGCTGGACAATGAATCCAGATCAGACACTATTCCAGTCATCGACATCAACAATGATGATGTGGATCTGGGACATGAAGCTAAGATCGGAAGAATTTCAGAAGAAGCAATCTACTATCTCATGACCAGAGGAATATCAGAGGAAGAGGCAAAAGCCATGATCGTAAGAGGTTTCGTTGAGCCGATTTCCAAGGAACTGCCGCTGGAATATGCTGTGGAAATGAATAATCTGATCACACTGGAACTTGAAGGAACGATAGGATAGAGGTGGATGAATGAGCGCAATAAAAGAATCATATAATGTCCTGCCTAGACTGAGTTTTAGGTGGGTCAAGGCAAACGAGCTGCTTCTGAATGCCGTGGAAGTGAGCCTTGGAAAAGAATATACCTATAACTCCGTTGAGGGTGAAGGGTATATCAATCTGGCAAATGAAGATCTTCCTTTATCAGAAGACTTCAAAGGGGTCAACAGGGACATGGTCGGTATGGTGGAAGACCACCACAACGCGGGTCTTTATGTCCATGTGAAGGAGAATGAAGAAAAGAGTCTTCACATCTCTCATGTTCTCGGAAAAGAGAATGACACCCTTATTGAAAAGAACGTCATCGTACTGGAAAAAGGAGCTAAAATGAATCTCATCATGGACTATTCGTCTGATGATGCAGTGACATTCTCCAATATACTCAATAAAATCAGCGTGGCTGAAGGCGCAGAGCTGAACATCATCAAGGTTCAGAGACTCAATTCCTTCTCCAGACATCTGGAATCCAGATATTCAACCGTTCAGGAATCAGGAAAAGTGAACTACATTTCCGTTGAACTGGGTGGAAAAGAAGCTGTAGTGAATTATATGACAGACCTTCTGGGCGATGAAGCCGAAGGACATGTCAAGAGTGTTTATCTGGGATTCGGAGAAAGAGTCATTGACCTTTCCCACCACATGAACCACTTCGGAAAGAAGACCAATTCCGACATGATCTTCAAGGGAGCACTGAAGGACAAGTCGAAGAAGGCATTCCGAGGAACCCTTGACTTCAAGAAGGGATCAACCCATTCAGAAGGAAATGAGGAGGAATTTACCATTCTTCTCAGTCCAAAGGTCAAGTCCTATGCAATTCCCCTGCTGCTCTGCAGAGAGGATGATGTCATAGGTAATCATGCAGCGTCCAACGGACAGATTGATGCTGAAAAGCTTTTCTACATCATGTCCAGAGGAATGAGCGAAGCGGAAGCAAAGAAGATCATCATTGAATCACACATCAGACCGATCATCGATCTGATTCCCGTTGAATCCATTCAGGAGATTATCCTGGAGGCAGTAGAAAAAGAATTGACAGGTGAGTAATTTGAGAGATTTCAGAGAAGATTTTCCAATTTTAAATCAGGAAGTCCATGGCAGAAAGATCATCTATCTTGATAGTGCCGCCACTTCACAGAGACCCCAGCAGGTCCTTGATGCGGTGATGAAGTATGACCATGAGGCCAATGGGAATCCCCATAGGGGTTCCCATGCCCTTAGCATGCGTGCAACAGAAGCCTTTGAAAGTGTCAGGGAAAAGGTGAGAAGCTTCATCGGTGCCCGAAGCACAAAGGAGATCATATTCACAAAGAATGCCACAGAAGCGATCAATCTGGTGGCTTACAGTTACGCGCTGGAGCACCTGAAGCCAGGAGATCAGATCGTGATCACCATTGCGGAGCACCATGCGAATCTTGTGACATGGCAGCAGGTTGCGAAAAAGACAGGTGCACATCTTGTCTACATGTATGTGGACCCGGAGGGAAGACTTCCCCTTGGAGAACTTCAGAAGATCGATCAGAAAACGAAACTCGTTGCCTGCACGCACATGTCCAACGTATTGGGGAGTATATTTCCAGTGGACAAGGTGATACAAAGAGGACACGAAGTAGGAGCCAAAGTGCTTATTGACGGTGCTCAGGCAGTTGCCCATATGCCCGTAGATGTAGCGGAACTGGATTGTGACTTCTATGTTTTTTCCGGACATAAGATGTTCAGTCTCACTGGTGTGGGCGTTTTATACGGAAAAGAGGAAATACTGGAAAAGATGGAGCCGTTCCTGTATGGCGGAGACATGATCGAGTATGTCTATGAAGAGGAAACCTCTTTCAATGAGCTCCCTTTCAAATTTGAAGCCGGCACCCAGGGCATTGAGAGCGTGGTTTCATTGGGCGCTGCCATCGACTATCTGCATGAGGTCACATTTGAAGTGATTCATGAGAAAGAAATGGAACTGACTGAGTATGCACTCAGAAGACTTCAGGAACTTCCTTACATCCGTATTGTAGGGCCGAAAGACCTGAATCTCAGAGGAGCAGTCATCAGTTTTGTGGTGGAAGATGTTCATCCCCATGATGTTTCCATGATACTGGACAATTACGGAGTAGGCGTAAGAGCAGGACATCACTGCGCACAGCCGCTACTTCGATTCATGGAGGTATACACATGCTCTAGAGCCAGCTTCGCATTTTTCAATACCAAAGAAGAAATCGATGCACTGGTGGACAACCTGAACGAAGTAAGGAGGTGGATGGGATATGGATCTAAGTAATCTTTATACCCAGGTAATCCTGGAACACAACAAGGATACAAGAAACAGACGTGAAATCGAAGGCTATACCCATAAGGAAAGAGGCCATAATCCGAGCTGTGGGGATGACATCACCATAGAGGCGAAGATTGAAGATGGCATCATCAAGGATCTGGCCTATACAGGGCATGGCTGTTCCATCAGCCAGGCGTCAGCCTCCATGATGACGGATCTTCTTACTGGAAAGACAGTGGAGGAAGCTCTGGAAATCATTGAGATCTTTCTTGGCATGATTAAAAGAGAGATCCATGATATCGACTATCTTGAAGAGGTGCTGGATGAAGCATCCATACTGCAGGGGATTTCAAATCTTCCTGCAAGAGTGAAATGTGCTGTCCTTGCATGGCATACGCTGAAAGAAGCTGTTCAAAAAGAAGATTAGCATGGAGAGGCTGGGCATATTGCGTCCAGTCTCTTTTAACATATGAAAAGTCAGGAGGAGAAAAGTATGAAATACAAGAATATGCTAAAAACTGCCGCTGCACTGACCCTGATTCTGTCAGTGGGATGCGGTGCGAAGGACCCCGTCACTGAAGAAGAGAAGAAAAGCGAATCTGAAGTGCAGGTCATCTCTGTAGAGGAAGCAAAGAACATGATGGAGGAACAAGAAGTCATCATTGTGGATGTGAGAACAAGAGCGGAATTTGAAGAAGCACATATAGAGGGAGCGATTCTGCTGACGCTAGACACCATTCCGAATCAAGCGGAAGAGATTATTCCGGATAAAACTGCAACCTATCTCCTATACTGTAGAAGCGGAAACAGAAGCAATCAGGCTGCGAACCTTCTGGTGGACATGGGATACGAAAAGATATACGACTTTGGCGGAATTATAGATTGGACTTATGGAACCGTATCCGGAGCGGAATAGAGAAATAGGACCATTGCAGAGTCATAGGAAAACTTCATAAGAATTGTAGATTTTTTATTAATAATTATAAATTTTATACAATTGATTAGCCTATACTGTATAATGGAGACAGAATGAAATTTGGAGGGAATAGAATTATGGCAGTAGAATTTATAAGGTATCTGGACAAGAGCATCAAATATCTGCATAGACAGGGCGCTTTTCTTACAGTAAAAAAAGGTGACGAAGTCAATGTAAGCACAATCAGCTGGGGAAATATAGGTTTTGAATGGGGACGCCCCGTATTCACAATTCTTGTGAGAAGTTCAAGACACAATCATGAACTCTTACAGGATAATGATGAGTTCACGGTGTCCATACCTACGACCTCGACAATGAAAAAAGCCCTGAATAAAGTGGGCAGTCTCTCCGGCAGAGATACAAACAAGTGGGAAGAGGCGAACCTGACGCAATATAAGGCGAAAACCATGGATACACCAGTGGTCAAAGAAGCCAATATTTTCTATGAATGCAAGATCATCTACAATCACAAAGTAGATCCTAAGATGCTACGTGGAGATGTGGATGTGACAAGCTATATGGATGGAGACTACCATGAAATATTCTATGGAGAAATCATCACCTCTTACACAAAGGATGATCTCTAGGAGAAATACCTGAAAGAACTAAAGATGACAGGAAAAAGGAAGATATACAGATGATTTTTGATACACATATGCACACGGAACTTTCATTTGATTCCAGTGAAAAGATCACGCGGATTCTGGAGGAAGCAGATCTTAGGAATCTGGGTGTGATCACAACGGAACATAAAGATCTGAATTATTTGGAAGTGGGTGGATTTCCCATCGATTTCGACGTGGATGAATATTTCAGAAGATATGAGAAATATCGAAGTGATACCTATCTTATGGGTATCGAGCTTGGTCTTGACAGGAGATACACGGATAAAATCAGAAAAATACAGGAACAGTATGATTTTGATATGGTCATAGGCTCGATGCATACCATGGATGGCATCAATCTCTCATCTAGAAAATATTTCAGAGAGCAGGATGAAAGAGCATTCTACAGGACATACATTGGCTATGCGAAAGAAATGATTCAGGATAGCCCCTTCATCGACTCTCTGGCGCATTTTGACTATCCCACCCGATACTCAGGATTCTCGGAGCTTCGATATGAGGATTATGAGAAGGAATTCAGCGCACTGTTTAAAACCATGGTGAAAGAAGATGTGACACTGGAGATCAATCTCAAGAGGCCTCTGGTGGGAGATGTGTATCATTCGTTCAGAAGCATCTATAAAGGATATTATGAGAATGGTGGAAGGTATGTGACTCTGGCTTCTGATGCCCATGTGGCAGAAGACATTGGAAGAAATTTTGACGAAGCCATCAAACTTGCTGATGATATCGGACTGGATATCTGCTATTATAAAAATAGAAAGAGAGTCCTATGTGACCGATAATCATTGATAAACAGGAAGAAGGTGGAGCATATTAACCAGAGCAAGATAATACTGAATGAACTTTTAGTGAATCTATTCCATGATATTTTAGAGATTGAAGAAAAGTCGCTTCGTGATAATGGGAGTGATCTGACCATCACTGAGATGCATACAATCCATGCAGTGGGTGATGAGAGGCCCAGAACCATGACTGAAATCTCCAGGGATCTGAATGTCACCATGGGTACACTGACTACCGGTGTCGACAAGCTGATCAAGAAAGGATATCTGGTGAGAAAAAGAACAGAAGAAGACAAGCGAGTCGTTCTTGTGGAACTGACGGATAAAGGTCTGGGAGCTAAGAAAATGCATGATGCGTTCCATCAGGATATGATCACCAGTGTTATTGATACGTTGAATCCGGAAGAAGAATCCATACTGATACAGGCACTGGAAAAACTCATCGGATTTTTTGACGAAAAATACCACGCAGTAAAAGAATAAAAGTTAAATGGGGAAAAGCTCGCTTTTCCCTATTCTTATAGCAGGAGGGATTTATTTGGAAGTACTTTTTGTACGCCATGGCGAATCAGAAGCCAATGTGCTGGAGCTCATGTATGGCTCTAGTGATTACAGACTGACGGATAAAGGAAAAATACAGGCGCGAAAAGCAGGAAAGATCATTGAGAAAATGAGGTTTGCACCAGATGCGGTCTTCGTCTCCTCATTGACCAGAGCACAGGAAACATTGGAAAATATGGGGTACAGTCTAGATGAAGCCACTTCGGACAATAGACTGGATGAGAGGCATCTGGGCGATCTGGAAGGGGTGGAGTATCATATGCTCCACAAGGAAAACCCGGATCTTTTTGTGGAATGGAATGAGAACTGGCTTCATTATAAGCCGGGCGGTGGTGAAAGCCACTTCACATTTCAAAAGAGGATCGCTTCTTTTCTGGAGGATCTGGAGAAGAACTATACCAATGGCGAGCGTGTACTTGTGGTCTGTCATGGCGGGACCATGAAGACTATTTTTTCTCATGTGTTCATGCATGATGCGGATTCGTTTTTCAACATCGAAATCCATAACTGCTCCATCATGAGACTGAAAAAGTATCGTGACCGATTTGTTTTTGATGCACTCTATAACATCGACGATTATTATGATGAAGGTGGGGACAGGGAAGTATGAAGCCTCTCAAGATTGGAGACGTCCTTTTCGATGATGGGGCCTTCAACGTATGCATTACGTTGACCCCGGGTACAGTGGACGAACTGAGAAAGGATCTGTATAGCCTCAAGGGAAGAGTGTTCCGTATCATTGAATGGAGAGCGGATTATCTGCTTCTGACAAGCAGACTATCTGAAGAGATAGAAGCAGGCCTGAGACTGATTAAAGAAGCATTTCCTGAAAAACCTCTGATCTTCACCTATCGATGGAAAGAAGAGGGGGGGCAGACGTCGCTGGAACCGAAAGAGCTATACAGAATACGCAGAGAAATAGTGGAGCAGAATCTAGCTGACATTATGGATATTGAGATGTACTGGTTCCGGAATGCACAGAATGAAGAGAATCTGGATGCATACTTCAGCCTTGTGAAAGAGGCGAAGGGTAAAGGGATGAAAGTGCTGCTCTCTTGGCATGATTTTAGTACTACCCCGGATGAGGAGCAGCTGCTGCGAATCTTCAGAACCCAGGAGAAACTTGGCGCGGATCTGGCTAAGATTGCTGTGGCTGCAGTGGTGGAGAGTGATCTGGATCGACTTATGAAGGCTTCTTTCAGGACAGCGAAGTCTCTCGCCATTCCTCATATTGCGCTTTCCATGGGGGACCTGGGTAAGAAGTCGAGATACGACAGGAAGAAATCTATGAGCAGCGTCACTTTTGCGCCGGTTCATAATCCTTCAGCACCTGGACAGCTGCCTCTGGATGAACTTCAGGAAAGACTGAATGAAGAGCAGGAATAAAGTAAAGATCAAAAATAGTGGGGGGTGAAAATGGTGCTGAAATATCAGAGTCTCATCAGCAGCATGACTTTAGAAGAGAAGATCAGACTTACTTCAGGAAAAGACAACTGGAGAACCGTGGAAATGAAGCATCTGGAGATTCCAAAAATCACGGTCAGCGATGGCCCTCATGGATTGAGGCATCAGGAGGAAGGCCAGGATCATCTGGGCATCAATGACAGTAATCCTGCCACCTGTTTTCCATTGGCATGCCTTACCGCAGCATCCTTCGACGAAGATCTGCTTCATGAAATGGGCAAAGCCATAGGATATGAAGCGCTGTGCCAGAATGTGCAGGTTGTGCTGGGACCAGGAGTCAACATCAAGAGAAATCCTCTGTGCGGCAGAAATTTCGAGTACTTCTCGGAGGATCCGTGTCTTTCTTCAAGACTTGCCACTGCGTGGATCAGAGGCGTCCAGAGCATGGGGGTCGGAACCAGCCTGAAGCATTTCGCCATGAACAATCAGGAAAGCAACAGAATGAAGTCGGACAGCCTGGCAGACAGAAAGACCATGCATGATATTTATCTCAAGGCATTTGAAGGACCTGTGAAGGCTGCGAAGCCTTATACTGTCATGGCATCCTACAATCTCATCGATGGCATCTATGCCTGCGAACATCCGTATCTCTTAGGCGATGTGCTGAGAAAGAGATTCGGATTTGAAGGAGTCCTCGTGACAGACTGGGGTGCCATGAATGACAAGGTGAAGTCTCTACAGGCAGGACTTGACCTGGAAATGCCCGGAGGAGCCGTGTATTTCGATGAAGAAGTAAAAGAAGCCATACGCACAGAGAAAATGGATGTCATGGTCCTGGACCAGTCTGTAGACCGCATACTGGAGCTTATATTCAGAACCCGAAACAGCAGAGAGGAAATGCTGTCAGAATATGGTCCTCTGGATAAAGAATCCGTGGATCGGGAAAAGCACCATGAACTGGCAAGAAGAGTTGCCAGGGAGTCCATGGTGCTTTTGAAAAATGAAGAAGGCATCCTTCCTCTGAAAAAAGAAAATAAGGCAAGAATCCTCGTCACAGGTGTCCTGGCGGAAAAGCCCAGATATCAGGGGGCAGGAAGTTCTCATATCAATCCCTACAAAGTGACATCGCTTCTGGAAGGGCTGGATGGGCGTCATATCCCCTACAAGTATTATCAAGGGTACGCATTGACAGATGGGGTTCCGGATGAAGGTCTGCAGGAGGAGATTCTGTCAGCCATAGAAGAGGATGACATCATTCTGGTGGCTGCCGGCCTTCCTGACGAGTATGAATCAGAGGGGTTTGACAGAGCGCATATGAGGCTTCCGAAGCAGCAGGATGATCTGATTCTGAAGCTCACGAAGAGGAGCAGGAAAGTCGTCGTGCTGCTCTATGCAGGTGCTCCAGTGGAGATGCCCTGGGCTGATTCGGTGTCGGCGATCTTCAATCTCTATCTTCCTGGACAGGCGGGAGGAGAAGCGGCAGTGGATCTTCTCTTCGGAGAATACAGTCCCAGCGGCAAACTTCCTGAAACGATACCGTTTCGTTACGAAGATCATGCGACATCAGAAATATTCGGCGTAGATAATTATGAGGTTGAATACAGGGAAGGAATCTATGTCGGGTACAGATACTTCGACAAGGCAGAGAAGGAAGTTCTCTTTCCTTTCGGACATGGACTCTCCTATACATCATTTCAGTACCAGGATCTTTCTCTTTCACGAAAAGAAATCAGGATGGAGGAAGAGGATGAGGTGATTGTTTCGTTCAGACTCCGAAACACAGGACCAGTGGAAGGGAAGGAAACTGCCCAGCTCTATCTGGAGCGAGTGAATCAGGAAGGATATGTTGTGAAGAAGTCCCTGAAGGGGTTCAGAAAGATTTCCTTGAAACCAGGAGAAGAGAGGAACATAGAGATCAGGCTTCGAACAGAGGATTTCTGTGAATATGATCTGAACCTCGAGAAAGAGGTGCTTTATGAGGGAGGCTACCGCATTCATATCGGATCTTCTTCTCGGGATCTCCGATTGATGGCAGAAATAAATTCCATAGGCATCCATCCTGATAAGGAACCCGTTCCGGAATATTACAGGAAACCGGTAGAAAAACCGTCGAGAAGAGACTTTGAAAGGCTGAAGGGAACATGGGTCGGGAAAAAACAGAGTGGAAAGCCTTACACAGTAGATGATACACTCTATGAGATGAAGGATGCCCTACAGATGAGAATAGTCATGAGGATACTGAAGAGGGTGCTGACTGGTGCCACAGGGGTTAAGGATGAAAATGACAGTGCCTATAAGGTGGTCTATTCCATGTTCATGCATACCCCCATCAAAAGGCTGTCTTTGCTTTCTCCGGACAAGATGCCGAAGTATCTTGGGGAATCCATCGTTCATATTGCCAACGGGGAGTTTCTGAAAGCTGCGAAGAAGATGCGAGAGAAAAAATAACGTTCAGCCCGGTACCTTAGGGCTGAAAGGGAAAACCTGAAAGACGCATGCGCTCTTTCAGGTTTCTTTGTCCTTATTTTCGGATTCTTTCTGGGGCTGTTCTTGATCCCCACTCTGTTCCTGCTGGAACTTTCTGGCTTCTTTGGCCAGTTCCAACGCCTTTTGCCTTGCTTCCTTTGCTTTTCTGCGCCGTTCCTTCTGGTATTCGATATCCGGCTTGTAAACCAGGTAGAGACCCGAAACGATTCCAACGTAGATGAAGATTCCTGCAAGGAGTCCAATAATATATTTTGTTTCCATGTCATCACCCTGCCTTGATTCATTATACCACCTCTGCAGAAGCTTAAGAAGCTGAAAGAAGAAAAATCGGAAAACGTGGTATAATTTTAGATGGGTGATGAAAAATATGGAACCTTTAGCAAGTAAACTGAGGCCTAAAAATCTGAATGAAGTATTGGGCCAGAAACATCTTATCGGAGAAGGAAAAATCCTGTCCAGCATGGTGAAGAGCGGAAGCCTTATGAATATGATCTTCTATGGTCCTCCGGGCATCGGAAAGACCACTGTGGCAAGACTGCTGGCAGACCTGACGGACAGGAAGTTCATCAGTCTCAATGCATCGACGGATTCACTGAAAGACGTGAAAAACGCATTGGAAGAACTGAATATGTTCATGGGGCAAAAAGGACTTCTGCTCTACATAGATGAAATACATTTATTCAACAGACGAAATCAGCAGGTGCTTCTGGATTACATGGAGAACGGGAAGATCATTCTGGTGGGATCCACCACGGAGAATCCTCATTTTGCAGTATTCAAAGCGCTTCTTTCCAGAGCCATGGTCATTGAATTCAAACCGCTGGAGTTTGAGGATATTCTCGACGGCATGAATCGTGCCATCACGTTTTACAAAGAAGAAAAGGGACTGAAAGAGGTACTGATCTCGAAGGTTTCCATGGACTTCATTGCAAGCCTTGCCAATGGAGACATGAGAAAGGCCATCAATAATCTGGAACTGCTTCTTCTATCCAAAGACCGGGTCAATCAGGAACGTATAGAAATCAGTCAGGAAGATGTGGAGACTCTGCTGCAGAGGAAAATCATCAATTTCGATATGGACGGCGATTATCATTATGATCTTCTAAGCGCATTCCAGAAATCCATCAGAGGAAGTGATGAGAACGCCGCACTTCTGTATCTGGCCATGCTGCTCAAGGGGGGTGACCTGATTTCCGTGAACAGAAGACTGCTGGTCATTGCAGCAGAGGACATCGGGCTAGCCAATCCGCAGGCCATTTCCATTGTGAAAGCCTGTACCGATGCGGCCCTTACTCTGGGGCTGCCGGAAGCGCGCATCGTACTGGCCCAGGCGGTGATTCTTCTTGCCACGTCGCCGAAGTCCAATTCCGTCATTACCGCCATTGATTCGGCAATCAGCACGGTGGACTCGACCTCGGTTCTGGAGCTTCCGGCTCATCTGCGAGACGGTCATTATGCAGGAGCCAAATCTCTGGGTAGAATGCAGAAGTATCTTTACCCCCACAGCTACAAGAATAACTATGTGAAACAGAACTATATGCCTAAAGGACTGGAAGGCAGAAAGTTCTATGTCACTGGAACCAATAAATACGAAGATGCCACAAAGAACTACTGGAAACAGATCAAGGAAGAATAAGGGTCAATAAAGTTGACACAATCACTCGGAATTGATACAATTTATGGATGAAATGCCTTGGAGGTGTAGAAGTGAAACTATCAACAAAAGGAAGATACGGTGTCAAAGCGATGATGGATCTGGCGATTCATTACGGGAACAATCCGATTTCAATAAAGAGTATTTCCGAGCGTCAGGGGATCTCAGAATATTATCTGGAACAGCTTTTCGCACCCTTAAGACGAGCGAAGCTTGTTAAAAGCGTAAGAGGTGCACAAGGTGGGTATATCCTGAACAGACTGCCCAAAGAGATCACGGTGCTGGAAATCATGGATGTTCTGGAAGGTCCTGTGGAGATCTCGGACTGCCTGACCAATGATGAGTGTGATTATCTGGAAGCCTGTGCCACAAGAGTGCTGTGGGCTAAAATAAGAGATTCCATCAATTCGGTCATGGCGGGCGTAACTCTGCAGGATATGCTCAATGATTACAGAAAAATGCAGGCGACGCCGATCAAAGAGGGGATATTTCTGAATGACTGATTTTATATATCTGGATAATGCAGCCACCACATTCATGGATTATGATGTGCTGAAAGCCATGGAACCCTACTATCTGGAAAAGTATTCCAATCCATCCTCGATTTATTCCTTTTCCAGAGAAAACAAATCAGCCATGAAAAGAACCAGAGATGTAGCAGCGAAGCTTCTGGGCGCAAAACCCAAAGACATCTATTTCACTTCAGGTGGAAGTGAAGCAATCAACTGGGCGATCAAGGGTGTTGTATATGGCAATGAAGGCAAAGGCAGACACCTGGTTTCCACCAGGATCGAGCATCATGCTACCCTCCATGCGCTGGAGTTTCTGGAGAAACAGGGTTATGAAGTGACCTATCTTGATGTGGATGAAACAGGACAGATCGATCTTTCGGAGCTGAGCCGCGCCATCAGACCGGATACTGTTCTTGTAAGCATCATGGCTGCCAATAATGAGATCGGGACCATTCTTCCGCTGAAAGAGATTGGAAGGATCTGCAGAGAAATGGGGGCTTTTTTTCATACAGATGCGGTCCAGGCTGTGGGTGCAGTGGAGATTGATGTGGAAGAGATGAATATCGATTTTCTTTCAGCATCGGCACATAAGTTTCATGGTCCAAAAGGAGTCGGATTTCTTTATCTCAGAAGCGGAATCGTTATTGAGAATCTCATCCATGGCGGAAACCAGGAAAGAGGCAGACGATCCGGTACGGAGAATGTGGCTGGAATTGTAGGAATGGGCAAAGCACTGGAAATTCTCATGGCAGAAAAAGAAGAGAAAAACGGAAGGCTGACATCGCTTCGCAATCAGCTCACAAAGGGGCTTCTGCAGATAGAAGGAAGCAGACTGAATGGCCCTAAAGGCGTAGACAGGCTTCCGAACAACGTGAATATCTCCTTTTCCGGGGTGGATGGTGAAGCCCTGCTCATGAATCTTGATCTGGCTGGGATTTTAGCTTCATCAGGCAGTGCGTGCACCTCTGGTGCCATCGATGAGTCTCATGTGCTCCAGGCCATCGGAGTAGAAAAGGAATATATCCGAGGCAGTCTGAGATTTACCCTGAGTAAATACAATATGGAAGACGAGGTCGAAAAGACCATAGAAACAGTAAAAGAAGTTGTAATGAGACAAAGAAAAATCGGAAGATAGCTCATTGTGTGTGAATAAACAGAGTAAGGTGAAAAGATGAAAAAGAGAGTAGTACTGGGTATGTCAGGTGGAGTGGATTCCGCCGTTGCGGCATACCTGTTAAGAGAGCAGGGTTATGAGGTCATCGGTGTGACCATGCAGGTCTGGCAGGATGACAATGGGTTCAAGGAAAGAGAAGGCGGATGCTGTTCCTTGTCTGCAGTGGATGATGCCAGAATGGTTGCAGATACTTTGGACATTCCGTTTTATGTCATGAATTTCAAAGAGGTATTCAGGGAAAAGGTCATTGATTACTTCATGGAAGAATACATAGAAGGCAGAACACCGAATCCCTGCATAGCCTGTAACAAATACATCAAGTTTGATGAGCTTCTGCATCGTGCGGAAACGCTGGGGGCTGATTACGTGGCCACAGGTCATTATGCCAAGATCTATGAGAAAGATGGCAGAATGGTGATTGAAAAGGCGGATGACGATACGAAGGATCAGACCTATGCGCTCTACAACCTGACCCAGGAGCAGCTTAGAAAGACACTGATGCCCTGCGGAGAGTTCAAGAAGAGCAGAATCAGAGAAATCGCCAAAGAGATGGACCTGGGGGTTCACAACAAGAAAGATTCCCAGGAAATCTGTTTCATCGATGACAACGATCATGGCAGATACATCTACGAAAAGAAGCCTGAGCTGAAAATGCCTGGAAATTTTGTGGATCCGGAAGGAAAGGTACTGGGACAGCATAAGGGTATTGCCTATTACACCATCGGACAGCGTAAGGGATTAGGTCTTTCTTTAGGAAGACAGGTATTCGTGTCCAAGATCGATAAGGATACCAATGAAGTGGTTCTCACAGATGAAAGTGCACTGTTCAAGAATACCCTCATCGCCCATGATCTGAACTGGGTTTCAAGGGATGAGGTCCAAGAGCCCTACAAGGCCAAGGCGAAGATCAGATACTCCGCAAAACCCGCAGAATGCACCATCTATCCTTTGGAGGACGGTAAGGTGAGAGTTGTGTTTGAAGAGAAGCAGAGAGCCATGACAAAAGGTCAGGCTGTGGTGTTCTATGAAGACAACTTCGTCTTGGGCGGAGGAACCATCTACGCAATTGAAGACTAGCAAGAGAGGAGCTTATCATATAAGCTTCTTTTTTTATAGCTCGTTGACCGCAGGATAGAATGAAGGTATGATAAGAATATAACATTTTATAGTTCAGAAAGATCAGGAGGAGGCAGCAAGGCATGGCAAAAAGATTCTGGGTACCCTATGCAGCCTATGATGTGGAAAGCATCAGGATGTGGCTGGAAGAGAAAGCGGACGAAGGCTATCGTCTCAAAAAGATGAAGCCTTATTTTGCTGTCTTTGAAGAGACCGACAGAGAGCATCTGAAGTTTCATCTGGAACCTACGCTGAAGGATGCCAGGGAGCCCGAAAGCGAAGTGGTGGAAGCCCATGCTGACAGAGGATGGACCTATGCAGGGACCCTTGCGGATCACTTTCATGTGTACTACGCAGAGAAAGATACACCGGATTTCTATACGGATCCCCATTCAGTGAAATGGAAATATGAAGAAAAGCTGAAAAAGGAAAGATGGGGGATATTCTGGTCGATTCCAGGATTTCTGCTGCTTTTTCTTCTGGATCTGGACTTTCTGAATGGATTCAGTGATCCGATTTTATGGATTCTCCAGAATCTCCAGGTGTATCATCTACTGTATCTTTCCTTTATTGTCTTAGGCCTTATGACAAAAGTCATCACCTATCGAAGGCATAAGAAATATGTGGAAAACTTGGATGAGAAAGAAGACTTTCAGACCCCATCCACTGGGATTTTCAGAATGGTGAATCTCATGGGGAACTTTCTGTTCTATGGTGCAGCCATAGGTATTCTCCTCTTTGCGTTTTCAGCAGATCAGGAAATGTATGGCTACCGCGAGATTGAGAATCTTGATTTCGAACCCGTGATTACACTGGAGGAGATTGAAGAGCTGAAGGATCCCGATTTCAGGGAGGAAGAGCCTTTCGATTATGGAAATTATGCCAGTGTTCGAAAAAGCATATTTCTGAACGATCAGATAGTGATTGATGAAAATCTGTGGATCATCAACCGGTACAGTCCGGGACTGCAGACCACATATTATCAGGTGTCTTCTCAGTGGATACTGAATTTTTTCGAAGACAGGCTGATCAGCCGGGTGGAGAAAAGCACTGGTGACACAGATTCCATCAAAGAGACGTACGGCAACGTATCGGTCAGCTATTTTGATGTGCCTGAACTTAGGACCATGATTCTACGCATGGAGGATCGACTGATGGTGGTGAATTATCGTGGGAGAGTGGACCTGAAGAGCTTCAAGGAACTCATAGCAGAGAGGTTCTCGGCGTCCGTGGAAAGCGCTCTGGCAAAAAGTGAATGAGAAAAGGATCTTCTATGTGCTGAAAGGAGCGTACAGTAATGAAATTCAAACCAAGGACTTTGATGATTGCGGCCTTATTCGTGGCGGTATCGCTGATCTATTACTTCATCTATCGAAATGATACCTTCTTCATCGGTGCCACCATGCTCATCATGGTGCTATGGCTGCAGCTCTCAGGAGGATGGAAGCCTAAAAGAAGAAAAAAAGAAGAAAAATAAGCAAATAGAATAGACCCGTGAGGGTCTATTTTCATGGGATTATTTATAGGAAATGGCATTGGTAGGACAGGAACGGATGCATTCTCCGCAGACGAGGCATTCGTCTTTCAGAATCTCATGCTTGTCTTTTCTGATTACAGCCTTGGATGGACAGACTTTCGCACATTTTGTGCAGTTGACACACAAGTCGGAGGATATGGTTATAAAATACTTGGCTTTCTTTGACGGAAAGCTGAGGAAAAGTCCATAAGGGCAGAGAAAGCGGTGCCAGAGTTCTTCATGGAAAAACAAGGTCAGGATGGCACCTAGCAGCACCATGGCTGGAAGTACAGGGAGTTTTTTTCCTGATACTACTGATATCAGAAACAGACTGATCAAGAGAACCAGAACCACTATGCGTGTGGCTGGCTTTTCCAGCAGAGGGGACACTTCATGATCTTTCAGATGCAGTTTTTTCTTGATCCATTTAACAGGCTTCATGAGGGTGTTGATGGGACAGATGTACCCGCAATAGATCCTGCTGAATGCAAAAGCGAAGATCATGGAGGCCACAAAGAGAATCATCCAGATCTGGGGTTTTCCAAGAAATACAAGAATACCGAATAGAATCAGAAAGAATATCTGGATGGCCACTTGCGTACTTTTCGTTGTCATAATTCATACCTCACATAATTGAATATTGATTTATCTATAGCATACTGCTACTATGAAGAATATAGTGTTACCGTGGTAACTAGAGGGGTGAGTTCATGAAACTGAATGATTATATGGAAGATCTTGCTCAGCTCCCTCTTTTCGAAGATTTCAGAAGAGACGACCTGAGAAATCATCTTATGGAAAGAGGGACTGCACTGCACAGATATCTAAAGAATGAAATGATCTATCTGCAAGGACAGACTGCATCCAAGATGGATATTGTCCTCTCAGGGAAAGTTTCAGTACAGAGACTGGATGAAAACGGCAATGTGCTGAGAATCGAGGACTTCAGAAAAGGCTCTCTCATCGGGGCCAATCTCATTTTCTCTACTTTCAGTACATATCCCATGACTGTCGTTTCTGAGGAGGAAACAGTGCTTCTTTCTTTGGATGCGCCACTGATTCTGAAGCTATGCACTCTGAACAGGGACTTCATGGTGCAGTTTCTCAAGGCGGTTTCAGATCGCACACTTGTGCTCACAAATAAGATTGAAGAGATTTCTCCTGGTACACTGCGGAAAAAGCTTCTGGATTATCTTACCTACGAACAGAAATTCCAGAAAAGCAGCTGCATCGTCCTGGATGGCACCAAAAAGCAGCTTGCGGAAAGGCTGGGGGTACAGCGGACTTCCCTGAGTCGTGAACTCCAGAAGATGAAAAAGGATGGTCTTATTGACTATGACAGAAATACCATAAGGATCAAGAACCTTATTGAATGAAGAACGCAAAGAAAAGGAGACTCCATGTTGTTAGAGTCTCCTTTCCCATTCAAGGGGAGAAATACTATGAAAATTTAAAACTGATCTACATCTCTTAGTTTTTTGTCCAGTTCATAGGGTTTATCGGCTTCAAAAGGCTCATCTTTTTCAAGCTGCCTTTCGTGACCGTCCACGATATGATTAGTGTTTCCTTTTTCCGGATCCTTGTTGATTTCCTTGTTCCAGCCTTTGTCATGGGTGGCGATTCCGCCATCATAAGCTGGATTTTCATTGACTTCCTCGTCATTCTTCTCCAGTATTTTGTCTAAATCTTTGTTTTTATCCACTTCAACAATCACCTCTTCATTTTTTTCCGCATAACTATCTGTCAGATAGCTGGGTTTTCCGGTTTCTTCTGATATACTATCATCTTCATAGGGGGCGCTTCGATCTCTATGCCTGTATGTGTCTCTGTTGAGGCTTTCATTTCTATAAAAATTATCGTATGCTTCATTACGTTTTTCTTCTTTCTCCTCTACAAGAATCAGGATATCACCTTCATTGATGCGTTGCTCATATTCCTTCGCTTCTGTTTCAGGTACACCATAATCAATGAGTGCACCGGCAAGTCCGCCTACGACTCCTCCTGCGAGGGCTCCTGTGATGGCGGCTGCAATAGGACCAGCAGCGACGATGGGACCTACTCCAGGGATAGCCAGAGCGCCAAGACCCAGAAGCAGTCCGCCTAATCCGCCGATGGTGCCTCCGGTTACCGCTCCTGCAGCAGCACCGCTGGCAATGTCCTGTTCATTTGTTATATCATTACCAACTTTATTGACAAGTGTATTATACTTTTCTTCATCCTTAGTGATGATGGAAATCTCCTCATCTCTGTATCCGGATGATCGTAAACCTTCTATGGCTCTTGTGGCAAGCTCTTCGGTTTTGAATATTCCAATGATTTTTTTCATTTTTACCTCCTGTGAATAATCTGAATTTCACATATTGAAATTGACTATGTAATAATGATATCGCTTCAATTGGAACTGACCATGACTGTTTTATAAACAAGTGGATAATTGACTGAAAACAATACTTCATGAAATTAATGAATTTTCAAAATTGATCTGCAGTCTATGAACCATAAGGCCATATTATGAAGGGATTGTTGATAAAGGGTTTCAATATCTGCAGCAGTACTCAGCCTATTGTGATGTTTCTCTTCTGATGCTGCGTCTGCCATGGGTTCTTTCTTTAATATGTGGATATGTAAATGATTGACTTTATGGAAGCTAATGAGTATACTTTAAAAGTAAACAGTGAATACTGGATGTTGAAGAGAATGAGTACTCATCGGAATCTACCATTTAGAGAAGAGGCGGCTGGTGAAAGCCTTCGGAGAGAGATGACGAAGCTGTCTTGGAATCCGGATCTTTTAAGAGATGAATGCAGCGCATTCATAACTAGGGTGGTACCGCGGAAGCAGAGCTTTCGTCCCTTGCTGGGATGAGGGCTTTTTTGTTGTATTAAATTATAAATAGAGAAGATTAATTTTATGGAGGAAGAATAATGGAAAAACTTACAACCAATGAAATCAGACAGAAATATCTGGACTTTTTCAAAGAGAAGGAGCACTACGTGATGGAGAGCTTTCCTCTGGTGCCAAAGGATGACAAATCACTCCTTCTGATCAATGCGGGCATGGCACCATTGAAGCCCTATTTCACAGGTGTGAAGGTTCCTCCTTCAAAGAGAGTGACCAGCTGTCAGAAGTGCATACGAACCGGTGATATTGACAATGTAGGGCGCACGAAAAGACATGCCACATTCTTTGAAATGCTGGGAAATTTTTCCTTCGGCGATTACTTCAAAGAGGAGATCATTCCTTGGGCTTGGGAGTTTGTCACAGAAGTCCTGAAAATCGACAAATCAAAACTCTATGCGACGGTCTATTTTGAAGATGATGAAGCTTTTGAAATCTGGAAGAACAAAACAGATATCAATCCAGACCGCATATTCAGACTGGGAAAAGAAGATAATTTCTGGGAAATCGGTGTAGGTCCATGCGGCCCATGCTCGGAAATTCATTATTACAAAGGTACAGATGAAATAAAGACCACGGACGATTTCATCGCAGCCTCTGATCGGGATGAGATGACTGAATTCTGGAACCTGGTATTCACACAGTTCGATAAGGATGAAGAAGGAAACTACAATCTTCTGGCAAATCCGAATATTGATACGGGTATGGGGCTGGAAAGAATGGCCACCATCATGCAGGGTGTAGACTCCATCTTTGAGATCGATGTTCTGAAAAACATCATTGATAAAGTCACGGAAGTCACCGGAAAAGCTTATGGGAAGAACAAGGCAGAAGATGTTTCCATAAGAATCATCGCTGACCATGCAAAAAGCATCGCTTTTCTCATCGGAGATGGCGTACTTCCATCCAATGAAGGCAGAGGCTATGTACTGAGAAGACTGTTAAGACGTGCAGCAAGACACGGCAGAGTACTTGGCCATAAGAAACTCTTCCTTAATCAGATCATTTCTGCGGTGATGGAAAGCTATGGAAAGGCATACCCGGATCTTCTGGAGAGAAGAGAGTATATCGAAAAAATCGTGGACCTGGAGGAGAAGAAGTTCCATGAGACGCTGGATGCGGGCATGGAGATGCTTCTGGGATTCGTGGAAGAAACGGAAGGCGATACTTTCAGTGGAGAACATGCATTTAAGCTCTACGATACCTATGGATTCCCTCTGGAGCTGACGGAAGAAATCATCGCTGAAAAAGGAATGAAAATCGATCTGGAAGCATTCAGGAAGGAAATGAATGATCAGAGGCAGAGAGCCCGTGCTGCCAGAGGAGAAAGCTCCTATATGGGTTCTGAGAATTCGGGTATAGACGTACTGGAGGAAGCTGTTTCGACTACGTTCACTGGATACTCTTCTTTAAGTGATGATGCTGAGATTGTATTCATCTATAATGAGGATGAGCTGGTGGAACATCTGGAAGCCGGGCAGAAGGGTTATGTGGTTTCGGACCGGACTCCATTCTATGCAGAGATGGGTGGTCAGGTAGGAGATGTGGGCTTCATCGCTGGAGAGGCGTTCAAAGCGGAAGTGCATGATACACGAAAGAGCAGAAACGGAAATACCGTGCACCTTGTTGCGGTATTGGAGGGGAATCTGACTAAGGGCAAGGCGAATTTCCAGGTAGCAGAAGCGGTTAGAAAGAGCACAGAAAGAAATCATACCGCAACACATCTGCTGCATAAAGCCTTGAAGATGGTTCTCGGCAGTCATGTGAATCAGGCCGGTTCAGTGGTGCAGCCTGATAAGCTGAGATTTGACTTCAATCATTTCCAGCCCATGACGGAAGAAGAAATAAGAAGCGTGGAACAGATTGTCAATGAAGAGATTCTGAAGGCGACACCTGTTTCTACTGCACTCATGTCCATGTCTGATGCGAAAGCTTCCGGAGCCATGGCACTCTTTGACGAGAAGTACGGTGACGAAGTACGCGTGCTTTCGGTAGGAGAGTTCTCAATGGAACTCTGTGGTGGAACCCATGTGAAGAATTCCGGGGAAATCGGGCTATTCAAAGTGACTTCCGAAGCGGGAATCGCATCGGGCGTAAGAAGAATCGAAGCAGTCACCGGGATGAATTCCTTTGAACTGTTCAACCAGAAGGAAAAAACGCTGAGTGAGCTCCAGGATCTTCTCAAAGTAGGGAAGAATGAGATTGTCAACAAAGTCTCAGCGAACTTACAGGATATGAAAGCGCTGCAGAAAGAACTGGAAGAGACAAGAAAAGCGCAATCTCTGGGATATGTGGATGAACTTCTGAAGATGAAGGAAGAAGTTCATGGAGTTCAGCTTGTCCGAGGAGAAGTGCAGAATGTAGAGGCCGGAGATCTGAGAGATCTTACCGAGAAAATTCTGGATAAACTCCAGTCAGGGATCGTTGTACTGGCAGCCAAAGGGGAAGGGAAGGTCAATTTTTCCGTCATGATCTCAAAAGATAAAGTGAAAGACGGATACCATGCTGGAAAGCTGATCAAGGAAATTGCAGCCATTGCCGGTGGCGGCGGTGGTGGCCGACCTGACATGGCTCAGGCAGGCGGAAAGAAACCTGAAATGCTGCAGGAAGCACTTGAAGCCGTAGAAGAACTCCTGAAGAAATAAGTTAATTCTGAAGTTGTCTATACAATTTAACCAGAATAATTTATAATATAGATAGTAAGGTACTATTTTCAAGGGGGTGAAGCTGCGAAGCAGCGTTGTTTATGAACAATAAAGATCATACCATGCAATTTGACTTTGAGAATGATAAGAAAGATCTGACCAAAGCGATACTTGAAGAAGTATATAATGCGCTCAACGAAAAGGGATACAATCCCGTAAATCAGCTGGTTGGATATATCATTTCCGGCGACCCGACGTACATCACAAACTACAATGGAGCAAGAGCCCTAGTAAGAAAGCTTGAGAGGGATGAAATCCTTGAAGAGGTTCTGAAATCCTATTTAAACATTAAGTGATAGGAAGGGATACCTTGAATAAGGTATCCCTATTGCTTTTATTCTCATTATGTGCAAGAATGATACGATAAAAACATAAGGTTTTTTAAGGAAAGTTTGATACAATATAATAGTATCAATTTGAAAGGATTTAAATTTATTGATGAGGTATATTGGACTGGATGTAGGCGATAGAACCATAGGGGTTGCGGTAAGCGATCCGTTAGGGTATACCGCCCAAGGAATAACTACTGTGAGAAGAAAGTCGCTTGAAAAGGATTTTGAAAAACTTCGAGAGATTTTCAAGGATTATGAGATTCTGGGAATCGTTGTGGGACTTCCTAAAAACATGAATGGAACCATTGGACCCCAGGCTGAAAAAGCCATGGAGTTCGGCAGGGTTCTTGAGGAAGAATTCGGACACAAGGTGATTTACTGGGATGAAAGGCTTACAACCATGGCTGCACACAGAGCCATGCTGGAAGCGGATATGTCCAGAAAAAAGAGGAAAACTCTGGTGGATAAGATTGCAGCCACCTATATACTTCAGGGATATTTAGATAAAATTAGCAGCACAAAATAAACAAAGAGGTGAAAATTATGGAAGACATGACAGATTTAATTGTACTGACGGATGAAGACGGAAATGAAGTGGAAGTTGAAGTCGTAACAAGAATGGAAATAGAAGATGTTGAATATTTCATCGTTTCTCCCGTCGAAAGTGATGAGGAAGAACCTGTATTTACAGCCCTCAAGGTTGTGTATGACGAAGAGGGAAATGAATTTTTCGAAACCGTTGAAGATGATGTAGAAATCGCCATGATTGAAGAGGCATACAGCGTTATATTCGACGAAGACGGACTGAATTAATATGGTAACCACTTATACCAGAGAGGATATTCAGACCATAACCAGTAAACTTAAGAAAAGCGGTTATAAGCTGACACCCCAGAGACAGGCGATTGTTGATGCAATCATCGAAAGTGTGGGGGAACATCTGACCGTGGAAGAATTATTTGAAATCGTAAAGGTGAAGAGGCCGGAAATCGGTCTTGCCACTGTTTATAGAACAATCATGCTGATGCATGAGGAAAATATTGTTACACGACTGGATCTTAAAGACGGAACTGCGAGATATGAACTGACCAGGTCAGATGAAGAACATACACATCATCACCTGATCTGCATAAGATGTTCCAAAGTTTACGAGTTCATGGGTGACCTCCTGGATCCTCTAGAAGAGGAGATTGGTAGAAAGTATAAATTCAGGATTCTCGATCATAGCCTTAAATTTTACGGTATTTGTAATGAGTGCGCTAAAGAGGAAGAACTTAAGGAGGAAACAAATAATGGCAAAAGAGAAGGATAATGTTAAAATTATACCTCTTGGCGGTACGAACGAAATTGGCAAGAACATGACAGTAATAGAATACAAGGATGAAATCATCGTGGTGGACAGTGGTTTGAAGTTCCCGGATGATGACATGCTCGGTATTGACGTTGTCATTCCTGATATTACTTATCTTGTTAAGAATCAGGAAAAAATCAAGGGTATTTTCATAACCCATGGTCATGAAGACCACATAGGAGCACTGCCATATGTGTTGAAGCAGATCAATGTTCCTGTATATGCAACAAAGCTGACAGCAGCTTTGATTAATCTGAAACTTACGGAGCATCGCATCCAGGATGTGGTGACAGTGAATATTGTGAAGGCAAAAGATGTGATTAAACTGGACAAGATGTCCGTTGAGTACATTAAAGTCAATCACTCCATTGCAGATTCCTGTGCGCTTGCAATACATACTCCACTGGGCGCCGTAGTGCACACAGGGGACTTCAAGATAGACTATACTCCCGTTGATGGAGAAGTCATCGATCTGCAGAGATTTGCGGAATTAGGAAAAAGAGGAGTGCTGGCCCTTCTATGCGATTCAACAAACGTTGAAAGAGAAGGATTCACCATCTCTGAATCTTCTGTGGGAGACAGTTTTAAAAGAATATTCCACGGTGTTCAGGGGAGAATCATCATATCTACTTTTGCGTCTAATATCCATAGAATACAGCAGATCATAGAAGCGGGTATCGCTGCGGGAAGAAAAATCGCTGTTTCAGGAAGATCGATGGAAAACATCATTCCCATCGCCATTGATCTGGGATACATCCATATCGATGAAAAGCATCTGATTTCCATTGATGATGTGAAGAAATATCCGGACAATCAGATTGTGATTGTAACCACAGGCAGCCAGGGAGAACCTATGGCGGCGCTGTCAAGAATGGCCAACAACATGCACAGGAAAATCCAGGTGAAACAGGGTGATACAGTTGTATTCTCTTCCTCACCGATTCCAGGTAATGAGAAGCCGATTTTCAGAACCATAGATAAGCTTGCACAGCTTGGTGCGGAAGTGGTTTACGGAAAGCTGGAAGCCATTCATGTATCCGGCCATGCATGCAAAGAAGAAATCAAACTGATGCATACTCTGACAAAACCGAGAAATCTGATTCCTGTTCATGGAGAATACAGAATGCTGAGAGAGCACAGAGATCTGGGCATGAAGCTCGGATTAAGCGGCAACAACATTGTGATTCCTGAGAATGGAGACGTCATCGAGGTATTCAGAAAGGGCATCAAAAAGGTAGGTACTGTGAATTCAGGACATGTACTCATTGATGGTCTCGGTGTTGGAGATGTAGGAAGAATCGTATTGCGCGACAGAAAGCACCTGTCCGAAGACGGAATCATTACTGTGGTTGTGACCATGGAGAAGGAAAGCGGCTTAGTCGTTGCAGGACCAGACATCATAACAAGAGGATTTGTATATGTGAAAGAAGCGGAAGCGCTTATGGACAGTTCCAGAAAAGTTGTCATGGATGCACTGAGAGAATGTGAAGACAAACACATCACGGACTGGAACATCCTGAAGAACATCATCAAGGATACACTGAAGAATCATCTTTTCGAGAAAACCAAGAGAAGACCCATGATTCTACCGATCATCATGGAAGTGTAATAGGAGGGCAGATAAGTTGAATATTTATGACAAATTCAATGAATTGGCAGCCGAGCTGAAAGTGAACCCGGATGTGGTCGCCTTCAGAGAAGCAGCTCTAAAAATTCAGTCTGATGAAAAGAAGACCAAAATGCTGGAGGATTTCAGAAAAATTCAGATTGCAGCTTATACCGAATCTATGGAGAGTGGAAAGGTTTCAGATGAAACCACAGAACAGATGCAGAATTTCGCATCTGTCATCAAGACCAATCCTGATATCAACGAGTATCTGCAGGCGGAAGTAAGATTCTCCATCCTGTTTGAAGATATGATGAAAATCATCAATGATGCCGTCGGTGTGGATGTCATCGGAGCAGGGAAATAAAAGCAGCCAAAACAGAATGATGATATGAGAAGCAGTGAGATGTAATCTTGCTGCTTTCTTCATTCATTGCCATGATTCACGTGAATATGCATAAAAATTTCAGCGTAAACCGGTTACATGAGAGAACGAAGCTGTAAACTTCCCACAGGGCAATGTTTTTATGCTATAATACATTGTTAGATACAAAAAATGGAGGAATAAGATGTCATATAAGAGAGAGAATGTCAGAAACATAGCAATTATTGCCCACGTTGACCATGGTAAAACCACACTGGTGGATGCTATGCTTAGACAGTCCAATAACTATAGAAGTAATGAAAAAGTAGAAGAAAGAGTGATGGATTCCAATGATCTGGAAAAAGAGAGAGGAATTACGATTCTTTCCAAAAATACATCCATAACGTACAAGGGTTATAGAATCAATATTGTCGACACACCAGGTCATGCTGACTTTGGTGGGGAAGTGGAAAGAGTACTTATGATGGTGGACTCTGTACTGCTTGTTGTGGACTCCAATGAAGGAGCCATGCCTCAGACGAAGTTCGTATTGAAGAAGGCGCTTGAAGCCGGACTGAATCCAATGGTTGTTGTAAACAAGATCGATAAGAAAGACGCCAGACCGGATGAGGTCATCGATGAGGTCTTTGACCTTTTCGTGGAGCTTGGTGCAACGGATGAACAGTGTGATTTTCCGATCATCTACGCATCCGCGAAAGATGGATATTCAGGCGAGAGCACTGATGATGAAATGACGGACATGATTCCTCTGCTTGATAAAATCATAGATTATGTGAAACCACCTGAAGGAGATATTGCTGGCCCCCTTCAGATGCTGGTTACAACGCTGGACCATAACAACTTTGTGGGAAAGATCGCCATCGGTAAGATTGTAAGAGGTATTGCTAAAAGAAATCAGCCTATTGCAATAATTGAAACAGATGGTACGATTAAGAAGACAACCATATCCAATCTCTATCTATATGATGGACTAAAGAGAGTGGATACAGAAGAAGCTGCCATAGGCGACATCGTTGCGATTTCAGGGATCGGTGATGTTCACATCGGTGATACCGTGACAGATGCCAATGCGCCGGAAGCACTGCCTTTCGTGCATATTGATGAACCGACACTATCCATGAATTTCATGGTCAATGATTCTCCCTTTGCTGGGCAGGATGGAAAGTTCATCACCTCCAGACATCTTAGAGACAGACTGATGAAAGAGCTGGAGACCAATGTCTCTTTACGTGTGAATGAACTCACACCGGATACCTTTGAAGTTTCAGGCCGAGGAGAACTCCATCTTTCCATCCTCATTGAAACCATGAGAAGAGAAGGATTCGAGCTTCAGGTATCAAAGCCAAGAGTCATCAATAAAGAGGTTGACGGGGTAACCATGGAGCCGATGGAATACCTGACCATCGACGTACCAGAAGAATTCATGGGTAATGTCATGGAGAAACTGGGGCCAAGAAAGGCGGAAATGGTCAATATGACATCAGCCGTCAATGGATACACCAGACTGGAATTTGTGATTCCTGCAAGAGGACTCATCGGGTTCAGAAATGAATTCATGACCGATACACGCGGAAACGGAATTATGAACCATGTATTCCAGGGATATGAGAAAGTCAAAGGAGAAATGCCTGGAAGAAGCAGAGGTTCTCTGGTGGTGTTTGAAACTGGCGAAGCCATCACCTACGGTCTGTATAACGCTCAGGAAAGAGGAACTCTCTTCATTGAAGCAGGAACACCAGTTTATGCAGGTATGGTCTGTGGAGAATGTTCCAGAGCAGAAGACATCGATGTCAATGTCTGCAAGAAGAAACAGCTGACCAATACAAGATCCTCAGGAGCAGATGATGCCTTAAAGCTGGTTCCTGTAAAGAAAATGACATTGGAGAATTATCTGGAGTTCGCTGCAGAGGACGAAATTGTAGAGGTGACTCCACTTAATATCCGATTGAGAAAGAAGTTCCTTGATCACACACAGAGAAAGAGAGCTGCAAGAAACAAATAATCAATAAATGATAATGAGCCGGGGGGGACGACCATTGAAGAAATTCCTGATTTTTCTACTGATTTTAGTTCTGGTACTGGGTGGAGCTGCACTTTACGGATGGAACTACTATAACGATGTGGGTGAAAGACCACTGACAACAGATGAAGAGATTATTGAAATCACTGTAGAACCCAACGACAATTTCAGTCGACTGATTACCAGACTGGGTGAAGAAGGTCTCGTGAGAAACGTCCTTCTGACCCGTATTTATTTCAGAATGAATCCCATGGAAACTGCATTGAAACCAGGGACGTTTGAAGTGAATGCCAAAGGAACTTTACATGAAATCATCACCGAACTGAATGAGGGTGAGGATATCTATGAAGTAACTGTGGTGATTCCTGAAGGGCTGTCCATTGATCAGATGGGGGAAGTCTTCGAGGAGAAGGGACTGTTTACCAAAGAAGAATTCATTGAAGCCACCAGGAGCTACATCGTGCCCAGCTGGCTGGAAAATATTGAAGAGAGAAGACATGTGCTGGAAGGATTTCTTGCACCTGCCACGTATAAACTCAAGATCGGTCAGACACCTGGATATGTTGTGGACGTCATGTATAAAGCTTTTGTCAACAGAATGTATGGTGTCATCGAAGAGCTTGGAGAAAATCTGCCCACATCTGAGTGGAACGAGATTGTGACCATTGCTTCCATGATCGAACGTGAAGCGGCCAACACAGCTGAAATGCCTAGAGTAAGTTCTGTGATCTACAATAGACTTACAAAGGGGCAGAAGCTGCAGATTGATGCCACTGTAGTGTATGCCCTTGGACTGACCTCCAAGGACAAAGTGACACTCGATGATCTGAAGGTGGAATCGCCATTCAACACCTATCATGTCAGCAGTCTGCCTATAGGGCCCATCTCCAATCCGGGTGCGGCAGCTATCAGAGCTGCGCTGAAGCCAGAGAATACAGAGTATTTCTATTATGTTCTGGATCCTTCCATCGGGGAGCATTTCTTCACAGATGACTATAATGTGTTTCTGCAGAAGAAGAATGAATTTGCTGGTGAATAATCTGAAATCCTCTTATCCCGATGACGGGATGAGAGGATTTATTTTTGATTTGCAGAATAATGATGCTAGAATAGGACTAGAGTAAAAAACGTTTGGAGGATGCCATGTTACAAGTAGATCCAATAATCAGGCAGGAGAAGAAGGAGCTGAGAAAAGAGCTCATTGAAAGACTGAAGAGTTTAGATGGAGCTTACAGGAAAGAAGCTTCCGAGAAAATGCTTAATGAAATCATCACCCAGAAGGATTATCTCCTGGCGGGCACGATTTTCATTTATGTGGGAACAGAGATTGAGGTGGACACCAGTCTCATCATTAAGGATGCCCTTGCCAAGGGAAAGAAGGTGGTTGTGCCCAAAACCATCGAATTGGGTCATATGGAAGCCTGTGAAATAGATTCCATGGAAGATCTTCATCCTGGAAGACATGGTATTCTGGAGCCTGAAAATACCCTATACAGACTGGAACCTGATAAAATAGATGTGGCATTCATACCCTGTGTCGCCTATACAGGAGAAGGGTACAGATTAGGATATGGGGGCGGATTCTATGACCGGTTTCTTCCTAGAGGAAAATTCAAGAGAATTCTGCTGGCATTTGGCGCCATGGAAGTGAAGAAACTTCCTGTTGATCATTTTGATGAGAAAGTCCAGGGGATTCTTACAGAAAAAGGGTATGTAGAAGTATAGATCCATGAAAAAAGAGCCTACGGGCCAATGTCATTAAGTTAAGAAAATCAGTGTATGGAAATCATACACTGATTTTTTAATGGAAATATCAAGAAAAAGCTTGATAATCATCATCAAAATGCGACGAAGCCCTTTGGATATAGAGATTTGAAGGAGGGCTATCATGCCGAAACAAACTTTCCCCACTGTTGTTCGAAAAAAGCTATTTACTGATGTTGATGACCATAATGCACGAAAACATGAGTTTCTCTCTAATCCAGAACGAGATTTTACGCGCCGTCGTAAGCTGTCTCTAGACAATATGATTAAAGTGGTTTTTACAGTCTGTCGTGTAGATACTGATGATATCTTCCAGATCTGAACTCTAATCTCTGATCAGAGTACAGATCTCACGCTTTAGATATAAATTAATATAATGAAATATAATATATATTCAGATTAATAAAGAACGGTGAAAAAAGATATAAGAATCTCGTAAAAATCTAAACAATATGGTAAAAGATTGTACAAATTGATCTGCTATAATGACGCTAACAATGGAGATATAAAGGGGTGATTTTATGCGTTCCATTTGGAAAGGCGCAATTTCCTTCGGGTTGGTCAATATTCCTGTCAGTCTGTATTCAGCTGAGGAGAGAAATGATCTGAAGTTCAGTCTCATAGACAAGAGGGATGATGGCAAGATCCGATATCAGCGGATCAATGAAACTACGGGAGAAGAAGTGGCTTATGAAAATATCGTGAAAGCCTACGAGTTTGATGATGGTGATTACGTGGTCATGACCGATGAGGATTTCGAACAGGCTGATGTGGAAGCGACAAAGACGGTTGATATCGAAACCTTCATACTGCGTGAGGAACTGAATTTCATGTATTTTGAAAAGCCTTACTTCATCGCTCCGACAAAAGGTGGAGAAAAGCCTTATGTGCTTCTGAGAGAAGCCATGGAAAAAACCGGGAAGATCGCCATTGCGAGGGTGGTTATCAGAACCAAAGCATATCTTGCGGCGATCTACAGTTCAGACAAGATTCTTGTGCTTAATCTGATCCGCTTTCATGATGAGCTCAGATCATCTGACGAGCTGAAAATCCCAGATTCTGTGAAGATCTCAAGAAAAGAGATGGATCTGGCGGAGAGTCTCATAGAAGGCATGACTGCGCAGTGGAAACCGGAGGACTATGAGGATGAATATAAGGATGCGGTGATGAAGAGGATCGAAGCCAAGGCCAAGATGAAAGGGAAAGAGGTGCTTCCTGAAGAAGAGAAAGCGGAAGATTCTGGAAGTGGTAAAGTGGTGGATATCATGGATCTTCTTAAGAAATCGGTGGAAGCGAAAAAAACGGATGCTAAGAAGAAAACGGGAAAGAAATCAGCTGAACCGGATGATGATAAAAAGAAAGCGAGTAAGTGATGATGTCAGATAAACTGGAAAGTTATAATAAGAAAAGAGATTTCAGGAAAACAGAAGAACCTTCAGGGAAGGAAGAAAAGAGCGGAAAAAAGCTTCGTTTCGTCGTGCAGAAACATGATGCGTCCAGACTTCATTATGATTTTCGCATCGAGTGGGATGGCGTTCTTTTGAGCTGGGCTGTGCCCAAAGGTCCATCCTACAATCCGAAGGAGAGAAGGCTGGCAGTGGAAGTGGAGCCGCATCCCGTATCCTACAGAGACTTCGAAGGAACCATTCCAGAGAAGGAGTATGGTGGGGGTACAGTGATGCTGTTTGATGAGGGGTACTGGGAACCCCAGGAAGAGATGGAGAAGAACCTGAAAGAAGGCTCCATCAAAATGATTCTTCACGGAGAAAGGCTGAAAGGGAAATGGACGCTGGTCAGAATGAAGGCCAAAGAGGAAGAAGAAAACCGAAACTGGCTGCTGATCAAGGAAAAGGATGAGCTGGTTCAGGAACAGGACGGAATCAGTCAGTTCAAGACCAGTGTAAGAACCGGTAGAACCATGGAGGAGATTGCGCTGGAGAAGAGGCCTGCAAAGCAGGCTAAGGAGAAGAAACTGCCTTTTCAGGAATACACCCTGCAGCTGGCGAAGCTCGAAAAAGAGGTTCCTGAAAACGGGGAATGGGTCTATGAGCTGAAATATGATGGATACCGAATCACTGCGGAAATAGAAGGGGGGCAAGTGCGGCTACTCACAAGAAACCAGAAGGACTACACGGAAAAGTTTCCAGTGGTGGCAGAGGCACTGAAGGAGATGGCCGGCACAAGAAATATGATTCTTGATGGAGAAATCGTGGTTCTGGATGATAACGGCAGAAGCGATTTTCAGAAACTGCAGAGATATCTGAAGCACCCCGGTGGTAAAAACATCACCTATATCCTGTTTGATCTCCTGGCACTGGGGGAGAAAGACTACAGAAGCCAGGAGCTTCTGAAGAGAAAGAAGGAACTGAAAAAGCTCCTGGCAGAAGAACATCCCCATCTTCATTACAGTGAACACACTGATGGAGAAGGAGGAGAGATCCTGAAGGCTGCCTGTGAAGCGGACATGGAGGGAATCATCGGCAAAAGAGCGGACTCGCCTTATGCGGGCAGCAGGAATGGAGACTGGATCAAAGTCAAATGCGAGAAAAGACAGGAATTTGTCATCGGGGGGTACACGTCTTCTGATAAGAGAAGCAAGGGCATCAGTTCACTGCTTCTCGGGGTCTACGAAAAGGAGGAGCTGGTTTATGCGGGAAGAACTGGAACAGGGTTTTCTCAGAAGCAGCGGAAGGAACTGGAGGGGAAATTCAGCTCTATTCTTAGAAAAACCCCGCCTTTCAGGGATGCCCCAGAAGAAAGAAGCGGAGAGGAGATTTTCTGGGTAACCCCGAAACTCATTGCTGAAGTCAGGTTTCAGGAATGGACGGATGAGCATCTGCTCAGACAGGCCAGCTTCAAGGGGCTGAGAGAAGACAAGAATCCTTTCGATGTGATAAGGGAGAAGGCTGCTTCCAGAGAAGCAAGTGAAAAGGGAAAAGAACCGATGAAGCTGATTACACCAGATGAAGCTGATGGGCAGAGAAAAGGGACAAGGGGAAACAAAAAGAAAGAACGTGAGAGCATCACGGTCAAGGGAATACGAATCAGCAGTCCGGATAAGGACATGTATGATGGAGACCAGATCACCAAAGAAGAGGTGGCGAGGTATTATCATCTTGTTTCAGAAAGAATGATACCTTATGTTTCAGAACGTGTATTAAGTATCATGCGCTGCCCGGATGGTATAGGAGAGTGTTTTTATCAGAAGCATCTGGATCAGATCGGTAAAGGTCTGGAGAAAATTGAAATCACGGAAAAGGATGGAGACAGGGAGGACTATGTCTATATCGGAAGTGAAGAGGGAGTCTTGTCGGCGGTTCAGATGGGTACCCTGGAATTTCATATATGGGGCAGCACTGTGGACAAGCTGGAATTTCCGGATATGATCGTTTTTGATCTGGATCCTGCTGAAGGGATGAAGGTGGATAAGGTCAGAGAAGGGGTCCGTGACATGAAGAAGATACTGGATGAACTGTCTTTGACTTCATTTCTGAAAACCAGTGGTGGGAAGGGGTATCATGTGGTGGTGCCTGTGAATCGAACTGCTGACTGGGATCGGGTGCGTGACTTTGCGAAGCTCTGCGCTCAGGCTATGGAAGAGCGCTGGCCTGAAAAGTATACAAGCAATATGCGAAAAGAGAAGAGGAAAGGAAAGATCTTCATCGACTGGGTCAGAAATGGCAGAAGCGCCACATCCGTTGCACCTTATTCCCTGAGAGCCAGAAAAGGAGCACCCGTATCCGTGCCGATTTTCTGGGAAGAGCTTGATGAGATTACACCGAATCAGATCAAGCTGCGAGACATAGAAGAGAGGCTGGAAAAGGAGGATCCCTGGAAGGATTTTTTCAAGGTCCATCAGGGTATTCGAGGGCAAATGGATGAATAAGTGCTCTCATCTGGATAAATGATGGGAGATGAGAATAATATTTTGATCAATCTGCTTTGGAGACAAGGCAGATTTCTTTTTAATAATGGAGCTGCTGTGTTTGATAAAGCTTATCAAATCGGCTATAATAGGATAGGAATTTTACGGGCCCTCAGGGGTTAATTTTATATGTAGGTGTTTGTATGGATGGAATTGTATATCCGAAGGTTTCGGAGTATATAGAAAAGTTTGGTGGAATAAAGGAACTTCAGAACCTTGAAGACTATGCGAAAGAGAATCACGTGCCCATCGTCATGAAGGATGCAGCAAGGCTTCTGGCGTTCATGGTGTCTCTTCATAGACCGGAGAAGATTCTGGAGCTGGGCACAGCCATCGGGTATTCCGCCCTTGTTATGGCTCTTCATTCGGGTGCGGAGATCGTATCTGTGGAGAGAGAGGAAGGGATGAAAGAGACTGCACTGAAGAATATCGAAGAATATGGGATGAAAGACCGTATTTCCGTGGTGCTTTCAGAATGCGAGGAGTATCTTCAGAAAACAGAAGATACCTTTGATTTCATATTTATGGATGCAGGAAAATCTCATTACAGAGAATACCTGGAACTATCGTTACCTAAGCTGAACCCGGGCGGATTCATCTTATGTGACAATGTCCTATATAAGGGACTTGTGGTTCATGATACTGCGGCAAGAAAACACAGAACAAATGTAGTAAAACTTCAGGAGTTTCTTGATTATGTGCACAGCAGAGAAGACCTTAGGGTGTCTCTTCTCACTGTGAGTGATGGAATGCTTCTGATCAGGAGGAAAGAATAAAATGAATAAACCGGAACTGTTAGCCCCAGCGGGGAATCTGGATAAACTGAAGACAGCAATAGACTATGGCGCGGATGCCGTATACATGGGAGGAGCCAGGCTGAATCTGAGAGCCTTCTCAGACAATTTCACCAACGAGGAAATGATGGAAGGCTTGAAATATGCCCATGATCGAGGAAGAAAGGTCTATGTGACCATCAACGTCTTCCCTCATGAGAGTGACATGAAGGGGCTGGATGAGTATCTTCTGAATCTGCAGGAGATCGGCGTGGATGCCATCATCGTATCAGACCCCGGCGTCATCATGACCGCCAGGGAAGTGGTCCCTGATATGGAAATCCATCTTTCCACCCAGGCGAATAATGTGAACTCACGCTCTGCCACCTTCTGGCATAAGATGGGTGTTGCAAGAGTGATTCTTGCCAGAGAACTTTCTCTCAAGGAAATCAAGGAAATCAGAAAGAACATACCAGAAGAGCTGGAACTGGAAGCCTTTGTTCATGGGTCCATGTGCATGGCTTATTCAGGAAGATGTCTTCTGTCCAACTATATGACAGGCAGAGATGCCAATCGTGGTGCCTGTGCACAGCCCTGCAGATACAAGTACTATCTCGTTGAGGAGAAAAGACCCGGGGAATATATGGAAATCAATGAAGACGAGCGTGGAACCTACATCATGAATTCGAAGGATCTATGCATGATCGAGCACATTCCTGATCTGATCGCATCAGGACTTCAGTCACTGAAGATCGAAGGCAGAATGAAATCAGAGTTTTATGTGGCTGCCATTGTAAAAGCCTACAGACAGGCCATTGACACCTATTTTGATGATCCTGAAAACTTTGTCTATGATGAGAAGTGGCTGGATATTCTGAATATGGTAAGTCACAGAGAATATTATACAGGATTTTACTATGGCAGAGGAAATTCTGAAATCCATGGTACCAGTTCCTATGTTCGCACCCATGAACTTATAGCCATCGTGAAAGAGGATCTGGGAGACGGAAGATATCTCATCGGACAGAAAAATCGTATCTATCCCGGTGAGAAAATTAAGATAATGAGACCAGGGGATGATATAATAGAAGCAGTAATGACAGAATTCAGAGATGAAGAAGGCATTGAAATCGAAGTAGCCAATAAAGCAGCCATGGATTTCACCGCTTATTCATCCGTGAAGCTTTACCCGAATGATATACTGATTAAAGAAAAGGAAGATCAATTATGAAAAAGCCTATACTTATCGGAATCACAGGTGGTACAGGATCTGGAAAGAGTACTGTAGCTAAGTCCATCTATCGCAACTTCAAGAAAGAAAGTATCAGCATCATCATGCAGGATTCCTATTACAAAGATCAGAGCGATATGACCTTTGAGGAAAGAACGAAAACGAATTATGACCATCCACATGCTTTTGATACGCCTCTTCTGATCAGTCATCTGGAAATGATGCTCAAAGGGCAGGCCATTGAAATGCCGATCTATGACTTCACCATCCATAACAGGAAGAAGGAAACCGTAAGGGAAGAGCCCAAGGATATCATCATCGTGGAAGGGATTCTGATTCTGGAAGATGAAAGACTCCGCAACCTATTTGATATCAAGATTTATGTGGATACGGATGCAGATATCAGAATTCTAAGAAGGCTGACGCGAGACATCAGAGACCGCGGAAGGACACTGGAATCTGTGATAGATCAGTATTTAGGCGTAGTAAGGCCCATGCATCTGCAGTTTATTGAACCGACAAAAAGATATGCGGATCTCATTATACCTGAAGGTGGGAAGAACCGTGTTGCTATAGACATTCTTGTATCGACAATCAAGCAGCATCTGACTGAGGGACCGGTTGACGAACTACCCAGACCCGATGTAAGCAAAATATTGAAATAGACAGAAACAGCAAAGGGAGCGCAGCTCCCTTTGTTTAATATTAAGGTTCATGATGCATAATAGAGTAAGGAGAGGGGATGAAGAATATGAGAAAAACGGGACTATTAGGCAGACGGATCGGCTACTCCAGATCACCTGAAATTCATGAAAGATTATTTGGAAACAAAAGAATGGATATCACCTATGAGATCTTCGATCTGCCCAGAGAGGAAATCAGAGCATTCATTGATTCCCTTGCTGTGAACCAGATCATCGGATTCAACGTGACGATTCCATATAAGGAGGAAATCATCAGCTATATTCATGAGTTGGATTCCACTGCGCTGGAATGTGGAGCGGTGAATACCGTGGTCATCAAGAACGGGTGGAGAATCGGCTACAATACCGATGTCTATGGATTCATGCAGTCCCTGAAGGACAACAGGGTGGATGTGAGAGGGAAAGATGTGCTGATTCTAGGCAGTGGTGGCGCAGCAAAGGCTGTCTACACTGCTCTTAAAAAGATGAAGGCGAATATCCATATGGCTTTCCGCTCTGAGACCAGAAGAAAGGAATTCCCGGAAGCCATCACCATCACTCCACTGGATGAAATTTCGGATATCTCAATGTATCATCTAGTCATCAACTGCACGAAGCTTGGGAGTGTGAATTTTGACGAAATGCCTATTGACATCAGAAACTACAGCAATGACACCATCCTATACGATCTCAACTATGAACCCATGCATTCGGCCTTCCTGAGATTCGGCACAAGTGCTGGACTTCAGGTGATCAATGGGGAGAGCATGCTTTTCAACCAGGCGGTGAAGAGTCAGGAACTATGGATAGACGCATTGAATCTATTTTAGATGAAGCACGCCTTTTGGGCGCGTCAGATGTGGTTTTAAAGGAAGATCAGAAGGCCATCTACAGAATCCTTGGGAAGCTCACGGAAAGCGATCAGATTGTCAGCAGAGATGAACTGGAGCGGTTCACTTCATTTCTGAGACCTGCAGGATATGTTCAGGAGTATCTGGGTGGGACTTCAGGTATGGATGTGTCTTTCGAGTATCATGGTCGCTATCGCGTCAACTGCTTTTCTTCCATGGGAAAACGCTGCGCTGCCTTGCGTGTGATCAGTGATGAAATAAGAACGCTGAAAACCCTCGGCTTGCCGGAAGATCTTTCCCGACGTGTCGTAGAAAGAAAAGGCTTATCGCTGATTGTAGGAAAAACCGGAGCAGGGAAGTCCACCACGCTCGCGGCCATCACCCAGAGTATTCTGCTGTACGAGAAAGCGCACATCATAACGCTGGAGGATCCTGTGGAGTACAGGTACAGCCGAATGCAGGGTGAAATCACGCAAAGAGAAATGGGCATAGACTTTCCGGGCTTCGAAGTGGGAATACAGGATGCGCTCCGACAAAGTCCGGATTATATCGTCATCGGTGAAATCCGTACACTCAGTGCCCTTAAGGCGGCCATAAGCGCTGCGGAGGCGGGTCACGGAATCATAGGTACCATTCACTCCATTGGGGCTGCAAGGACCCTTACACGGATGCTGTCCATGTTCAGTGAGGCAGAGAAGGAGTTTATCCGATATCAGCTGTCTGCAAACCTGAACTTCATACTTTCCCAGAAACTGACCTATAGTGAAATGAAAGCACATCTGGATTATGAACTGATGCTGAATATTCCTTCCATGGAAAACACCATAAGGGAAGGGCGATTCAATCAGATGGACAATCTGATTCTGCTGGGGGAGAAACAGGGGATGAAGAGATTCAGTGTAAAATAGAAGGGATGAAATCTTAAAATGTTAAGATTTCATCCCATTTTTATTCTTCCGTATTTCCTAGTACCGATGCAGCGATCACATCTGCCAGGTCATCCAGCTTCTGTTCTTCATCATCTTTGAGTCTTGATTTGATGTCGAAGGTTTCTCCGATGATTTCCATGTTCTTCATGCTGCTGAATCTCTCTGTCATCAGTTTCTGTGCTGCACTGGACCAGCTGTGATTGCCGATGATGGCAACCTTACGGTTCTTGACGCCTAATGCAGCCATTTCATGGAGCAGGTTATCCATCGGATAGTACAGTCCCATATTATAAGTAGGAGCCGCTGCAACCAGATGGCTGTATTTCCAGATGTCGCTTATGATATAGGAAGGATGTGTTTTGGAAACATCATATACACGAATGTCCTTGACGCCACGCTGACCAAGTTTATTCGCCAGAGCATCCGCCGTGTTTGCTGTATTTCCATACATGGAACCATAGAAGATGACCACGCCTTCTTTTTCAGGTTCATACTTAGACCATTTGTCATACAGATCCAGAATCAGATTCAGATCAGATCTGAAAATCGGACCGTGGAGTGAGCAGATCATATTGATTTTGAAAGAGCTGATCTTTCTGAATACCGACTGTACCTGGGCACCGAACTTTCCTACTATATTCGCATAATATCTTCTTGATTCATCTAGATACAGATTCCTGTAGTCCACTTCATCATCGAAGAGATTTCCTGTAAGCGCACCAAATGTACCAAATGCATCTGCAGCAAACAGAATTCCTTCTGTGGTTTCGTAGTTCATCATGACTTCTGGCCAGTGCACCATTGGTGCAGTGATGATTTTCAGATTATGCTTTCCTAAACTGATTTCATCTCCTTCACCTACAAGCATCTGATTATCCGTGATATCCATATTATAGAACTGGTTGAACAGCTGGAAGGACTTCTTGTTTCCGACTACTTTCACATTAGGATATCTGCGCACAAGATTTTCGATATTGCCGCAGTGATCCGGCTCCATATGGTTGATGATAAGATAATCAAGTTCTCTTCCCTGCATGAGATGTTCGATGTTTTCCAGATACTGATCTGTTACCGCATCATCGACGGTATCAATGATTGCGGTTTTTTCATCAAGAATCAGCCAGGAGTTATACGATACACCGTTTGTCAGCGGGAAGAGGTTTTCAAACTGTTCCAGTCTTCTGTCATTTCCACCGATCCAATAAATCTGTGGGGATATTTCTCTTACATTATACAATTTAAAAGCCTCCTAGTTTACATTTACCTTTACATGCCGATTGAAGGGTTGGTTCAATCGATAAAGAATCTTCATAAATATCATAACGCATCGTGAGAGATATCTCAATAGTCCGAGGATAATTAATTGCACACAATTCAAATAATGCGGACCCGAATCTTCATCAAAAATGCCTCATAGTACTCGATTGATTGTACAAAGTGATTTCTGGAATGACATCTGATGATAATTGTTTTTCATAAAGAAATGGCGCTGCAGCATATTCAGCGCCATTTCTGGAGGTGTCAGATCATTTCCTTTGCTGTATAAGTAGTGTGCAGAAGTTCATGAGCCTTTTCTCCATAAGGATCTCCCAGATATTCACGGTACAGTTTCATCACCATCTCATTTTCATGGGATTTCCGTTTCGGCTTTCCTGCATCTTCACGGTATATGGCTTCCTGCCTTTTCCTAATTATACTGAAGTCCCCATGATGATAGGGCTGTCCGCCCCCACCGATGCAGCCGCCAGGGCAGGCCATGATTTCAATGGCATGAAAATCCAGTTCGCCTCGCTGAATCCCTTCCAGCATTTTTCTTGCATTTCCGAGCCCGTGGGCAATTCCGATCTTTAAGGTCATGTCCTTGAGGGGTACTTCTGCAGAACGGATCCCTTCCAGTCCTCTTAATTGTCTGAAATTCACATCTGTCAGTTCTTCATGTGTGATCCATTCATAAGCCGTTCGAACAGCAGCTTCGATGACGCCGCCAGTTGAACCGAAAATGATGGATGCACCTGTGCTTTCTCCCAGAATCTGATCGAATTCTCCTTCTGGTAAGGTTCTGAAGTCAATGCCTGCTTCCTTCAGCATATAGCCGAGTTCTCTTGTAGTAATGACCCAATCCACATCTTTCATCTCTCCGATTCTCAGTTCTTCTCTCTGCACTTCAGCTTTTTTTGCGATGCATGGCATGACAGAGACCACAAGAATGTCTTCTGGTGCGATGTTCATTTTTTCGGCATAATAGGTCTTAATCATAGTACCCATCATGATCTGGGGAGATTTGCATGTAGAGGGGATATCGAGGAGGTCAGGAAACTGATATTCGAAAAAGCGAACCCAGGCGGGACAGCAGCTTGTCAGTATCGGGAGTTTTCCGCCATGCTCGATTCTGTGAATGAGTTCCGAGGCTTCTTCGATAATGGTGAGATCTGCAGCCCAGTCTGTATCGAATACGCCATTGAATCCCATTCTCCGGAAGGCTGTGGCCAGCTGTCCTGTGGTGATGGATCCTGGTTCCATATCAAACATTTCTCCGATGGCGACACGCACAGCAGGAGCGACCTGTACAACCACATGCTTCTCATGTTTCAGAAGAGCTGCCCACACTTTATGCATGTTATTGATTTCGGATAAGGCGCCTGTAGGGCAGACGGCAACGCACTGACCACAGAAGGTGCAGGATGTATCAGCCATATCAAGATTAAATGCGGGACCAACAAAGGCATCAAACCCTCTGGAGTTTGCAGACAGGATACCGCAGGTCTGGACTTCATTGCACATGGTCTCACACCTTCTGCACATGATGCATTTGTCGGGATTTTTTACCAGTGCAGCAGAGCTTTTATCCAGAGGTCGGCTCATTTTCTCTCCGACGAACTGGATATCGTATATACCCAGTCTCTTTGCCAGGGCTTGCAGATCGCACTGGAGATTCTTTCTGCAGGTAAGGCATTCCATGGGGTGATTCGACAGCAGCAGCTCCAGATTCAGTCTGCGAGCGGAGACAGCCTTCAGGGAGTCTGTGATGATTTCTATTCCTTCTGTCACCATTTCAGAGCAGGAAGGAGACAAAGCCTGTCTGCCTACTACTTCCACCATGCATACGCGGCAGGAAGCTGTTCTATTGACCATTCCGAAGCCTTCAAGATTAAGGTGACACAAGGTGGGAATGTCCGCATTCACAAGTTTTGCCGCTTCATGGATTGTAGTGCCTTTTGGAACGCTCAGATCTGTTCCGTTGATTCGGATATGAACCATTTCAAGTATGTTTTCCATATTCTTCACCTAAGCCTTTTTTATCGCGTTGAATTTACAGGCATCAAAACATGCACCGCACGAAATACAGAGATTCAGATCAATGAAATGAACCTGCTTAGGATGTCCAGAAATGCAACCTACGGGACATACTCGCCTGCAGGCGGTACATCCGACGCATTTTTCTGGGATCACACTGTATCTGAAAAGTCCTTTGCAGATCCCAGTGGGGCATGTCTTTTCTTCCACATGCATCCGATACTCTTCTTCAAAGTATTTCATAGTGCTGAGCACCGGATTTGGGGCAGTCTGTCCCAACCCGCAGAGTGCAGAGTTCCTGATGTTGTTCCCGAGCATGTCCAGCTGTTCCAGCACATTAGGGGAAGCGGTACCTTTGGTGATGCTGTCCAGAAGTTCGTAGAGGCGTTTTGTTCCGATACGACAAGGAGTGCATTTGCCGCAGGATTCATCCATGGTGAACTTGAGATAGAATTTTGCGATATCAACCATACAGTTGTCTTCATCCATGACGATCATTCCTCCAGAACCCATCATGGTTCCCAGGGAACGAAGACTCTCGTATTCTATAGGGGTATCCAGATAATCCACTGAAATCACACCGCCCGATGGACCACCGGTCTGGACTGCTTTAAAGGCCTTGTCATCGGTGATGCCCCCACCAATTTCATAAATGATCTCTCTTAGCGTGGTTCCCATGGGCACTTCCACAAGTCCTACATTTTTCACTTTACCAACCAGTGCGAACACTTTTGTTCCCTTTGAATTCCTTGTTCCGATAGAAGCAAACCATTCTGCGCCTTTGTTTATGATTTCAGGGACATTGGCCAGTGTTTCCACATTGTTCACTGTGGTGGGTTTGTGAAGATATCCTTCTTCGGAAGGGTAAGGAGGTTTTTTAGTAGGTTCACCTCTTTTTCCTTCCACAGAGTGGATCAGAGCGGTTTCTTCACCGCACACGAATGCGCCTGCACCAAGTCTTATTTCAATATCGAAATCAAAGCCGCTGCCCAGAATGTTCTTACCCAGAAATCCATAGTCTCTTGCCTGATCCAATGCCGTATTCAGTCGTGCGATGGCAAGAGGGTATTCTGCTCTGATGTAGATGATGCCCTGATTTGCACCAGTAGCGTATCCTCCGATGATCAGACCTTCCAGAACACTATGAGGGTCTCCCTCGAGGAGTGAACGGTCCATATAAGCACCGGGATCTCCTTCATCCGCATTGCAGATCATATATTTCTGAGGGTTTTTCTGCTGGTTTGTCGCCTGCCATTTCAGGCCGGTGGGAAAACCGCCTCCACCACGACCGCGAAGACCGCTTTCTTTCAGAACATGAATGACGTCGAGAGGTGTCATTTCAGTGAGTACTTTCGCTAAGGCTTCATAACCATCAAAGGCGATATACTCCGTGATTCTTTCAGGATCGATATTACCGCAGTTTTTGAGTGCAATACGGTACTGTTTTTTCTTGGCACCGGAAGGATCTGTTCTGTTGAAGGTCATGGGAACCACTTTATCCTTCAGTATCTTTCCCTGTAGAACGTGTTCGTTTAGGATTCTTCCTGCCGTTTCCAGGTCAACATATCCGTAGTATATGGGGGCATGACCTGGGATGTTGACCTGCACAGTGGGTTCACAATAACAGGAACCGATACAGCCTACTTTCACGAGATCGACATTACTTAAGTGCATATCGCTGATCAGAGATTCCAGTTCTTCGTAGATTTCTCTACCGCCTGCAGCAATTCCGCATGTAGCTAAACCTACCAGGAGTTCTATGCGCTTTCCTTTGCCGCCTCCTAACTCACGAAGCAGCCTCATTTCATTCTGCATTTTTTTGATCTCAAGAAGTTCATTCCGATCTTTTATCATAGGTATCACACACCCTTGTAACTGCTTGTGACAGCTTTAATATTACCTTCATTCATGTGTCCATAGACTTTATCGTCGACCATGACAGCAGGTGCCAGTCCACACGCTCCGATGCATCTGATTTCTTTCAGTGTGAACAGTTCGTCGATGGTTGTTTCATCCATACCGATTTTAAGTTCCTTTTTCAGCGCTTCTTTGACCTGCTCTGCGCCTTTCACGAAACATGCCGTACCCATACAGACACTGATTGTGTGCTCCCCCCGTTTTACCTGCGTAAAATAGGAGTAGAAACTGACGACTCCGTATACTTTAGAGGCCGGAATGCCTATCGAACGTGCGATATAAAGCTGTAGATCAGGTGGCAGATAGCCGAAGAGATGCTGTGCGCGATGTAGAATATGGATCAGCATACCTTCCTGATCATCGAGACTCCGGATATAGGTGTCAAGCAGTGAAAGTTTGTCTTCAGGAAGGGTAACGGATTCCATCAGAAGAAGATCCTTTTCCATTTGTATTCACCTCCGTTGAAAATTCAGAAAATTTCTTAATTACGTTGTATCAATAAGAATGAGTCGTGTCAATAATTTAACAGATATTTATGAATAGTTCGTTTTTGATTGATTCCATTAATAAATTGATGAATCAGAAGAGATTTTCTTCAGGTTGACAGGCAAGACTGGTTATGGGAATGTCAGGTTACAGAGAGGGAAGTAGAAATAGAATAAATGTAAATGAAAATGAAAAAAGAAAAAAAGAAAAAAAGAAAAAAGATTGCAATGAAGATGTATTTATATTGAGTTTCATGGTATAATCATAATTTGTGTGATAGAAATCATGTAAGAACTGACGATTGAAAATAAACTAATATGGAGTGAATAAATTTAATGCTGAATGTAAACAATGTAAGTCTGAGATATGGTGGAAGAAAACTTTTTGACGATGTGAATATCAAGTTCACCTCTGGGAACTGTTACGGCGTAATTGGGGCCAACGGTGCAGGTAAATCCACATTTCTGAAGATACTGTCTGGTGAAATAGAACCCAATACAGGAGATGTTTCCTTAGGCAAGGACATGAGAATGTCTGTGCTGAAACAGGATCATTTCCAGTTTGACCAGGATAAGGTCATCGATACAGTCATCAAGGGAAATGACAGACTCTACCAGATCATGAAAGAAAAAGATGAGATCTACAGTAAAGAAGACTTCTCCGATGAAGATGGTATCAGAGCATCTATTCTTGAAGGTGAATTTGCCGAACTGAACGGATGGGAAGCGGAAGCGGAAGCGGCATCACTGCTGCTGGGCCTTGGCGTGGATACCGACAAACATGATAGAATTCTGAGTGAACTGGAAAGTGCTGAAAAGATCAAAGTCCTTCTGGCGCAGGCTTTATTCGGAAAGCCGGATGTGCTGATTCTGGATGAGCCTACCAACGATCTGGATCTGCCTTCCATCACCTGGCTAGAAAACTATCTTGCTGATTTTGAGGGAACCGTCATTGTAGTATCTCATGACAGACATTTCCTAAACATGATCTGTACGCATATCTGTGATGTGGATTATGGTAAAATCAAAATCTATATGGGCAACTACGATTTCTGGTACGAGTCAAGTCAGCTGATGGCCCAGTTGATGAAGGATTCCAATAAGAAGAAGGAAGAGAAGATCAGAGATCTTCAGAGCTTCATCACCAGATTCTCTGCCAATGCGTCAAAATCGAAGCAGGCAACTTCAAGAAAGAAGCTTCTGGATAAAATCACCCTGGATGACATCGCTGTATCAAACAGAAGATATCCATTTGTGGGATTCAAACCGGAAAGAGAGCCTGGTAATGATATTCTCATCGTGGAAAACCTGACAAAATCCATAGATGGTGTAAAGGTACTGGACAATGTTTCCTTTATCGTCGGCAGAGAAGATAAAATCGCATTTGCCGGAAATGACATTTCCGTAAGTACGCTCTTTAAGATTCTAGCTGGTGAAATGGAGCCTGACAGCGGTTCATACAGATATGGAGTGACCATCACAAAGGGATATTTTCCAAGAGACAATGGTAAATACTTCAATGACATCCATCTGAATCTGGTGGATTGGATGAGACAGTATTCAGAAGAAAAGAGTGAAAGTTATCTGAGAGGATTCCTCGGAAGAATGCTGTTTTCAGGAGAAGAGGCTCTGAAAGAAGCTCATGTTCTTTCTGGAGGAGAAAGGGTAAGGTGCATGCTGTCAAAGCTTATGCTTTCCACTGCGAATCTTTTGATTGTGGACCAGCCAACGAACCATCTGGATCTGGAATCCATCACTGCTGTGAACAACGGATTGATTGATTTCAAAGGCGTGCTGCTCTTTTCAAGTCATGACCATCAGTTCAGTCAGACTGTTGCGAATCGTGTCATAGAGGTCACGCCAGAGAGCTTCTATGATAAACTCTGTAGTTTCGATGAATACATTGAAAACAGGGAAGAAAGAAAAGTATCCTGAAGATAAAAACTTCGAATGCGCAAGCATTCGGAGTTTTTTTTATAAGAGCTGAGTGATACAATGAATTGTGAAAATATAATCCCAGCTTCTATGGAAATGTTTACAGAAAAGCGTTATATTAGTTAAAGAATAGTATTTATTGAGATGATAATATCTCTAGAATGAGGTTAGATTTGAAAAACGAAACAAAATTTCTTAAAAAAGCGCAGCTGAAAGATTATGTTCTGATTTTTCTTGGAATCATTCTCACAGCCGCATCCATAGTCTATATTTTCACACCGAACAGACTTGCTGCAGGTGGAGCGCAGGGGATAGCTCTTGTGGTCAATCATCTGACAGGTATAAACAGCGGGCTTCTCATGATTCTGATCAATGGGATGCTCTTTATTACGGCGTTCATGATTCTTGGCACAAGTTTCGGCGCCAAGACGCTGTTCTCCTCTTTGGGGCTGTCCTTTGTCGTATTCATCATGGAAAAATACCTGTATTATGGACCGCTGACAGACAACCCGATGCTTGCGACTATTTTCGGAAGTGCACTCATGGGAATGGGGGTCGGTATCATACTCAACCGAAATGCTTCCATAGGTGGAACAAGTCTCATCGGGAAAATCATCTCCAAGTTCACCTATCTGGATCAAGTGAACTGCATCGTAGCTACGGATATTCTCGTCACACTATTTTCCATGGTTGTATTCGGCATAGAAATCGGATTATATCAGCTTCTTTCCGTGTATCTCACGGGGGAGATCATTAACAAGGTCATTGATGGAATTACCTATCGCAGAGAAGTCATGATCATCAGCGGGAAAAGGGAACTGATCATGAAGTATCTGATTAATGATATGAAGAAAGGTGCCACCCTTCTGAACGGAAGAGGCGGATTTACAGGGAAGGATACGGAAATCATTCTAACCATACTTACCAGGAGGGATTTCATCAAGCTGAAACTTTTCATCCGAAAAGTGGATCCCCAGGCATTCATCTCAGTGAATATTGTGGCGGAAGTCTCCAGTGCGGCAACCGAAAGTCCTCTGGTGAAGATAAATCACTCATAAGTTACAGAATTTAATGAATTATGTGAAATAACATGTGAATTACTGAATTTTGTTTTAATTATTGAGAAATAGAATGTATAATTGATTTATATATAATTTTAGGGAGGTATGCCATAGTGCAAACGGACAACTTTATAATAGGGCTTGATATCGGTACACAGTACATAAAAGCATCTGCATCTTCAGTGCAGGATAATACCCTTATGTATGGATCCGTTGTTGAATCCCAGGGAACTGATAAAAATGGAATTACAGATATCAAAGCGCTGAGCAGCGCAATCAAAAAAGTCATAAGCAAACTTGAAGTGAAGATTTCGAGAAACATCAACACCGCATTTGTATGCATTCAGCCTGAATATGTAAAGCTGTTGGACACACAAGGTCATGCATCGGTTTTAAGTGATGAGGTCACCCAGTATGAAATCGACAAGTCGCTTGATGGAGCGCAGCTCATCTCGCTGGAGCCTGGTGAAGAAATTGTAGATATTATCGTGAACAAATATTATGTGGATGATACAGTTTACAGAGATCCGCTAGGGGTAAAAGGTAGACATCTGGATATTAAAGCGCAGCTGGTCACAGCGAAAAAAGACTATATCGAATCCATCTATGATGCCATGGCCATGGCTAAACTGAAAGTAGCAGGTACAGGACTTGCGAGCGTTGCTGCTTCAAGTCTTCTGCTCAGCAAAAGGGATCTTCTGAGTGGAGCGATTTTAATCGATACAGGCGCCAATATGACGAGAGCATCCCTGTTCAAAGACAATAAGCTGGTGGATTCGGATGTCATCAATCTTGGCGGCAAGAGTATTACGAGGGATATTGCCATCGTCATGAAGACTTCTCTTCTGGAAGCGGAAGAAGTGAAGAAAGGATATGCAAAGGGTGAGCTGACGCTGGAGGAAGAAAAATATAATCTCGTTGAACAAATCATCAAAGCCAGAGTGGAAGAGATCATGTCCTTTGTGGAGAGATTCACAGATAAGTACAACAGTGATGAAGACATTAGAAAAGTTGTGATTTATGGTGGCGGCTTGTGCGGATTTACAAATATCAATAAATTGTATGAATCTACCATGAATAAGTCCACAAATTTTGTTACATCTGATATAATAAGGGATGATAGTGTGTTTAACATTCAATCAGGAGGATTAGCCTATCATTTATTGACTGCGATTCATTGCAAAGGGGCCATAGATGATATGGTCAGATCAGATAATGAGAGTGTTGATGAAAAAAGTACGGAGACCATGAGCGATGATGACTTTTTCAGAAAGTATCAGAATCAGTTTAATGTAAAACAGGAAACGGCCGATGAGAACCGATATGATTCAGATGATGACTATCTGGAAGACGAGAGCGTTTTCGTGAAAATACGCGAGTGGTTCATTAATTTTAAAAATAAGATTATTAATAAATAAGGGGGAATTAAATCGTGTTAGATTTTGATTTTCAGATTCAGGGCCCAGCAGAGATTAAAGTAGTAGGTTGTGGCGGCGGTGGAAACAACGCTGTCAATAGAATGATTACAGAAGGACTAGGAGATGTGGACTTTATCTCGATTAACACAGATAAACAGGCGCTTCTACAGTCCAATGCCACTCATAAAATTCAGATTGGTGAAAAACTCACAAAAGGACTAGGTGCAGGTGCAAATCCGGAGATTGGAGAAAAAGCTGCAGAAGAGTCAAAAGAAGAAATCATGGCAGCACTAAAAGGAGCCGATATGGTTTTCATCACCGCGGGAATGGGTGGTGGTACTGGTACAGGTGCAACACCGGTTGTTGCTGATATAGCGAGATCCATGGGTATTCTCACCGTCGGTGTTGTGACAAAGCCTTTTAACTTTGAAGGTAAGACCAGGATGAAGAATGCCGATGTAGGTATTCAGAAACTGAAAGAGAAAGTGGATTCCCTGGTTACGATTCCAAATGAAAGACTGCTTATGATTGTGGATAAAAGAACCACATTCAAGGAAGCTTTCAATAAAGCGGATGATGTTCTGAGACAAGGTGTCCAGGGTATTACCGACCTGATCACTGAAAATGGTCTTGTTAACCTTGACTTCAATGATGTGAGAACAATTATGCTGAATAAGGGACTGGCGCATATGGGTGTCGGTTATGGAAAGGGTGAAAACAAAGCCGTTGATGCAGTGAAGCAGGCGATTTCTTCGCCGCTGCTGGAAACAAAGATCGATGGAGCAACCGGTATTCTTCTTAATGTGACAGGTGGAGATGATCTGTCTCTGCTTGAAATCAATGAAGCAGCTGAAGTGGTCAAGGATGCTGCGGATCCAGATGCGAACATCATCTTCGGTGCTGTAATCGATCCGAAGCTGAAGGATGAAATCAAGATCACAGTGATTGCAACAGGTTTTGATGAAGTCAAGGTCTATAGCAGAGAAGAAGAGAAGAAGGCTGAAGTGAAGGAAGAAGTCAAGCAGGAATCAGAAGCGGTAAACAAGGAACTGGAGACCGCTGAAGACCAGCTTGAAATTCCAGCATTTCTCAGAAACAGATACAATAAGTAATTGAGGTGTAGCCCATGAAATGCCCGTTTTGTACTTTTCCGGAGAGTAAGGTCATCGATTCAAGGGCAATTGAAGATAATTCTGCGATTAGGAGAAGGCGTGAATGCCTATCCTGCGGTAAGAGATATACCACATTTGAGAAAGTGGAAGATATCCCGATTTTAGTTGTGAAGAAAGATGATAGTCGCGAGAACTTCGATAAAAATAAAATTATCGTAGGGCTTATTAGAGCATGCCAGAAAAGACCCGTTTCGAGATTTCAGATCGAAGAAATTGCTTCAGACATTGAAAGAACTATTTCCAACAGTATGATCTCAGAGATCTCATCCGAAGAAATCGGTGAAATGGTCATGGACCGTTTGAAGGAAGTGGACGAAGTGGCTTATGTCAGGTTTGCTTCAGTATACAGACAGTTTAAAGACATCAATACTTTCCTGACTGAAATTAAGAATCTGATGGGAAATGAAAAAGTGACCGAATCAAAAAAGAACAACAAGAAACTATAACATAAACAACGATGTGCGATATAGAATCAGAAATGAGGATATGTGGCACTTTTTGTTATGTGGCTTAATCCAGACAGCTCTGGGTTTATGGACTGGGGAGATTCGCGTTAATTCTAGGTAAATTGGGAGTTATTCAATTGTAATGAATTTGTCTTTATGGTTAAATGAAAGAGAAAAGAAAGCAAGTGGAGGATCTTATGACAAAGGATAAAGTACTGATTATTGATGATGAAGAACACATTGTGGAGCTTATTCGGTATAACCTTGAAAATGCAGGGTATGATGCGGTTGAGGCTTATAATGGAGTTGATGGAATCAAAGCAGCAAAAAATGAAAAACCAACCCTGATTTTACTGGACGTCATGCTTCCTATGATGGATGGACTCGAAGTATGCAGAAAACTGAGAAAAGATGACACAACAAAACACATTCCGATCATCATGCTTACAGCAAAATCCGAAGAAATCGATAAAATATTAGGGCTGGAGTTAGGAGCAGATGACTACATCACAAAACCATTCTCTGTAAGGGAGCTTCTGGCCCGTATCAAAGCAGTTCTGAGAAGAACCGGTTCTGAACTTGAAGAGACTTCCGTATTCTCCTTTTCCGATGTGACAATTGATTATGACAAGCATCTGGTGACAAAGAATAATGTGAAGGTGGATCTGACTTTAAAGGAATATGAACTCCTTGATATTCTGATCAAGAATCGGGGTAAGGTTCTGAAGAGGGATCTACTACTGGATAAAATCTGGGGCTACGAATATGTCGGAGAAACAAGAACTGTGGATGTCCATATCAGACATTTAAGACAGAAACTGGAAGATGATGATAAAAATCCGGTTTATATAGAAACCGTGAGGGGAATCGGATATCGGTTCAATGATCTGGAACTATGAGTAGAAGAATCATAACTACTTTTCTGGCAAGCATCATTGTGGCGATGTTCTTTCTTACGTCAGCATTTCTCATCATTTCAAACCTTCAGAAACTGGAACTTGTTTCTGAAAAGCTTGAAACAAACAATGAAGTGCTTATCAATTATATGGAAGCGACAGGGATTGATCCCATTGTGTTGCTTAGAAGTGCGAATGAATCCTTTCGTATGACGCTGATTGACGAGAGAGGGAATGTGATATTTGATTCATCGGGAAAGGAGACTTTTGAAAATCATCTGCTCAGAAAAGAGATTGTAGATGCATTTTCTTATGGAACAGGTTCCGATGTCAGAGTCTCTGAATCTCTGGGTATTCAGATGGTGTACTTTGCGACGCTGCTTCCTGACGGCAGATTCATCAGAAGTTCTATGGAATCAGGATCTCTGGACCTGGGGAACCAGTTTACCAAGTATATGGCGGTGGCCTTTGTTCTTGTAATCATACTGGCTTATTTCCTGGCCCAGAGGATTTCCAATTACCTGATTGAGCCCATCAATGAAATGACATTTGCCACAGAGCGGATTGCCAATGGGGAGTATACAAGAAGGGTCAGCATTCGAAGAGATGCTGAGCTGGGCAAGCTGGGCATGAATTTCAATAACATGGCTGAGCGCCTGGAGAATACATTTCTGGAAAATCAGGAGAAGCAGAATCGACTGGAAGCCATATTGAAAAGCATGAATTCCGGCGTATTCGCATATGATAATCAGGATCACATCATTATGATCAATCCTTTCTGCAAAGAACTTTTCGGCATTTTTGGCGATGTCATCGGAAAGAACATATATGACATCAAAGAGCTGAGAGAGCTGATATTCATGCTTGAAACTGAAAAAGATGCGGTTGAAGTCCGTATCGAAAAGCCCATAAGAAAAGACATTCGCATCAAATCAGCGGAAATATACGGCGAACGCGTTACGAAGGTTGGTACAGTAGTAGTGTTGGAAGATATTACCGACCTTAAGAAGCTGGAAAAAATGAGAAGTCAGTTTGTTGCGAATGTATCTCATGAACTGAAAACGCCATTGACATCCATCAAAGGATTCTCCGAGACGCTGAAGTTTGTGAAGGATGATGAAACCCGAAACAAGTTTCTGGATATCATCAATGATGAAAGTGAGCGTCTGACCAGGCTCATCAACGATATACTGACCTTATCCACCATCGAACAGACCAAAACCGCTAAACATGAGGAAATTGATGTGGCAAAGGAAACAGAACAGGTGTATCATCTGCTTCTGCCTAAAGCGGAATCGAAAAACATCACACTGAATCTTACACAGAAAGAACCGATTTTACTTTATGGTGATCGGGATAATTACAAGCAGCTGATCCTGAATCTCGTGGATAACGCGATCAAATACACAAAAGAATCCGGTGAAGTCCGGATTCAATTGGATAAACAGGAGAACAATCTACGTCTTGTGATCGAAGATACAGGTGTAGGAATTCCTGAAAAACACATTAGTCGAATTTTTGAACGCTTTTACAGAGTGGATAAAGCGAGAGATCGCGCTATGGGAGGGACAGGACTAGGTCTGGCCATTGTCAAGCATATTGTCCTTTCCATGGGGGGGACAATCGATGTGGTTTCAGAAATTGGAGTGGGAACCAGATTTACAATCCTCATTCCAATAAGAAGTCTAGAATAAGTAATAACTACAGCATAAAGTGCTCTCCCTGTAGCAGATTGAACATTGGCATTCTGTCTCAACGGGGAGTATTTTTATGCATGCAAGAAAGTGGCAGACCGGTGTTTACTGAAAATCGGAACCACTATGATCGAAATACGACAACTTATTGTAAAGATATAATAACAACCTCCGAAATATCCTTATATATATGTTACAATAGATATAAGGATATTTTGGAGGGATTGAATGAGTAATAGAAACAGATTATATGTCTTCCTGATAGCGCTGATTCTTTTTTCTGGCATCTGGATCGTGAACAACTACAAACCTGCCATTGAGCGCATCACGACATCCATTGTAGAGAGCAGCTCAGAGATCAGTCGGCGAGAAGACAAAGACCTGGTCTCCATCTATACTGATATTCATCATATGTCTCATAATGTGGTGATTGCAGATGAAAAGTGGGGATATCGAGATCTGACACTCGAGAATATTGACAAGCTGTACAGTGAACTGGCTGGAGTAGAAGGACAGGATGCAATAAAAGAAGAATTATACGAAATACTGGAGAGATGGAAAAACGGTGATTTCAGCAGGGCGCACCGTGACCACAACTATGTATGGAGAAGACTTGGCGGAACCGTAGGAAGGGCTACAGGAGTGAACACCAGGAATCTGCCGGATTGGGCGGTTCATTAATCCACTTGAAACTGAATCAGAACAGAAAAAACCTTGACCATCTGCAGCATGGATACTGCAGAGTGGTCAAGGTTTTCTACTTGGATTTATTCAGCTTCTTCAGCTTGGATTTATTCAGCTTCTTCAGCTTGGATTTATTCAGCTTCTTCAGCTTTGAATTCTATAAAGTATACATCGCTTCTTGATGACAGAAGATCAGTTTTAACTTCTGTTTCAAAAAGGACGCCTGCATTTGGCTCAATTTCAATGTCCATTGGCAGTGTGACTTCAATTGCTTCCTGCTCCTGATTTAAAACGGAGATTATTGTTCCTTCTTCCACTACAGTGGTATCGGCGAAATTGTTCTTGAGTACCAGTTCCATGTTGAAACCACCCTCAATTTCAGTCATTTCGAATAGTGCCACCTGGACCGTGTCATCAACTGTTCTCATGAAACGAACTACTTTTTCAAGACTGTTCTGCTCTTCGTCGGTGAGTTCTCTGCTTTCAAGAAGTGATGTGACTGCAATTTCTGATTCCTCTGGAGTCTCAGCAGGGGTTTCCTCTGGTGTTTCAGCAGGAGTTTCCGCTGGTGTTTCAACAGGGGTTTCAGCTGGAGTTTCTGGAGTCTGCTCTTCGGTTGTACAACCTACTGCGAAAAGTACTGCCATTGCAGAGATGATTAAAACGGTAAGTTTTTTGTTCATTTTGTCATTCTCCTTTGATATGCTACTGGTTGCCGCCATAGACGCACAACTGTATGCTTATTGTAGATATTCTTAACACAACTTAATAAATTATTAAGAAATAAGCTGATATTCTGAATTGGTTTATCATATTTCTTTGATTTACTAAGTAATATTATAAATATCTCAATCTCTATATTATCATCTTTCGCTATGAAATCAAGGTGTCTTTAGTGAAATGCATAACAGTTGTTTGCTAATCATCACAGATGCTTAAGGTGTCGGTGATCTCACTTTTCAATGGTTATCAGAAGAATCAGGCTTCCGGCCAAAGAAATGCCAAGTCCGACAATTAGCATGAGTTTGACCGTTGCGGCAGATAAGATCCATCCACCGATGAGACTTCCGCCTACACCACCGAGAGTTGTCGCTGCAGTAGTAAAGGCCTGTCCTTTGATCATATCCTTCTTCTCGATCACCTGATTCACATAGTAAATCGATCCTGGAATGAATATGGCATATGAAAGCATCTGAAAGGACTGAGCTAGGAAAATCATCCCGACAGAGGATGAAATCAGTGTGATGAATGCCTTCACAGAAAAAACCAGTCCGGCTAATTTCAGTAATGAAGTATTATGATATCTACTGATGAGCTTAGCGAAGGAGAGCATCACTGGCAGTTCGAGTATTGCGGCTATGGCAAAGGCACTACCCATGGTTGCTTCGTTTCCCCCCACACTCTGAACGATTTTTATCATATAGATATTGATGATGTTGAAACTTATGAAAATTAGAATCACACCAAGGAGATAGAAGGAGAAACGGTGATATTTCAGGATGAAGCCTGTTGCGGTAAGCGCAGAGATGTCACCATGTGATGGAATGCTGGTGCCTGCGCTTTCTGAAGCATCCGCATCCTCAGAAGATCTGTTTTTCAAAGTGAACGAGATGGTGAACACGAAGGTGAAACCGAAGAGGATTATAAAGGCGAAAGGCAGAATATCCGTGCCATACTGTTCTACAGCTGCGCCAAGTACGAAGGACATTATCGCATAGGACAAGGAGCCCATTCCTCTGGCGAAACCGAAGTTCAGTGGTATCCCTTCATTGATGTAATTCATCCCCAGAGAATTGATCAGGGGGTGTATGGTAAGCATCACGGTCAAGAGAAGAAAATAAAGTGATGCGGTGACGAACATGATGTCCGGTGAAACTGCCATGATGAAAGATAGCGACAGACAGATGAACAGCATAAGAGAAGTCGTATATCTCAGTGCGCTTTTTCTGCTGCGATCTGCATAGCCTGCTACCAGGGGCTGTAGAATGGCGGAAAAAATGTTTGTGAAGGCGAGAATAAGTCCAATCTCATGACTCACAAAGTTCTTTGATAATAGATATACAGTTATGAAGTTATAGGTTGCACCAAAGACCATCCAGTAAGACCCGTGAATCAGAGCGTATCGGGCTGTCATCATACCGGCGGTTGTCATTCTGTTTTTCATACGTGTTCTCCTGCCTATGCTAGTATACTTATAATCCGAATCAAAGTAAAAAAAGGATTACCTAGAAGTATTATACAATAGAAATAGAATAAAACACCGAAGTGAATCGCTTCGGTGTTTTATTTTTCATTGAAGTACTTCTATTGCGTGAATGAAAAGTCTACCATCTTCTACAGCATAGTTGCAAGTCACGAGACTCAGCAAGTCGAGATTTTCATCGAGAACTACGTCTCTATCTACGATGGACTCTTCTTTCAGCAGGCTGAGAAAATCAGTGTAAGCAATGTCTTTGAATTGCGTTTCCAGGAAAGGGCCTTCCGAAGGAGAGATGTGCATGGAGAAGATCTGATAGGTTTTTTCTCCCTGGGGGGTGGAAATAGTGAAGGTGTCGTTACTGGACAGAAATTCCGAATCAAGATATTTTCGTAGATCACCGAACATGTAGCCTCTCTCAGTATAATGACCATAAATTATGGTATGCTGATCCAGTCCCATCCCGATGTTTCTGTAGTCCATGAAGATGGAACCCAGAACATCCTTTTCTCTGTCAAAATTGATATCCAGATATTCCTCGTTGTCCGAACCTCTTACAATCGGATAGTCGATTTTTGTATTATCGATTTTGATCCAGCCAACATAGTCAGGGTTGATCTTTAGGAGTGCACTGTCCGGATTTGGCGTGTAGGTGAAGTTTCCGGTGGGGAATAGGGGGGGTGCTTCTTCCGGCTGAACATCCAGCTTCACATCTGGCGTTTCAGGAAGATCTGTCTCAATTGCAGCGCTGTTTAACTGTGACAGCTCATCATAATAAGCTTCTGACGCTTTCATGGCATTCTCATTATTGATGTCGTAAATCCATAAAGAAAGCTGCAGCAGCGCTGCAATGGACAGGAGAGTTACAATTATATTTCTTTTCGTAATAATCACCTCGGTTTCTACATTTAACCACATAACGTGATTAAAATTTAAATTTGTTGCAATTAAATGACATCATATTTGATTAGTGCTATTATAACCTCATCGAAAGAGAAAAACAATAAAAAAATAATAGGAGTTGTTCAAAATGAAAAAAATGTCAAAAAGAATCAGCCTAATGGTAGCCGCTATGCTTCTGGTATTCAGCATCCCTGTATTCGCCGCCGAACCTACGGATGACATCGTTGATATCGCTGTTGGTAATCCTGATTTCAGTATTCTTGTCAGCGCTCTACAGAAAGCGGAACTTGTTGAAACACTGCAGGGTGAAGGACCTTTCACAGTCTTTGCGCCAACCAACGACGCATTCGCAAAACTTCTTGAAGCTTTAGACATCACAGCAGAAGAGCTTCTTGCACAGCCTGATCTGGCAAAAGTCCTGACCTATCATGTAGTAGCTGGAAAAGTAATGTCTGGAGACCTTACCGATGGACTGGAAGCTGACACAGTGAATGGCGGAAAAGTCAAGTTTGATTTATCCGGAGACCCTAAAGTCAATGATGCCAACATCACATCAGTAGATATCGAAGCCACCAATGGTGTGATTCATGTCATTGATACCGTACTGGTACCAGAAAACTTCACACTTCAGGAAGTGGATATGGAAGAAACAGTAGCCCCTGAAACTGGAATTCCTGCATCTTTCCCATTCCTTCTGACAGCAATAGGAACTGCCGGAGCAGCCATGCTGGTATATAAGAAAAAGGAAGCATAACAGTATATAGATAATGACTCCAAGAGACCTTGAAGCGGTGATGTGATTCTGCTTCAAGGTCTCTTCTTTATGTACCGTATAGGGTGATATTCCAATGATGAGAGACCTCAAAGTACTCATAAGATGAAAGACCAGGTAAAAGAAAAGGATGTCCGCAGTACGTTGATTTCTAAGTTCAACTATTCGTACTGAAATCAGAGAAAAATGAATCTCCGACTTCTACTCATCACAGATTGGCATACCAGTTCAGTCCGTATCGTAAATGCGGGTACAATCATCTCCGGGTGGCAGGCTTACCTCTGAGTTAAAGAGATCGTAATACTAGAAGCATTTTTACCGGTTTTATTCTGACCAGTACTTCGCAAATAGAAGACGCGCACAGGAAGGAAACTTTGCGATCATCAAGCAGCTTAAACCTTTGCTTATGCACTTTGTCCTTATGAGGATAGTCTTCGCTTACTTGAATTTCTTGTTATGATGATATTTTTAAGGCATTGATCATGATCAAACCAGCCTGATCATTCATTAATTCAAGCACATCGCTTTACTGTTTTTGAATATAATTTAAATAATCACTAGGAAAGGAGTGGGTTTTCATTGCGCGATGCGATAAGGTTCGTCACAGAACGCTCATTACTTTTTGGATATCGGGTTTCCTATCGGAGACAATCCTTTGAGAATATGTTCGGTATCACGGATTGGTATACTGTATAGGCGCGATTTCAATACATTTTGTAATTTATCATTTGATAAAAATGCGATTAATCACGAAATGTGATTTTGGGGCTAAATTGTCAGAATATAGTGACATAGAATTCTGTTAGTGTTATTATAACGTTACAGTTAAGAAAAACAAAAGAAATTAATTAAATTAATAGGAGTTGTTCAAAGTGAAAAAAATGTCAAAAAGAATCAGTCTGATGGTAGCCGCAATGCTTCTGGTGTTCAGTATTCCTGTATTCGCCACCGAACCTACAGATGACATCGTTGATATCGCCGTTGGTAATCCTGATTTCAGTATTCTTGTCAGCGCTCTACAGAAAGCGGAACTTGTTGAAACACTGCAGGGTGAAGGACCTTTCACAGTCTTTGCGCCAACCAACGACGCATTCGCAAAACTTCTTGAAGCTTTAGACATCACAGCAGAAGAGCTTCTTGCACAGCCTGATCTGGCAAAAGTCCTGACCTATCATGTAGTAGCTGGAAAAGTAATGTCTGGAGACCTTACCGATGGACTGGAAGCTGACACGGTTAACGGTGGGAAAGTCAAGTTTGATTTATCCGGAGACCCTAAAGTCAATGATGCCAACATCACAACAGTAGATATCGAAGCCACCAACGGTGTGATTCATGTCATTGATACCGTACTGGTACCGGAAAACTTCACACTTCAGGAAGTGGATATGGAAGAAACTGAAGCACCTGAAACTGGAATTCCTGCATCCTTCCCGTTCCTTCTGACAGCAATAGGAACTGCCGGAGCAGCCATGCTGGTATATAAGAAAAAGGAAGCATAACAGTATATAGATAATGACTCCAAGAGACCTTGAAGCAGTGATGTGATTCTGCTTCAAGGTCTCTTCTTTCATGTTCTTTCATCACTGATGAGGGATGCCCAGGATACCATATCGTTTCCGTACTTCTTTCGAATCTCATCAAGGGCTTCCTGCAGCTGATGATCTTTCTGCTGGCTCTGATGCTGGGTATCCAGATCAAAAAATGAAATCTGTTCGCCCGATGCAGTTTCCTCAAAACCGGTCAATGCAATACCGATAAGTCGTATGGGCTTTTTATCATTCCAGGCATCTTTCAGCAGATCCAGGCCCGCACGATGAATTTCTTTGTACAGGTTGGTTCTGGGAACTGTGCATTGCCTTGTGATGGTCTTGAAATCGGAATATTTCAAGGAAATTTGTACTGTGCATCCTTCCTTTGATTTCCTTCTTGCTCGGATTGAAACTTCATCTGCAAGTTTCATGAGAATCAGTTTTGCTTCTTCGATTCTTGAAATGTCTCTGCTCAGTGTGACGGATTTGCCGATGGACTTCACATCATCTTTTGAATGGGCGATCACTGGTTCGTTGTCGATTCCGTTTGCATGCTCATGCATGGAGATTCCGGATTTTCCGAAGATGGAAACAAGCTGATTTTTATCGAACAAGGCTAAATCACGGATTGTGATGATTTTCAGCTTATTCAGTGCCTCTCTTGTTTTGGCTCCGACTCCATACATAGTCTGAACGGGAAGGGGCCACAGTTTCTGTGGCACGTCTTCCTTTTTCAGGACAGTGATTCCTAAAGGTTTTTTCATTTCGGAGGCCATCTTAGCGAGGAATTTATTGCTGGAAATGCCAATGGAGCACCATAACTGGAGTTCCCGCTTTAGCCCTTCCATGATCATTTCGGCAGCTTTCATCGGATCTCCGAAAAGGTGTTCTGTTCCTGACATGTCGATCCACGCTTCATCAATACTGTTCTGCTCGATTACAGGAGAGAATCGGGAAAGATAAGTCATGACTTTTTCAGACATCTCTTCGTAATACTGGTGGTCTGGTGGAACAAGGAGAAGGTCTGGGCATAGTTTCATCGCATGACTGACGGTCATGGTTGTTTTAATGCCGTGTGCACGTGCTTCATAATTTGCAGCCAGAATAATGCCTGATCTTTTGATTGGATCACCAGCTACTGCGGCTGGCCTCCCTTTCAGTTCAGGATTTCTTCTTGTTTCACATGTAATAAAAAAGGCATTCATGTCAACCAGAAAAACGACTTTTTCCATCTCCTAGCACCTCCTTATTATGGATGGGATTCTTTTTGTAAAGTAATATGCACTTCTATTATACTATGAAAAATCACTGCAGAAAAAATCCTCATCCGTTTTCACGAATGAGGACAATCATTAATTAAACTGCTTCTTCGATTTCTTCGAAATCCTTGTTATAGGTATCCATGTCGATCTCGCCAAGTCTTTTTGCAGTTACAAGACCAGCTACCATGGAGCCAGATACGTTCAGTGCTGTTCTTGCCATGTCTATGAGAGGCTCTATGGCAATAAGCAGTCCAACAAGGCCTACAGGTAGTCCCATGGAGGAAAGTACAGTCAGCGCTGCGAATGTAGCACCACCACCGACACCTGCTATACCAAAGGAACTGATGGCTGTAATGATGATCAGTTTAATGAAGAAGGCTGCGTCCATAGGGACACCTGTGCCGACAGCAATCATGACGGCGAGCATACCGGGATAGATTCCTGCACAACCGTTCTGCCCGATGCTCGTACCAAGGGAAGCAGACAGATTAGCCACTCCGTTGGAAACTCCGAATTTATCGGTCTGGGTCTCCACATTAAGCGGCAGTGTACCTGCACTTGATCTTGAGGAGAATGCAAAGGAAAGTGGCACACTGGCTTTCTTCAGATATTTTACAGGGTTCAGTTTGTATAGAACAAGAATCATCAGGTGGATGATGAACATGATGATGATTGCCACATAGGATGCTGCTACAAATTCAAACAGTCTGGATATTTCAGAGAAGTTTGAAGTCGAGACAAATCTTGAAAGCAGTGCGAATACACCATATGGGGTGAATCGTAATACCAAGGTGACCATTCTCATGACGACATCATGGAGCATATTGAGAAACTTGGTGAATGCTTCAGCACTTTCTGGTTTCTTTCTTCTAAGTCCGATTGTTGCTATCCCAAGAAAGGCCGCGAAAAATACGACGGATAGTGTAGCTGAAGAACCTTGACCGCTCATGGCATAAAACACATTACGCGGTATGATTTCTGTAATCTGTTCAGGGATGGACTTTGACTGGAACTGATCAAGGGTCTCTTCCAGAGCCTGACCTCTGGCTGTCTCTGCCTCACCGGCAAGTATTTCGCTGGAATCGAGTCCGAAGATTGTTGAAATTCCTGCACCAAGACCAGCTGAAATAGCTGTCGTAAGCATCAGTACCACAATGATGGACAGAGCGCTCTTTCTTAGAGAGCTGGCATCCTGATTAACAATTGATGTGGAAATGGCGACAAAAACAAGTGGGATGACGATCATGTTCAGAAGCCTGACATAGCCAGATCCGATGATACTGATCCATGTATTGGATGATGTGATCAGTTCCGATCCAGTGCCAAGCAGCAGCTGAAGTGCACCTCCGAAAAGTATTCCGGCTACCAGTGCAGTCAGAACCCGTTTAGTGAAGGTCATGTGCTTTTTCTGCATGTAGTACAGACCGTAAATGATCCCTGCCGCTATCGCAAGAATAAGCAGTGTATAAAGTGTGTTCATAAGTATACCTCCTGATATTTTGTAGTAATTTAACCTGAAAATCCGTCATCCTGCCGAGAAATCATCTGATTGAGTGAATATTGCCGAAAAATAAAAATACTTCTACCCCTACTACAGAGGCAGAAGTTTACTTCCACGGTCCCACTCTGTTGACCCTACACTACGATGCAGGGAAAACTCAATATTGGTACATTCATACCTCAATGCTGTAACGGGCATACCCGCTGGAGTCTACTGTTATTTCAATCCAGTACTCAGAGATGCACTTCTGCTATGATCCGTTTAAAATCCTTCCAGCCTAAGGGATTTACTCTCTTGAAACATTGAATAGCATACTCTTCTCTTCCTAGTAATCCGACTAATTTGGTCAAATATAAGTACAAAACCTAATATATAGTAAAAATCAGAAATTGTCAATAACGTTTGATGATGAAACTGAATCAGATTGATTTATTTTCGCAGCTGATGGCAATAACCCAGCTGAATCTTCTGACCTGATCTGGGAAATCGGATCGTAGTCTTTTTTAATGCTTTCCTGAACTTCATGATATATTTGTTTGAATTCAGTGGTTCAGCTGATATCATATAGGTAGAGAAGGGGGGGTATCATGATTTTTTATTTTTCGGGAACAGGTAATTCCTTATATGCTGCAGAGCGAATCAGGGAGCAGATCGGTGGCAGGGTCATTGATATGGCAGAGGCGATGGAGAAGAGTCAGTACAGATATGAAATTGAAGCGGGAGATCGGATCGGGTTTGTGTTTCCTGCCTATTATTATGGGCTGCCTACAATCGTTAAAGAGTTCATCGGCAAGATAGAGATGAACACTACTGATTCAGTGCATGTATACTCTGTTGTGACATGTGGTGCCAATTATGGTGCAGTAGATAGAGTGATGAAAAAGCTTCTGAAAGAGAAGGGGCTTAACTTATCAGCTTTTTATGGACTTCCTATGGTGGATAATTTCATTTTCGGATATGATCTGCAGAATAAGGTGGAGCAGGAGCAGACTCTGAAAAATGCGGAAGGAAGATTAAGGGCAATCATGAAGTCCATATCCGTAAATGGAAAGTCAGACAAGCCATCCACATTTTTTGAAAGGATGCTCACGGGAGCGGTCTATCCCATTTATGAGAAAGGGCGTAAAACCAGAAAATTCTATGCGGACAATCGATGCATTTCGTGCAATCTATGCGAGGAGATCTGCCCAGCAAAAGCCATAGAAATGGTGGATGGAAGACCCAAGTGGATCAAAGAGCAATGTATTCATTGCGTAGCCTGCATAAACCGCTGCCCAGTAGAGGCGATCCAGTACGGACAGAGTACGAAGAAAAGGAATCGCTATGTACATCCGATATTGAAGTAGAGAGGAGACATATATTTACAGATCTTTGGTGTTTTGCTCTATAGGTATAGAGCAGGTTTGCAGTGCGGATAGACTGATTTGCGGTCCTTACAGGATACGCTTAGGTAGAAGTGCTGCATACATATATTATAGGACAGGAGAAAAGACTAAATGAAATTAATCAGACAATCAATCCTGTTGCTGGGTATTTCTGCAACAGGAGAGTTTATGAATAAGGTGCTCCATGTACCTTTACCGGGAAGTGTGCTCGGATTATTGCTGTTACTATCACTTCTGCTATCTGGGCTGGTTCGCGTGAAAATGATTGAAGATCTCACAGGCTTTCTGATGAATCATCTGGCTGTTTTCTTTGTTCCAGCAGGAGTGGGACTGATCACCGTGGCTGGTATTCTGAAATCATCCTGGGCAATCCTTCTTGGCATATCAGTGGTCAGCTCGGTGATCGTAATGAGTGTTACCGCTGTCGTAGTTCAGGTGATTCGGAGGAGGAAATCATGACGCAGCTTATTGACAATCCGATATTCGGTGTGCTGATCACCCTGATGGCCTATGAAGCTGGTTTATACCTGCAGAGAAGGACGGGGTATGCGCTATTGAATCCACTTCTGATCTCAACGGTACTTATTATTCTCTTTCTTGTGATTTGGGGAATTGACTACGAAAGCTACAATGCAGGAGGGAAAATTGTTTCCTTCTTCATTACACCCGCCACTGTTGCACTGGCAGTGCCTTTATACCGAAATTTCAAGCTGCTTCGCGCAAATCTGTGGCCGATTTTTCTTGGCATCACTGCTGGAGTCCTAGTCAATTTTATCTCTCTCTACCTACTGGTGGAATACACGGACCTGGGGAAAGAGATGTTTTACACACTGGTTCCTAAATCCGTGACAACGCCCATCGGGATTGAACTTTCTCAGCAGATCGGAGGGATTCCTCAGATTACAATTGCTGCAATCATCATTTCAGGGCTCACAGGAGTCATTCTAGGCCCTGTGATTTTCAGGATATTCAGGATCAGTGATAAGGTTGCACGCGGCATCGCCTATGGAACGACATCCCATGCTCTAGGTACCACAAAAGCTCTGGAAGAGGGGGAAATCGAAGGCAGCATGAGTGGTCTTTCCATCGGAATAGCAGGTCTACTGACTGCGGTGATTGTTCCGCTGCTTTTGAAGCTGATTTTATAGGAAATGAAAAAATGATAGGTCGTCTGACCTATCATTTTTAGTTCATGTTAATTTCTGATTAGATTCTTCTCGCACCCTTGATTCTGTAATTTCTTACATGCCAGCCGATATCTACGATTTCAACTGTTTTTCCAGGCCTTGGCGCATGTATCATTTTGTTGTTTCCGATATAGATCCCCACATGTGTTACAGAGGACTGACCGAAATACAGGATATCCCCAGGCTGAGCATTGGAGATGGAGACATAGCTTCCTGATGCTGCCTGTGCTCTTGATACTCTTGGCAGACTAATGCCTTGTGATCTATATACATACTGAATAAATCCGGAACAGTCAAACCCGCTTGGTGATGTGCCACCCCAAACATAGGGTACACCCAGGTACTGGTATGCCTTGTTAACAATAGCACTGCTTGAAACGGAGGCAGCACCGGCATTGCTTGAACTGTTATTCTGCTGAGCATTTTCTCTAGCCAGTCTACGTTCTTTCAGTATGGATTTCGCTTTTTCAATCAGCTCCACTGCTTCATTATCAGCAGCTTCAGTGATGATGGATTCTCTTATTCTTCTCATTTCAGTAATAGCAGCATTCAACTTCTCATCTGAGCTGGAGGAATTATTGACAATGGACTTGCTTGCTTCAAGTAGAGAAAGTTCTGTGGTGGAAAGACTGCCTGCGATTTTCTTCTCTTCTTCTTCCATTTCAAGAAGTTTATCATCCGCTTCGGCTTTCTTTTCTTCCGCCTTCTTCATATCTTCTGCATTTACTGCATTAAGTTCTTCTAATACGTCAATGTCCTTCTGAAGATTGCTCTTTTCTTCTTCCAGCTGTTTCTTGATTTCTTCAATCTCATCTAGAAGCTGCTTGTCAATCTTCGCGATTTTGATGACCGCTTCTGTTCTTGAAATCAGGTCCGCAATGCTCTCAGAGCCAAGTATTGCACTCAGGATTCCAGTGTTACCCTGTTTGTACATGGCGCGAAGTCTTTCGCCGTATTCTTCAATCTTTATTTTTAGTTCAGCTTCTGTTTCTGTGATCTTATCCATAGTGGCTTTCTTTTCTTCTTCCACCACGGTTATTTTTTCGTTGGTTTCTTCAATTCTCACCATGATATCCGTGATTCCATCAAGAATCTCGTCAATTTCCATGTGAAGCATGTTTATTTTTTCTTCTACTTCTCTGTATTCTGCCTGCTGCTGAAGCATTTCCTGCTGAACTTCCTCTGAAACAGGGGATGCCATAACTGGGGTTGTTACTCCGAATAAAGTGGAAGTTGTGATTAAAGCCGCAATGACTTTCATTCTGATATTCTTCATTGTGTTCTCCTAACCTCTAAACATTACAAATTAATTACAGGCCTATTATATGTTCGAGATATGATGAAGTTATGAAGATTTTAAAGAATATGATAAAATTTGTGAATTTATATGTAGTATTTGCTGAACTTTACATCGTATCGATATAAATACCGAACAAAAGTACGTATTTTCTGATTATTGCAGGTAAAATCAAATATGGAGTAACAATTTTCTGAAAATTAACAGGTGGTAATTATTTCTGACTTCAGGAATGGAATATTGATTGAAGAAGTTTGTGATTGAAACGGACGGACTGAGGTATAATAAGGGTATAGGAAAGGAGTAGCTAGAGAAGCCCTGTGATGTGCCTGAAGGAAATGGTATCGGCATAGATCTGGGCATCAGGGATTTTGCGGTGGTGAACACCATGGAAAATCCATTCGCAAACATCAACAAGACCAGATCCGTGCGTGAACTGGAAAAAAGGCTGAAACGCGAACAAAGAAGGCTTTCGAGAAAATACGAAAGCCTGAAAGTCAGAAATAAAGAAACGAAAGGAGGCGCTACTAGACAGAACATCCATAAGCAGACCATAAAGGTACAGAAACTTCATCAGAGACTTTCCTGCATAAGGGAAAATCACATCAATCAGGTGATCAGGCAAAAACCACGTTTTATGAGCATGGAAGACCTGAACGTGAAGGGCATGATGAAGAACAGGCATTTAGCGAAGGCTGTACAAAGCCAGAACTTCTATTCCTTCAGGCTGAAACTTGCGGACAAGTGCAGGAAGAACGGGATAGAACTAAGAATTGCTGACAGGTGGTATCCTTCAAGCAGGCTGTGCTCGGAATGTGGTTCCATCAGAAAGGATCTGAAGCTATCTGATAGAACATACAGATGCGATGCGTGCGGCCTCGTCATAGACAGGGACAGGAATGCCAGCATGAATCTTCTGAATGCCAAAGTCTACAATGTAGCACCATAACGCTACTATAGATGTGTACCGATGGCTAGTCGGGAATTTACGACTGTGGACTGTACAGGAACTTGTGCGTAGCAGCTCAGGAGACTGAGGCGAAAGCATACAGGAAGAAGCAGTAAAAGTCTCGATATGGATAGTTGTCCATATTTTGAGTAGCAGATGATGTCTGTGGCAGATATTAAGTATGAAATTCTGGAGAAGATCGGTGAAATTTCTGTATCACCTAAAGGGTGGACGAAGGAACTGAATCTGATCAGCTGGAATGACAGACCAGGTAAATTCGATATTCGTGAATGGGATCCTGAACATGAAAAAATGGCGAAGGGAATCACTCTATCCAAGGAAGAAGCCTTGAAATTAAGGGAACTTCTGAACAAGATTGATTTCTGACTGCATCAGTATGTCAGGGTGAGTGATCAAGGTGAAGGAATTCATCCTGATTACTGTAAAATCCGAAATTGATGATGGAGAAGAGGCTACGCAATTTCCAGACAGTGTGCTTAGATGGCACACTGTTTTTTAAGGAAAAATGGAAATCCGGTTCAAATTGAAAGCCTTCTGCGTTAAGATGAAAGAGACAGGGGATTTATAGTTTCATATGATTAATGAAGAAGGAAGTGATGGCTATGATAGAAGTTTATACTACAAATTCTTTTGCAGAAGAAACGGGTGGGGGCAATCCTGCAGCAGTAGTTCTAGAAGCGGACTCTTTTTCTGAACAAAAAATGCAGGAAATCGCACAGAAAATCGGATTCTCCGAAACAGCATTTGTCATGCGTTCCAGTAAGGCGGATCGAAAAGTGAGATACTTTACACCTGTACGAGAAGTTGATTTATGCGGGCACGCGACCATCGCGGTGTTTTCTCTGTTAAGAGATCTGAATATCTTAGCCTCGGGGCAGTATAGACTGGAAACCGTTCAGGAAGAGCTGCATATCGAGATCAGCCCTGACAGCGTGATGATGGAACTCTCCAGACCGATTTTCTTTGAATACGCAGATCCGATAGTAGTTTCTGATTCACTGAATATTGATGCAGAAGATCTTTTGCCTGAGCATCTTCCGCAGTTTGTCTCCACCGGATTAAAGGATCTGATCATACCTGTCAGAACGAAAGCTGTTCTAGATCAGATCAGACCGGATTTTGATAAAATCACCCATCTATCCGATCGTCATGATGCAGAGGGATATCATCTGTTTGCTATGGATGAGGAGAAAGTGACTGCGTATACAAGGAATTTTGCGCCATCTCTGGGAATCAGCGAAGAGTCTGCGACAGGTACTGCCAGTGGTGCTCTTGCAGCTTATCTCCATAGATATGGACTGATATCTGATAATGAATCTGCCTCTCTGGTATTTTTGCAAGGGGAAGCAATGGGGCGTTCATCAATAATCAGAGCATCCATCGAAGAAAGACAAGGGGAAATCAGGAGAATCTTTGTGGGTGGGAGTATCAGAGATACGAAGAAGATCCATCTTTGAATTGAATGACTGCATGAAAAATCACCATGGAATTTCCATGGTGATTTCATATATGAAATCTCTTTTCGATTTCAGATTTGATGCTGCTCCCCTGAAGGATGAAAATTGCGGAAAGAAAGATAAAGCTGACCGCGATGCTGATAATGGAGGGATATTCCACTGTAACCCAGTCAAAAAGGAGAAACAGGATCGGAATAAAACCGAAAAGCGCAGACATGAAGGCATAGGTGATATAGTCTCTGTTTCCCAGCTTCATGATCACTGCTATGGAGTACATGAGAAGCAGTGCGGTAATACAGAGAAGGGGGATCACGTAATTCAGCGACCACCCACGCCATCCGGTATTCCAGTCCCAGAAGACAGACAGGAGCGAAATGATAGCCACCTGCCAGACGATCTTCTTGGGAATATGGAATCTTTTCTGAACAAGAAAAATCATATCAAGCCAGATGCTGAGCAGTCCCAGAAGAAGCAGTAGGGGCCAGTTTAATTCTGTGGGGAAGATGAAGTAGATGGTGAAACTGAACACTACCATGACAACGGAGACAAACAGGAGAATTCTCAGTGTCATATGACTTTTCAGGTAGGATGGAATCTGCGGAAATGATACAGCTGCTTCTCCTTCCTGAGGGGGCGGCAGTTTGTTTCCGCAGAGCGGGCAGGTGGTTCTGGTCTCAAGAACTTCAACATTGCAATGTGTACAGTGCTGCATGGGGTTCCTCCTTTCTACAGATTTGAAGAGATGCCGACCTGGATGCCTCTGCTGGTCAGAAATTCGAAATAGGTTCTCTGAAGATCGGTATCCTGATAGGGAGACGTGAAGCTCACCACCAGCTGATCCCGGTAAGAACACATGACTATCTGAGGTCGTCTTGCACTGACGAAGACACTGAACTTATGGATGTAGGGTTCAAATTCCTTCGGCATGATGATTCTTCCTACATTGGAGATGGAGGAGGTGATCTGACGATCCTTGATATGATTCGCGATTTTCAGAGCAATATCTTTCACAGGCAGCGGAATCACTCGAGCAAAAGGATTTTTCTCCAGAGACATGAGCTGGTCAAGATGATGGTTGACCTTGTCTCTGGTCAGTTCATTTTTGAAGCTTTCACTGACAGAATGAATGATATCCTGCAGCTCGTGACTCTCACGGGAGAAATCATATTGAATGTTCATGGTAGCGAAAAAATTTCGTGCAGTGTTTGATTCGAAGAACTGTCTCAGGTTTATGGGCACCTGTAGAACAACAGGATCTTTCCGCATCTTTGAGGGCATATCCTTGTTGATTGCATAGAAATAGAGTGCCGTCATGAAGACGGTCAAGGTTGTGTTGTATTCATGAGCCAGTTCAAGGACCTTCTTTACGGATAAGGTGCCTTCTATGAGCTTGGTACGATTCTCTTCCACCTTTGTACCCCTTAGCTGGTATGCTTTGACGGAAGGCGATTTGACCACATTCTCTGCTGCTCGTTTCTTGTAATAGGTTTTTTCGAAACTGTCGTCCATCTTCTGGCTCATGGATGCTTTATAGCGCAGTGTGGGAAAATCCTCCGGAAGATCATTTTTGTGTTTCAGCGTCATATAGTGATAGATGAGTGTTTCGAAAAACCAGTTAGCTCCAGCCCCATCACTTAATGCATGGAAGATCTCCACGCTGATTCTCTTTCTGAAATAGAACACTCTGAAGAGAAGGCTCTTTTCTTCTTTCAGATATAAAGGGGCGCAGATGGGTTTGGATTCTTCTTCCACAACAGGCTCCAGATCGCTGGATTCGAAATAATACCAGAATGCGCCTCTGCGTAGAATGGATCGATAAAGAGGAAAGCTGTCCAGGGTTGGTGACACCGCTTCCTGAAGGAGCTTCGGATCCACTTCCTCAGTCAGTTCGCAGTAAAGACGAAATACTTTCGTATCTCTGTTTGTGACGGTTGGCGGAAAGATTTTGGAAGCGTTGTCCAGTCTTCTCCATCTGATTTTTTTGTTCTCCTTCATGAATACACCTCGCTTTCTACTATTCGCTTAAGAACAGATTGATGATTTCAATGGTATGCTCCACAATATCCGAAGATAAGGGATTGTTCATGTAGCCGTGGAGCGCTTCCTTCATCTGAAAAATCCTCACTTCGTTCCCGAAGCTGCGCAGTCTTTTTCCGTAGGCTTCTCCTTCATCACGTAAAGGGTCATATTCCGAAGTGATGATCAGTGTTTTCGGTTGGGCGCTGAGATCGTCTGCAATGAGAGGAGCCACATAAGGTGTTTTGCGTGCGGCTTTAACGGGTACATAAAGATCCATGTAATCTTCGATTCTCTCTGCGGTGAGAATAAAATCTTCTCCATTCTCCTGAACGGATCGGAAAGGAGAATGAATGCTGTGATCGTGGTAGGTTGCCGGATAAATCAGGATCTGTCTTCGAGGCATGAATTCGCCTTTATCTCTGGCCATGAGGGAAACAACCGCAGCCAGATTTCCGCCTGCACTGTCTCCGATTAGGGTGATATCCTCAGGTGTAGCGCCGAGAAGTCCGATGTTCTGGAAAATCTCCTTAGCTGCTGTGTAGCAGTCCTGAAGTCCGATGGGATAAGGGTTTTCGGGTGCCAGAGCATAATCTACAGAAACGATGGTATGCCCTGTGGCTTCTGCCAGCGTGGCACAGACGGGTGTATAGGTATCAATATCACCTGTGACCCATCCTCCTCCGTGGAAGAAGATCATCACCTTGTCTTTTCTGTTCTCCTTAGGGATAAAAAGGCGTATGGGTATTTCACGATCTCCTGTCATCACTTTATGGTCAAAAGCTCTGTAGGGTACTCTGGGGGGTGGAGTGATGATTTTCTGAACTTTTCGAAACAGTTTGTAATTTTTTTTGATATTCATATCAATGCTGGATAAAGCTCTTAGTGTAATTCTTTTTAAAGGTTTCATAGAACACTCCTTCTTTGAGCTTAGTATACCTTATTCTTTGTAGTCATAGAAGAAAAATATCAGTATGGAAGAGGAAGGCTTAAAGAATGATGAATTGATTCCAAGGCAGAAAGAAGGGTATAATGAGACAATGAAGATGGAACGCTTCTACACCTTATAATATTAACTGGAGGATAGATTATGGAAAGAATGATAGGAACAACTTCTAGAGGAATACGTGCACCAATCATAAGAGAAGGAGATGATATCGCATCGATCGTGGTGGAATCTGTTATAAAAGCTGCAGCTTCGGAGCAGATCGTCCTGAACGACAGAGATGTGGTCTCCGTGACGGAGGCAGTTGTGGCAAGAGCGCAGGGGAACTATGCATCTGTAGATGATATTGCAGAGGACGTGAAAAAGAAATTCCAGGATGAGACCATCGGGGTGATTTTTCCTATTCTGAGCAGAAACAGATTTTCACTGTGCCTGAAAGGGATAGCGAGGGGAGCGAGAAAAGTCGTTCTCATGCTGAGCTATCCATCAGATGAGGTGGGCAATGCGCTGGTCAGCCTGGACCAGCTGGATGAAAAGGGAGTGGATCCATATATGGATGTCCTGACGGAGGAGAAGTACAGATCCCTGTTCGGATATGAGAAACATACCTTCACCGGTGTGGATTACATTTCCTTCTACAAAAAGATTATTGAAGAAGAAGGATGCGAAGCGGAGGTGATTCTCGCAAATCAGCCTAATGCGATCCTTTCCTACACCAAGTCTGTACTGAACTGTGATATCCATTCAAGAGAACGGACAAAGAGACTTTTGAAAAGAGACGGTGCGGAAGTGGTGTTCAGCCTCAGTGATATTCTGAATTCATCCATGGATGGCAGTGGGTATAATAAGGAATATGGTCTGCTTGGAAGCAACAAGGCGACGGAAGAAACCTTGAAGCTCTTCCCGAGGGACGGTCAGGAGATCGTCGACAGAATTCAGAAGATGTTTAAAGAACAGACAGGCAAGGAGATTGAAGTCATGATCTATGGAGACGGTGCCTTCAAAGATCCTGTGGGTGGCATCTGGGAGCTGGCAGATCCGGTGGTATCGCCTGCGTACACGAAAGGCCTGGAAGGACAACCGAATGAGATCAAGCTGAAGTATATTGCGGACAATGAGTTTTCGCATCTGGAAGGGGAAGAGCTGAAGAAGGCAATCACCGAATATATCAGAAATAAAGGAGAGAATCTATTCGGAGACATGACCGCTGAAGGGACAACACCTAGAAGAATTACTGATCTACTGGGCTCATTGAGTGACCTGACCTCAGGGAGTGGAGATAAGGGAACGCCGATCATACTGATTCAGGGTTATTTTGACAGCTATGCCAAATAGCAGATTCTAAAAGGAAGGATGCATATGGTTGAATCTTATTTGAAGCTGCTCATGGAGAACCCGCTTTTTCGAGAAATGTCCAGAGACGAAATTGGAGAGATGCTAAGTGGCATGGGTGCTTATATTGCCTCCTATAGTAAAAATGAAACCATTACAGTGGAAAATGAAAAACTCCATGGAATCGGTATTGTCTTGAGAGGAATGGTGTCCATCGGTAAAGACACGTCCTCAGGAGACCGGCTCATGATGGCCAGGCTCAGTCAGGGTGATATTTTCGGGGAAGTGGCGGTATATACGGGAAGCCTCTGGACCGCCACGGTCCTGGCAGAAAAGGATGCAACCATTCTTTTCCTGCCTGCGGAAAAGCTGATGAACGCAGAGCAGATGAGCAGTAATGCAGCAAGCAGATTCACGCTGAATATGCTTTACATCATTGCGAAGAAAGCCCGTGCATTGAATGATAAGCTGGAACTGCTGTCGCTTAAGAGCATTCGAAGAAAAATATGTTTCTATCTTCTGAAACAGCATCAAAGCAGAAAACAGAGTGAGTTCATGGTGCCGCTGAGAAGAATAGAAATGGCGGAATATCTTCAAGTATCCAGACCTTCTCTTTCAAGAGAACTGATTCGTCTGAAAGAAGAAGGAATCATCGACTTTGAAGGAAGAAATTTCAAACTGATTGATATTGAAAGAATCTCAAAAGAACTGAAAAAATGAAGTCAAACCAATTGCCTCCTGAAGTATGCGTTCATGTGATACTTGGGAGGCTTTTTAACGAAGAAAGTGTGTGAGAATCATTATCAATATTTATAAATGGTATCCTGAGATACCGAATATTGAGGAAGAACATGCTACACTTGAAAGCGGTGGCAAAGTGCCAAGAAGTAATCGTGAGGAGAATACAATGGATAGAATAAATATCGATCATAAAGATTCCTTGTTTCAGGTAACTGAAAGCTACAAGGATGCACTGGATCTTCTGATCTCTTTGGGTTTCGACAATCTGAAAGATGAGGAGAGAAGAAGGACCCTCGGAAAACTCGTGACCATCGGAGATTCCCTTAAGTCCAAAGGAATCTCACTGAATGCATTCATCGAACAGCTGGAAGAAAGAACAGCTCTGTCAGAGGGATCAGTAAAAGGTGTTTCGAATCAGGAGGATACTGTCCATATGGCTGGCGTCCTACCATGTCCGGTGAGAGTTCCGCTGCTGGAAACCTTTGAAGAGTGGCATTCAAGTCAGAGTCTGGGATACCATCTGGAGTATGAGCTGAAAGCCGCCTCCATGGGAATCGGGTGGCTGGAGGAGTCTCTGAAAAGCGAAGAAATCGAAAAACTACCGGATGTATTCATTTCAGCAGGATTTGATATGTTCTTTGATAAGAAGCTTTTCGGAAAGTACAAATCCAGAGATCTGTTTGAAGATCTCATGGACTTCGAGCATTATAATGAAGATTTTGAGAGTGAATCTCTCCGCCTGAGAGATCCGAAGAAGCAGTATTCCATGATCGGGGTCGTGCCTGCGGTATTCCTGGTCAATGTGAAAGAGCTTGGGGACAGAAAGATGCCAAGAAGCTGGGAAGATGTGCTCAAGGATGAGTTTCGAAACAGCATCAGCCTGCCTGTGAGCGATTTTGATCTGTTCAATGCGATTCTTCTGAACATCTATAAAATATATGGGGATGAGGGCATTGTAAGGCTGGGCAGAAACATGCAGAGAAGCATGCATCCGTCGGAGATGGTCAAGTCACATGCGAAACTTCTGGAGAGACCTTCTGTAACCATCATGCCCTACTTCTTCACCAAGATGGTGAAAAAAGGAGGCCCCATGGAAGCGGTATGGCCGGAAGACGGTGCCATCATGAGCCCGATTTTTCTCCTTACAAAAAAAGAGAAGAAAGAAAAGCTCAAGCCCATTGTAGATTTCCTGTCATCAAAGGGTGTGGGAGAAATTCTTTCGCACAACGGAAGATTTCCAAGCACCAATCCAGAGGTGGATAACCGCATATCGAAAGAAAACGGGTACATGTGGCTTGGATGGGATTTCATAGAAGAGCACGACCTGACGCAGCTGATCAGGCGCTGCGAAGATCTTTTCAATCAGGCTATGAAAGGAGAGATTTAAAATGAACCTTGTGACTGTATCTGGACCTCCTTCCTCAGGGAAGACTTCTGTGATCCTGAAGACCATTGAAGCCATCAAGAGAAGAGCATTATCTGTCGGTGTGGTCAAGTTCGACTGTCTTTATACCGATGACGACATACTCTATGAGAAAGCAGGTATTCCTGTGATGAAGGGGCTATCAGGATCCTTATGTCCTGACCACTACTTCGCCAGTAACATTGAGGAAGTTGTGAAATGGGGCAGAAAAAAGGAGCTGAAGCTGCTTGTTACCGAGAGTGCGGGTCTTTGCAACAGATGCTCACCTTATATAAAGGGAGTGAAGTCCATCTGTGTCATCGATAACCTCAGTGGGATCAATACGCCAAAGAAGATCGGGCCTATGCTGAAGACCGCAGACATCGTCGTCATCACAAAGGGAGATATCGTTTCCCAGGCGGAAAGAGAAGTCTTCGCCTCCAGAGTCCATTCCGTGAATCCACAGGCAGTGATCATGTCAGTCAATGGACTCACAGGCCAGGGCGCCTATGAACTGAGTACGCTCTTATATGATGAAGAAGAGAATATAAAGAGTGTGAAGGGAATGGAACTGAAATTTCCGATGCCATCGGCGCTGTGCTCCTACTGTCTGGGTGAAACCAGGATCGGAGAAGAGTTTCAGATGGGAAATGTGAGAAAGATGAAGATGGGTGATATGGATGCATAAAAGTTATGAAAGAATAATCATCGGGGATCTTCTCCACAAGTATCCCTTTGCGGCAGGATATTTCGAGCAGAACAAGATGGATATAAAGGGACATGAAGATAAGACAGTGGAGGAATTCCTGGATCGTTACACGGATGAGGAACGGGAAGAGTGGGCCATCGACAAGGAGAAGATCACATCTGATCTGAATCACTATATTGAGCAGATGATTTCTTTTCTGGGTCTTGACAAGGATCGTGTGGACAGCATTACGATCCTGGCCGGAAGGGATAAAGCCGGTAATCCGGAGACTTTTGAAAAATTAACCATTCACAGCAGTGAGATCATATCCATCGTGGGCCCAACAGGCTCAGGCAAGAGCAGACTTCTTGCAGATATCGAGTGGGCAGCCAACAAGGATACACCCACGCAAAGAACTGTGCTCATCAATGGGGAGCTTCCTGATAAAAGCCTCAGATACTCCACAAGCAACAAGCTGGTGGCACAGCTTTCCCAGAATATGAATTTCGTCATGGATCTTAGCGTAGGTGAGTTCATTGAGCTCCATGCCAGAAGCAGAATGGTGGAGAATATTGAAGAAATGACACAGCGTATCATTGATGCCGCAAATGATCTGGCCGGAGAGAAATTCGATCTGGAAACTCCGATCACAGGACTCAGCGGAGGACAGTCAAGAGCGCTCATGATTGCAGACACAGCCATTTTGAGCACATCTCCCATTGTCCTCATCGATGAGATCGAAAATGCCGGGATCGATCGTAAAAGAGCACTGAACCTTCTTGTCAGTGAAGAAAAAATCGTGCTCATGGCGACCCATGATCCGAGTCTTGCATTGATTGCAGACAAACGGATCATCATAAAAAATGGCGGGATTCATAAAGTCATGGAAACAAGAGCAGAAGAAAAATCGATTCTGTCTGAACTGGAAAAAATGGATCTGATCATCAGTAAAATGAGATCCAGTCTCAGAAATGGCGAAGTGCTGAATCATAAATATATTAAAGGAGAGGTATAGTAATTATGCATGAAGGATGTAGCGGAAGCTTTAAGAACGGAGAGGAAGTTGTAGCAAAGGTCAGACATATGGGTTTTTCTGAGCAGATGATGCCCATGCCTATGGAAATCAGCTGTGTGGAATGCGCAAAGGAATTTGAAATGAGTACCTTTGAAGACCAGTGTCCGCATTGCGGCATGGTGTATGGAGTCACTCCATGCCATGCCTTCGATCCGGAAAACATCAAAGCCGCTGGGATCGGCTACTGATATAACGCGAGAGGAAAGTCCGCAGAGAAATCTGTGGACTTTCTCATTTTCCGGCTGTGTTCTTCTGGGAGGTTATTTATCTGAATCTGCAGCTTTTTAACCTCATTCGATCAGATATCTGATACACTATAGATAATATAGCAATCATTTTCACGTAAGGAGGAATTATGGCAAAGAATGGAAGTCATAAACTGAAAATATTGTATCTGATGAAAATGTTTCTGGAACAGACCGATGAAGAGCACAGCATAGGCATTGCAGATATCATCAGAGAACTGGAAAATTACGGTATTTCTGCAGAGCGTAAATCCATCTATGCGGATATTGATACTCTTAAAGTGTTTGGACTGGACATCAGCAAGAAAAAGTCAAAGTCCACGGAATACTATCTTGCCAGCAGAGAGTTCGAGCTGCCTGAACTGAAGCTGCTGGTGGATGCGGTGCAGTGTTCGAAATTCGTGACCCATAAGAAAAGCAATGAGCTGATCAAGAAGATTGAGAGTCTGACGAGCAAGAAGCAGGCCATGACGCTGCAGAGACAGGTTTATGTGGCGAATCGCGCAAAATCCATCAATGAAAACATCTATTACAATGTGGACAAGCTCCATCAGGCTATTGCAGACAACAGAAAAGTTTCCTTTCAGTACTTTGACTATAATCTGGACAAAGAGAAAGTTTTCAGAAAAGACGGAGAAAGATATGTCATCAGTCCCTATTCACTGTCATGGGATGATGAGAATTACTATGTCATCGCCTATTATAAGAAGCATGATAACTTTGTTCACTACAGGGTGGACCGCATGAGCAGTATCGAGCTCATGGATGACATGAGAGATCTATTGAATGAAGATACGGTTTTCAATGTAGCGGAATATGCCAAACAGACCTTCAACATGTTCAATGGTGTGGATGAGGTGGTCTGGCTGGAGTTTGACAACGATCTGGTGAATCAGGTGCTGGATCGATTCGGTGCGGATATCAGCATCCAGAAGGAAACGGAAGAAACCTTTTCCATAAGGACCAGGGTCAAGGTGAGTAGTACGTTCTTTTCCTGGGTTGCACAGTATGGAAAGAAAGCAAGAATCATGCAGCCGCAGCATGTACGGGATGAATTCACAGATTTTCTCGCTGAAATACTCAAACAGTACTAGATTAGATAGGAGAAGAAGGCATCTGGCAAGATGCCTTCTTCTCCTATCTCAGCAGTCTTTTCTGCTGTCATAGCGGATCTGTCCATTTACGATGGTCATGTGCACTTTGATGTCTTTGATTCTGTCTGCGGGGACATCGAAATAAGGCTCTTCAAGAACCACAAGATCCGCATAGTAGCCCGGAAGGAGTCTGCCTTTCCTGTTTTCTTCCAAACTCATATAGGCACTGTTTGCTGTGATGTTATCCAGTGCGGTGTATCTGTCCACAGCTTCTTTCGTGTTGTATCCTTTCGGCGGGAAAAGAGTTAGGTCCTGTCTGTTTACCGCGCAGTGCAGGTTTTCCATCACCTGGAAATTTTCAATGGGCGCATCACTGCTGTAGGCGACCCTTATGCCGAGTTTTTCCATAGTCGCAAAAGCATAGGAGGACTCAGCAAGACTTTTCCCCACACGATCTTCGACGATATGCAGATCGTAATGGAGGAAGATGGGCTGTGCATAAACCATAAGGTTCAGTTTTCTGATTCGCTCAAGAAGAGTCTGGTCCGTGATCTGCACATGAATCAGTCCATGTCTGTTCCTGTTGTCCCTGATCACTTTCTCATAGGCATCCAGCACGCGCTCCAGAGCACCATCTCCGATGACATGGATGGCCGTCTGGATTCCATGGTCTTCGGCGGTACGGATCATGGACTCGAGAAGCTCCTGGGACATGGTGGGGATTCCACGGGTGGATGGGTCGTCTGCATAAGGCTTTCTGAGGTAGGCGGTCCGAGCTCCAAGGGAACCATCTGCAAACATCTTCAGTAGTCCATACTTCAGAAAGGGGCTTTCACTGCGGTTAAATCCCGATTCGAGTCTTTTTCTGAAGGTTTTCACATCCTTGGCGTAAATCTGATGATAGATTCGGATGCACGGATTCTCTTGTGCAAACCTTCTGTACGCTTCTTCCACCACTTCCGCTTCGGGATTGTCCAGCCAGATGTCATTGACCTGGACGGAGGTGATTCCATAGGAGAGCGCTTTCTCAGCGGCAGCTCGTATGTGATGCAGGGCACTGTCTATGGACTCTTCTTCATAAAGCACGTCCAAAAGCCGTATGGCGTTTTCTCTGAATACCCCATTGGGCACACCATCCGCAGCTGCATCGATCTGTCCACCTTCAATGGAAGGAGGCGGGGTGGAAAGATTCAGCTTTTCCAGTGCCGCTGAATTCACCACAGCAAGATGAGAGCAGGTTCTGGTGAAAATGATGGGAATATCGCGAGATATCCGGTCAAGATCATCTCTTGTGGGCAGTCTTTTCTCGGTGAAATAATCCTGATTGAAGCCTCTTCCGGTGAGGGTCTTCAGATTTTTCCCCTGCTTTTCCAGAAAGGCTGCGCTTCGGGTGATCATTTCCTCTATGGATGCGGATCCATAGAGGTTGACAGTGGACAGCGCCACTCCAGCCTGATAAAAATGAAGATGGGCATCATTGAAACCAGGGACAACGGTTTTTCCGTCAAGGTCCATGATTTCAGAAGGTTTAAGTGTGTTTTCCTCCAGAAGCGCCTTGCTTCCGGAAGAAATGATATATCCGTTTTCCATATAAAGAGCATCCGTGAAGAGATTGCGCTTCTGGTAGATTTTTCCGTTTTTCAGCAGCAGTTTCATATTTCCTCCGTCTGATTCTGATTTTGTATGTATGATCACATGAAATTTCAGATTGAACAGCCTAATTTTATCATGAAATCAGATCTGTTTCAGAAAAACTTCTGATGATGAATCTGTACATAGACAGGTCAAATTTGTATCTGAAAGGGTATAGCTTTTCGACATCTATGGTATACTGGGAGTATCGTTAATTATCAGAAAGTGCGAATTATTTGGCATCTGGAGGACATATATGAAGAAAATAAATTATCCGCTTCTCATTGGGGGGGTAGTGCTCCTAGTACTTCTGTTTCTCTCCTATTTTCCTGAACTGTTCACTTCCAGAGATCCCATTCACGAGGAACCACCCAGATATATAGAATATCAGCAGGATGGGGAAATGGTGGAGGAGCTCTCTGTGAATCCCATGAGACCCAACAACATCAATCTTATGGGAACAGATGACGCAGGAAGAGACATCTATGCAAGGCTTGTATATGGAACGAGAAATACGCTGCGGCTGGGTTTTCTCATTGCACTCTTCCGGATGATTTTAGCATTGCCTTTGGGGGTTCTGGCAGGTATGGGAAACAGAGCTGTCAGTGCGGTGATCAAATTCTTCAGCACATTCTTCAGTGCAGTTCCGATGCTCATCTTCAGTTTTGTTCTGCTCAACTTCAACTACTTCTATAGAATGCAGATCGAGAAATCCATCTTCGCATTTGCCATAGTGTTAACCATTGTGGGCTGGTCAAAGCTTGCTGGAATGCTGGAGGATGCTACCAAGAAGATCATGGAGGAGGACTTCATTGAAGGAGAGATCGCCATCGGGAAGACGAAGCTTCAGATTGTGCTGCAGAATGTGGTGCCTCATGTGATTCCAACAGGTGTCAGTCTATTCTTCAAGGAAATGGCCATGGCGCTGTTTCTAGTGGCGCAGCTGGCGGTTCTGTATGTCTTTGTCGGTTCCACCAGAGAAGTCGGCGCCATGGCCTTCAGAGCAAACTATCGTATGGGGCTTGAACCGGAGTGGGGTGGAATGCTCTCGAGAATCACAACGGATGTCATGAGGTTCGAGGAAGTCTGGTGGGTGTCCTTTTTCCCGGTACTGTTTTTTGCCGTGGCGATCATGGGCATCAATCTTCTGGGGGAAGGGCTCAGAATGGAGTTCCAGAAAAGAGACTCCAGAGTCATCAGCATCATCAGAAAAACCTTTGCGATGCTGTCGCCTAGACTGTTTTATCTGCAGCTGAGGGAGTTTCCTAAATACTACAGACCGATTATTCTAAAGACAGGTACAGCAGTCCTGATTCTTGTATACATCTTTGTGCCGAGATATTCAAGTGAGATCCCTTTTCAGACGGAAAAGGCGCTGGAACAGCTGCATGTTCTGACAGATTCATCTTTTGAGGGAAGAGTCAGTGGAACGGAAGGCGGGTATGAAGCGGGCAATCATATCATCGATACCATGCAGTCCTACGGATATGACGTGAAAACCCTGGACATCAGTTACTATCTTGAGCAGGATGAGACCGTGGATAATCTGAAAATCATGGCACCCATGGTGGTGAAGGAAGGAGAAATCAGAATTACAGAAGAGTCTGGAGAAGTAAAGACATTCAGACTTCATGAGGACTTCACCATCTTCTCATTAAGCAGACAGGAGCTCATAGAAGCTGAGGGTCAGGATTTTCATTATAAAGGAACTGCTGCAGATCGATCCCATCTTGCAGATGTTTCCATGGAGACCGAAGTGTTTCCCATAACAGAGAGGTATGTCAGAGAGCTGCTCAGTTCCAACGGATCCCCTTTCAGTGAGAATAATATGAGAGGAATAAATTCTTTTGAATCAGATGAAGTGGAGCGGGAATTCAGACTCCAGTTCATGCTGTTTGACGAATACGAATCCAGAACCAATGCTCATCTGCATAAATCTCATACGATTTTTCCCTTCGAAGAACTCAGAGAACTGCTTGAAAGAGGGTATGCGGAGATGGAGATCTCCTTCAGCTATCCTGAACTTCCTGAATACGAAGGAAGAGTCATTGAAGCATTCCTTCCAGGAAAAGGCCTGTCAGCTGAGAATCCTGGAGAAATCATCGTCATCGGAGCAGGTTATGATGGGGTATACGAAAATGCTGGTTCCTCATCAGTGATTTCAGCAACACCTGGTGCCACAGCACTGGAACTGGCAAGAGAAGTAGCAGCCCTGGAAGTGCCGCTAAGCAGATCTTTATCTTTTGTTTTCTGGGACAATCAGATGGAAGTGAAGAAAATCACCATGGAAGAAGGATCGGAGTACTATCACAGGGAAGCCATGAAGACCATCGATATGGTTGTGACCGGAGGGTACTACTATTATGAAATCGGATATGCAGGCATAGGAAAAGACAAGGAGCTTTCATTGGTCACATTTCCTGCTCAGGGTGGACGAAAACCATCCTATCTCATCGGGACACAGATGGAAAAGCTTCTGAAGGATATGAAAATGCCATACAGAAGATTTCAGAGCATCTACGGAAACACCGCCAGCAGTTCCAGTCTGGGCGTCTTTGATATGGTCACAAGATCTGCTCTGGATATGAGGCTGAACGCCTTCTTCACAGTGGGGATCGGGCAGGCTCATGTCAGTGAAATGTGGACGGAAAAGGATGTGCTATCGAATCTGAACAGGGAGAGACTGGAGAGCATCGGACAGGTGATGCTGGATAATCTCACCATGAATCCCTATCTGATGGAAGATGCGCAGAAGAAGGAGTAATGATGTATGATCGAGGTTAAAAATTTAAAGAAGCATTTCATTGCGAAAAACAGTATGCTGGGGGATGAGAAGGAGCTGGTTCATGCAGTCAATGGAATCGATTTTCAGATTCATCAGGGAAAAACTCTGGGACTGGTCGGCGAATCCGGAAGTGGTAAATCCACCACAGGAAGGCTGGTTCTGAGACTGCTTGAACCTTCCTCGGGGTCCATCTATCTGGATGGCAGAGACATCAGCACCATATCAAACAGGGACTTCCGAAAACTCAGAAAAGAGCTTCAGATGGTTTTTCAGAATCCGTACTCGGCCCTGGACTACAAAATGACCATTGAAGACATTCTTGTTCAGCCCCTTCAGATTCATAAAATCGTCCAGCCTCTGGAATACAGGAAAGAGGTCTACAGACTGCTGGATCTGGTGGGTCTTGATAAGGGATCAGCCAGGAAATTCCCCCATGAATTCAGTGGAGGGCAGAGACAGAGAATCGGGATCGCCAGGGCCTTATCCACGAAACCGCGATTCATCGTCTGTGATGAACCGGTGTCCGCGTTGGATGTGTCCGTACAGTCTCAGATTCTCAATCTGACCATGGATCTTCAGAAGGAATTCGGTCTGTCGTATCTCTTCATTGCCCATGATCTTCATGTGATCAGACATGTGAGTGATGATGTTGCGGTGATGTATCTTGGAAAGATTGTGGAGAACGGAACCGCGGGAAAGATTTTCAAAAGTCCCAGACATCCCTATACGAAAGCGCTACTTGCTGCTGTACCGGGTCAGAAGGAAAGAGTATCAGAAGATAGAAGAAGGCTTCATGGTGAGATACCGAGTGCGATCAGAATGCCCGCAGGTTGCGCATTTCACACGCGATGTCCCTATGCGATGAAAATCTGCAGTGAGGAAATTCCAATACTCAAAAATCATGAAGGGCGAGAGGTGGCATGTCATCTGTACGGAAGATGAATGCTCTATGGAGGTTGAAAATGAATCTGAGAACCAGGAAACTAATAAAAATCATTCTAGGGAATCTGCTGCTTCTCACATCGGTCATTGTAGGCGTACTTCTGATCACCGGTGTACCCATTGATTTTGATATCATCTATGAAAAGGGGAGATACAGACCGAATATGTCCTGGGATATCATCATGGAGGGAATCAGAGAGAACTTCCGGTATGTATTTTCCGGCGAAGTGAAGGATCTGGTCATTCTCGACGGTACCGTAGGGGAACTCTTTGCGGTATCAGCCAGACGTAGTGGAATCGTTCTTCTGTTTGGTATTCTGCTTGCGGTGATTCTAGGAATTCCCAAGGGGATTCTGGACAGCAGAAAGAGAGATCGTATCGGAACATTCAAGATGCTTCAGTCTCTGGTGCCGTTGTCGGTGCCGGATATTCTGACCATAGGTCTTATTCAGATGCTTGCATTATATCTTTTTAAAAGCGGGATCACCTTTTTCGGCATCGGTCCCATTGAATTCAAGGGCGACCAGTACTGGTATAGTGCCATCTATCCCATCATCTCCATTTCCATACTCCCTGCAGCGTATATTGCGAGAACCACCGCCACAGCCATTGAGGAAGGGTTTTCAAAGCCCTACATTCTGGCTGCGCGTGGGAAAGGCTGTTCCAGGTTTCGGATCATCAGAAACCATCTGATGAAAAGTGTGGTTTATGAGGTGCTTTCAGTTTTCCCGACGATCCTTGCGCTGATGTTTTCCAGTCTGATCATTGTGGAAAGACTCTTTTATTACAGAGGAATCGGATACCATATGATTGATTTCTATACATCCACCAGAATCGATGCCTTCGCAGGCAGTATGGCTTTCAGTTATTTCATGACCATCATGGCAGTGGTGTATTTCTTCATTCTGCTGATGTTCAACGTGCTGAAGGATGTGGTGATTCCTCAGGTCAAATCATGATGGAAATGGTGCAGATTAAAAAGTACAGGAGGGATAAGTCATGTCACTACTACGTGTCAGCAATATAAAAACATACTTTTATCTGGATGGGCTGGAACTTCCTGCTGTAGATGATGTAAGTTTCACCTTGGAAGAGAACAGGACTCTGGCGGTGATCGGGGAGTCAGGCAGCGGGAAAAGCGTGCTTGTCCTTAGCATCATGAAGCTGGTGGATTATCCTGGGAAGATCATAGAAGGCGAAGCCATCTATGATGGGAATGTTAAAGGGGATCTGCTGATGATGAAAGAGAAACAGATGCAGAAAATCAGAGGAAATGAGATCGCCATGATCTATCAGGACCCCATGTCCACCTTGAATCCGCTGATTCCAGTGGGAAAGCAGATAGAGGAAGCACTATACATCCATAAGAGAGGAAAAAAGCAGGAGATTAAAGTGAGAGCGATGCAGCTGATGACGGAAGTCGGAATTCCTGATGCGGAAAAAAGATACTATGATCTTCCCAAACAGTTCAGCGGAGGAATGCGTCAGAGAATCATGATTGCCATGGCCATTGCCTGCAAGCCCAGAATACTGATCGCCGATGAACCGACTACAGCACTTGATGTGACCATTCAGGCGGAAATTCTGGATCTCCTGAAGAAGCTGCAGGATGAGAACCAGATGTCCATCATTCTGAATACCCATGATCTGGGAGTGGTGGAAGATATGGCCCATGATGTCTGCGTGATGTATTGCGGAAAGATCATGGAAAAAGCACCCAAGGAAGAGCTCTTCAGCCATCCGATGAATCCTTATACCATAGGTCTCATAGACTGCATGCCTGGTAGAGGAGAAACAAAGGAAAGACTTAATGTCATTGAAGGTTATGTGCCCCATCCTTCGGATTTTCCCAAAGGATGCCGTTTTTCCAATCGATGTCCTTATGCTGTCGGAAAGTGTTATGAAGAAGTTCCTGACCTGGTGGAAATCACACCAGAACATTATGTGAGATGCTTTCTGGTAGAGGAGGGCATTCCGCTCATAAAGAAATGATTTGTGAGGCAGTACAAGTCTGCCTTTTTCTTTCTCTTCTTTCTTCTTTCTTGAGACTTGTGAATATCAGTTTGACATTTACATGTTTATCCTTTAAAATAGAATATGTGCTTAAGAAAGACAGTAAGCAGAGAATATCGCGGGGTGGAGCAGTTGGCAGCTCGTCGGGCTCATAACCCGAAGGTCGTAGGTTCAAGTCCTACCCCCGCTACCATTAAGAAAGAACCATGAAACAGGAAACTGATTCATGGTTCTTTTTTTTTTCGGTCGGGCAGATCACCCCAGTAAATAATTCATCATTGCCTTCACTTGAACCGAAAGCGTTTACCTGCTCTCTGTTCAATGAAATCCGCCTATGGAAGGGATTATAAGCAGCTACGGCATTTAACACGGACATAACATGTTGACAATCTCGGCAAAACAATCAGTGTCTATAATTCAATTTGTAGGGCACGGATGTGTCTCTCAGAATAGGTCAAAATTTAGGAGGATATGAAATGCGTAAGAAAATATTAGGTCTGGTATCATCAGTGGCAGTGGTTGCCATGCTGGCAGCATGCGGCACTACACCAGCGGAGGAAACACCATCAGATAATGGAGGAGAGCCATCCACGGAAGCACCCGCGGAAGAGCTGGAGGGAACAGTCATCGTAGATGGTTCAGGAACAGTCTATCCTCTGATGGCACATATTGCTGAAAACTACATGAGCAATGTAGAGCCAGGCGTAAGCGTGCAGGTAGGAAGAGCTGGATCCAGTGCAGGCCTTAAGAAGTTTATCGCGGGAGAACTGGACTTTGCGGATGCATCCAGAAAGATCAAGGATACAGAAGTGGAAGAACTGGAAGCTGCCGGAAAAGTCATGGGCGAAAACATCATGGAAATCGAACTGGCCTATGATGGTCTGACCATGGTCATCAACAAAGAGAATACATGGGCTACCGAAATGACCCAGCAGGAAATCATCGACATGTATCTGTCAGGAAAGTTCAAGGATGATGATAAGGTGCTCTGGTCTGACATTCGTGCAGAATGGCCAAGTGAAGAAATCAAGTTCTATGGTCCAAATGAAAATCACGGAACCTACGAATTCTTCTATGAAGTGATACTTGATGAGCAGGACATGGTGTCAACAGCCAATCTGCAACAGGAATACTCCACACTGGTGGATCTGGTATCTAAGGATGTGAATGCCATTGCGTTCTTCGGATATGGCTACTATGCTTCCAATACAGACAAGCTGACCGCTGTGAAGGTGGACTTCGGAAACGGTGCTGTGGAACCAACCCTGGATACCATCGGATCAGATCTGGATTATGCGGGATTCACAAGACTTGTATATACTTACCTGGATCTTGATAAAGCCAAAGAATCACCACAGATTCTGGATTACGCGAAGTTTGTGGTGTCAGAGGAAGGAGCCCGGAAGCTCGCTGGAGAAAACGGCTTTGCTCCACTTCCAGCAGAGAAGCATGCTGAATACAAGACCATTCTTGAAGGTCTGAAATAAGCGTAGAACAGACACTTAAATCAGGAAAGATGAGAGAGCATTCTCTCATCTTATCCGTGCGTATGGAGAAATCATAAAGGAGAAGTCTATGGAAAATCAGACTAAAATAAGAGAGATGATTCAGAAAAGAGTAAAAGAAAAGAAACGGTACATGGATAAGATTGTTCCGTTATTTCTTCTGTTTATGGCTCTGATTTCTGTGTTTACTACATTCGGAATCGTTCTGACACTGATCACCGATGCATTCCGATTCTTTGCAGCAGTCCCATTGTCTGAGGTGCTGAGCACGGATCTGGCACCCCTTAACAAGGATCCGCGGTTCGGATTCATTCCTCTTTTCATCGGAACCATCACCACATCGCTCATCGCCATGCTGGTAGCGGTTCCCATCGGGCTTGCGGCTGCCATCTATCTGAGTCAGTTTGCTTCACAGAGAGTACGCAGACTGGTGAAACCCATGCTGGAGGTCCTGGCAGGAATTCCTACCATCGTATACGGTTTTTTTGCCTACTCTTTTGTGACCCCCATGCTGATGAATCTGATTCCAGGACTTGAATCAAAGAATGCCTTGAGTCCAGGTCTTGTCATGGGAATCATGATCATCCCGATGGTGGCATCCTTATCCGAAGATGCCATGAACTCCGTACCAGAAATCATGAAGGAAGGTGCCTTCGGACTTGGCTCCACGAAACTTGAAGTGGCTTTCAAAGTGGTGATTCCTGCAGCAATCTCAGGAATCCTCGCATCCATAGTTCTTGGTATTTCTAGAGCCATAGGAGAGACCATGATTGTGACCATTGCAAGCGGAAGCTCCAAAGCCTTCACCCTTGATATCACACAGTCCATGCAGACCATGACAGGATATATTGTAGAGTTCACCAGTGGAGATGCGGCCAGCGGAACCACAGGATATTACAGTCTCTATGCGGTAGGGCTTCTGCTTTTCCTGTTCACCATGGTCATGAATCAGCTGGCACATTACATTTCTAAAAAATATAGGGAGGCATACTGATGGCAGATAATAAAGTGAAAACAGAAAAAACAGATCAGGTGTCTTTAATAAAGAAAAAAACATTTAAAGCAGACAGCAGGCAGATTGAAAGAAGAGTGAAACTCAGCGGATTTCTGAGAAGCGTATTTGGAGTGTCCATAGCCATGACACTGCTTGTACTGGTATTTCTGCTGGTGGATATCGTAAGAGACAGCGTCGGATGGCTTGATTGGGATTTTCTTACAGGGAATCTTTCCATTTTTCCGGAAAAGGCTGGAATCTTCGGTGCCATTATGGGAACGGTCTATATGATGCTCATCGTCATACCTGTTACCTTTATTCTAGGCGTATCCACAGCCATCTACCTTGAAGAATATGCAAAACCAGGAAAACTCAAAGATTTCATTAATATCAATCTCAGTAACCTTGCCAGTGTGCCTTCCGTGATCTTCGGACTGCTTGGTCTGGCGCTTTTCTCCAGACTCATGGGTCTTGGTGGGAGCATTCTTGCAGGGGGGCTCACCATGTCCCTTCTGGTACTGCCGATTGTAGTCGTGGCCGCCCAGGAAGCACTGAAAGCCGTTCCTGGATTTTTAAGAGAAGCCTCCTATGGCCTTGGTGCAGATAAGTGGACCACAGTCAGCAGAGTTGTTCTTCCGGTAGCACTGCCGGGCATGCTTACGGGCTTCATACTGGGCGTTTCAAGAGCCATAGGAGAAACAGCTCCTCTGGTTGTTCTTGGTATCCCGACACTGATCATGAAAATCCCCCAGAGTGTTATGGATGATTTCACCACGATGCCGATTCAGATCTATTACTGGACACTGGATACTGTGCTTACACCGGAGTATGCGAATCTTGCTGCAGCAACCATTGTGGTGCTGCTGGTGGTTCTATTCCTGATGAACTCAGTGGCGATTTTCATTAGAAACAAGTTTGAAAAGAAATTTTAGCGAGAGGAGTATACTATGACAACCATTGAAAACAAGGAAGCTGTTTTTCAGGTCAGAGATCTGGATCTCTGGTATGGAGACAATCAGGCGTTAAAGAAAATCAATTTCGATATTTACAAGAATGAGGTTACAGCCATCATAGGACCTTCCGGATGCGGTAAGTCCACCTTCATTAAGACCCTCAACAGAATGGTGGAAAATATTCCCATTGTGCGTACAGAAGGAAAGATTCTCTATCACGGAAATGACATTTTTTCCAGCGATCTTCGTGTGGAGGAATTAAGAACCCAGGTGGGGATGGTTTTCCAGAAGCCCAATCCCTTCCCGAAATCCATACTGGAGAATGTGCTTTATGCACCGAAGATTCACGGGCTGAAAGACAAGAATCTCCTCATGGAAATTGCGGAAACCAGTCTGAAGAGCGCTGCGCTATGGGACGAAGTCAAAGACAGGCTGAACGATAATGCCTATGGACTCTCCGGTGGGCAGCAGCAGCGTTTATGTATCGCCAGAGCCCTGGCGGTCCAGCCGGATGTGATTCTCATGGATGAACCCACCTCAGCTCTGGATCCCATTGCCACGGCAAAAATTGAAGAGCTGATGGAGAGCCTTAAAAATGAGTACACCATCGCCATCGTGACCCATTCCATGCAGCAGGCTGCTAGAATCTCAGACAGAACCGCATTTTTCCTTATGGGAGAAATGATTGAATACGGAGATACGAAGAACCTGTTCACGAACCCGAGGGATAAACGGACAGAAGACTATATAACCGGTAGATTCGGCTAAAAGGAGAAGAGAAATGACGTTAAACAGTATTGAAACAACCATAAGTCATATGAACAATAACCTTCTGAGAATGGGTTTTCTTGTGGAAACGCAGATCAAAAGATCCATCAGAGCTCTGGTGGAGAAAGACATCAAACTGGCTGATCTGGTACTAAAAGAAGACATACAGATCAACAATCTCATGAGAGACATTGAGGATGAAGCGATCAGGCTCATCGCTACACAGGGACCTGTGGCTTCCGATCTCAGAAATATCTTCACCATCATCAAAATCGTCACGGACCTGGAACGCATGGGCGATCACGCCAAGGACATAGCGGACATCACGAAAATCAGACGAGAGACTGATACGGATCTCATCAATGAGGAACTGATTCAGATTTCAGATCTCGTCATGGAATTCATCGGGAAGTCACTGGACAGTTTTGTGGCTAAAGATAAGGATACAGCGCTGGAACTGACCAAGCTGGATGATAAAATCGATGAGCTGACCTATGAAGCGGAGCAGAAAATGTTTGAGAAAGCAAACAACAATCCGGAGCTTCTCAAGCTTGCAGGGGATCTGCAGTTTGTCCTGAAGTACCTGGAAAGAAATGGTGATCATGCGACAAATATCTGCGAATGGACGATCTATATCGTCACAGGTAAATTCAAAGAACTGAATTAATGCTTAAATACCGGATATGAAGTTGAAGTCATTCCCCCTGCAGTCTATAATCTAGGTATCTTAGCAATAGATCCTATGGAGGTAGAAAAATGGAAAGGTATATCTGTGTCATCTGTGGTTACATTTATGATCCTGAGCTCGGAGATCCTGACAGTGGTGTTCATCCAGGAACCGCTTTCAAAGACCTTCCCGAAGGCTGGCTGTGTCCACTATGTGGGGCATACACGGATGAGTTCGTTCTAGCAGAATAAGATGGAAACCCGCTGCAGAGTAAATAGCAGCGGGTTTGCTGTTGAAAAGGGTAATCATCGAAAGAATGGTTGTTATTTTTTTGTTAAAGATATTGTTTATTCGCGAAAAAGTCACTTCTTCTTGAAAATAATCATTGATAATAGAACTGTTATGTGGTCAATCAATTTGATTCTGGAAGAAGGGATGATATTGAGAAAAAACAAATGGTTCAGGATTGTAGTCATAGTCATTGTGATTGTCGCTACGGGTAGTGTTCTGATCTACAGTACGTTATCAGATAATCTGGAGAAACTCACAAATGAACCGATTCATGATGTGGAACTATCCGAGATTCCTGATGGCAGCTATGTGGGTGAATATAGTGTTTTCCCTGTACATGTCAAAGTGGAAGTATTGATGAAGGACCACGAGATCAGCGACATTGTTATTCTGGAACATGACCATGGGAAGGGTGCAGATGCAGAGGCCATTACGGACACCATCCTGGAACAGCAGTCATTAGATGTCGATGCAGTTTCCGGAGCAACCTACAGCAGCCTTGTGATCATCAAAGCCGTTGAAGATGCTCTGATTCATTAAGCAAGGGGGTAGGGGGAATGAAAACAGCCATGATCATCCATTCTCTGACAGGAAATACTCTATCGGTGGCAGAAAGACTTAAAGAAAGCTTCCTTGGAAAGGGCATGGAAACGGACCTTATAAAGATCGAACCCATGGGTGGAGAAGACAGGAATGAGACCGATCCGGGTGAAATCAGATTTCAAGCCTATGAAAATCTGGACGACTATGATTATGTGATAGTAGGGTGTCCAGTGGGGGCTTCTCCATGAGTCCTGTGCTGAAATCCTATCTCAGTCACTCAGAAGAAATGAAAAAGACAAAATCCTCATTTTTGTGACACACTTCTTTCCATTCTCTTTTATATAAAACCCGAAAGAATACCCCCGCTTCTTAAGTGGGGGTATTCTTTCGCCAAATATTTCTGAATAAATAGAATTATTAATTAAAAAGCGATATAATAGTACTATAATATTTAAAGAGAGTAGCGATGATATGCTGAAACACAAAGCTTTTCAAGTTCAGAATATATCCAAATAATGAGCAGAAGATTTTATTAGCAAAACCATCGGCTCTCAAAAAAATTGGTGATGTGTCGTGGGCAAAGTTTAAAGACCAAATGGGCTACAAGGCAGACTGGTATGGCAAAACGCCCTACTTGCGATACGCATCATGATAGGGACTTAAATGCCAGTATCAACATAAAAAAGAGGCTCTACGAATAGTAGCCTCAAGAACCGCAGGAACTGCGGAGATAGCCTAATAAATTAGGAGCCGTTAGGCTCCCATCCTTAGGAATCTCCCTCTTCAATAATGATTTGATATCATTTAAGGGGGAGTAGTTCAAGGGAGGGAAAAGCGCCATCAGTCAGGTGAAAAAGGAAGTAGAGAATAAGGGTGGCTCTGTTCTGGACTGTGCAATCATTGACTGGAAAAATCCGGCTCGTGAAAAGCAGATTGAAAAGCTGATCATGAAGTGGAGCAGCACTGTGAAATAAGGAAGAGATCCATACAGTACTGACGCACGGTATGGATCTCTTCTATTCATGATTTAGGTCCAGTTGTTTTACCGTTGTGCTGTCTATGGCACGCAGTGTATTCATCAGGGATTCAGTGAGGCTCTCCTCGTCTGCACTGTACCTGGTGGCTGTTGACGAAGGATCAACATCAATCGGAAGGATTTCATATCTGAAATATTCACCGTATTCCGTTCGGCTGACCCAGGTTGGAATGAACTCTGCGCTTCGGATACCAATGATATGATCTGAGTCCCTCTTCAGAATCACTCTGGAAATGACTCCGTCTTCTGTGCCGGTCATATTAAGAATTTCGTTCCTCTGATTGGAGAGAAAGTTCCCCATGGAATAGATGACGAGTCCCTCATGAGCGCTCACGTTTGAAGTGAGAAACTCCATCTCCTGAACCATATGGGGATGAGAACCCAGGATCAGTCCTACTCCTTCGTCTATAAGCATCTGAGCCAGAGTTTTCTGATAGGCATTGGCGCTCTTTTCATACTCATTCCCCCAATGAAGAGACAGGATGATGAATTCGGCACCATTCTCCTTCATTGCATCAATTACAGGTTTCAGGGTATGAAATGCATTGTCAGCTTTTATGAGATCCATATAGTTGACGTGTTTTTCCATCCCATTAGACTGGATGTTGTTGATGACCACAGAATTTCCATGTACGTAAGCTGTGCTGAAAGCGGCAAAGCCGATGTTCATGCCTTTGATCTGTTTCATGAGATATTTGTCTGCACCTAGGTCCCTGTGTGTTCCGAAATACTGAAGATTTCTTTCCTCCAGCTCGGCTATGGTGCTCAGGATGCCATCCATTCCTGTGTCCATGGAATGATTATTGGCTGTACCGATGAGATCGAATCCGGCATCATCAAGAGCATCCAGGAGAGCATCCGGTGAATTGAATCGCGGATAGGTGGCGATGGCCTTATGCTCGTTTATGGTCGTTTCAAGATTTGCGATGGACAGGTCATCGGATGTGAAGATCTCCTTCACTTGGGCAAAATTTTCGGTGAAGTCATATGTATCGGGCCCCACTTGCTGAGACAGCCACTGGGATTCATGAACCATTATGTCGCCCACAGCGTTTATGCACACCTCATCTTCTTCCGTCGCATAGGGATTGATAGGAAGGGATGTGGTAACAATCGGATCAATCACATTCCTTATTACAGGTTCGGTTCGCAGTTCCTCAGAGGGATTTCCCGTACATCCGCTAAATAGGATGGGAAGAAGAATTGGAATCAAGATTGCATAGTGTCTGAATTTCATCATTCTGTTAAATTCCTTGCTCATTATTTGATTTAAGAATAACGTTTACACAGTCTATTATAGCTGATTTTCAATAAATAGAGAATATGAATCTGCCACCGCTCTGTTGTTACATGGGTATCGCCGCCCCATAATGATTTCTTTATAACTTTGATTAGCAAAGTATCAAAAACTGCTGTAGTTCAAAGTGAGAATCATATATAATGAAAAGATATGAGCGGTAATAGAAATGACCTGTGAATAGAATCAACTGCATTCTGACAGGAACGAGCACGAGGGGGTTACCATGAATGAGAAACTGACTCTTTGGAAAAATGATCTACTGGACCTGATGAACACTTCATCGGATCTGATCCAGATTGTTGATCAGGATGGAATAATTCATTATGCTAATGATATATGGAATACTGCGCTGGGCTATGGGGGAGCGGAAGTGCTTTTCACGATGATTTCAGACTATCTGATATGTGAGGATCCGGAATTGTTTCCAGCTTCAGGGATTCTTTCAGTCGGGAAGCATCTTTTTCAGGCAGATCTGAGGAAGAGAAACGGCGAAAGTTTAAAAGTGGAGGGTCTCATCCGTCCTTTGAAGGAAACCAGGTCAGATGCAGAAGTCCTGTACATGTGCATATGGAAGGTGTTAAAGCATCCGCAGATTACAGAAAAAGAGAAACCATCGGGTAGTATTCATCCGAATATAATTCAGGATGACAAAGATGAAGCAGTACAGAAGGTGCGCGTCGGAAATCTTTCTGAACAGGAGAAGCTTGCAGGAATCATTGAAGCGACTCAGGCGGGAACCTGGGAATGGGATGTGGAGAAAGATGAGATCAGATACAATGAGCGCTGGGCTGAGATTACCGGACATAGTCTTTCTGAACTTATGCCGATCACACATGATACATGGAGAAAACTGGTGCATCCCGAGGATCTGGTGAAGTCAAATCAGGAAATCGAATCCATTTTCTACAAAAAGAAAGAGTATTATTCACTGGAGTGCAGAATGAAGCACAAAGCAGGTCATTGGGTGTGGGTTCTTGATAAAGGCAAGGTTGTGTCCTGGTCAGAAGATGGCAGGCCTCTTCTGATGTTCGGTACACACATAGATATTACTGAGAGCAAGCAGCTTGAATTAGAGGTGAAGAAGAGCGAGGATGAATACCGGTTTCTTGTGGACAGCAGCTATGATATCATCTATCGCCTGCAGCTTGACGGTACATTTTCATTTCTTTCAAAAGCATGGGAAAATCAGCTTGGCTACAAAGTGGAGGATACGCTGGGAACCCCACTGAAACCATATGTACATCCGGAAGACCTTCTTCGTATCTACGATTTCTTCAGTCAAATCAATGAGTCTGGAGAAAAAATGGAGACGAGAGACTACCGTCTGCTTCACAAAAATGGCACCTATCACTGGTTTATGACAACTGCTGTAGCCATAAGAAGCAGCGAAGATGAAATCATTGGTTTTACTGGCACTGCAAAGGATATAACGGATGTGAAAGAAGCCCTTATTGAGCTTATGAATCAGAAAGAAGAGCTGGAAAGCTTTTTCACTGTGAATATGGACTTCTTCTGCATAGCTGATTCAGAGGGGAACTTCCGAAAATTGAATGATGCATGGAGTAGGAATTTTCATTATAAGACAACGGAGCTCATAGGTAAAAATGCGTTGGAATTTGTTCATCCTGAAGATGTTGATGGGGTGAAAGAGTGGATTCGCAGTCTAAATGGTATCAAGAAAGAAGCCTCATTTCTCGCAAGACTAAGAAAATCAGATGGAAGGTACCGGATGCTGGAATGGAAAGCGCATATCAGCGGAAAACTGATTTATGCCGCTGCAAGAGATGTCACGGATAACAAGGCACTGGAAAGCAGCCTGTTTCTTGAAAAAGAACTGTTCAGGACCACTCTTCTCTCTGTGGAAGATGGTGTCATTGCTACTGATAATACTGGTAGAATCACGATTATGAATCAGGCGGCTGAGATGATGACAGGGTGGCAGATAAAAGCAGTGCAAGGGAAGCCTATAGAAGAGATTTTCAGGGTGTTTCAGGAAAACAGCAATGCGCTGGTTTATACAAGGATTCCGGAAATCATCCGGAAGGGAAAGAGGATCGGGTTTTCGGAAATGATTCTTTCCTCAAAAGACGGGAAAGAAATTCCCATTGAAAACAGCGCTTCAGCCATTAAAGACCATGAAGGCAGAACAACGGGGCTTGTGATTGTATTCAGAGACATGACTGCAAAGAAGGAGAGGCAGAAAGAGATTGAATTTCTGAGTTTTCATGATCAGCTGACAGGTTTGTATAACAGAAGGTATATCGAAGAAGCGCTCAGACGACTGGGAAGAGTGGGTGATCTACCCTTAAGCATCATCGTTATGGATATCAACGGTCTGAAACTGGCCAATGACGCATTTGGTCATGATTTAGGTGATTTACTGCTGAAAAAAGCATCCAGAATCATGAAAAATAGAATCAGACAGGATGATCTGCTTGCGCGGATCGGTGGGGATGAATTCTTGCTTCTTCTTCCAAGGACTGATGCTGCTGAAGCTGATAGAATCAGACAAAGAATACAAGAGGAAGCGAATCATGCATCAGTGGGCCCCATCAGGATATCCATTGCGGCAGGTGCAGCAACAAAAACTTCTCTGTCCCAGAACATATCAGAGGTCCAGAAAGTCGCTGACAATAATATGTATCGGGATAAACTGGTTCACGGCAGACTTATGAAAAACAGAATCATAAAAACGATTATTGAAAGTATCAATCGAAAGTTTCCTGATGAGAAAATTCATCTGAAAGGCGTTGCCGAGTATTGCGCAGGAATCGGAAGTGCCATGGGACTCAATGTTTCTGAAGTTGAACGTCTGAGGCTGGCGGGAAGCCTGCATGATCTTGGCAAGATATCCGTACCGAAGGAGATTCTGCTCAAACCGGATCAGCTTACCTTCGAAGAACGTGAGGTTGTAAAGAAACATGCTGAAACCAGTTATCAGATTCTCAAATCGGTTGAGGAATATATGAGCATCGCAGAAGATGTGCTGTATCACCATGAAAGAGTGGATGGTCAGGGGTATCCTGAAGGACTGAAAGGAAATGAGATTCCCCTTCATTCAAGAATCATAACGGTGGCGGACGCTTACGAAGCCATGACCAGTGATCGACCTTATCATATGAAGAAATCTAAAGAAGAAGCAATCATTGAACTTAGAAGGTGTGCGGGATCACAGTTTGATCCGGACATTGTAGAGATATTCATCGAGAAGGTACTGTCTTAGTTCGTCCTCAGTATGTGAAGAAATTGCGGGGAAGGTTTTGTTTGACACTGGTTCATACTTAGGGTAATATGATTAGATGTAAAGAAATGCAAACGTGAAAAGTAGAGGTGAAGCAAATGGCAAAACCAATCGTAGCAATAGTTGGAAGACCTAATGTGGGAAAGTCAACTTTGTTCAATAAACTGGCAGGTCACAGAATTGCCATAGTTGATGATACACCCGGTGTAACAAGAGATCGAATCTATGCAGATGCCGACTGGCTGCAATATGAGTTTAAATTGATTGATACAGGTGGAATAGAACCAAAATCAGATGATATCATTCTGGCGCAGATGAAAAGACAGGCTCAGGTTGCAATAGATACCGCAGATGTGATCATATTCCTGGTGGATGGAAAACAGGGTCTGACAGATTCAGACAATGAAGTGGCTACCATGCTGAGAGTAAGCAACAAGCCGATTGTGCTGGCTGTAAATAAAGTGGATAACATGAAGGATGAGGCCAATGCCTACGAGTTCTATAATCTGGGTATCGGTGATCCTATAGCCATTTCCTCAGGTCAGGGATTAGGCCTTGGAGATCTTCTGGATGAAGTGGTGAAGCACTTCAAGGATTATGAAACAGAAGAAGAGGACGAGTATATCAGAGTCGCATTTGTGGGCAGGCCGAATGTAGGCAAATCTTCATTGATCAACAAACTGCTAGGGGAAGAGAGGTCCATCGTCACAGACATCGCCGGAACCACGAGAGATGCCATCGACAGTATGCTCGAAACAGAGGAAGGCAAGTTCATTCTAGTGGATACTGCCGGGCTGAGACGAAAGTCAAAAGTCAAGGAAGAAATTGAACGATATTCCGTGGTGAGAACCCTTGCAGCCATTGAACGATCCGATGTGGTCGTTCTGATGGTGGATGCTCAGGAAGGCATCGCAGACCAGGATGAAAAGATTATAGGGTATGCACATGACATGCGTAAAGCCATCATGGTCATCGTCAACAAATGGGATCTCATCGAGAAGGATGACAAGACCATGAACAAATACCTGGATGAGCTGAAGCTGAGTCTGAAGTTCATGCAGTATGCACCCTATCTCTTCATATCAGCGCTCACCGGACAGAGAACCCATAAGGTGCTGAGTATGATCAAAGGATGTTATGACAACTACAACAAGAAAATCGGAACGGGTGTCCTGAATGATGTGATCGGAAAAGCGCTGCTTCAGAAAGAGCCACCGATGATCGGCACCAAGAGACTGAAAGTGTACTACGGTACCCAGACAGGGGTGAAACCTCCGACTTTCGTCTTTTTCATCAATGACACCACAGCTATGCACTTCTCCTATTCAAGATATATCGAGAATCAGCTGAGAGATGCATTTGACTTCACGGGTACGGGTATAAAGATCGAGTATCGTGAAAGAAAGAAAGACTGATGAACTAAAACCAATCAACCTCCGGAGTCAGGAACATTCCTGATTCCGGAGGTTTTTTATCATGCAATGCATATTATGCATAAATACTGAAAGTGGAGGGGGTTCTTTTTCAAGTGAGAATGTTGAAATGTTACGGAATATTAACGATGTTGTGTTTTGTTTGATACTTGTGAGTGTTGTGTGAATTGTATAATTAATGTATAAAATACGACGGGTATTTTGAAGACAAGGAGGGAAAAGAAATGAAAAGCGCTTTCAGAAAAGTCGCAGTCTTACTTGTTGTTTTCGTTTTTTCCTCACTAACTGGTGTACATATGTTTAATCTGACAGGAAGAGATATAAATAAAGATCGTTATATTGAGGTGTTCGCTGAAGATGATATCAGGGTTACAACGGCAGATTTGAATCTGAGAAGCGGACCTGGAACGCAGTACAGCGTCATAGCCGTGATGCCTAAAGGAACCAGTGTGACGGTATTAAGCGTTTCAGGCAGCTGGGCTAAAGTCATCTATGGAAGCAAGGAAGGATATGCGCACACAGCGTACATGACTCAAGTGAGCACACAGATCATGGTGACCACAGCGAATCTGAACATGAGAACGGGACCTTCCACTAGCTACAGTGTCATCCGCGTCATTCCAAATGGAGCAGAGGTGAAGGTGCTGAGCACAAGCAATGGATGGGCAAGGGTCGTATATGGAGGCAGTGAAGGATATTCGTCCTTAAGCTATCTGAAGCTGAAAAGTACGCTGCCATCCACAGGAGAAACCATTATGGTAACTACTGCAAATCTGAATATGAGAACAGGACCTTCCACCAGCTACAGCGTGATTCGCGTGATTCCTCTTGGCGCAGAAGTGAAAGTACTCAGTAGCAGTAACGGATGGGCAAGAGTCCTATATGGCGGTAGTGAAGGATATTCGTCCTTAAGCTATCTGAGGCTGCCAGTAACATCCACCGACATTCGCGTCACCACGGAGGAGCTGAATCTGAGAAGTGGTCCTTCTGTAAGCTACAGTATCATTGCGGTGATGCCAAAGGGAGCAAAGGTCACAGTACTTAGTGTTTCCGGCAGCTGGGCCAAAGTGAACTATCAGGGAAAGATCGGCTATGCACATACCGGATACCTGGTGAAAGAGGGCACCTACGCATCCTCCACAGTGATCACCAAAGGGCTGGTCAATGCATCCACAAAACAGATTGCACTGACATTTGATGCCGGGTGGGAGTTTGAAACGACACTGCCACTGCTCGATATGCTTGATCAGCATGGGGTCAAAGCCACCTTCTTCCTGCGTGCTTTGTGGGTAAAGGATCATCCTGATCTGGCGAAAGAAATACTGAAGAGAGGTCACAGCATCCAGAACCATTCCCTTACACATCCTCATATGAGAGAGATGACAGAAGCGGAAATCAGAAAAGAATTCACCGATTCCACAGCCATATTCAAAAACGTTCTGGGTATCACACCTGCACTATTCAGACCTCCGTTTGGGGAATATAACGATACAGTGCTGAAAGTGGCAGGAGAACAGGGATACAAATATACCGTCATGTGGTCCATAGACACCATTGACTGGGCAACAACATATAACGGTGTAAACATCGATGCCAAATACATAACAGATAAGGTGCTGGATCGGGCAACAGACAAAGATATCGTGCTGATGCACATTGCCTATATGAAGACCGTCGACGCACTGCCAAGAATGATACAGACACTGAAAGACCGAGGATACACTTTCAAGACAGTTCCTCAGATGGTGCCATAACTGAAAAAATACTGAAAAACAGTGAAAATCCCGAAGAAATTCGGGGTTTTCTTTCTGAATGCTGTGCTAAAATTACCATAAGAAAGAGAAAGCAAAGCGCTGGAACGCTCTTCATGATGTGATGTAAGCCATCCATAGACACTTCTCTCTTTATACACATATAAGGAAAGCACCGGGAAACCATACATTTCCCGGTGCTTTTCCTATATGCATCTCTTTTCTTAATTTGTCACACGCAGATTGTGTTCATATTTGTCTCGAAGCCTTGTGAGCAGATGATACATGGGATTGAATAAAAACAGCACAATAACGAAATTCGATGCTCCATGAATCAGATCAAACGGAATTCCGCGGACCCAGTAGACAATTCCGTAGGGTATGCCGTAGAAAAAGGATTCGATTACAGCGAAGAACAGTCCGAAGCCTAATCCGAAAATCATTCCAAGAATGGCGTAAGGCCATTCAGAATGGGTGCCTTTCTGAAGAAGGACTGCGAGAAAACTCAGCAGCGGCCAGATCAGATAGTAGGCAAGAAGCCAGGTCTGTACACCATAAAAGAAGATTTCCGTGGTGGAAAAGATCAGTGCCACGAGGAAAGTTTTCCTGAATCCGAAGACAGAGGCATAGACCATGAATAAGAGTGTGACGATTTCAACGTTGGGGATGAATACCAGTGCCATTTTGCCTGCTGTCAATGAAGCACTGAGAAGGGGTATGAGCACGATGTCCCATACGGTGAAATTAGAATCCCGTAACTTCAAAAGTGTATTCGTCCTTATCATTTACTGGTATTTCTTTGATGCCGACCATGGCATCTTCCCCATTGATCTTGATGCTGAAGAATTCTTTGCTCATATCAGCAGTATAGCCTTTCAGCCCCATTAACATCGGACCATATTGCGTTTCTTCTGTTACCACCTGAAGTTCATCATTGTGTTCAATCAGCAGTCCTTCAAGGAACAGTTCATCAGATCGGAATGTCTCGCTGTAGTCTATGTTTTCGCTTTCTACAATGATATTGATGGTAACTTCCTTCGAGCCTTCCTCACCTTTTGGTGTCAGTGAACGGTAGACCAGAAATCCCCCAACAGCCAGAAGCAGCACCACCAGGACAGCAGTAATTTTCTTGTTCATTTTTTCCTCCTTGTTGTACAATTCGTACAGATGATTTTAAGAAACAATCCAAGAATGGTTACGAAGAGAAAAGGTGTACAAGGGGAAAGTAAAAGCACCCATTTCTGGGTGCTGCAATAGACTATTGAAGAAAATCTTCAAATCCATTTTGACACCTCATGACCCGTGAGGAGATTCTCAAAATCATATAGGCAGGTCTTCCGGCTTGACTATGTAAAAGAGTTTTCCTTCCCAGAAAAAGATTTCCAGTGGATCTTTGAACTCTTAAGAGTCTTACGGCGGCGGGACCGCACAGGCTTTTACCTGTTTCCCTCTTCGTGCCAAGATGCTGTCTTGGCAACCTATAGTATTCAATCTCTTAAATTGTATTCTTATACCTTTATTATAACAGATTAAATCCCGTAGTCCATAGTGTAAACGTATAGATTTTTGTGAGGGTCCGGTAAATATTTGTCTTAAAGCAATATTCTTGTGATGTAGGAGCGACAGGTTACATGTGGTATACTGATTTCTGAGAAAAGGTACAGAAAATGGAAGCCAGGTGAAGATATGTCGATCAGAGAACATGAAGACTATGACAAGGAAATAGAGCGACTGGAAGAGACGAAAGAATATATACGCAGAATCATCTCCCTGGTGGTGGAGAAGAGACTGAAATACAGGAAGGATATGCGCGAGGCATTTTCAGAACTCGACGATATGGACAACAGCCTCAGTTATGCCAGCATTCTGCTGAACGCGAAACTACTGGATAGTCTGGAACAGAATTTCGGCATGCTGAAGAAATCAAAGGATCACCCTTATTTTGCCCGTATGGATATCAGACAGTCCGACAAGGACAGAGATGAACAGCTCTATATAGGGAAAATATCGCTTTTTGATGAATCCATGGACACTCCGCTGGTTGTGGACTGGAGAGCACCCATAGCGAGTGTGTACTATGATGGAAGACTCGGGAAAGCGAGATATAAATCCTATGGAGAGGAATATGAGATCGACCTGTTCCGAAAAAGACAATACACCATTGAAAATGGGGAGCTGAAGCATTTTGTGGATGTGGACATTTCCATGTCGGATACCTTTCTGCAGGCTACCCTTGAAAATCATGCCAGTGATAAGCTGAAGGATATTGTCTCCACCATACAGTCCGAGCAGAATGACATCATCCGGGCCGACATCCATAAACCGCTCATTGTGCAGGGGGTGGCGGGAAGCGGAAAAACCACAATCGCACTTCATCGGATCGCCTATCTGATTTATACCTATTCCGACTCCTTTCAGCCCGAGGATTTCATCATCATCGCCCCCAACAACCTTTTTCTGGACTATATCTCCAGTGTTCTGCCGGAACTGGGTGCAGAGGATGTGAGACAGACCACATTCCCGGATTTCATGCTGGATGTGATCGGTGAAAGATATCCGTTGTCTGATCAGAACAGCAAGCTCAGACTTCTTCTGAAAAAAGAATCCCTGGAGGAGTATGACAGAGGACTGATCATTCGAGCATCTGCCTTCAAGAACAGCATGCTGATGAGAAAGATTCTGGAAGCGTACTGCGGGGACATCGAAGAGCACTTCATCCCTCCTGTGGATTTTGAAGTGAACGGGGAAGTGATCTTTACGAGAGCCTATCTGGAGGAGATGTTCAGGGAAAGTTATGCTTATCTGCCTTTCTATAAGAGAATCGACCAGCTCGAAAGCTATCTGGATCATCACGTGAAAGAGGCGGTAGATGAGATGGTGGCAAAAACAAGGCGAATCTATGACCGGAGAATGGATCGAGTGAGAAAATCCGACATGGATTCTGAAGACAGGAAGACAAAACTGAAGGCGGCCATCATGGATCGGGACGAAAAGATAAAAATGCTCCAGAGGAGCAGAAAAAAGGCGGTCAAGGACTATATCAAAAGAATCGACAGAAAGGATGCACTGTTCTTCTACAACAGGCTCATGACGGATGCGGACCTTCTGGAGCGCTACACGGATGACAAAGAGGTGATCAGATTCATTGTTGAGGATCGGATCAAAAGAATCCCTGCAAAGGAACTGGAACTGGAGGATCTGGCACCGATGGCCTATCTTCACAATAAACTCTACGGCATCGATAAGTCTGCAAGAGTGAAGTATGCCGTCATCGATGAGGCACAGGATTTCAGCGACTTTCAGTTTTTTGTGCTGAGAGAAATTCTAAACACGGACAGATTCACGATTCTGGGCGATCTTTCCCAGGGGATTCATATGTATCGCGCAGTGAAAGACTGGTCCTACCTCCAGGAATCCGTTTTTGAGGAGGAAGTGAACTACCTCACATTGCTTCAGAGTTATCGAACCACCATAGAAATCATGAATGAAGCAAACGGTGTTCTGAAAAAAGCACCGATCAGGGATCTCTCTCTGGCGAATCCTGTGGTTCGACATGGTAAAAAACCGCAGATCAGAAAGCATAAGGATGAGAGTAGTCTTGTGAAGGGAATTCTTGAAACCATCGACAAGTGGATGCAGGAAGAATATACAACCATAGCCATCATCACCAAATCAGAAGACGATGCCGGAGCCATTCATGGAGCGCTTACGAAGGGTAGTGGTTATGCCATAGGGCTCATAGAAGAGAAGGCTGCTCATTTTGAGGAAAGAATTGTGGTGCTGCCTGCATATCTTGCGAAAGGACTGGAATTTGATGCAGTCATCACTACCAATCTCCATGATGCCTTCGAAATCAGTGCACTGGATGCGAAGCTTCTTTATGTGGCGATGACACGAGCCATGCATAGATTGTCCCTGCAGTTCATATCCGGAAAAAACAGTTATTTCTGATAGAACACAGAACAGATGTCAATTCAGGACATAAGAAAAAGGTGTCAGATTCGTTCAATCTGGCACCTTTTGATAGATTCATTAGTCAATATTTATTTCTGTCACTGTTGTCAGGGGGACTTCAGAAAACCCCAAGGACTCAAATAATCTTACAGCACTGCTGTTTTCAACGGTCACATAGAGATAGAGTGAGTGATAGCCCAGCTGATAGAGTGTTTGAGCCGATTTCAGGATCAGCAGCGTGGCATAGCCGAGTCGCTGCTCCTTTTTTCTCGTGAAGGTATACGTGATGGTGGGTTCTCCGCGATAAAGACAGACAAGAACACCTGCTTTGACCAGATTCTCTTCCATGAGAAGAAATGAGGCTTCGTCCATGAGTGGACCATAGGAGCCTTTATAGACGCGTTTCAGCTCGTCCAGTGTCTGTTCCAGATCTTCTCCTTCGTAATCGATGGTATCCCGGTAGGCATCAAGTATGGCTTCTGCCATGGCGTACAGATGCTTTTTTTCTGCTGGGACAAAGGTGATCGGGAAATCTCTCTTATCATCACTTAACCTGAGACTCATACGGATTCTCTTTGGCATGATATACACCCCCTAGGAATATTCTACTACATTTTGACTTGTATTGCGTTGTATTGTCAAAATATTTCAGCTAAACTTTAAGGTAGGAAATGAAAGGAGCATCAGAGAATGAAAATTCTTCATGTAGCAGACTTACACATAGGAAGATATTTCAATGGCATGTCTCTTCTGGAGGACCAGAAGAGAATGCTGAAAGAGATTATAGAGGTGATTAGAAAGGAAGAGCCGGATGTGGTCGTCATAGCCGGCGATATTTATGACCGGTCCATCCCAAGAGAGGATGCAGTGAAAGTCAATGATGAGTTTCTCACAGAACTTGTCAAGCAAGGGAAAAGAAATATTCTCATCACAGGCAATCACGATTCCCATGAGCGTGTGGGGTTTTTGAGTTCTCTCCTGGAAGATAAGGGACTCACGGTGGAGAACAATGTGAAGCGGCCTCTGCGCTGCATCACGCTGAAAGATGAGTTCGGACCGGTGGAGTTCTACCTGTTCCCCTATCGGGATACAGCGAATCTGAAGACCATCTACGAGCTTGAAAGCTTCAGAGACGATACCCTGGTCTATGAACGCATCTTCAAGGAAAGCGTGAAAAAGAATGCCAACCGAAAAGTGCTTGTCTATCACGGTTTTGTGGCAGGTACAGGCCGAGAGGATGTGGCTGAGAGTGAATCTGAACGAATCCTGTCTGTGGGCGGGCATGATTTCATCAGAACCACGGTTTTCGAACCATTCCATTATGTTGCGCTGGGCCATCTTCACAAACCCCAGTGGGTGGTGGAAGGAAAGATCAGATATTCGGGTTCTCCCATGAAATACTCGTTTTCTGAAGAAAACCATAAGAAAAGCATCACAATCATTGAACTGGATGAAGAAGGGAAGGCTGATTTGAAGGAGATTCCGCTGCATCCTGTGAAGGATGTGGTGACTCTGGAAGGGTCCTTCAATGAAATCATGAATATGGATTATACGGGGAATCCTGAGGATTACATCCGGGTGATTCTGAAGGACAAGGAAGAGATTCTGGAGCCCATGATGAGGCTTCGCGCAAAATTCCCGAATATTCTGGAACTGCAGAGGGCACGTGACCAGAAGGAGATTCTCAATGAATATGCGGATTACAGCATCATTCAGAAGAAAGACATGACGAAACTCTTCAAGGATTTCTACAAGCTGAAGAACGACAGGGAAATTGAGGAGACGAATCTTGAAATCATCCGTGAACTGGTGGAAGAGCTGGAAGGGGGGACCATAGTATGAAACCATTGGATCTGAACATGAAGTCCTTTCTCGGATTCAAGGAAAGCACCCATGTGGATTTCAGACCCTTGTATGAAGATAAGATTTTTCTGGTGACAGGACCTACAGGTGCAGGAAAGACATCCATTTTCGATGCGATCTGCTATGCGCTCTATGGAGAAGGCAGCGGTTCCACCAGAACCAGAGCGAAATGCTTCAGAAGCCAGCTGGCAGAGGAGAAAGAGGACATGGAGGTTTCGCTTTCCTTTGAAGTCAGAGGAGAGCTGTATCATGTAAGAAGAGTGGAAACACCCAAAGGTGTCAATAAAGCATATTTCTACAGAGAAAGCGATCCGGAAAAGATGCTGGTGAAGATCAAGGAAGTCAATCAGGAAATTGAGGAAATCATCGGTCTCAATCTGGACCAGTTCAAGAAAATCGTCATGATTCCGCAGGGAGAGTTCAGGGAATTTCTCACTGCCGGCACAAAGGACAAATCTGAAATTCTGAAGAAACTGTTTTCCACAGAGCAGTATGAAAGACTGCAGTGGCGGATCAAAGAGAAGTTCGATGAAACCAGAAACGTGGACAAGGTTCTGGTTCTGAAGTTTGATGAAATACTCAAAGAAGCCGGGATGGAAGGAAAGGATATCGAGATGGGGCCGGATGCGCTTCTGGAGAGTCTTCAGGCGGCTGAAGAAGAGATAGTGAATCTGGAGAAGGAAATCAAGGGATTTGACAAGAAGTGCAGAGAGATTGAAAAAGAGATTGCTGAAGCGGAAAAAAACAATCAGGACTTAGCGGTGTTTCAGAAAGCCTTCGAGGAGTATACAAGGTATAGAAATCTGAAAAGGGTCTATGAAGAAAAAGACAGAGAACTGAAGCTTCTGAGAAAAATATCGGCCATAACCCATACGGAAAAACAGCTTGCGGATAAAGAGGCTGACATCAGAAAACTGCAGTCAGAGCTTAAGAACCTGGGTGAGGACCGGAAAAAGGTCAGCGGTTACATGGAGCGATGCAGAAAGAAGCTGCAAAGCGCCACGGAGGAAGTCAAGGTACTGGATGACAAGAAGACAGAGAAAACCAGGCTGGAGAATCTTCTGACCCGGTCAAAGAGACTCGGAGAAGCATACGTGAGTCTGAATGAGCTGAAACGAAGCGGGCAGGAGATTGATCGGAAGCTGGATTATCTCAGAAAGAAAGAGAATGAACTCAAAGCATACAGAGAAGAGGAGCAGGAGCTGTCCAGAGCGCTTCATGATGCGAAAATGAAGCAAGTGGAACTGAAGCTGAGTCTTCAGGAATCCAATGCGAGGCTCAAAGCCCTGGTCACTTTATTCAACAAAGCGCAGAAAAGAGATGAGATTGAATCGAATATCCGGCTTCTGAGAAAAGAAGAAGAGAACATTCAGCGCAACATTGAAGTGGCTTCCAATGCCTATGATCACGAACTGGCAAAACGGAATGAGAACTATGCATATATTCTGCGGTCCCAGCTTCACGAGCATGAACCCTGTCCGGTATGCGGTTCCTACGAGCATCCGTCCGTAGTGAAAGAGGTCAGAAGCTATGATGAGGATCTGCTCAGCACGCTGGAAGAAAAGCTGAAAAAACTGGAGAAGTCCCTTCAGGAGAAAAAGTCCGATATCCGAAATGGAATCCGTCACTTTGAGGATCTTGCAGAGGAAATCATTCTTCTTGGAGATGAAAGTCAGATCAGCATCTTCAAAGTGGATGATCTGAGGATTGTCGGAGGGGACGAGAAGGAAAAATATCGAAGGCTCGAAAACAAGCTGGCTGAATCCATGAATGCCGTCAACAAGTTCACGACGAAACTTGATGGGGTAGAAGCCCGTAGCGAACTCTGCAGGAAAGAACTGGAAGTGATGGAAGATGTGATGAAGGAGCATGATGAGAACAGTGCCAAGCTTCACGATATAAAGGGTGAAATCAGATCCCTTGAAGCGGATGGGGTACCGAAAGAATCCATAGGAATTCTCCATCAGATCAGGGAAGCGCAGCGAATCATTGATGATATCAGCAGCAGACTGGAAGAAGCGAAAAAGCATTTCGAAGAATGCCAGAATCAGGAGCAGCATCTTAGTGGCCGGGAAACTGCCATGAATCAGACGCTCATTTCTTCCCTTGAGGCTGCAAAGTCTCTGAAGGATGAGTTTTTCACCAGCCTTCTGAAAGCGGATGTGACTAGAGAAGTCTATGAGATGAACAAGCATAACGTACCGGAAATGGATTCTATTGAAGCAGATATCACTTCGTTCTTTAAAGGGTATAACGCTGTAAAAGGAGTATACGAGAATCTGCGCGAACATGGGGAGCCATTGCGTTTTATGGAGATTGAACCGCTGAAGACCAGGCTTCTGGAGTGCGGAAAAGAGTTCGACGAGAAAAAAAGTCTCCATAAGGTCAAAGGGATTCTTGTCTATAACCTGAAGCGTTCTCATATGAGGCTTCAGGAAATCCATGAAAGTTATCTCTCCAACCAGAAGAAGCTTACAGTTCTTCAGGACCTGTATGATACGGCGAATTTAGGGATGGGATTTGAAACATTCGTCCAATCCTACTACTTCGAAGGCATTCTCTTAAGAGCCAATGAAAGACTCAGAAAAATGTCAGAAGGACGCTACAAGCTCAAAAGAAGAGATGAAACGGAAAACAGACGAGAGAAAATCGGACTTGGCCTGGATGTGTTTGATGAGTATACTGGAAGAGAACGAGATGTGCAGTCCTTATCCGGTGGAGAAAGCTTCAAGGCATCCCTTTCCCTTGCACTGGGTTTATCGGACTTCATTGAGAGTCACAAGGGCAGCGTGAATCTGGAGACCATATTCATCGATGAAGGCTTCGGTTCTCTGGACCAGGATTCCCTGGACAATGCACTGGAGAGTCTCATGGAGCTGAATGTTTCTGGGCGAATCGTGGGAATCATCTCCCATGTGACAGAGCTGAAGGATCGTATACCTGGAAGAATCGAAGTGAAATCCATTCCTGGAAAAGGAAGCAGCATAAAAGTGAACGGAGGAATATAATGCAGATTGTATGTTACCGAAAATGCGGAACCTGTATCAAAGCGAAGAAATTTCTCATGGCGCATAATCTGGAATTCGATTACAGAGAGATCACGGAAGAGACCTTGAGCTATGAGGAGCTGAAAAGCATTCACGAAAAGAGTGGCCTGCCCATCAAAAGGATGCTCAATACCAGTGGAACGGTCTACAGAGACCTGGAAATGAAGGAGAAGGTGAAGAGCTATTCTGATGATGAGATTCTCAGACTGCTCTCCATGCATCCGATGCTGGTGAAGAGACCGGTTCTCCTAAAGGATGACCTGGTACTTGTGGGCTTCAAGGAAGAGGAATGGAACCAGCTCCTATAGAAAAGCTATCAAGAATGGCAAGGAGGATGAAATGCCGAGAAACAGAAAAGAGAAGAATGCACTATACTGGAAGATTGGGGTAGTATCCATCGTTTTATCGATCATATTCTTTGTGATTGCAGCGCTCCTGCCCTGAATCTCCAAAAGGCAGCATCAATGACGTGAAGAATCTGCGGACCGGAGAAAGAAAGACTCTCTGGTCCGCTTTTTCATTAGGGATGTGTAGATTCATATCTTCTGAAGGTGTATTATAATACTATAGATATGATTGAATGCGCGTATTAGAGAGGAAGGAGGTATCTTTTGTGTTTTATATCCTATTTGGTGGAATCATGCTGATTCTGGGTCTTCTGGTCCATAAGGCGAAACTGTATTTTCTCATTTCGGGATACAATACCTATTCCCGAGAAAAACAGGAGAATGTGGATGTGGAGTCCACAGCAAAACTCATCGGGTACTACGGCTATGCCAACGCAGGTGTTTTCTTTGCGGCTGGTGCTCTGGACATTCTGGGAGTGAAGATCGGGATGATTCCGCCCATCGTCGTCATGATGGTCTCCACCCTGATTCTGCTCTGGAAAATTCAGAAATACGATGGTAATGTGTATGATGATAATGGGCAGATGAAAAAAGGCAGTAAAATACAGTTTCTGATCGTGATTCTGATTCTTGGAGGCACCTTTCTGTTTGTGGGATTCATGATGTTTGCTTCCTCCAGAGACATCAGTGTGCGCATCGATGACCAGGGAATTGATATTGAGGGGATGTATGGGGAAGCCTACGATTGGTCCGCCATGGAGGAGCTTACACTGCTTTCGGATCTGCCGGACATCACTTTACGAACCAACGGATCTGCCATCGGCTCCAAGCTGAGAGGCCATTTCAGAATGGATGAGTTTGGAGCCGTGAAGCTGTTTATGGATGCATCCGTGCCACCTTATATCTATTTCGAAATGAATGGAAAATCCGTGATCTTCAATTTAGGAGACAGGGTGAAGACGGAAGAATTCTATGAAAAGATGATGAAAATGAAGCCATAGAGAAAACAATGTGAAGCGGAGGAAAGGGGAAAAAGAAATGACAGATATCAAAATGATGGAGCGTCTATCCAATGCATTCGGTCCGGGTGGATTCGAGGAGGATGTGGTGAGGGTAATCAAGGAGTACACTGAAGACTTCAGGATATCCATGGATGCCATGAACAATGTCTACATCAGCCTGAAAGGGAACACGGGGAACCGTCCTGTGATCATGCTGGATGCACACCTGGATGAGGTGGGCTTCATGGTGCAGACCATAGATGCCAAAGGGCTTTTAAGCATTGTTCCGCTGGGAGGGTGGATCACCACAAATATATCCGCGCACAGTATGATCATCAAGAACAGAAAAGGGGAATACGTCAAGGGGATTGTGGTCTCGAAGCCCCCGCACTTCATGACGGCGGAAGAAAAGGATAGCGGCAAAATCCATATGGAAAATCTCAGAATTGACGTAGGATGCACCAGTCGTGAGGAAGTGGTGGAACTCTTTGGCATAGAGACGGGTGATCCTGTGGTGCCTGATGTGACTTTTCATCATAACGACAGAAATCATGTGATTTCGGGGAAAGCCTTTGATAATCGGATCGGTTGTCTTGCGGTCATTGAAACGCTGAAGAAGCTGAAGGACATGAATCTGCCTTATGATGTGGTAGGCGCACTGGCAGCCCAGGAAGAAGTGGGGACAAGAGGGGCGCAGGTCACAACCCAGGTGGTGAAGCCTGACTTGGCGATCGTCTTCGAAGGGTCTCCAGCTGACGACATGTATTATGATGAATATACTGCTCAGGGCGCACTGAAGAAAGGGGTACAGATCCGGCATATGGACCAGAGCTATGTAAGCCATGCGGGATTCATCCATCTGGCCCAGAAGACTGCAAAGGAAAAGAAGATCCCGTATCAGAGTGCCGTAAGAAGAGGTGGAGGAACCAATGCCGGGAAAATTCATCTTGGGCATGAAGCGGTGCCGGTGCTTGTCCTTGGCATTCCTTCCAGATATGTCCATACCCATTATTCCTATGCAGCTCTTGAGGATGTGGATTCGGCTGTTTCTCTGGCAGTGGAAACGCTTCGGGCCATGGACCAGGAGGCAATGGATACACTGCTGAAGAAAAATTTCCTGTAGGGGGGAAGAGCAGATGGTTCTATTTTCACTATCCATGACACTGATGCTTACAGCAACAATGATTCTCTTCGGATTGCTTTTTCTGAAGAAACCTCCTAAAGAAATCAATGGCCTTTTCGGCTACAGGACGCGAATGTCGAGTATCAATGACGAAACCTGGTATTTTGCACACCAGTATGCAGGTGCAGTATGGATCCGAACGGGAGTCGCTGTATTGGCCGCTTCTCTTCTAGTGATATGGTTTCTGAAAAGTAGCAAGAAATTTGAATCCTACATGCTGATTCTCTTCTATCTGCAGATGGCTTCTCTTCTGATGGTGATTCCTCTAACGGAAAAAGCGCTGAGAAAGACATTTGACAGGGATGGACAGCTTCGACAGAGATAACAGCAATGCATTAACAGATGGAATGTATGACCGAAATGAAAATAGGCCTGATGCACTATACCAGAAGTGCATCAGGCCTTTCGTATTATTTAGAGTTTCATGTCTCCGAACCTGATGTAGCCTTTCTTCCTCATGATTTCAGAAATGATGAGGGTCAGAATTGCAGGCAGGATCACGTGCATGAGGATGATGAGCAGGATCGTTTCCGTGGAGGAGCCCATGACGCTGACAGCGTCGAATTGACCTACAAGTCCGGATGTACCCATTCCGGCCCCGAGCTTGGAGCCTTCCATTTTGAATACGGCACTGGCGACAGGTCCAAGAATGGCAGATGCCAGAGTGGGTGGAATCCATATCTTCGGATTTTTTATGATATTGGAGATCTGAAGCATGGAGGTTCCAATGCCCTGGGAAACAAGTCCGCTGAATCCGTTTTCCCGGAAGGAAGCCACTGCGAATCCGACCATCTGTGTAGCACAACCCACGGTGGATGCGCCTGCAGCAATACCGGAAAGCCCCAGGGATACGGACAGTGCAGCTGAGCTTATGGGCAGAGTCAGCACCATGCCCATGGTGGTGGAGACAATGATGCCCATGGGAATCGGCTGAAGCTCCGTTGCTCTATTGATGAGGCTGCCTAAAAATGTCATGAAGGCTGCGATGAAGGGAGCGATGTAGTAGCCTACAAGGCCACCTGCCACAATTGCAGCCAGGGGAAGCAGAACAATCTCGATTTTGGTCTTCCCGCTCAGAAACTTTGTCAGTTCCGCAGATACCAGGGATGCGATGAGGGCACCCACAGGTTCACCGATTCGTGCCACCATGGCTCCATCCACGGAGGTGAATGTACCGGCGCCGATGGCCCCGACGATAACGGATGCGAAGATGCCCAGCGGGGGTGCACCAACGCTGTAGGCCACTGCAGCACCGATGGCAGGTCCCATGAGAGACTGCGCCATGCTGCCGAAAAGAATCAGTACCTCAATGTCAAGCAGCGTACCCAGCTGTTTGATGATCAGGCCGATGAGAAGAGACGCAAAAAGTCCCTGCGCCATACCGTTAAGCACCTTGACCGCATAGTTTGTTATTTTTTTTCGTTCCGGGTTTCTGTTTTTCTTTGTGTTTTCCTTCGTCATGTCTTTACTCCTCTTACCTATTCTTGTCTAGGAATTCTAGGAGCCTCCGGATCCACATACAAGGTTTTATTTGTTGAATAGATCACCATACCAGGCTTTGCACCATTGGGTTTTTTGACATGTTTCACCAGGGTATAGTCAACAGGGACCTTGGTGGATTTGGAGGCTTTGCTGAAATAAGCAGCAAGATTTGCCGCCTCCAATAATGTTTCATCATTAAAATGATCACTTCTGATTATGACATGGGAACCTGGGATGTCTTTGGTATGGAGCCATGTATCGTGTCTGCTTGCGAATTTTGTGGTGAGGTAATCGTTCTGGGTATTGTTTTTACCTACGTAGATATCGATGCCCTCTGTGGATGTAAAGTGCAGGGGCTTGGAAGCTATGTCCTTTTTCGTGCCCGTCTTTCGGAATCTGAGATATCCTGCCACCATGAGCTCTTTCCGGATCTCCTGAATTTCGTTTTCGTTCTCCAGATTTTCCAGAGAAAGCAGAATGGAAGTAAGATAGTCTTCCTCTTCCAGAGCAAGGATTTTCTGCCCCTTGGCCATGACCTCTGCACGCTTTTTCTTGTTGTATTTGTTGTAATACATTTCGATATTCTGGCTGATGGATTTAGAAGGATTGAGCCTGATTTCGATGTCTTCACCGGTGTAATAGTTCAGAAGTGTCGCTTTCTCCATACCGTCTTTCAGAGCGTACACGTTTGCCGAGAGGATTTCTCCTCTCAATTTGAACTTCTCCTTATCCATGGAATCTTCGATGGACTTATCAAGGACTTCAATCTTCTTTCTCACACGCTGCAGATTATTGTTCAGGATCTTCTGCAGGTCAGAGGTCTTTGATTTGATTCTATCTTTCGCATCTTTTTCGTGAACAAAAGTTTCCAGAGCCAGGGATGGAGAATCGAATTCCAGATACGTTTCCTTGAAGGGGTAACTGGTCACGTCTTCAAAACCTTTTTCACTGGTCAGAATATAGAACTTTTCGCTTTCTGCGAGTTTCTTCAGAATTTCTCTTGAGAAAGCAAGCGGTTCTTCATCCTGATGAATGCTGTGGATAAAATGGGAAGTCCTTCTGGACACCCCTGCAAATACAGTGCTGTAGAAGTCTTCGGTGAAATCGTGTGTCGCTCTGGCCTGATGAAATTCTTCATCGGAAAAGTGAAGCGGATCCAGCTTGTTGCTTTTAGGTGGAGCGATATAGGATTTTCCCGGAAGCAGAGAACGATAGGAGTTTTTCAATGAGGAGACATGCTTGATGCAGTCCACTATGGTTCCTTCCTGATCTCTGACTAGAATGATGTTCGAATGTTTTCCCATCATTTCGATGGAAAGGGTAAATGCCTGGTCGTAACCGAATTCGTCGTAGCCCACAAAATGCAGGTTTATGAGTCGGTCACCATCTACCTGGTTGATCTCGATTAATTTTGATCCTACGAGATGTTTCCTTAATACCATGAGAAATAAAGGAGCTTGCATGGGATTTTCTTTTGGAAGATCTGTGAAGTGAATTCGGGCATAGGAGCTGTTTGAAGTAAGCAGGAGTTTTCTGTTCCCGCTGACCCCTCTCATACTTAAAATGATCGTATCATTCTCCGGCTGAGAAATCTTGTTGACCTTAGCCCCTGTGAGATCTTCTTTGAGTTCGCTGGTGATGTTTGTGAAAAATATTCCATCTAATGCCATCTTCTTTTTTCTCACGGATCACATCCGTGTTTCCTCCTTGTTGTCCTTCCTTGCATGATTGATCTGCAATCAATATTAATTATAACTTATTTTTGCCCATCTCACCAAATAATGTATAAGCAAATCTGCAGCAGGCATAATACTGGTAGGAAAGGGGCAGAGGAAATGAATTTGGAAGAGATTATAACGGAGGGAATGGAAATGGATGCCTCGGATATCCATTTCATCCCCGGGGAAAGATGTGCAAGAATGCTCATGAGAAAGAAGGGGGAGCTGGAATGCTACGGCGATCTGGAGAATCACCACTATCAGATTCTCCTTCAGAAGGCCAAAGCCATGGCCCAGATGAATATATCCGAAAAAAGGATGCCTCAGGACGGGATACTGAAAGTGAACGGTCTCTCCATCAGAGTCAGCACACTTCGATCTCTGAAGGGGGAATCTCTGGTGCTTCGTCTTTTCACAAGAGAGCTCATTGCGCTGGAAAAGCTTGGCCTGCGTCCGGAGATTTCTGAATCGCTGATCTCTCATGTCAGAAGTCAGATGGGGATTCACCTCATATCCGGCGAGACGGGCATGGGGAAAAGCACCACCATGTATGCGCTGATGATGAAGCTGAGAGATCTGAATCAGAAAATCATATCGATAGAAGATCCGGTGGAAAGAGAGGTGGATGGAATCATCCAGAGTCAGATCAATGGGGTCTCGGGATTCGACTATGAAAAAGCAATATTTGCGGCCCTGAGACAGGATCCGGATTACATCTGCATCGGTGAAATCCGAAACAAAGAAACAGCCAGCGCACTCATAAGAGCAGCGCTTACGGGACACAAAGTCATTTCGACGATCCATGCGAAGCGCTATGACAGTGTGCGTCAGAGAATGACTGATTTCGGTATCAGCAGGGAATATATGGATCTGACATTGTCTCTAGTGATGAATCAAAGACTGCGTAATACAGAAGGAGGAAAAGTAGTAGATGCGACACTCGATATTTCTGAAGATTTCGGATAGAGTCCGTTCCATACTAAGCAGAAGAAGGGAATTTGACAGTGAGCACTTCTTTCAGGAAAAGGGGAGCTATCTTGTGAACGGCATCGGTCTGTCAGAAGCGCTTCTTTTATCGGAACATTATTGGGACATGAAACTGAGAGAACTCATTCTGTCCGGGATGCGCTTGTCTGAGGCGATGAAATCGCTGAATGTGTTCTCCGGTCGAGAAATCAGCCTCATCAGGCTTGCGGAAGAGACAGGAAACCTGGCAGGCGCATTCGAGTCCATCCATGTTTCCCTGAGAGAGCAGAGAGAGCTCAGCAGCAGAATCAGGACCGTCATGATCTATCCGATGATGCTTTTAGGCACAGCCTACCTGTTTCTTGTCTGCACCATCTATTTTATCGTTCCGCCCCTGTCTGAGATGCTGCAGGAACTTGGAGCGGAGAATGATCTGCTCCGTATGATCCACTCTCTTTCGGCATATGTTCCCATTCAAGGTGTTCTCCTGTCTTCAGTTCTCCTGGGGTTCTATCTGATAAGAATCCTGAAGCATAGAGATAAGATCTTCCAGCTCGTTCTGGGGACGAGAACCGCCCGCTACAAGGAAATGATGTTCATAGAAGAGCTATCATTACTGTCGAAAGGAGGATTGGATCTTGTGGAAAGTCTTCAGGTGCTTCTGGAAGAGGGATATCCATATGAGGAGCTCCTGAAAGAAATACAAAGCGGAACAGGTCTTGCAGAATCCTTCCGAAAAAGCAGGTTTTCACCCGGACTGGTGCGTTATCTTATCATGGCTGAAGAGACAGGGAATTACACGGAAGCTTTTGCATCGTTTGTTTCTCTTCAGAAACTCTATTTCAGAGATTATCTGAAGAGAAAAACGGCTTTGATGGAACCTCTGGCCATTGCCGCAATGGGCATGCTGGTATTTTTCGTTGCTTACCTCGTCATGATTCCAATGCTGGATGCGTATGAGGGTCTGTAGAGGCACTCTGCTTCTTGAAATGATGGTTGCTGTATTTCTCATGGGTGTTCTGCTTCTGATGTCCGCATCCCACGCACCGGTATCATACAAAAGCACTTCAGAGGAAACGCCGGTGATTCTTCTGGGGCTTCTGAATGAGGAGTTAAGGGGAGCTGCGGAGAAGATGAGTTTCAATCAAATCAAGGTGGATGATGAAACGCTGATCCATATGAACCACAGACTGGCAGTGACCAAAAGAAGCTATATCGACGAAGAGGTGAGGATTCTCTATGACTCAGTTTACAATCCCAGATTCAGAGCCAGCACGAGCTTTAATTACGAGATCAATGGGAAAGCTCCTCGAGGGAAGATCTATTTCTACAGAGCAGGGAGACTGGAATCTTTCATCACCATTCAGGTGGGTACACTGACAATGGATATTCGCAAATGAAGAACTGACAAATCGGGAGGGATGGGATTGCTCGGCAATAATCTGAAAAGGAAAGGATTCATGAATATGTTTTTCACAGGAGCATTGATGGTTGTCATGCTCTGTTTCCTTGTGCTGACGGAAGAAGCGGCGGATATGAGGTACAGAAGTGGCGAGCTGGAAGAAATGCTTCAGTTTGATTATCGTGTTGAAGCATATTATCTGCTTCTTGAGACGGGTTCGCTGACGCTGACCAGTGAAAGAGGCTATGGAAGCTTCACGGAATATTTCATTATGGATACATATGATGAGAAGCGCTATATCGAAATCACGGACCGGGAGGATCATATTCTCATTATGGGGTATTTCGAAGGTAGAGAAAGAGGACATTATGAAATATGGCACTAGGAGTGGAAGGTTCATGATGGAGATGATGTTCTATATTGTACTCTCGGTTTTTCTCATGGGTGCATTTACAAGGCTTTATAGTGGAATTATAGTCGATTATAAAGAAAACATCACTTTTCTCAAGCATACGGATTATGCCTACCGGGCATTTGAAGTAATGAAAGTGGATTTTTATACGCATACGGAAGCGTTCGCCCTGAATGCGGATGAACTTCAGATCCGGAAAAGCGATTATATTACAGGAAATGAGATTATCTTGAAGCAGCGGGACCGGCGGCTTGTGTATCAGTTCGGGACCACCATTCAGGTGCTCTGCCATGATGTGGAGGATGTGAATATGAGAATCTTTGGTGAAGTTCTTATGATTGAACTGGTGTTTTCAGATGTGACCTATGAAAGGAGCTTTAAAATTGGGAAGTAGAAAAGGAAGCATCCTCTATGCTATGATGGTCCTTGTGCTGTGCAGCATGATACTGGTCAGGAACTACAGACTGCTTAGAAGTCACGTCTACATTGAAAAGGGGATCTATTCCATGGATGTCAGAGTGCATGCATTTGTGACGGAACTGGAGGATATGGAAACATATCTTTCCTCTACCTATGGATCCGCGGAAGGACTGATGGCGTACCTGATGACTGGGAGAAAGATCCTCTATAAAGACTTCACTCTTTCCTATGATTCCAGTTATAATGGAGATGACCTGTATATGATATCTGTGCTGGATCGAAGGATAAACTACTACAGGTCGGTGATGGTAACAGAGGATGAAGTTCAGATCCGGCTGATCAATAAAGGGGTGTAGAGAATGAAGAATATTTTTATCATAGGCATGCCCGGGAGTGGGAAAAGCACCCTAGGAAGAAGTGTGGCTGAAGCGCTTCACATGGATTTTCTGGATACGGATATGAAAATCAGTGAAAATGAAGGTTTGACTCCGGAGGAGATCATCATGATTCATGGAGAAGAGAAGCTGCGGGCAATCGAACATGCGCTTCTTTTGTGTCTTCTGGAGAAGGAGAACCTCTTCATATCCACCGGGGGAGGATTCCCTGTTCATCACGACAACATGACAATCATGAAGGAGAGAGCTATCACACTGTATATCAAGTATCCTGCTGAAGTTCTCTGGGAACGATTGGAGAAGGATCGTGTAAGACCACTGTCGAATAGTTTACCTTCACTCACTCAGCTTCTAGAGGAAAGATCTGAAGTATACGAAAAAGCGGATATCACAGTAATCGGTGAAGAAGAGGCAGGCGCAAATCTCCGTAATGTGATCCGTGCTATAAAGGATTATCTTGGAGATGAAACTCATGGAGCTCATGGAACACGATGATGCGATGCCAATCAATATTTATTGCCAAACTCTGGTCAATCTGGTAAAATATCATTGGTTAATTACGGGAAACTTTAATTTATGATGGCAGAAGGAAATCCTTTTATGAAACCCCCAACCTTCTGTTTTAAAACCGCTGGAGCATATCCGGCGTATACTATTTATTGGGGAAATTTGGAGGTATAAAAATGATTTCAGCAAGTGATTTAAGAAAAGGAACAACATTTGAGCACGAAGGCAATGTATATGTAGTACTTGATTTTCTGCATGTAAAACCTGGTAAGGGTGCTGCATTTGTAAGAACAAAGCTTAGAAATGTAATCATGGGTGGCACTACAGAAACCACATTCAACCCTACCACAAAACTGATGGAAGCTGTCATAGAAAGAAAGGAAATGCAGTATCTGTACAATGATGGTGAGCTCTACTACTTCATGGACCAGGAAACCTTTGAGCAGATTCCCCTGAATTACGAAAAAGTGGAAGAGGCCATCAAGTTCCTGAAGGAAAACAACTTTGCAGTGATCAAATTCTACAAAGGAGAGGCATTCTCTGTGGAAGCGCCGAACTTCGTGGAACTTCAAGTCACCGAAACAGAACCTGGTGTCAAAGGAAATACGGCGACAAATGCACTGAAGCCTGCTACAGTGGAAACAGGTGCAGTGGTCATGGTTCCGTTCTTCATCAATGAAGGAGACTCCATAAGAGTGGACACGCGTACCGGCGACTACATGGAAAGAGTATAATAAAAGAGCAGAATAAAGGGAATCTGGGTCATCCAGATTCCCTTTAAAACTATATGAAAGCAATTTCTGAAATGCCCGTATGGGTTGAATATGAATCCTATTCGAATAGGGTAAAGAGACAAAGACTGTGCTTCATGAAAACAATTGCATTTAAACCTTTACAAGAAAATAACATTGTGTTAACATTAATTAGCTAGAAAAAATACAGAGATTATGTTAATGAGCGCTAAGCGTATCATTCTCTAAGATATGGCTACAGCTGCCCATTCAAGATATGTCTCTGCATTTTTATTTGCGAAAAAATATTAATATATTTTGAAGGGGGACACTTCATGAAAAAAATCGCAATGTTGCTCGCAACAGTGTTAATGGCGACTTCCATCGTAGCATGTGGAAGCAAGGAACCAGCTGAGACACCAGGAGCCGAAACACCAGGAGCTGAAACTCCTGCAGCAACGGAAACCAAGGAAATCACCATCAGCACAAAGTTCGTTGATGACGAACAGACAGCAATCTCACTGAAAAAGGTTGTGGAGGCTGTAAACGAGAGAAGTAACGGTTCACTGGAACTGAAGCTTTTCACAGGCGGAACTCTGCCAATCGGTAAAGATGGCATGGAACAGATCGTCAAGGGGTCCGACTGGATACTGGTTGACGGTGTAAACTTCCTGGGAGACTATGTACCAGATTACAATGCCATCACAGGACCCTTCCTGTATACCACATTTGATGAATATCTGGCAATGACCAAGACTCCACTTGTGGAAGAGCTCAATGCCAAGATTGAAGAAGACCATGGTGTAAAGGTCATGTCACTGGACTGGGTATTCGGATTCAGAAGCATGATGACGAAGAAGCCCATCAAGACTCCAGAAGATATGAAGGGACTCAACATACGTGTTCCTACGAGTCAGCTGTACACCTACACCATCGAAGCCATGGGCGGAAACCCCGTTTCCATGCCATATCCTGACACTTATGCTGCAATCCAGCAGGGCGTCATCGACGGTGTAGAAGGATCCATCATGACTTACTACGGCACACAGCAGTATGAGAATGTCAAGGAATACTCTCTGACAAACCATCTTCTAGGTGTTTCTGCTGTAGTCATCTCTGATGATCTGTGGGCTGAACTGACCGAAGAGCAGCAGACAATCCTTTCTGAAGAATTCGAAAAGGGCATGCAGGATAATCTGGCTGAAACCATCAAGGCAGAAGACGAATTTGCTGATCTTCTGAAGGCTGAAGGCGTAAGCTTCCATGAAGTGGATGCAGAAGCGTTCCTGAAGGCTGCAGAGCCTGTATATACCAAGTTTGATAACTGGACACCTGGAATCTACGAGAGAATTCTTGAAGAACTTGAAAAGATCAAGGCTGCACAGTAATATTTAATCTGATTGACAATAGCATTCTCTTTCGTTGAAGGAGAATGCTATTGAAGATTATACTGACTTTTATTTGAAAAATCTGAACAAAAGAAATTTTGTTTTCGAGAAAGAGGAGGACGAGATGAAAGATAAATGGAAAAAGTTGTTTGTAAACTTTGAACTGTATATCGGTGCAATGTTTCTCACGGTAACCACAGTACTGGTTGTTGTGAATGTGTTCACCAGATATTTCCTGAACTTTACCTATCACTGGTCTGAAGAAATAGCCGTAGGTGCCTTCGTCTGGGTTATTTTTCTGGGCTTTGCCAATGCATACAAGACAAAAGGTCTGATCGGTGTAGAGGTACTCACCAATCTGGTGCCCGATAAGCATCAGCCACTGGTTGTGATGCTGACTTCCGGTGTTGTCACATTTCTTTCAGGAGGAATGTTTTATCTGAGCTATCTTTATTTTAGAAATTCCACTAAGATCACTGCCGCGCTGGAGTTTTCTTATAAATATATTTATATTGCAATTGTTATTTCCTTTGCACTGATCACCATCTATTCCATCTACTTTTTTGTTCAGAGTATCAGAAAGGTATTCCTGAAGAAGGACGTAAGTCTTGAGATCGGTGCGCCAGAAGATCAGGGGGTGGATGATTAATGGAGTCTTTATTACCGGTACTGGTCCTGTTTATTCTGTTCTTCATGAACATTCCCGTAGCCTTCGCGCTGATGGGATCTTCCTTGTTCTATTTCATGTTCATCAACAATTCCATGCCCATGGAAATGGTCATACAGCAGTTTGTCACTTCTGTGGAATCCTTCCCGTATCTAGCGGTTCCTTTCTTCATTATGGTGGGATCCGTCATGAATCACTCGGGAATTTCCGGAGCACTCATGGATTTTGCAGATGTGCTGGTCGGTCACACCAAGGGTGGACTCGCTCAGGTTAATGTACTGTTAAGTGCGCTCATGGGTGGTATCTCAGGTTCCGCCAATGCGGATGCTGCCATGCAGTCCAAGATTCTGGTACCTGAAATGGTGAAGAAAGGTTTCTCGAAGCCTTTTTCAGCAGCGATCACCGCTGCTTCATCTGCCATCAGTCCGGTCATACCACCCGGAACCAATCTGATTCTATATGCGCTGATCGCCAACGTGGCGGTGGGAGATATGTTCCTGGCGGCCTATATGCCAGGTATTCTCATGGCCATCATGCTTATGATTACGGTGCACATCATTGCGCTGAAGAGAAACTACACACCATCCAGAGAACGTATTGCCAATGTGGGAGAAATCTTCAGGCAGTTCCTGAAGTCCATCTGGGCCCTTTTCATTCCCTTCGGAATCATCATGGGTATGCGTTTTGGTGTGTTCACACCCACTGAGGCTGGAGCGGTAGCCGTTGTCTTCTCCGTCATCGTAGGATTCTTCGTCTACAAGGAGCTGAAGCCTAAGCATCTGCCTATGATCTTCATGGATACAGTGAAGGGTACTGGTGCGGTCATGTCCATCATCGCCAGCGCCAAGGTCTTCGGATATTACCTGACACTGGAACAGATTCCGCAGATCATTACGGAATTCCTGATGAACATGACAGACAGCCCGATTGTGCTGCTTCTTGTCATCAATGCACTGCTGCTCTTCATCGGCATGTTCCTGGAAGGGGGAGCTGCACTGGTTATTCTCGCACCACTTCTCGTGCCTGCGGTTGTATCCTTCGGCATCGACCCGCTTCATTTCGGTATGATCTTCATCGTGAATATCATGATCGGCGGCCTGACGCCACCGTTCGGCTCCATGATGTTTACGGTCTGCTCCATCGTCAATGTCAAGCTGGAAGATTTCATCAAGGAAGTTTGGCCGTTCATTGTGGCCCTTCTGGTGGTACTGCTGCTTGTAACTTACTCTGAAGGAATTGCTCTGTTCACATTCAATCTCTTCAGTTGACCGTAAAGGAGTATCGTTTTGAGTATTTTAAAAGAAAAAGATACGTTTCTTCTGGATATGGATGGAACCATATTTCTAGGAAATGAACTGATCGAGGGAGCCCTTGATTTTCTCGACACATTGAAGAAGAATGGAAAAAGATATATTTTTCTCACCAACAATTCATCAAAAAACAAGCTCATCTATGTGGAGAAGCTCAGAAAACTTGGCATTGATGCCGCTGCAGAAGAGATCTTCACATCAGGAGAAGCAACCACAAGGTATCTGAAGCGCAATCATGAAGGGGCCCGAATCTATCTCCTGGGCACACCTGCGCTGGAAGACGAGTTTGAAAGAGAGGGGTTCCAGCTTGTAAAGAAGCGTGGAGAAGAAGTGGACTTTGTAGTGCTGGGGTTTGATACTACACTGACTTATGAAAAGATCTGGGGAGCCTGTGAGTATATCGCTTCTGGTGTGGAATACATCGCCACTCATCCCGACTTCAACTGTCCGCTTCCCAATGATGCCTTCATGCCCGATGCAGGCGCCATGGCTGCCATGATAGAAGCTTCAACGGGTAAAAAACCGAAAGTCATCGGGAAACCGAACAAGGAAGTTGTGGAAAGCATCGCCTACAAGTATGGCCTGGACAAGACTGGAATGGCCATGGTGGGAGACCGCCTGTATACCGACATCCAGACAGGTATCAATGCAGGCATCACATCGGTACTGGTCTTCTCCGGTGAAACGAAGGAAAGGGACTATGAGGATAGTTCCATTCAGGCGGATTTCGCATTCTCATCTGTAAAGCAGATGATTCAAGAGGTTTAAAGAATAAAGAAGTCTTCTTCCTATCTGGAGGGAGACTCTTTTATTTGAACCGGAGTTTGAAAGGGTCAAACCGCATCTTAATTATCCTTGAAGATAGAGTGGTTATTTGGCTATTCAATTGCTTATAAAAGGCCAATTTGGTATAATTATTCCAAATAGACCTACTGTATCGAGGAGGATAAGGAATGAGTGAGAATATGAATAAAACCCAAGGTCATGGAGTGGTCAAGATATCTGAGGATGTAGTTGGTGTAATTGCAGGAATCGCCGCCAGCGAAATTCAGGGTATCCAGGGCCTTCATCCTACACTGACCGGAGGAATTACTCAGGTGGTTACAGGAAAGAGGAATGTGACCAAAGGGGTAAAGGTGACTGTGGGAGAACATGACGCCATCATAGATATGGTTGTAAGCATTGAATACGGCTTTAAGATACCGGAGGTTGTACAGAAGGCGCAGGTGAACGTGAAGGAAACAGTGGAGACCATCACGGGACTGAAAGTCTCTGCGGTGAATGTCTATGTGAACAACATCTATGTGAAGGACAAAGAGACAAAGGAAAAGTAAGACCGAACCCTCTGATGCAGAGGGTTTTTTACAGTGGTTTTCTGCAAATCTAGAATACAAGGAGGGGGCAGGGATGCCCTTAAGAATTATGAGAAAAAGAACAAGAGAAATAGCAATGGAACTTTTATATCAGAGCACGATGAATCACAAGACGCCTGAAGAGCTGATGGATGATTATTTTGAAGATAATCAGGATGATCTGCGGGAAGATACGGATATGGATTATCTGGAAGATGTCCTGACGGGAGTGGAGTCACATAAGGAACAGATTGACAGAATCATCGAGAAGTATCTTGTTAAGTGGAAACTTCCAAGACTTTCTAAAATCAATCTGAGTATTCTGAGGCTTGCGACCTATGAGATCCTCTTCATAGAGAACATACCCAACAATGTATCCATTTTTGAAGCCGTGGACATGACAAAGAAATATTCAGATGACACATCCGGCTCCTTTGTCAACGGCGTTCTGGATAAAATCGCCCATATGGAGACCAGAAACTCCATGGAATCTGTGCCGGAAAATGAGAACATGGAAGAATCGGAAACAGAAGAAGAGCTGGACGAGAAGTAGTCGCACTGAAATGCAGAGGAGGAGAATCATGTCAGAAATCATCAATGTATCAGCCATCGCGAAAGTGGAAAAAGAGAAAATCAGAAAACGCATAGAATCCTTTAGAAGCAATGGGAAGGCAACGCCGACGCTGGCCACTGTGCTTGTTGGAGAAGACCCTGGATCCGTATACTATATGGATATGCAGAAAAAGGTTCTGGAATCCTTGGGAGGAACGATGCTGAAACTCACACTGACGGAAGATGTGAGTGAACAAGAGCTGCTTTCCACCATCGGGGATCTGAATAATGATGATAAGGTGCATGGCATCATGATCCTGTTCCCCCTGCCGAAGCATATCGATGAACACAAAGTTGCGATGAAAATCAGCCCATCCAAAGATATTGATGGAGTCAACCCCATGAATATCGGTCTGCTGGCTTCCACATCAGGAGGGATTGCGCCATGCACGCCATCCAGCGTTGTGGAGATCCTCAAAGACACCTTAGGTGAGCTGAAAGGAAAGCATGCGGTGATCATAGGCCGAAGCAATATTGTCGGGAAGCCTCTGATACAGCTTCTGCTGAGAGAGCATATGACCGTTACCGTCTGCCATTCCAGAACCAGGGATCTCAAAGAAGTGGCGCGATCCGGTGAAGTCCTCATATCGGCCATGGGAAGGCCGAAAATGATTACGGAGGAATACGTTGGAGATGGCGCTGTCGTCATTGACGTGGGTACTTCCGAACTGGATGGGAAGATTACGGGGGACTGCGACCTGGAAAGTGTCATGAAGAAAGCATCCCTGGTGACAAAAGTGCCAGGTGGAGTAGGTACCCTTACCACTACGATCCTTATGCGAACCCTTGTGGATCTCTACGAAAAAAGTGAATCATAAACCTGAAACGGAGGTCAGAGATGAAACTTAAAACCATGAGTGTTACGGACCTCAACGTCTATATCAAGAGAAATTTCGATCACGACTTTATCCTGAACAATCTGACAGTCATGGGTGAAATCTCCAACTTCAAAGCCCATTCTTCAGGTCACCTGTATTTTTCGCTGAAAGACGAGAGTGCGAAAGTGAACTGTGTGATGTTTCGAAGTGAGGCTTCTGGACTGAAAATCAGTCCCAAAGACGGAATGAAAGTTCTTGTGAAGGGCAGAGTCAGTGTCTATACAAAAGAAGGCAGCTATCAGCTCTATGCTTCCTTGATGGAAGAAGTGGGTCTTGGAGAAATCTATCAGGAATTTGAACGAAACAAGGAAAAGCTCCAGAAAGAGGGGCTTTTTCGTGATGAGATAAAAAAAGCACTTCCGGCAATTCCCGAAAAGGTTGCTGTCATCACCTCATCCACAGGAGCGGCCATCCAGGACATCATCAATGTGACCAGGAGAAGAAACAAGGGGGTATCCCTGATCATCTACCCTACGCTGGTGCAGGGTGAGGAGGCGCGCGGCTCTCTCACGGAAGCCATCCGGAAGGTGAATCAGAGAAAGGACATTGATGTGATCATTCTTTCGAGAGGTGGCGGATCCTATGAGGACCTCTCCTGCTTCAATGATCTGGATCTTGCCTACGCCATAAGAAAATCGAAAATCCCGGTGGTCACAGGCATCGGTCACGAAGTGGATTTCACCATCGCAGACTTTGTGGCGGATCTTCGATGCGCAACACCTTCTCAGGCGGCTGAGGTCGTGATTCCATCCATGGAGGAAATGACAAGAGCTGTAAAGGAAAGCATTCAGAGACTGGAAAGCGCTTATGAGATGAAGATCAGACTGGAGAAGATGCGAATCGGAAATCAGTTTCAGTCCTTGTCCAAGAACCATCCCAGAATCCTCATCGCCAACGGATATCTTGAAATCGATAAAAAAAGGAATCAATTAAATGGTATAATTATCCAGAAGCTATCCAGAGTGAAGGAAAGGCTTTCATCCAGATATAGTCTGATCAGAGCACACAATCCACTGAATATTCTGGAAAAGGGCTATGCGCTGATTTATGATGAGAAAAATCATCTGGTGAAGGAAGTAAAGACTCTGGACCATCTCAGTCAGGTGAAGATCAGGTTGAAAGATGGAGAACGGATATTGGAGGTAAACAGAAATGGTGAAGAAAAAGCTGACTTATAAGGAACTTACGGAGAAGCTTGATGATATTATAGAGAACCTGGAGTCCGGGGAACTGTCTGTGGAAGAATCCATGGAAAAGTATGAGGAAGGTGTGAAAATCACGAAAGAGCTTTTAGCCATTCTCAATAAGGCGGAAGAAAAAGTGAAGATCATGCGGGACCAGGATGAAATGGAGTTTTAGATGATAAGTAGAAATAAAGCGATAATTGATGATCTCATACTGAATTATTTCAGGAGTCTGCCGGAAAACAAACTGACGGAGTCCATGGCCTACAGCATGAATCTGGGTGGAAAGAGGCTGCGGCCATCCCTTGTGCTTCTTTCCAGCAGACTATTCGGGGGTGAGGAAAAGGAAGTGTATCCTATGGCGCTGGCCATGGAGATGATCCATACCTATTCTCTGATTCATGACGATCTTCCAGCCATGGACGATGATGATCTGAGGAGGGGAAAGCCTACAAATCATAAGGTGTTCGGAGAAGCGAGCGCCATACTGGCAGGGGATGCGCTTCTCAACGAAGCCTTCACGATCCTTCTGGCAAACTATGGGGTGAAAAGCAGAGAAGGTGCTGAAGCAGCCCTTTTCATTTCACGTGCGGCCGGAAGAGAAGGCATGATATTAGGCCAGGTTCATGATCTGGAGAATGAGAAGAAACGAGCGACCCTGGAGGAACTGGTGGAGTGCCACAACAAAAAGACCGGCGAGCTTATCGCTGCATCGCTCACGGCACCTGCGATCCTATATAGAGCTGAAAAGGATGAAGTGGATAAGATCCATACCTTCGGGATTCAGCTGGGCCTCGCCTTTCAGATTCAGGATGATATTCTGGACAGGACTTCCACAAAAGAAGTGCTCGGAAAGAGTATCGGCAAAGACGGAGCGTCTGGAAAGAGCACCTATGTGGAGCTCTTCGGCATTGAGAAAAGCAGAGAAATGGCCAGAGAGGTGACAGATTCCTGCCTGGAAATCCTGTCCACCCTGGACAGAGATACAAGAGAGCTGGCTGAACTGACAAGCCTGCTTCTAAATCGGACCTATTAGGAGGGAAGAAAATGGGTATACTAAGTGACGGCTACAAGAAGCCTGAAGATATCAGAAAATTTACCCTGGAAGAACTCTATCAGCTTTCTGATGAAATCCGAAGCTTCCTTGTGGAATCCGTATCCAGAACAGGTGGTCACCTGGCGCCGAACCTGGGCGTGGTTGAACTGACTGTGAGTCTTTTCAATGTTTTCGATCTGGAGAAGGATAAAATCATATACGATGTGGGCCATCAGAGCTATGTCCACAAAATACTGACGGGACGAAAAGATGAGTTTGGCACACTGAGGCAGTTTAAAGGGCTCAGCGGGTTCCCCAAAAGAGATGAAAGCAGATACGATGCATTTGACACAGGACACTCCTCCACATCCATAAGTGCAGCCCTGGGCATTGCACGAGCAAGAGATCTGAAAGGCGAAGATTTCGATGTGGTGGCTGTCATTGGTGATGGTGCACTCACGGGCGGCATGGCTCTGGAAGCCATGAATGATGTGGGGGACAAGAAAACGGACCTCATCATTGTGCTTAACGACAATCAGATGAGCATATCACGTAATGTTGGTGGTATCAGCACGTATCTCAGCCAGCTCCGGGCTGACCCCACTTATGAGAAGGCGAAGAAGGAAGTGCAGGATCTCTTTGACCGGATGCCTCTGGGAAAAAGCATCAACCGATCGGTGGACCGTGTGAAGGAAGGGATCAAATCCATGGTGCTTCCTGATATGCTCTTTGAAAACATGGGCCTCACCTATTTAGGCCCTGTCGACGGACACAACATCAAAGAGGTTTCAAAAATCCTGAAGATCGCAAAAGAAATGAAGGGACCAAAGCTTGTCCATGTGATCACCAAGAAGGGAAAGGGGTACAAGAACAGCGAGCAGAGACCGGACAAGTTTCATGGTACACCTCCTTTCAACAAATCAGACGGCAGACCGAAGAAGAAGGGAATGATCACCTATTCCAACGTCTTCGGAAATACTTTGACAGAAATGGCGAAAAACAATAAGAACATCGTAGCGGTTGTGGCTGCCATGCCAGATGGTACAGGGCTTTCAGGATTCAAGGAAATCTACGGAAAGAGACTCTTTGATGTGGGGATAGCCGAGCAGCATGCCATGACCCTCGCCGCAGGGCTTGCGGCAGGCGGATTGAAGCCCTACGTAGCGCTGTACTCCACTTTCCTTCAGCGAGCCTATGACCAGCTGATTCATGATGTCTGCATTCAGAAACTGGATGTGACCGTCTGTATCGACCGTGCCGGTATCGTGGGGGATGACGGAGAAACCCATCAAGGACTTCTGGATCTGTCCTTTCTTACCCCGGTTCCGAATCTGACCATTATGGCACCGAAATCTCTGGAAGAGCTCAGGTACATGATGTACTATTCAGAGCATTTCAAAGGACCTTTGGCCATCCGTTACCCGAGAGGAACCGATGAGGCTGATTATCATTTCGAGCCGCTCAAGGAATTCATTCCTGGCAGATTCGAAGTGATGAAGGAAGGTGGAGACGGATATCTCTATGCCACCGGAAAAATGGTATCAAGAGCCGTGAAGCTTTCGGAGATGCTGAAGGAAAAGGGACTGAGTTTTGGTGTGGTGAACGGCTGTTTCATCAAGCCAGTGGACCATGAACTGATCCGAACGCATTTGGACAAAGGGCTGAAGATCATCACCCTGGAGGACAATATGCTTCATGGCGGATTCGGCAGCATGATTCTGGAAAGTGCCATGGGGCATTTCATGGCTGGAAACATTCTGAGGTTCGGCTTCGAGGACAGATTTGTCGAGCAGGGCACGCCGGAGCTTCTCTATGAAGCCTACGGGATGGGATATGAGGAGATCATGAAGAAAATCATCCGTTTCACAGGAGAAAAGCTATGAGTGATAAAGAAAGACTGGATGTGCTGCTGGTGGAGCTGGGCTACTATGAAACCCGTGAAAAGGCGAGAGCGCAGATCATGGCAGGAAAGATTTATGTGAACGATCAGAAATCGGATAAACCTGGAACGAAAATAGCCAGAGATGCCGTGATCGAAGACCGTGGAGAGAAGATGCCCTTTGTTTCCAGAGGGGGATACAAGCTGGATAAGGCCATCAGATCCTTTGAGATCGATCTGACAGGGAAAATCTGTCTGGATATTGGAGCCTCCACAGGCGGGTTCACAGATGTGATGCTGCAAAACGGTGCAGCGAAAGTATATGCGGTGGATGTGGGCTACGGGCAGTTTGCATGGAAACTGCGGACGGACCCGAGAGTGGTCTGCATGGAAAGAATGAATTTCCGCTATGCCACCAGGGAGGACATCAAGGATCCCGTAGACTTTTCCGCCACGGATGTTTCCTTCATCTCCATCATGAAGATCATACCGCCCGCAATGGAACTCATGACAGAAGATGGAGAGATGGTTGCGCTGATCAAGCCTCAGTTTGAAGCAGGGCGGGAGAAAGTGGAGAAGAAGGGTGTGGTGAGAAAGAAATCCACCCATAAAGAAGTGCTGAATGGGATTTCAGATTTCATCACAGGAGAAGGACTGTTTATCTACGGACTGGACTACTCTCCCATCAGAGGACCTGAAGGCAACATCGAATTTCTCATCTATTTCGGAAAGAAGGACAAAGGAATTCTATTTGAGAAGGAAATTATTCTTGACAAGCTGATTGAGGAAGCCCATGGCATCTGATAATGATAGGGGGAGACTGAGTGAAGAAAATTGGAATCATAAGCAACCAGGAAAAAGATGCAGAAGGAATCTATCTGTCAAAAACACTGGATTCTCTGAAGAATACCCTTCCAGATGCTGACATCAGCCTGGTGGACAGCCAGAAAATGGTGGAGGACCTTGAACTGCTCATCGTACTGGGGGGAGATGGAACACTTCTGTCAGCCGCAAGGCTAGCCTATGGATACAATGTGCCGATTCTGGGCGTCAACATCGGCAATCTGGGATTCATGACGGCTACAGACATTCATGGTCTGGAAGACAGCCTCCTGAAGATTGAAGAGGGCAGATATTCCATAGAAGACCGCATGATGCTGGAAACTACCCTTGACTGTGCTGAAGGGAAAAGAACCTTCCATGCACTCAATGATGTGGTGGTCCATAAAGGAGCACTTGGAAATATCATACATTTTGAACTCTATGTGGATCAGGATTTCGCAAACAGTTATCGGGGAGACGGAATCATCATAACAACGCCCACCGGTTCCACGGCATACAATCTTTCTGCGGGAGGATCCATCATGTATCCCACTGTTGAAGCCATAGGGGTGACATCCATCTGTCCCCATACCTTCGGAATCAGAAATCTGATTCTGAGCAGCAGCCAGAAGATCATGATCAAAGTCGGTAAAAGCAATGAAGAGTATTTTCTTTCCATGGACGGACAGATCAATCTGAGACTGACAGACGATGCGGTCATCACCACGAAGAAAGCGGAGCATCCGTGCAAGATTCTGAGACTGGATGACTATGACTATTTTAATGTGTTAAGACAGAAACTGATATATAAGGCAATGAATATTCAAAGGGGTGAATGATGATGAAAATTGACAGACGCAGCAAGATGCTGGAAATTATTTCGAAGAAGGAAATTGAAACGCAGGAGGAACTGGCCCAGGAACTGCGAAAAGAGGGATTCAATGTGACCCAGGCCACGGTATCCAGAGACATCAAGAATCTGCAGCTGATTAAAGTGCTCAGCTCAAGTGGACGATACAAATATGTGGCAAACAAGGAAGACACCAAGGATGCCATCGGAAAACTGGTGACGCTTCTATCCCACACGATTCTATCTGTGGAAAACATTGACAAGATGGTTGTGGTGAGAACCATCACAGCGGCTGCATCCACTGCGGCAGAAGCCATAGACCAGCTGGACCTTGCTGAGATTGCAGGAACCATAGCAGGCGACAATACGATTTTCATGATGGTTCGCTCGGATGAGATGGCAGTGGAAATTGTGAAGAAGATCTCAGAACTTGTAGGTAAGTAAGATGCTGATACAGCTTAATGTGAAAAACTTCGCGCTGATCGATCATCTGGAGCTGAATTTCCAGAACGGATTCACCATCCTCACGGGAGAAACCGGTGCAGGTAAATCCATTCTCATCGATTCCATCAATTTCGTGCTTGGAGAAAAGTTCAACAAGGAGTTCATACGTACGGGTGCCGATTCAACCTTCGTTGAAGCCATCTTCACTCTGGAAGAAGGAACAGAAGAAATTCTGGACGCCCTTGGAATTCCTTATGAGGATACCGTGATCCTATCCAGGGAAAGCTTTGTAAGCGGCAGAAACAATGCCCGCATAAACGGCAAGAGTGTTCTGGTGGGCGTACTGAAAGAAATCGGAAGAGAGCTGCTGGATATTCATGGTCAGCATAACAATCAGAACCTCTTGGACAACACCAGACATATGGATTATCTGGATAGCTTCATCGACCTGTATGAGACAGATGAATTTCGAGCCTACACCAGCGAGTTCACGAGACTTTCAGAGTTGAAGAACACACTTCAGAAGCTTCTGGGCAGTAAAGACCGCGAAAAACTCATGGATTACCTGAAGTTCCAGATCGATGACATCGAGAAGGCGAAACTTACACTGGATGAAGAGCAGGAGCTCATAGAGAAGTTCTCCATGATCTCCCACGCCGAAAAGATATCCACGGGACTTGTGCAGACCTGCGAACTCATGGGCAGCGAAGAAGGAATCCTTAATCATCTGTCCACCTCACTGCATTCATTGAAATCCATAGAGAAATATTTCGAGAAACTGAAAGGCCCCATAGAGAATCTGGAAGGTGCCTATTACACTTTGCAGGAAAGCTTCAGAGAAATCACGGACTACAAGGATTCCGTCTATTATGATCAGGATGAGCTCAATGAAATCAACGAAAGACTCTACACATACGGCAATTATAAGAAGAAATACGGGGAGAAGGTAGAAGATATTCTGGCGTACTATGAGAAGATCAGAGGAGAATATGAGAATCTCGTCAATGCGGAGGAGTTCATCATAAAGGTCAGAAAGGATATCGAGGATGCAAGGAAAATACTGAAGAAGATCGGCGCACGCCTCCACGAGAGAAGAATAGAGGGCGGCAGAAAACTCAGCGAGAAGATCAACAGGGAGCTGAAGTTTGTGGGATTGGAAAAAGCGCAGTTCCAGGTGGACGTTGTGGACGCAGAAGGCATCCACGCGCTCGGTACGGATGAGGTGAATTTTCTTATCTCAACCAATACCGGTGAACCGATGAAACCGCTGGAAAAAATCGTCTCGGGGGGGGAGCTTTCCAGAATCATGCTTTCCATGAAGGTCGCATTCATAGACAAGGACAAAACACCTTCCGTGATATTCGACGAGATCGATACCGGAATCAGTGGACGCATTGCGGAAGCGGTGGGGGAAAAGATGTATTCTCTTTCCCATTCCTTTCAGGTGTTCTGTGTGACGCATCTGCCGCAGATTGCAGCGTTTTCGGACCAGCATTTTGTCGTGTCCAAGCATGAGGACAACAAGAGAACCTTCACACAGGTCGAGTCAGCTGATTTGGGCGCGAAGACAGTGGAACTGGCCAAGATGATCGGAGGAAGCACGATTTCAGACCCTCAGATGCGAAGTGCAGAAGACATCATAGCAAAAACAGAAGAAATCAAAAAGAAATATACACTTAAAAAATGATGCGCTTTGACGTATAATTGATGAATAGGTTAACCACGCGAGTGAGACAAAAGTAATATGAAGAGGTGAAGTATGAACAAGAAAATCAAAGTTGTCATAGCAGATGACAATGCGGATATCAGCAATCTCTTAAGTGAATATCTGGGAAGCGACAGTGACCTTGATATCGTCGGTGTAGCGAAAAACGGGGTGGAGACACTGAGTATGGTGAAGAGCGAAAAGCCGGATGTTCTCCTGCTGGACATCATCATGCCTGAACTGGACGGGCTGGGCGTTCTGGAAGCGCTGAAGACCATTCCCGAAAAACCGGTCATCATCGTCTATTCGGCTATTTCCCATGACAAGGTGACAAACACAGCCATCACCCTTGGTGCGGATTACTATATGGTGAAGGGCATCGATCTGAAGCATCTGAAAAAAAGAATCAAAAGCTATTTCATGGAATCCGAAGAATCTGTAGACCATCTGGAAGCGGCGGGTAATCCCGATTCTTCACAGAACGGGGAAATCAGAGCCGATCTTGCCACAGAGCTTTCCGGAATCCTCCAGGAAGCGGGCATTCTGCCCCATATCAAAGGCTACAGCTATTTAAGAGAAGCCATCACGGAAGTCATCGACAATGTGGATCTTCTTTCTGCTGTGACAAAGGAGCTGTATCCCAATATCGCGAATAAATTCAATACCACCTCATCCAGAGTGGAGCGGGCCATAAGACATTCCATCGAAGTTTCTTGGAACAGAGGTCATCTGGATAACCTGAACAACATCAGTGGATACAATGTGAATTTTGAAAAGGGAAAGCCCACCAATTCCGAATTCATTGCACTGATCAGTGATAAATTCAGACTCCGGAAGAGCAGTGAGGAATCATAGAAATAGTCTTCAGGAACTGGGATTGTGAACAAAATTATAACTTTACATAATATTTCTTCTATTCATGGTTTCAGCACTTATCATCTATGAGATTTTATAGTAGAATTGAATAGAGAAATGAATACATGACTACCGTTTAGAGACCCCGGATAACTCCCAGGGTCTTTTTCTATCATTACAAAAGAAGGAGACATCCTATGCGATTCATTGAAGATACACTCTCAAAGAAAGAACTGTATGACGGAAAAATCATCAAACTGGAAACCCATGAGGTGAAGCTGGAGGATGGCAAGAAGGCGTTCCGTGAAATTGTGCGGCATCCAGGAGGTGTGTGCATACTGGCAAAAGATGAGAATGATAAGATTCTGCTGGTGAAACAGTTCAGAAAGCCCATGGAAGAAGCTTTTCTGGAGCTGCCGGCTGGAAAACTGGAAAAGAATTTAACTCCTGAAGAGAATGCGGTGAAGGAGTTGGAGGAGGAAACCGGGTATAAATGCGAGCATCTGCGATTTCTGGGTGCCTTTGCTTCATCCCCAGGCTACAGTGATGAAATGATTCACCTCTTTGTGGCTGAAGGGCTGCATGAAGGGGAAAAGGGTGGAGACGATGACGAGTTCATCGATATCCATCGTGTCACCGAGGATGAATTTCTGCAAGGCATTCGAAACGGGTCCATCAAGGACCTGAAATCCATTGCCGCTTATACACTGGCGAAGCTGTTGTAATGGAAACCTATCTCAAGGATTATCTGGAAGAACTGAAAAGACTGGAGAAATCCCCCAACACCATCGATGCCTATCGAAGAGACCTGGTTCATCTGCTTTCCTTTCTGAAGGAAGAGGGGCTGGACTATGAGGATTTCAATGAAATCGAAGTTTCGAACTTCATCGGGTATCTTCTGGACTTCAATATGTCCCGGTCCACCATATCCAGGCATCTTGTGTCCATCCGCAATTTCTACAAGTATCTGAGGAAGAAGAACAAAGTCAGGGAAGCACCGATTCTCTATTTTGAACTTCCGGAAATCAAGAGAAATCTGCCGGAACCGCTTTCCATTGAAGAAGTGGAGATGCTCATCGATGCCCCGGATACGGAAAATGCCAAAGGAAAAAGAGACAGAGCTATTCTGGAGCTGCTCTATGCAACGGGCCTGAAGGCCACGGAGCTTCTGGACCTGACCCTTCGGGATGTGGATCTGTCCAGGGGATACATTTCCGTGAAGGGGAAAAAGAACAAGGAAAGACTGATTCCCGTGGGGAGTTTTGCAGTGACCAGCCTCAGAGAATATCTTTCTTCCAGGAAAGAGTCCTTGACAGGGGCATCCGTGCTTTTCCCCTCTCAGAGAGGAGACAGGATGACCAGGCAGGGTCTCTGGAAGATTCTCAAGGAGTATGCCAGAGAATGCGGCCTGGACGATAGCATCAACATCAATACATTGAGGCACTCCTATGCGGTGCACATGCTATCAGGAGGAGCTGACCTCACCACGTTGTCCCTGCTTCTGGGGCATAATGACATCAAGGCTACAGCAGTGTATCTTAAACTGGTGAAGAATAAGAAATTTAAAGAAGTATATGAAGATGCCCATCCGCGGGCATAACAAACAGGAGGCAAAACAGATGAAAAGAGCTATATTAATTGTACTGGATTCAGTGGGAATCGGTGAAATGCCGGATGCGCATCTCTATGGTGATGTGGGTTCCCACACACTAGGAAATATCGCAAAAGCGGTGAAGGGGATGGACATTCCACACCTTGAAGCATTGGGACTGGGCAACATCGAACCGCTGGAAGGCGTCAGGCCTCAGGAAAATCCTCTGGGTGCCTACGGTAAGTCCGCAGAGCTTTCCATCGGAAAGGATACGGTGACAGGGCACTGGGAAATGGCGGGGGTCATTCTGGAAAAACCGCTGAATACCTATCCAGAAGGCTTCTCCAAAGAGATCATGGAGGCTTTTGAGACGAAAATCGGAAGGAAGACCCTTGGAAATGAAGTGGCTTCCGGAACGGAAATCATCGAGCGTTTAGGGGATGAGCATGTGAAGACGGGCTATCCCATAATCTACACATCGGCAGATTCCGTATTCCAGATCGCAGCCCACGAGGACGTGATTCCTCTGGAAGAACTGTACCGCTACTGTGAGATTGCGAGAGAGATGCTTGTGGGAGACTGGCAGGTAGGCCGTGTCATCGCAAGACCTTTTGTGGGAGAATCCGGAAGCTATACAAGAACCGCCAACAGAAAAGATTATTCTCTTGATCCTTTCAACAAGACTATTCTGGAGTATGTCAAGGAAGATGGACAGAATGTCATGTGTGTAGGCAAGATCGAAGATGTCTTCAATAAGATCGGTGTAACCCATGCGGTTCATACGAAGAACAATCTGGAAGGCGTAGCAGAAACCCTGAACTATATGAAGCAGGATCTTCCTGGACTCATCTGGTCTAATCTGGTGGATTTTGACATGAAGTTCGGACACCGTAATGATTACAATGGCTACTATAATGCCATAAAGGAATTCGACGAGAAGCTGCCTGAACTTATGGAGAACCTCAAAGAGGACGATATCCTCATCATCACCGCGGACCATGGCTGCGACCCTACGACAGAATCAACGGATCACTCCAGAGAATATATTCCGATACTGGTATACGGTAAAAACATCAGACCAGGCTCCACACTGGGCGTAAGAAAGACCTTCTCAGACATCGGAAAGACGGTGCTTGATTATCTGGAAATCGATAATGATCTGTATGGAGAAAGCTTCCTCAAGGAAATTCAGAAATAAGACGGAAAGTAAGGAGAGTAGACACAAATGGATATGAGTAGAATAGATAGAATTTGCGAATCAATCAGAAAGAGGGTTCCCTTTGTACCGGATGTACTGGTGATACTGGGATCCGGATTAGGTTCCATGGCGGAGCAGGTGGAAGACAAGATCATCATCAAATATGATGAGATAGATGATTTCCTGGTTTCCACGGTGGAAGGCCATGCGGGGCAGTTTGTCTTCGGTACATATAAGGGCAAAAAAGTAGCCATGATGCAGGGACGATTTCATTACTACGAGGGATACTCCATGAAGGAAGTGACCCTTCCGGTGTACGCCATGAGAAGACTGGGCGTCATGAACATGATCGTGACCAACTCCTGCGGCGGCGTCAATACAGACCTTCAGCCTGGAGATCTCATGCTGATTGAAGATCATCTCAATTTCACAGGAAACAATCCGCTCATGGGCAGAAATTTTGATGAGTTCGGACCTAGATTCCCGGATATGTCCAAGGTCTATGACCGGGGTCTCATGTCCATCGCAGAAAAAATAGCCAGAGACGAGAATATCTCGCTGAAGAAAGGGGTCTACGCAATCTACACCGGGCCGAGTTATGAGACGCCTGCAGAAATCAGAGCCTACAGAATTCTTGGGGCCGATGCCATCGGCATGTCCACAGTGCCCGAAGCCATTGTCGCAAATCACGGCGGAATGCGTGTGCTTGGTGTAAGCTGCATCACCAACATGGCTGCAGGCATTCTGGACCAGCCTCTTAACCATGAGGAAGTCATCGAAGTGTCTGCAAGAGTGAAAGACAGTTTCACCACACTAATTTCGAGAGTCATAGAGGAGATGTAAGAGGAACATGCATATACTGGATATCATCAGCAAAAAGAAACAGGGCATAAAACTGACCAAAGAAGAAATCTATTATGTGGTAAACGGGTATACAGACGGAATCATTCCGGACTACCAGATTTCTGCCCTTCTTATGGCCATCTACTTCAAAGGTATGGATGCGGAAGAAACCAGCACCCTGACCATGGCCATGGTGGAGTCAGGGGACCAGATCGACCTGTCTTCCATCGAAGGGATCAAAGTGGATAAGCATTCCACAGGTGGAGTCGGGGATAAGGTCAGTCTCATCGTCATTCCACTGGTGGCTTCACTGGGGATTCCTGTGGCAAAGCTCAGTGGAAGAGGACTTGGACATACGGGAGGAACCATTGACAAGCTGGAAAGCATCGAAGGGTTTGATATTGGCTTATCCATGGAGAAGTTCATCGATAACGTCAACCGCTATAAAATGGCCATCGCAGGGCAGACAGGCGATCTGACTCCAGCGGATAAAAAGCTTTATGCGTTGAGAGATGTAACGGCGACGGTGGATTCCGTTCCTCTTATCGCAAGCTCCATCATGAGTAAGAAGATCGCATCGGGTTCTGATGCCATCGTTCTGGATGTGAAAGTCGGAAACGGGGCATTCATGAAAACGCTGGAAGAGGCCAGGGTCCTTGCAGAAGCCATGGTGTCCATCGGGAAAGGCTTAGGACGAAATACAGTGGCTGTTCTGACCAACATGAATGAACCTCTCGGAAGAGAAGTGGGGAACGCCAATGAGGTGCGCGAAGCTATAGCCGCCTTGAAAGGGGAGGCCGGAGAGGACCTGATCAGTGTCAGCGTCACCATCGCTTCCTATATGGCGGTGCTGGGAAAAGCCTTCGAGGACCTTGAGACTGCAGAAAAAGCGATTCTGGAGAGCATCCGAAATGGAAAGGCCATGGAGCAGTTTGAGCTTCTGGTGAAGATCCAGGGCGGAAATGCCGAGCAGATCAGACATCCTGAAACCCTTCCCACAGCACAGATTGAAATACCTGTCATTGCCAGAGAAGAAGGCTATGTTCATGAAATCAAAGCCCAGGAAATCGGTACGGCTGCCATGCTTCTTGGAGCAGGCAGAGAAACCAAGGACGATCTGATTGATTATGCGGCTGGCATCCATCTGGAAAAGAAGGTGGGAGACCGCGTCGAAAACGGCGATGTGCTCTGCATCCTTCTCACCAACAGGGAAGATTATCAGGATGCCTACAACAAGGCTCTGGAATCCTATGAAATCAACGAGGAGCAGCCAGAGAAGATTCCGTTCATTCTGGATGTCATCAGCTGAAGCCATACAATACGTTATGCCATACAGGACATCTCATTTGTTTGAGATGTCCTGTTTCAAATGGAGCATAATTTCTGTATAATGGAGAAAGAGTAAAAAAGTCTTTTGGAGGTTGTCATGGAAAGCCTGAATATCAGCATCACCAATTTTGAAGGTCCATTCGATCTCCTTCTACATCTTTTAAAAGTGAACAAGATGCAGATCCAGGAAATCAGGATTTCAGAAATCACCAGTCAGTATCTGAGCTATCTCCATAGCATGCAGGAGCTGGACCTTGAAATCGCATCGGAATTCCTACTGATGGCGTCTACGCTTCTGGAGATCAAATCCAGGGAGATGCTTCCCAAACATGAGGAGGAAGTGGACGAAGAAGAGCTGAAGGAAAAACTTGTGCTGCGTATCGAAGAATATGAGGCGTTCAAGAAGATTGCAGAGAATCTGGCAGAGCTCTTCAATAAAGACCTTTTCATATTCACAAAGAGAGCGGAAACCATCGCCCAGGATGAGGTGCCGCTGGAAGATCTTCTAAGCGGTGTGACCATGGATAGCCTTTATATTACCTATAAGAGTCTTATGAACAGGCAGAAAGAAAAGGTGAACAGAAGCTTCATCAGAACGAAAACCGTGGAAAGAGAAGAATTCAAGATCGAGGATAAAATGGAAGAGCTCGAAAGAATTCTTCTTGGAAATCAGCGGGTGAATTTTTCAAACCTGCTTCTGAAAATGAAATCAAAAGCAGAATGCATCGTGTTCTTTCTGGCTATCCTTGAACTATCGAGAAATCATCGGATAAGGGTTTCCCAGAATACTGTTTTCTCGGAAATCATCATAGAAAAAGGGGAAGAAAATGGAGAATAATTTATTTACAGTTTCGGGAGTGGAAGATCCTTTCGATATAGAGAGCTATGTCAGCGCACTGGAAAGTATTTTGTTTGCAGCAGGGGATGCGGTGAAGAAAAAAGATCTCATGAGAATCATGGGGGTCAGTGCCGCTGATCTGGATGATATCATCGAATCCTACGGGGATGAGCTGAAGGACAGGAAGAGGGGAATCAGACTTCTGATTCTGGAAAATAGGATTCAGCTTGGTACGAAGGAAAACAATACACCCTATCTGAAAGAGCTTCTCGGTGTCAATGAAAGACAGAGTCTGTCCAAGGGGGCTCTTGAATGCTTGTCCATCGTCGCCTTCAAACAGCCTGTGACTCGTGTGGAAGTGGATGAAATCAGAGGTGTGAACAGCGATTATGTGATCCAGAAACTTCAGGAGAAGGGCCTTATCAAAGTCATAGGGAGAAAAGAAGCCCCTGGAAGACCAAAGCTCTATGGAACCACGGATGAGTTTCTCATACAGTTCGGGTTCAGTTCTCTTAAAGAGATGAAAGAGGGGAATCCGATTCCGGAGCGGATCATTGAAAAAGATGAAAAAAAGAAAGCGCTGGAAGCGGAAGATATCGAACTGTTTGAAGAAGAATAAAGCAGGAAAGCTCCATGAATTCATCTGAATTCATGGAGCTTTCCTGTATATGCATGGAACATCATCTGTTCTGCTGATTGGCAGCTGGACTGAAGAGAGAAGACCAGTCGGAAAATTTCTCATGATATTCCTTGAAGAAACTGAGTCTTACTCTGCAGTGACTTTCAAGACATTTATAGAGCTTCTCGGAAACCAGGTGAGGATTCTGGCCCACCACATCCATGATCATCAGTCTGGTGCATTCTCTGATGATTCTCTTGAGGGTTTCTTCTTCAGGGGTGTATATGGTGTACTTATCCAGGACCTTGCTGATGTAGCAGAGTACTTTGATGATTTCCCGGTCGTAGATCTCCTCCTGATGTTTTATGCTGAAAAGGGTCCAGTGATTGTCCTTCCGGTCACAATCAATATCCTGAAGATCATCCAGAAGTTGGAGAAAAGCACCATAACCGAAGGAAAAGTGCATTTCCGTTTCAGAGAGTTCACCTTTACACAGGAAACCGTCCGCAAGCACCGAAGCGCCACCTTTGTAGAAACTGATGGGGAGCAGGATGTTCGGGGAAAGCTTTCTCGGATTGTTCTGAGATAAGCTGAGCACCTGGGCATCCTGAATCATGAGAAGACTCTGATAGACATTCGGATAGCTCTCTCTTTCATACTGCAGTTCTATATTACGGATCATCTCGAAAATCTTCGACTCTTCGTGAGACACATCAGAGGGGATGGTACCTTCGAGAACAAGCTGGAGTCTTTCGTTGAATGCTTTCTTATCCGAGAGGCTGATCTCTGGATCATCCAGAAGATTATCCGTGTATGGATACAGCATGCTGTAGGAGAAGATGGAAGAGGTCATCTGAACATCCATGTCAAACAGGAGCTGCAGGGAATTCATGATCCATACATTTCTTACAGCCTGAAATAGATCTGTGAAGTTCAGGGAACTGTCATGTTCTTGAGCCTTGCTGAAGAAGGATTCAGTGGATTTCAGGTAGCCTTTTCTGATGAATGAGCCCAGGAAAGGTTCATCAAAGAAGATTTTCTTCTTATCCATCTCTTCCGTCAGCTCCAGAAATAGAAATCGGATTTCCTCTTTTTCTTCCTGTGTCATATCATCAGTCAGCCTGTTTCTGAAGGGCTCGATCTTCTTCATGAATCTTTCTATGATTCTTTTCGCATCTTTTTCATGAACAAGTTTCTCAAATAGGGTTACTTTATCCAGATTCTCAAATGGATTTCCAGAAGACTCTGCAATATCCTCCAGGGATGTTTCTATGAGTAGACGATGGTCAAGTTCTTCTTTGAATACATCCATCAGATGTACCCTCCTTTCATTGGCTCAGTGAAGAACTTCATTAGAGCCAGATGTTCTTTATCAATTTATATCAGATAAATGTGAAAATCATATTAAAATAATCAATGCTTTTGATTAAGTTCCAGATTAATCAGGTTTTAGCTTAATTTTGATCAGAATCATCCGACTATATTTAAGTGGAAAACTATAAGGATAGACAGAAAAGGAGCACTAAATGAAGGGTACAGTAGTAAACATATGGCTTAATACCATTGAGAAATTATACGGAACGAAAATAAAGGAGGATGTCCTAGTTGCCAACGGATGGGATCCTCATCGAATCATATCACCTTTGGAAGAAGTCGATGATGCCAGAATCAAAGGTATCATCGAATCATTTGCGAAGAAGAATAATCTTACAAGTGAAGAATTATGGCAAGTAATCGGTAGAAACAATGTACAATCCTTTCACGATTGGTTTCCATCCTATTTTGAGACCAATACTGCCATGGGATTTCTGATGCTCATGGATAAAGTTCATGCCCAACTGACGAAGATGATACCTGGAGCCAAACCTCCAAGACTGATTCCGGAACCCATGGATGATAAGAACTTCATCATGGTCTATAAATCCACCAGGGGTCTACAGCATTATCTTATGGGATTGATTGAAGGAGTAGGAGAATTCTTTAATGAAAAAATAGAAGCACAGATTCTGAAGGAATACATGGAACAGGATACACATGTGGTAAAGATTCATCTGAAATTTAACAAAACCCCTAAGAAAATCCGCAAATATAAGGTTTCCAAAATGCTTAGCTTTGGGTTCATCAGTTCAATCAGCGTGAAGATTGCGCTGATACCGACAGCTCTAAGTATGATCATGCAACTGCAGATCTCTGGTGCGGAGAACCTATTGACAGTAGTGGCTGTTCCATCAGTAATATTTATCTCTGCTTATCTTGTAAGCAGTCTGCTTTTAAAACCTGTACACGATATTGAAAGTGAACTACAAGAGATTCGATCGCTTAATCTTTCAGAAGACGTGAATGTACTCACGGGAGATAAGATGGAATCCCTTTCCACTGAAAGTACAAAGATGAAAGCTGCGTTGCGTGAAGAATTTACCTACTACAGAGGAAGTGTAGATGATTTGTATTCCTATACGGAAAAATTTTCTGAGGTGGCAAAGAAACTCAGTGATGTTTCAGGGCTGATTGCGTCTTCTGTGGAAGAAGTTGCAGAAGGAGCAAGCCATCAGGCTTCTGAAACCGAAGAATCTGTTGCTATTCTATCCCAGAATATTGAAATTCTGAATCAGATCAGTACAAAAGAGTTGGAAGGTAAAAAGAGACTGGAAGAAGCAGCAAAGCAGATAGAAATCTCCTTCAGCAATCTTGAGAATGTATTTGCAGCTATGAATCTCATGAAAAATAATTTCTCAGCAGTTAACATACGTGGAAAGGAACTGGGCAGCAGAGTACAGGATATTAAAATCATTGTGAGTACTGTGGAAAGTATCGCAGAACAGACTAACCTTCTTGCGCTGAATGCATCCATTGAAGCAGCAAGAGCAGGAGAGATGGGTAGAGGATTCAGTGTAGTGGCTGAGGAAATCCGAAAGCTTGCAGAAGATTCAAGAGAAGCTGTGAGTACCATCAACGATAACCTCAATGAATTTGTAGTAGGGGTAAATGAAATGGTTGATCAAGTAAACAGACAATATATTGAACTAAACAATGGCACACATACAATGGAAAAAGTCACATCAGAAAGTAAGGAAGCTGTGACAAGCATCAACAGCGTGACGGAATCCATTTCAGATATATCAGTAAAACTTTCCGCAGAGACCTCAAGAATCAATGATGTCTTTGTTAATGTTCATAAATTGGCAGCCATCGCTGAAGAAAATTCGGCATCCTCTCAGGAAATGAGTGCAAATGTAACAAGCTTTACCACTGAAATCAAAACATTGACAGAAAATATAGATGAGTTGGAGAAAGTGATTCTCTTTCTGAAAAATGAATTGAAAAATATAAGATTATAGTTTTTGAGGAGCATGAAGCAGATTATTATTGTAATGCTGCGCTTATGCTCTTTTTTTTTAAAATAATCCACAAAAGAAGTTAACATAATAATTATTATGATATAAATATTATTGTAAACTAAATCGCACAGTGTGCTTATAAAAAAAGCCCTGCTACATAAAAAATTACACAATATATGTTCAAGAGGATATAATAAACTTAACGATACTATTTTGGAGGATGGAGAATGGAAGGCAATAGAGACGATCTGATGCGGATCATACAAAGCAGATACGCAAAACTCAGCAAAGGACAGAAACTGATTGCAGAATTTATTCTGAAACATTACGATAAAGCAGCGTTCATGACGGCATCAAAGCTTGGAGAAAGTGTGGGGGTCAGTGAATCCACTGTCGTGAGATTTGCCAATGAATTGGGTTATGAAGGATATCCTGAGCTTCAGAAATCACTGCAGGATATCGTTAAGGTAAAGCTTACTACAGTTCAGAGACTGGAGCTGACAAACAGTCTTGTGAATCCGGAAAACGCGTTGAAAGGTGTATTGAAGGCTGATATGGAAAACATCCGTGCAACATTAGAGAAAATCAACGATCGAACATTTGAAGAACTGATCAATGCAATATTTGATGCAAAGAATATCTACATCATCGGTCTTAGAAGTTCCAACACCCTAGCGGACTTTCTGGCATTCTATCTGAATCTTTTTCTGGACAATGTACGCTCTGTGCATCAGGGATACAGCGATATTTTTGAGCAGATGATCAAATTAGGGGAACAGGACCTGGTCATCGGCATTGGCTTTCCAAGGTATTCCCAGAAAACCATTGAAGCACTGGACTTTGCGAAAACCAGAGGAGCAAAGGTTGGAGTCATCACGGACAGTCTCCTCTCTCCACTTGCTTCCAGAGCGGATTACAGTCTGATTGCCCAAAGCAACATGGCTAGTTTTGTGGATTCACTGGTGGCCCCACTAAGCGTGATCAATGCAGTGATCGTTTCAGTAGGAATGAAAAGAAAGGAACATGTGGGAGAAATTTTTGGAACCCTGGAAGAAATATGGAAAAAACATGATATTTTCAATTAGCCACCTACCGATTTGGCGTGTTTGCTCTGATAGATATCGCTAATATTGAATGAATATATATTCGTTACAGTTTTGACAAAATATTGATTTTGCCTGAAAACTTTAGCAGAAAAGGTTTTTCTTAAATAAATTCAGGAAAAACCGGAACTATCTTTAAGGATGTAAAGGTTTTTATAATAAGTTAGTAAAGTTCATTAAAGGGATGAAAAACCCGATATTTCATTGTAAAATAGACATGTAACGTATAAAAAACAAATACTTTTACGGTAAAAGAAATTTGGGGGTAAAAAATGCTAAAGACAATGTTAAGTTCCACTGAGTACATTGAAAAGGTAATGAATGATGTCAGAGAGAAAAATGCTCATGAACCAGAATTCATTCAAACTGTTGAAGAAGTTCTTCCAACTCTTAAGCCTGTTCTTGAAAAATACCCAGAGTATATGGAAAAGAATCTGTTAGGTAGAATTGTAGAGCCAGAAAGACAGATCATGTTTAAGGTTTCCTGGGAAGATGACAACGGTGGTGTGCATGTGAACAGAGGATTCAGAGTTCAGTTCAACGGAGCCATCGGACCTTACAAAGGTGGACTTAGATTTCATCCATCTGTAAATCTTTCCATTATGAAATTCCTGGGATTCGAGCAGACATTCAAAAATTCACTCACAGGACTTCCAATAGGTGGAGGTAAGGGTGGATCAGATTTCGACCCTAGAGGAAAATCAGACAGCGAAATCCTTAGATTCTGTCAGAGCTTTATGACAGAGCTATACAGACATATCGGACCCAACGTGGACGTTCCAGCTGGGGACATCGGAGTTGGTGCTAGAGAAATCGGATACCTTTTCGGACAGTACAGAAGAATCAGAGGTGCTTTTGAGAATGGCGTATTCACTGGTAAGGGTATTCCTTATGGTGGGTCACTCATCAGACCTGAAGCAACCGGATTCGGTATTGTTTATTTCTGTAATGAAATTCTCTTGCACAATAATGATACGATGGTTGGCAAGACCATTGCTTCTTCAGGATTCGGAAATGTTACATGGGGTGTCTGCAAGAAGGCTACTGAATTAGGTGCGAAAGTTGTAACGCTGTCAGGTCCAGATGGATACATTTATGATCCAGAAGGTGTTACGACAGAAGAAAAGATCAACTACCTGGTGGAAATGAGAAACTCTGGAAGAGACAAGGTGAAGGATTACGCTGATAAGTTCGGAGTAGAATTCTTTGCAGGTGAAAAACCATGGGGTAGAAAAGTAGATATCATCATGCCATGTGCAACTCAGAATGATATCCACATCGAACATGCAAAAATGATTGTTGATAATGACATCAAGTATGTCTGTGAAGGCGCGAATATGCCTTGCACCAATGAAGCGGTGTCCTATTTCCTTGAAAAGGGACTGATTGTCGGTCCATCCAAGGCTGCAAATGCCGGTGGCGTTTCCGTATCAGCGCTTGAAATGTCCCAGAACAGTATGAGACTATCCTGGACAGAAGAAGAAGTAGATGCTAAGCTGCATCAGATCATGAAGAATATCCACAAGAATGCTAAGGATGCTGCCGAGTTCTACGGATTCGGATACAATCTTGTAGCTGGTGCGAATATCGCAGGATTTGACAAAGTGGCAAAAGCCATGGTGGCACAGGGACGTTACTAATAGAATAAACTTTATCATTAAAGGCTTGCATACATGCAGGCCTTTAATCTATTATGGAAGAAGATTACAGGAGAATCGGGTGAACCTGATTCCATAAGGACGTGAATATATGAATGTACTGGTTATTGGTGGTGGACCTGCCGGGATGATGGCTGCGATAAAAGCAGCAGGGAAAAATCATCATGTGGTGCTTCTGGAAAGGAATGAGAAACTCGGTAAGAAGCTATTTATTACGGGGAAAGGCAGATGCAATGTGACAAACAGCAGGGACATCAGTGATTTTTTTGAGTTCATACCCAGAAACAGGGAATTTCTGTATAGTGCTCTCTACACTTTTACCAATGAACATCTGATGAGTTTTCTTCAGGCTAAAGGATTGCCTCTGAAAGTGGAAAGAGGAAACAGAGTATTCCCGGTTTCCGATAAATCCTACGATGTCATCGAAGTGCTACGAAAAGAACTATATGAGCGGAAAGTTGACGTGCGTCTTCACACAAGAGTTGTGGATGTGGTTCTGGAAGGGAATACGATCCGCTCACTTGTTACAGACAAGGGGACGTTCACAGCCGACTGGTATATCTTTGCTGGAGGAGGGAGTTCTTATTATGGCACGGGTTCCGATGGAAGCCTTCATAAGCTCATCGAGAAAGCAGGGCATACCATTACTCCATTGAAACCTTCTCTTATTCCACTGGTTTTAAGAGAAGGCTTTCCTAAAGAACTTCAGGGATTAAGCCTGAAGAATGTCAGATTTACGCTGAAAGAAGGGAAGAAGGAGCTGTTTACCGAAATAGGTGAAATGCTGTTTACTCATTTTGGTGTCAGTGGACCACTGGTACTTTCCGCATCGGCTTACTATAAGGGCGGGGATGCAACAGGAAGTATCGATTTCAAACCGGGGCTGGATCTGAAGGAACTGGACAGCAGGCTTCAACGGGATTTCGTGAAGTATCAGAACAAGGATTATAAGAACTCCCTGACTGATCTTCTTCCATCCAAACTGATCCCTGTGATTGTGGAATTATCAGGTATAGATCCGGATAAGAAGTGCAACAGCATCACAAAGGAGGAAAGGATGAATCTTGCTAGACTCCTGAAAAATTTTGCAGTGCATATCAATGGAACCAAATCGATCAATGAGGCAATCATTACAAGAGGTGGGGTGAAGGTCACGGAAATCGATCCAAGTACGATGAAGTCAAAGATCGTCTCGAACGTATCCTTTGCGGGAGAAATAATCGATGTGGATGCAGTGACTGGGGGATACAATCTGCAGATCGCATTTTCAACAGGATCACTGGCAGGTGAAAGCCTATGATTGCCATACGAGGAGCAATAACAATCACAGAGGATACACCTGAACAGGTCAAGGATGCCACAATTGAACTGTTGAGTGAGATCATCAGCAGAAACCATCTGAATCAGAAGAAAATGGTTTCGGTACTTTTCACTGCCACGTCAGATATTATGAGTGCCTATCCAGGAAGATTTATGCGTGAAGGATTGGGTATTCATGATGTGGCGATTCTTCATTTTCAGGAAATGAATGTGAAGGGGGCTCTGCCATTATGCATTCGTGTTCTTATCCATTATGATGATGATATTGATGTATATCCTGTCTATTTGAGAACGGCTAAATCACTCAGACCGGACCTGGAGAAAAAACTATAATCAGGAAAGTGGATATCGCCTACTATATAGACAGAAAATGTAGCTAAAAAAACTAAAATAGAGTATAATATTTAAGGTAACGTTTATGTGTGATTGTTTTTGTATTTGTACTTTTTATGAATAACGGGAACAACTAGTGAAGAGTCTTTTTATCACTTCACTATTTGTGTTATAATTTGGTATGTGAAGACAATTGTACAGGTATAGGAGAGAAATGAGAGAAGTAATTCGTGCAAAGAACTCCGGCTTCTGTTTTGGAGTGGAACGTGCAGTTCATGAATCATTCGGCTTTATCAATTCTGCTGGAAGAATTGTCACATTGGGGCCACTGATCCATAATACTGACGTGACAAAAAAACTCACTGAAAAAGGAATCAACGAGATTTCGATTGATGAAATTCCTTCACTCAGTGAACAGGACACAGTCATAATTAGAACTCATGGAGTTTCCATGAAGGTCTATGATGAACTAAAGGCAAGAAAAGTGGAAATCATAGATTTAACTTGTCCTTTTGTTATAAATATTCAGAAGAAAGTCAGAAAGTACCACGGTGAAGGGTATAAAATCGTAATTCTAGGCGACGAGAACCATCCAGAAGTCATCGGAATCAACGGTTACTGTGAAAACAGTGCTTATATCACAAAAACCGGGATTTTGGACAGTCCTCTGAAAGGCAAGGTTTGCGTAGTTGCCCAGACTACGGAAAAACAAGCCAACTGGATTAAGCTCATAAACAATATTGCTGGCACTTCCAAGGAATTTATCGCTTTCAATACAATCTGCAAAGCGACGGAGGACAGACAGAAGTCTGCTGAAGAACTTTCCCGAGAAGTCGATGCGATGATTGTTATAGGAGGAAAATCCAGTTCTAACACAACAAAACTCTACGAAATTTGCAAAAGAAATTGCGACCTGACATTTCACATTGAAAACGCGAAGGATCTGGAAGCGATTAAGGGAAAAATTAAATATGCAGTGAAAGTAGGGATAACTGCAGGTGCATCCACACCAGAATGGATAATTAAGGAGGCAATGGAAAACTTATGATGGATAACAACAACATCGAAAACAACGAAAATGAAATGTCAATGCAGGATTTAATGGATCTTTATGACAAGCCAGTGAGAATCGGCCAGATCATAAAGGGAAAAATCATTCAGCTTGATGATAAAGAAGCTATAGTTGCATTAGTAGGCGCTAGCCATGACGGAAAACTGGTCATCGAAGAAGCTACTACAGATTCTGAAGGAAATCTTACAGATGTTCTTGAATTAGGACAGGAGATCGAAGCCAAAGTGATCAGAAGACCGCAGGAGAATGATTCATTCTTTATCCTATCTATGGTAGAAATGCATAGAGAAGAAGCGCTCAAAGATTTAAGAGCAGCATTTGAAAACAATGAAACCATTAAGGTTAAAGTGAAGAATGATGTTAAGGGTGGTGTTGTTGCAACATACTTAGGCCAGAGAGTCTTCATCCCAGCATCACATCTTGAACTGCATTCTGTTAGAGATCTTTCAGTATACAGAGATCAGGATCTGGATGTAAATATCATTGAAATTGAAGAGAAGAGAGGCTCAACAAGAATTGTGGCTTCAAGACGTAAGAAGCTCCAGGAAGACAGACAGCTACAGGAAGCTGCTGCCTGGGAGAATTTTGAAGTGGATCAGGTTCTTGAAGGAACAGTTGAAAGACTTACAGACTTCGGAGCATTTGTTAATGTAAATGGAGTGGATGGACTTCTTCACGTTTCAGAAATTTCATATGGCAAGGTTGGAAAACCAAGCGATGTGCTCAAGGTCGGTGATGAGCTAAAGGTTAAAATCATCGCTCTGGACAATGAAAGAAAGAGATTATCACTGAGTCTTAAGGCTTTGGCTGAGAATCCATGGAACAGAATCGAAGAGAAGTACCCTGAAGGAAGCGTAGTATTGGGTAAAGTAGTCAGATTTACAGATTTCGGTGCATTCATTGAACTTGAACCTGGCGTGGATGGACTTGCTCATATCTCACAGCTATCCCATCAGAGAGTGGAATCACCTTCAGAAGTTCTGACCATCGGTGAAACGATTAAAGTCAAGATTCTGGATTCATCTGAAGAAAACAAGAAAGTATCATTAAGCATCAAAGCTATAGAATAGTCTGTTAAAAGTCTCAGGATTTTCCTGAGACTTTTTTTAGTTGAGGAAGCAGAAAAATCCTTGGTTTATTTGACTAAAAAGTATTAAAGTATTATCATGATTAAAAATCTCTGGAGGCGAGGCACAAATGAATACTTCAAAAGAAACAACCAACATGATCATCAGCGCTCTATTACTGACACTGGTTGTCATCATACAGATTCTCGGGAAGAATGTTCCACAGATCAATCAGTTTTTTGTAGGCCCCATGGTCAATGCAATGCTCCTTCTGACCGTATATTTCTCCGGGGTGAAATGGGCAATGCTTGTAGGCCTGCTGACTCCTGTCCTCGCATTCTTTTCCAATGTGCTGGCACCACCAATGGCACCGTTTATTCCATTTATTGCTGCAGGAAATCTGCTGTATGTAATTATATTTTCCATATTCAGGAACAGAAAAAATCTTGATATCATCGGAGTGCTTAGTGCAAGTATAGTGAAATTTCTCTTTCTTTATTTCAGTGCAACGCAGCTGATCAGTCTCTTTGCCCTTGGAATTCCAGACCCTGTGAAGGACAAACTGGCGATTACCATGGGATTGCCTCAGCTCATTACTGCCTTAGCTGGTGGCGCTGCTGCAATCCTTCTTCATAACATGCTGAAGCGAAGAATACGTTCTCTGAGATAAATCTCTGTGATTCGATGCTGTTGGATATGATATAATATGCATACGTGTATTAAAATCGTGAACTAGGAGTAAGTTATGGTTTTATCAGAACAATTCAAAGCCAAGGATTTGCAGACATACAGAAATCAGCTGTTGGAGTATGACAAGTTCAATGAACTCAACGAAAACTTGTATGGTTTGTATCGTAAAAGTTCATTGTTCAATAAGATTCAGTATCGAGCTGGAACCAGAATCATCACTTACCAGAATGAGCCGATTTTTCTGATCTGGTCTGAAACCAGAAGTTATAATGTCAGGATCAGAAGTATCATCCCATTGGCGGATAGGGAAAAGCTGGACCAGATTCCGCTGGAGGATGTGATGGAAGTTTTCAGAGACAGTCTGCCTCAGCATCTGGATATACATCAATTTGAGTATATCGTAGTCAGAAATGAAGATAATGATCATATTCTTTCTCTTCTGAACTTCAACATGAGAAGAGGCGTTAAAAGAATGCATATGAATCTGAATGACCTGACGATGAAAGCGGCGCCAGTCACAATGAAGAAGTTTCAGATTGAAGACATCCGAGCAAGAGTGGATATCCAGAATCGCATATTCGACAACAAATACAGGCTGCCTATCAATTCAGCGGACATCCTCATTGAAATCTCTAAAAAAACCTATATTCCTGAGCTGAGCTATTTTTATCTCTATGAGGATCAGTACATCGGATACGGTCAGATCAACAAAAGCGAGAACAGCTACTTCCTCGTGAATTTCGGGATTGTCCCTGAATTTCGAGGGAAAAAATTATCGAAGGATTTTCTGATTCAACTTCTCTTAAAAGGAAGAGAATTTGGCATAAAAGAACTGTATCTGGATGTCAATGAACAGAACGATAAGGCTGTAAACCTATATAAGACAGTGGGATTCAAGGACAAGCAGAGTAACTGCTCCTGGCTGTACTACTTTAAATGAATCAGGCAATATAAAACAGACAGTATATGCTACTGTCTGTTTTATATTTATTCTATATCTTTACTCCTGTGTCTTTTTATACTCTTTCAGCCCAAGTTCGAGTATTTCTACGCCAAGCTTCAGATCCTCAATGTTGATGCAGTAGGAAAGTCTGACTTCATTCACACCCAGACCTTCTGTAAAGTAGAACCCTTCAGCAGGAGCCATCATAAGTGTTGTATCTTTATAGCTGAAATCTGTCAGCATCCATTTACAGAAGTTTTCTGCGCTTTTGATTGGCAGTCTGATCATCATATAAAAGGCACCGGCAGGTTTCTTCACCTGAACGCCTTCGATGGCGGAAACTCCTTCAAAGAGAACATCTCTTCTTGCCTGGTATTCTTCTTTCACTTCATCGAAATAGGACTGCGGAGTCGCATACAAGGATGCAGCTGCGATCTGTTCCAGTGTAGGCACGCATAGTCTTGCCTGTGCCATCTTCATGACAGAGTTTATGATTTCTTCGTTCTTTGATGCTATGAGTCCTATTCTGGCTCCACATGCGCTGTATCGCTTGCTGATGGAATCAATGAGGATTACATGCTGCTGGATTTCTTCGATTTTCAGAGGGGAATAGGCCTTCTCTCCATCATACACGAATTCACGATACACTTCATCGGATATCAGGAACAGGTCATGTTCCAGGCAGAGTTGTGCAAGCATTTCAATTTCTTCTCGCGTATACACTGCGCCAGTTGGATTGGACGGATTGGAGATCAGGATCGCACGAGTTTTCTCTGTGATGATCTCCTCAAACTTCTCCTTACCTGGAAGATGGAAGCCATCTTCTCCATAGGTGGTAAGGGGCTTGACCTTACACCCGGCGATATCTGTGAAGGAAGAGTAATTGGTGTAGAATGGTTCTGGTACAATGACTTCGTCATCGGGATTGCATGTGGCATATAATGCGAAATGGAGTCCTTCCGATCCGCCATTGGTGATGATCATGTCTTTACGATTGAATTCCACGTCGAAATCCTTATAGTACTTGATAAATGAATCGATAAGAACAGTTTCTCCTCTGGATTCCGAGTATTTCAGCACTTTGCTGTCATAGCTTCCGAGGGCGTCAAAAAACTGTGGAGGCGTTTCAATATCCGGCTGTCCGATATTCAGTCCTAGAACGCGCAGACCTTTGCTGCGAGCATCTTCAGCATAAGGAGATAGTTTTCTGATTGGAGAAAATTTCATGTTGTTGATTCGATTGGATAGTTTCATTCGTCTTACCTCATTTCAAGTTTAGGTTGCATTTTTATTAATATTAAATTATGGGGCAGAACTTTTTGTCTGATGTCTGCCACCATAGTTAATTATACACTTATTCGTAGTATTTATTAAGCACTTTGGCTAATCGCTCTATTCCAACTCTGATCTTATCTTCAGGCATACAGGAATAGTTCAGTCTCATATAGTTGTTGTGGCCGCTTGAGGCGAAGAAAGATGCGCCTGGCACGAATGCAACATTTTCTTTTAGTGCTTCCTGCATAAGCTCCTTGGTGTCGATGTCTTTTCTCACATTTACCCAGGTGAAAAGTCCTCCTGTGGATTCTGTGAAGGTGATGTCCTTATGGAAAGTTTTCTTCATCGTATCAAGCATCACATCTCTTCGCTTCGAGTATACGTCGATGATCATCCGGATATGTTCATTCAGATCGTATCTGGACATATACTCTGCAGCGATTCTCTGATCGATGGAGGAAGTCTGAAGGTCCGCTCCCTGTTTTACCTGAATGAATTTATTGATGATGGTGGGATTCCCTACAACCCAACCGATTCTAAGACCAGGCGTGAAGGTTTTGGAATACGTGCCCATATAGATTACACGGCCTTCAGTATCAAGGGATTTTATGGGATCCAGCTGCTTTCCGTCAAAACAGAGTTCAGCATAGGGAGAATCCTCCACAATGATGAGATCGTACTTATTCGCAATATCTATGAGCCTTCTTCTTTTCTCTTCTGACATGGTGATTCCGGATGGATTCTGATAATCGGGTATAGTATAGATGAACTTCGGTTTCACACCACTCTCGAGCACCTCTTCCAGTTTATCCATATCCATTCCGTCTTCCTGCAGTGGTATTTCCACATAATTCGGATTGTATGCCAGAAAAGCATTAAGTGCACCGAGGTAGGTAGGAGATTCCACAATGACCGTATCTCCTTCATTGATGAACATCTTACCGGTGAAATCCAGTGCCTGCTGTGAACCTGATGTGATCGAAATCTCATCCAGTGTAGCTTCGATATGGATAGGGTTCAGCCTCTGGGCGATAATGATCTCTCTCAATCTCTTCAATCCTTCTGTAGGACTGTACTGCAGAGCCGCTTTGCCTTCCTTCAATACAACATCACCGGCTACTTCTGCGATCTGTTCCAGAGGAAAGAGTTCTGCAGCTGGCAGACCACCGGCAAATGAGATGATTTCCGGTTGCACGGTGAGTTTCAGAAGCTCTCGGATTTCCGAAGCCTTTATTCTTTTTGCGCGTTCTGAAAATTCTATTTTCATATTCCACCCCCATTATAATTACAGATTAAGTATAAACGTTTACAAAAAATTCTTCAATAATGATACAACATTAACAATGTATCAGCAATCAGCACAATTCAATGTAATTTGATGAATTATTAGCTGAAATAACTTACTTTTATTAATGAATGGAATTAGAACAGATACTTTTATTTATTTGTTATATTCGCTATAATAGAAATGCTGTGCAAGAAGAGGAGGATTACCAAAGCAGGTAATCCGTTGATATAGAGTATTAAAGGAGAAATGAGAGTTGAAAAAGAAATATCTTATCGAGACCTGGGGATGTCAGATGAATGAGGAAGATTCGGAGAAACTGGCTGGCATGCTCAAGAACATGGATTACGAGGAAACGCTGTTCCGTGACAAGGCGGATGTGATCATCTTCAATACATGCGCTGTCAGAGAAAATGCTGAGCTGAAGGTGTACGGTAATCTGGGCGCGCTGAAGGCCATGAAAAAGAACAATCCGGACCTGATTTTAGCGGTGTGTGGCTGTATGATGCAGCAGAAGGGGATGCCGGAAGAGATTCTGAAGAAGTATAGACATGTGGACATTGTTTTCGGTACCCACAATGCTCATAAGTTTCCTGAATATCTGGAGCGGGCAAAGGCTGAGAATGCTCAGATCTGCGAGATCTACGAGAAGGAAACAGAGATCATCGAAGGCATTCCCATTGTGAGAGATTCTGAGGTGAAAGCCTTTGTGACCATCATGTATGGCTGCAACAATTTCTGCACCTACTGCGTGGTGCCCTATGTACGAGGAAGAGAGAGGTCCAGAAAACCGGAAGACATTCTGGATGAAATCAGGACTCTGGTGTCCAAAGGCTATAAGGAGGTGACTCTTCTAGGTCAGAACGTGAACTCCTATGGCATCAATCTGGAGAAAGAAGTAAGCTTTGCTCAGCTGCTCAGAATGGTGAATGAGGTGGAAGGACTGGAACGGATACGCTTCATGACGCCCCATCCGAAGGATCTTCATATGGATGTGATCAAGGCTGTCAAGGAATGCGACAAAGTCGTAGAGCAGATTCACCTGCCAGTGCAGAGCGGATCCACGTCACTTCTGAAGAGAATGAACAGAAGCTACACCCGTGAGGACTATATGCGCATCATGGAAGACATCAAGAGAGAGATTCCTGGTGTAGCCCTGTCAACGGATATCATTGTGGGCTTTCCTGGTGAAACAGAGGAAGACTTTGAAGAGACATTGAAGCTGGTGGAGGAAGTGAAGTATGATTCCGCTTACACCTTCATCTACTCCAGAAGAAAATATACTCCGGCAGATCGCATGAAGGAACAGATTCCAGAGGAAGTCAAGCATGAAAGATTCAATCGACTGGTGGAGGCTGTGAACCGGAATGCCATCGCCATCAACAAGACTTACCAGGATCAGATCGTAGAAGTGCTGGTAGAGGGGAAGAGTAAAAACAACGAAGAATACGTGCAGGGAAGAACAAGAACTGGAAAAACGGTGAATTTCCCTGGCGATGAATCCCTGACAGGAAAACTTGTAAAGGTACTGATCACAAAGGCCAGATCTTTCAGCCTGATGGGAGAGATGCTGGAGAATCAGCTGTAACCAGGCAATCAGATGAATCTGAACATCCTCTTGATATGAATAGAGGGTGTTTTTCTCTATACTGGAATTAACGCAAGAAAATTTAAGACGCTTTTGGTATACTGATAAGTAGATGAGTTTACGGAGGAATGAATACTATGGGATTAACACCAATGATGCAGCAGTACTTTTCCATCAAAGAGAATTATAAGGATTGCATCTTGTTTTACAGACTGGGTGACTTTTATGAGATGTTCTTTGATGATGCGGAACTGGCTTCAAAAGAACTGGAACTGGTTCTTACCGGTAGAGACTGCGGCCTGGAAGAAAGGGCGCCCATGTGCGGCATACCTTATCATGCAGCCAATGGTTATATAGGGAAACTGATCAGAAAAGGGTATAAAGTCGGGATCTGTGAACAGGTGGAGGACCCCAAGGAAGCCAAAGGAATCGTGAAGCGGGATGTGGTGAAGATCATCACTCCGGGTACAATGCTTGATGAGAATTTCATGGACAACCGGCGAAACAACTATATCATGGCGGTGACCGATACAGGAGATCGGTATGGTCTCGCTTTCTGTGATATTTCCACTGGAGAGTTTCAGGGGACTTTCATCGAGAAAAGCCTGGTGCTTCTGGATAACGAAATCAGCAAGTTCTCTCCTGCGGAAGTGGTGGTTTCTGACCCTGTGATCAGTGATCACATACAGGATAAATGGAACATTCTCATAAACATTCGTGAAATGGAAGATGCTGTGGACAAGAGTGCTGTCCAGAGTTATTTCAAGAGTCTGTCTGGAGGCTACAATAGAGTGGTGGCTTCCGCCTCCAGTCTGCTTCTTGCCTACCTTGAAGAAACCCAGAAGACCGCACTGACCAATCTGACTCATCTTGAGATCTACAATACCAATGACAGCATGACCCTTGATGTGAACACCAAACGCAATCTGGAGCTGACGGAGAATATCGTGGATAAGGGGAAACGGGGCAGTCTTCTCTGGGTGCTGGATGACACGTCCACAGCCATGGGGTCAAGAAATCTGAGAAGATGGGTGGAAGCCCCTCTTGTGAACAGAGAGATGATTGCAAGAAGGCTGGACGCGGTAGAAGCGGTATACAGCAACATCAATCTCCTGGAGGATCTGAGGGAAGCGCTGAAAGGGGTTTTCGATATTGAGCGAATTGTATCGAAAATCGCTTTGAAGTCCGTGAACCCGAAAGAGATGCTGACTCTGAAGAAGTCGCTGGGGAATCTACCAGCCATAAAAGAGCTCCTTGCCAGAATCGACTATGGCGAGCTGTCAAGGCTCGTCGCCAAGTTCGACACGCTGAGGGATATTCATACGCTCCTTGAGGAGAGCATCGAAGAGGATGCGCCCATGTCCATGAAGGATGGGGGAATCATCAGAAGCTCCTACAATGAGGAAATCGAGGAACTTCGCGACATCCGGATCAATGGAAAGAAATGGATTGCGGAGATGGAACAGAAGGAAAGAGAGTTCACAGGAATCAAATCTCTGAAAGTCGGATACAACAAAGTGTTCGGATATTATATCGAAATCTCTAAATCAAATTACAGCAGCATACCTGAAGGCAGATACATCAGAAAACAGACACTGGCCAATGCGGAGAGATTCATCACCGAAGAACTTAAACTCATAGAGGACAAGATACTGGGTGCGGAAGAAAAGCTTGCAGCCCTTGAATACAGAGTCTTCGGAGAAATTAGAAGCTCCATCGAGATGGAGATCGAAAGGCTGAAACAGACTGCGAGAATCATTGCGGATGTGGACTGTTATCAGTGCCTGGCGAAAGTAGCCAGGGACAACAGCTACGTGAAGCCTCATATGAACGAGGATGGCGGAATCTCCATCACGGAGGGAAGACACCCTGTGGTGGAGAAGATGATGCAGAAAGGGGAGTTCGTCTCCAACGACCTGACCATGAACCAGATGAATGAAAGATTTCTCATCATAACGGGTCCGAACATGGCAGGTAAATCCACCTATATGAGACAGGCTGCACTGATCAGTCTCATGGCTCAGATCGGGTCCTTTGTTCCAGCGAAATCGGCTAGTCTGCCCATTTCAGACCGGATTTTCACAAGAATCGGAGCATCCGATGATCTGGCTGGAGGCAAATCCACCTTCATGGTGGAGATGAGTGAGGTTTCGGATATTCTCATGAATGCCACAGGCAGTTCGCTGATTATTCTGGATGAAGTGGGCAGAGGCACCAGTACTTATGACGGATTATCCATTGCCTGGGCTGTCATAGAACATATTCTGAAGGCGATTCCAGGAGCCAAGACCCTTTTTGCGACGCATTATCACGAGCTTACCGTGCTGGAAGGGGAACTGGAAGGCGTGAAGAACTATTCCGTTCTGGTGAAGGAAGTGGGAAAAAGCATCGCGTTTCTGAGAAAGATCGTACCCGGCGGAGCAGATGAATCCTATGGGATTGAAGTGGCAAGACTTGCAGGCCTGCCTAAAAATCTTCTGGGCAGAGCAAAGGAGATTCTAGGGAAACTGGAGAAGAAGGATGCCAAGGTGATAAAAGGAATCAGCAGTGTCAAGGAAGAGAAGGAGACACTGCAGATCGGGCTATTTGATTATGAGAAGGAACTGATGCTCGACAAACTGAAATCACTGGATGTACTGAACATCACACCCATGGAGGCACTAAAGATTCTTCATGAAATCCATACAGAAGCGAAGGAGTTGAACTGATGGGTAAAATCAACATTCTGTCGAAAGACACCTTCAATAAAATCGCTGCGGGGGAAGTGGTGGAAAGACCAGCTTCCGTGGTCAAGGAGCTCATTGAAAACTCCATTGATGCGAAAGCGACGGAGATCTATGTTGAGATTCTGGAAGGTGGAGAGAAACTCATAAAAATCGTGGACAACGGAGAAGGCATTCTGGAAGAGGACATGCGCAGTGCCTTTCTTCCCCATGCCACCAGTAAGATCAGAACTGCGGATGATCTGTTTTCCATCGTGACCATGGGATTCCGAGGGGAAGCCTTATCGAGTATTTCTTCCGTTTCCAGAGTGCTCATGCGATCCAAAGCCGTGGACAACGATGGACGAGAAATCCTTGTGGAAGGTGGAGAAATCAGGTATGAGAAGTTTTCTCCCATGGACCAGGGCACACTCATGGAAATAAGGGATCTCTTTTATAACGTACCCGCAAGAAAGAAGTTTCTGAAATCGCCATCCCGAGAAGGATCCATCATTTCGGAAATCGTGTCCAAGATTTCCATGGCCCATCCGCAGATCTCCTTCAGACTCATGGTGGAAGGGAAAGAGGTTCTGAGAACTTACGGTACGGGGAATCAGAAGGATGTGATTCGGCAGGTATACAACAAGAAAGTCTATGAGAATCTCTTCTATTTCGAGAATCACTACGATTCTTTCAGCGTATTCGGGTATATCGGCAACGAGGAGATTTCAAGAGGGTCCAGGTCCCACGAGACCATCTTCGTGAACAAGAGACTGGTCCAGTCCAAGGTGATCACCACAGCGGCTGAGAAGGCCTTCAAGTCCTTCGCCACTGTAAGCAGATTTCCGTTCTTTGTGATCAACATCGAGGTGTTTCCGGAAATCATCGATGTGAACATTCATCCCCAGAAGGCAGAGATCAAATTCGAGGATGAAAGCCACATTTTCAAGAGTGTTTTCGGGACGATTCATAGTGCCATGGGGGAAGGTCTGAAAGATACCTTCGCCATCGAAGAGGAAGAGGAGAAAGAGTCTTTTGTGCAGCTGCGGCATCCATCTGCCTCAGCTCCCGTCTATATTGATATTCCGGTGGATACCATGAAGCCGGTGAATGCAGAGGAGTTTCAGAAGAAGGAGCATAGTGAAACAGTGTCGCATCAGGAAGCGAAAAGCTATGAATCCGATGCAGGGCTGGATATCAGGATCAGAGAAGAAGAACGTCCCATGAAGAAGGCATACTGGCCAGAGGATTCCGATGAGAGTTCGGCAAAGACGGCGAAATTTCCCATGCCAAGAATCATCGGTCAGTTCAGAGATACCTACATACTGACCGAGATTCATGATGAACTGTATATTTTCGATCAGCATGCAGCCCATGAAAAAATCAACTTCGAAAAGTACATGACGGAAATCAGAGAGGGTGCCGTGGCATCCCAGGGGCTTCTTATTCCTGAAATCGTGGATCTGGATCTGGAAGACCATCAGCTCTATCTGGAGAATCGTGAAGTGCTCAAGGAAGCCGGATTTGTCATGGAAGACTTTGGCGACCGCAGCATATCCATCCGCGAAGTGCCTCTGTTTCTTGGAAAAGTGCAGGCATCTTTCTATCTTCATGAGATTCTGGACAATATCAGAAATCTCGGAAAAGGCAACAAGGAGGATGTGAAGCATCTGAGGATTGCCACTGCAGCGTGCAAGGCTTCCATCAAGGCCTATGAGCCTCTGACCATGGAGGAGATGAGACACCTCATCAATGAGCTGCGCTTCATCAGTGAGCCCTTCACCTGCCCACATGGACGACCTACACTGGTGAAGCTCACAGAGAAAGATATGCAGAAAATGTTTAGGAGAATAGTATGAGTGATTTAATCATTATCGCCGGCCCCACGGGTGTGGGAAAAACTGAAATCTCCCTGCAGCTGGCGGAACGGATTCATGGAGAAATCGTGTCCTGCGATTCCATGCAGATCTACAAGGGGATGGATATCGGTTCTGCGAAGGCGGATCTGGAGGAAACGAGAAGAGTGCGGCATCATATGCTGGACATCGTGACCCCCTTTGATTCTTTTACAGTCTCAAATTACAAGGTCCTGGCGGAAAAAGCCATCGATGAAATCCTGTCCAGAGGGAAAGTGCCCATCATGGTGGGCGGCACAGGTCTTTATATTGATGCGGTCATCAAGGACCTCTCCTTCACGGAGGGTGGAAATGACGAAGCTTCCAGAAATCAGCTGATGGTGCTGGCAGAAGAGAAAGGGAAAAGCCATGTGCATAAAATGCTTCAGGAGGTGGATCCTGTTTCCGCAGAGAGGATTCATCCCAACAACCTGAAAAGAGTCATACGCGCCCTTGAAGTATACAAGGTGACAGGAAAACCCTTCTCCAGTTTCAAAGACAGCACCAGAGTGAATCCCAAATATGACATCCACTACTTCTATCTCAATAAAGACAGAGAGAGCCTGTATAAGGGGATTGATGAAAGGGTCGAAAAAATGCTGAGCATGGGGCTTCTTGAAGAAGTGAAAAAACTCAAGGCTCTTGGGCTCACGAAGGATTTCGTGTCCATGAAAGGGATCGGATATAAGGAGTTTCTCAGTTATCTGGATGAGGAAATGTCACTGGAGGAAGCTGTAGAGCTGGTTAAAATGAGATCCAGAAATTATGCCAAGCGGCAGCTCACCTGGTTCAGAAATCATGATATTGCCAGAGAGCTGAACAAGGATCAGCTCACCGATGAGGAAATTCTGAAAATTATGGAAGAATGCATCAAATAAATAGAATGAACCATAATAATGTATTATAATGAAACAAAAGCATATACAATCATACATCAATGCTTCACATTTTGGGGGGAATGAATATGAGTAAAGTAATCAATAATTTTCAGGACGTATTCCTGAATGGGGCCCGGAAATCAAAGACCCTTGTAACGATACATCTGGTCAATGGATTTCAGCTGAAGGGGATTGTCAAGGGATTCGATAATTATGTGATCGTGCTGGAAACCGAAGACAAGCAGATGCTCGTCTATAAGCATGCGGTCACAACCATCACACCAGGAAAACCCATTCTGATTCTGGAAGATGAAAAAGAAGATCACGAGTAGATTCGAGAAGGCACTACCATTTCAGGTATGCCTTTTTCATTGGAACGGATTTATACTGTTTCTTTCTGTTTCTTTCATGGATTGCAAAACACATTTCAATCCATGATGAGATGTGGTATACTGTTCAATTGTATGTAAGTGATAATCAGAGAGAAGACAGAAAGTTATAGAAGTGAAAGGAAGAAAAGAATGTATAGAAAATCTCAGGAATATCTGATGAATGAATATAAGATCAGCGCATCAGCGCTGGAGCTCCACCAACGCACCATGGAAGCTGTTGAGCCCCTGTTCAGGGAATACGAGAACATACGGGAGTATAATCAGTTTAAAGTGCTTAAAGCCTTCCAGGAAGAGAGAATCAGCGACTATCATTTCACCAATACCACAGGCTACGGGTATGGGGATATCGGGAGAGATACACTGGACCTGGTCTATGCCAGAATATTCAAGGCGGAAAAGGCTCTGGTGAGACCCCATTTTGTCAGTGGCACCCATGCCATCTCCAGTGTGCTCTATGGGATTCTGAGACCGGGGGATACTCTTCTTGCCATCACGGGACGACCCTATGATACCATTCTGGGTGTCATAGGCATTGATCAGACGGAGGAGGATGGGAACATCGGTTCGCTGAAGGATTTCGGCATCAGCTATGAGGAAATCGAACTGCGTAACAATCAGATTGATATCGATGCGGTACTGAAAACCCTGAGAGCCGATCAGAAAGTGAAAATGCTTCATATCCAGAGAAGCAAAGGATATGCCTCCAGAAACAGCTTCACCATCGGCGAAATCGAAGAGGCGATCCGTGCAATCAGGGTGGAATTCCCCGATGTGATCATTTTCGTGGACAACTGCTATGGAGAATTCATAGAAGATCGTGAACCCGTTGAAGCCGGTGCGGATATCGTGGCAGGGTCTCTCATCAAGAACGCCGGGGGAGGCATATCTCCTACAGGAGGCTATATCGCAGGAAGAGGCGACCTGGTGGATCTTTCCTCCTATAGACTGACCGTTCCTGGATTGGGCGGAGAAACAGGGTCCACATTCGGTGTTATGCGAAGCTTTTTCCAGGGACTCTTCATGGCACCGCAGGTGTCCATCGAAGCACTGAAGACAGCGATCTATGCCGCCAAAATCATGGAGCAGGCAGGATTTGAAGTGCATCCGAAAGCGGAAGTGAAAAGAACGGATATTGTTCAGGCCATCACGTTCAGGGATAAAGACAAACTGATTGACTTCGTCAAGGGGATACAGTACGGCGCACCAGTGGACTCCAATGCATCCTGTGAACCCTGGGACATGCCGGGGTATAAAGACCAGGTGATCATGGCAGCCGGTGCCTTTATACAAGGCGCTTCCATAGAACTGTCCTGTGATGCACCGATCAGAGAACCCTATACGGCATATCTCCAGGGTGGGCTCAGCTTTGATCATGGAAAAATCGGTATTCTTATTGCAATTTCAAGGATTCTCTAAAAAAAACACCGGCAGTATGCTATAATGTACTCAATGTATCAGAAGATAATATAGAAAAAATATGATGAAGAAAAGGAGATTAAGATAGGTCGGATTATGACCTAGATAAGATTTTATGGATTCAAGTGATTTAGGTTCCCAATTATTGTTTATTGTCGTACTCATACTGGTCAATGCTTTTTTCGCCATGGCTGAGATGGCGATGGTTTCTGCGAATAAAGTAAAAATCAGTATGATGGTTGAAAAAGGCAACAAAAAGGCGGAGAAGCTCCTGAAGATTCTGGAGAAGCCCAGTAATTTTCTATCCACAATTCAGGTAGGGATTACTTTGGCAGGCTTTCTTGCCAGTGCCCAGGCAGCCACAGGGCTTGCGGTGCACTTATCAGGATTTACAGCCGGAATCGGTTTGGAACTTCCTGAACAGGCATCCATCATCATAATCACAATCATTTTGTCCTACTTTACGCTGGTGTTCGGAGAGCTGGTTCCTAAAAGAATCGCACTCCAGAATTCGGAAAAAATCGGAATGGCGACAGTGGGGATCATTGGTGTAATATCCACCATATTCAAGCCTTTTGTGGTTCTCCTCTCGTTTTCCACCAACATATTCGCCCGCCTGGTCGGTGTGGATAGCGATGCGCTGGAAGAAGAGGTCTCACTGGAAGAAATCAGATCCATCATTGAAGTGGGCCGGGAAAAAGGCGTCATCAATGAAACGGAACGGGATATGCTCGATGGTATCTTCGAGTTTGATAACCGTCTTGCAAGAGAAATCATGACACCGAGAACAGAAGTTGAGATGATTGAAATCGTAGAGCCGATCAATAATGTCATCACGAAGATTACTAACGGAAGCTACTCCAGAATCCCGTTCTATCTGGATGAAGTGGATAATGTGGTGGGGATCCTCTACATCAAGGATCTTTTCAGACAGCTGATCAATAAAGGGAAAGTCCATAATCTGGAAGATCTTCTTCGGAAACCGTATTTTGCGCCGGAAAACAAGTATATCGACGATCTCTTCAAGGAGATGCAGGTGGCCAATGCCCAGATGGCAATCCTTCTGGATGAGTACGGCGGCTTCTCGGGTATTGTCACCATAGAAGATATTCTCGAAGAGATTGTAGGAAACATATATGATGAACATGATGTTTTCGATGAGTACATCAACAAAGTGACTGATAACATATACCTTATCGACGCTCTGGTTTCCGTGGACGATTTCAATGACGCATTGGGATTTGAGATTGAAACGGATAATGCGGATTCCATAGGCGGATATGTCATTGAACGTCTTGGAAGAGTGCCTAAGAAAGGAGATTCCATCTTCTATCAGGGCCATGAATTCAAGGTCCAGCAGATGTCTGGAAGAAGAATCAAAGTACTGAAACTGATCATGGATCAGAAGAAAATGGACAAGGAATATATCGACGCGAAAGAAACAAAGTGATTTGACGCATAATAAAGAGATGAAAACCCCTCTGGATTTCCAGAGGGGTTTCACAATCTATCTTAATATTTTCTGTAGAGGCCCACAAGTTTACCGATGATTTCACACTCGGTCACAATGATCGGTGACATGCTGGAATTTTCAGGCTGAAGCCTGATATAGTTTTTTTCCTTGAAATATCGTTTGATGGTGGCATCGCTGCCGATGAGGGCAACGACGATGTCTCCGTTATTGGCGCTGCTCGCTTTTTCGATAAAAGCAAAGTCACCATTATGGATTCCGGCTTCGATCATGCTTTCGCCTTCCACTTTCAGGATAAAAAGATCATTATCATGCTTTACAAACTTCAAAGGAATCTGGAAGTAGTCTTCCACGTTCTCCACTGCCAGAACCGGTTCTCCTGCGGTGATTTTTCCGACCATGGGAATGGGAATCATTTCAATCTGCTTGTTCATCAGCTCAGGAATCATAAGCGCTCTTGGCTTTGAAGGATCCCTCTCAAGCTTTCCGTCCTCCTCCAGCTGCTGGAGATAGGAATGCACGGATGATGTGGATTTAATATTCAAAGCCGTGCAGATTTCTCGCACTGATGGTGGGTATCCTTTGGCTTCTGTATAGGAAAGAACATAGTTGTAGACCAGCTCTTTCTTTAATTGACCTTTTTTCATAGCATTCACCTCAAGATTATTTTATAGTGATTATATCACGTATAGAGGCAATAATCAAACGAGCGTTCTCATATATAAAAGTCATCAGAATCATCAGGCATTGTTTGTCCTGATACATCACCCGGCCCTGTTTCGCAGCTCTGGCAGAGGGATAGGGATGCCTTGTGGATTATTAGAGAAATTTTTCCCATCTCATGGTAAAATAAGAGGGAATAGACAGACTGCAGAACCGGGATGCACTTTCCGTCTGCGACATGTCAGCAAATAATTGGAGGTATGTTATGTCAACACATATTGGAGCAAACAAAGGCGATATCGCAAAAACAATCCTGCTGCCAGGAGATCCGCTGCGTGCCAAGTTCATCGCTGAAACATTCCTGGAAAATCCGAAACAGTACAACAATGTACGAGGAATGCTCGGATACACAGGAACCTATAAGGGCGTAGAAGTATCTGTACAGGGAACAGGGATGGGTATTCCGTCCATCTCCATTTATGTTCATGAGCTGATTCATGAGTATGGTGTGAAAAATCTCATGAGAGTCGGAAGCTGCGGTTCCATGCAGGAACATGTGAAGATCAGAGATGTCATTCTGGCAAGCTCCGCTTCCACCACATCTTCCATCAACAAGAACAGATTCAGAGGTATGGACTTTGCACCGACAGCAAGCTTTGAGCTTCTGCACACCGCCTACACCAAGGCTAAGGAGTTAGGTGTGAATGTGCATGTGGGGAACGTGCTCAGCTCAGACATCTTCTATGATACCACAGGCGCTGCAAAGCTGTTCATGGATGCAGGAACCCTTGGGGTGGAGATGGAAGCTGCTGCTCTATATACAGAAGCAGCCCTGGCCGGCGTCAACGCACTTACACTCCTGACGGTTTCAGACAGTCTGATCACAGGAGAAGAGACCACTGCTCTGGAAAGACAGGAGACATTCAAGGAAATGATGAAGATCGCACTGGAAACGGCTGTGGCCATGGCGGAAGCAGAATAACACGATCTCAAAGGCAGGAAGAATGAGAAGAAGAACTGGCAGAGCGAAATGCTCTGTCAGTTCTTTTTACAATAATCAATAAAATATTATTGATTATCGATAAAAATAATGATATAGTATGTATAAATCAAGTATCATTACTAGTGGAGAAAGAAGGTATTATTTATGAAAAGAATGACCATTTCCCTATTTCAGATCGGTGTCCTGTTCATCACCCTATGCATCGTACTTTTAGCCGCATTCTGGCTGCCCCAGACAGCAGCGTATTTCTCCAAGGACGCACCGGAATACGCCTATCTTCAGTATCCGCTCCTGGGGGCGATCTATGTGACGCTGATTCCTTTTCTGCTGGCTATTTTGGAAGGCCTGAGGTTAAGCAGAAGAGTCGCACTGAATGATGCCTTTTCGGATGCTTCAGTGCTTCACCTGAAAAGAATCAAGATGTGTGCGTTTCTCATCTCTCTTCTGTACCTGGTGGGAGGACTCCTGCTCAATGCTCTTGTGGATATGGCCCCGGGAATCGCACTGCTGGGCATCATCATCATGCTGGCATCGCTGATGATCGGACTCATCAGCGGAATTCTGGAAGAACTTTTAAGAAAGGCGCTTGAGATCAAAGAAGAAAATGATCTCACCGTGTAAGAGGTGAAGATATGGGAATCATAGTAAACCTGGATGTCATGCTGGCCAAAAGAAAGATGAGTGTCACAGAACTGTCAGAGCGTGTGGGCATCACCATGGCCAACATTTCGAATCTCAAGACGGGGAAGGCCAAAGCGGTGCGTTTTTCAACCCTGGATGCCATCTGCAGAGCACTGGACTGCCAGCCGGGTGATATTCTGGAATTCCGGGACGAGATGGAAGAATAGGAAGTAAAGTGAAGTGGAGGATCATGCGAATGGATTTTGAAAAGCTGAAGAAGATGGAAGATGAACTGGAACGCATCGCGGCAACCTATGAAATCTTTCAGGAAGATACCAGACTGAACTGGTCCCAGGCAGCTCGCGTGGAGTTTCTCACCACCGTGAGATACATTGAGCAGTATCTTAAGCCTGGAATGAGGATTCTAGACATCGGCGCAGGTGCGGGGGAATACAGCATTCACTTTTCCAGGAAGAAGTATCATGTGGATGCACTGGAGCTGTCGGCAGCGAACATCCGGGCATTCAGAAAAAAACTGACGAAAGAGATGAACCTGACGCTTATTCAGGGGAATGCCATGGACTTATCCATGTACGAGGATGCTTCCTTTGACATTGTTCTTCTGTTTGGTCCTCTGTATCATTTAAGCAGAGAGGAAGATAGAAGAAAGTGTATCTGTGAAGCGAAGAGAGTGCTGAAAGACACTGGAACACTGTTCTTCTCCTTCATCAGCAATGACATGGTCATTCTCACGGAATTCAAATACAGGAAGAACTTTTTTATCGAGAACAGCTATGATCATGATACCTTCAAAGTACATGATTTCCCGTTTGTCTTCTTCACTCTGGACCAGTGCAGAGACATGCTGAAATCAGCTGGCATCAGGGTGATCGGAGAAGTGGCATCAGATGGGGTCACGGAACTGATGCAGGATGAAGTGAATGCCCTTGATGAGATCTCTTACGCAAAATATCTGGACTATCATTACTACACCTGCGAGAAACCGGAAATGCTTGGAAGAAGCAATCATCTGCTCTTCATCGGAAAGAAGTAGAGAAGGGACATCTATCATGGAATCCGTTCAATATGAGGATTATTGGTGAATCTGTACACGGTGAAACATATCAGACAGAGTGCATCCTGAAGGATGTGCTGAAAGGAGATGCTGATGCATAAAAGATGGATCCTAATGACGATGCTTCTGACGTCTGTTCTATTTCTATCGGGCTGTCATCTGCTTACCATCAATCATAGAATAAGTGAATCAACGGGGATTCCTATACCGGACTCCATCAGAATTGATTACGAGGATACCCATGGCGGTTTTCATGGAGATGGGGAAACCCTTGCCATCGTGAAATTTGACGGAGATACTGCACAGAGCGTTCGCGCAGAGATTCTAGAGCAGGCGGACTGGAAAAGGCTGCCCCTTACTGAAAGTCTTGGGGTTATGATGTACGGTGGCGTGAAAAATGTGATCACTTATGCCTATGAGTATGCTGAACTTCTCCAGATGCCACACATAGAAAATGGATACTGGTATTTTGAGGACAGACAGATTGAAAGCGGATTATCCAGGGAAGGTCAGGATCTGTTTCCAAGAGCTTCTCAGAATTTCACCATAGCCATTTATGATCTGAATACAGATATTCTCTATTATCTTGAAGTGGATACGTGATGCGCAATATGAGACCGGAATCCCCTGTGTGTGAGCGTTATTGACGATCAGGAGGGTGCGCGGTTTTCATCGAAAAAGAAGGCATTGATATTTTTTTATCCGGATTGATTAAAATAATCCTTTGACATTTTATTCTCATCTGCACTATACTGTGGATATAACACAAAACGAAATAATACATTAGGTATCTTTACTTCAGGTAAAGATTTAATAGGGAAAGAGGTTTGAATCCTCTACAGCCCCCGCTACTGTGTACAGGGATGAAATCTTCAGAAACCACTGAGTTATGCTCGGGAAGGTGAAGAGAGTAAAACGATCTGTAAGTCAGGAGACCTGCCTAATTGTAGTTCATCATTTCATAACTTCGGAGGGAGGTTTGTGAGTTTTTTCTTTTGCAGAAAAACACATGGATTTCGCCATGTGTTTTTATTTTTTTCAGGGGGAATGGATTTGAGACAGATCATGATCGCAGGAACAGGAAGTGGAACAGGAAAGACGACAATCAGCACAGGGATTATGGGGGCATTGAAAAGAAGAGGACATGAAGTGATCCCCTTCAAAGTAGGTCCTGACTATATCGATACCGGATTTCACAGAGCAGCTACAGGAGTTTCCTCTGTGAACCTGGACCTGTGGATGGCTGGAGAAGACCATACAAGGTTTCTTTATGGACATCATATGGATAAGGGAGACTTTGCCGTGGTGGAAGGGGTCATGGGGCTTTATGACGGAACAGGGGATGAAAAGGGGACAGGGAGCACGGCTCATACTGCAAAAGTTCTGAATCTGCCGGTGATTCTGATCATTGACGGGGAAAAGACAGGCAGCTCCGCAGCTGCCGTGGTCCTCGGATTCAGAGAGTATGACAGGGAGGTGAATCTGGCCGGTGTGATTGTGAATCGCGTCTCCTCGGAAAGTCATTACACACTCATCAGAGAAGCCATAGAGAAACGAACGGGGATTCCCTGTCTAGGCTATGTACCTCTTGACCAGGAGATTCATCTTCCCTCGAGACATCTGGGTCTTGTGCCGGATAACGAAGCCCAGGAGGCGGATGTCGTCCTGAAAAGGGCTGCATCACTCATTGAGCAGTACATGGATCTGGAAGCGCTGGAAAGAATTGCGGTATCCGGTGAAAAGGGGGAGAAGGAGAAGGATCCGCGCAGAGCGCTGAAAAACATCGGGTCAGGCCTTCGGATCGGACTGGCGGAAGATGATGCCTTCTCCTTCTACTACCGGGACAACGTGGAGCTTCTGGAGTACATGGGGATGGAAATCATACCCTTCAGTCCTCTTCAGGATGAAGCACTCCCTAAAGAACTGGATGGGATCTATCTGGGAGGAGGATTTCCGGAAGTGTATGCGAAGCGGCTTTCTTCAAACGATACTTTCAAAAAGTCTCTGTATGAAGCCATGGAAGAAGGAATACCTGTCTATGCGGAATGCGGAGGATATATGTATCTGACCCAGGGGATTCTTGATGGAGAAGGAGAGTTTCATGACATGTTGGGATTTCTGGAAGGACACTGTGAAATGACGAAGAAACTCCAGCGGTTCGGTTATGCGGAAATGACTGCTGAAAACGGGGCTGTATTTCGGGGGCATGAGTTTCATCACTCCAGATGGATCGGCCTGGCCACCGTGAACCACACTTTGTCTCTCAAAAAGCCGGATCACATGATAAGCATGCTGAACTGGACATGCGGACAGAGAAGAAAAAATGTCCAGGGAGCCTATGGGCATATACATTTCTACAGCAATCTTCAGGCAGTGGGGGACATCGCTCAGCTGCTGGTCAAAAGAAAGGAGTCGAAACATGGAAAAAATCCAATCAATGACAAGAAATAAGAGTCAGGTCCTTGTTCTCATGAGTCTTCTTGTGGCATTTTCCTATCTTGGGTCTCTCGTGAAAATTCAAGGCACCATCGCTCTGGATGCACTGCCTGCCTATCTTGGGGCACTGCTTCTGGGACCGCTTCCGGGCGCAGTCATCGGATTTGTCGGACATCTCCTCACAGCGGTGACCAGCGGGTTTCCCATGACGCTGCCCATGCATCTTTTCATCGCCATCCTGATGGCTCTCACCATTGGGATCTTCGGATGCCTTGCAGAAAAGACCAACAATCTCTTTCTGGCGGGGCTGACGGGCGTGTTCATGAATGGTCCTGTGAGCACCTTGGGTGCATCGTATCTTGCTGCTATGCTCGGACTTGGCTTTTCGGGAAAGGTCATGTTCTTTGCACTGATTCTTCCGCTGTCCCTTACTTCCCTTGTGAATGCGGCAGGGGCGGTGGCGCTTTATAAAGTCCTGAAGGCAAGACATGTCCTAGGAGGTCCTCATGAAGTATCGTGATCTTACGCTGATTTCGTGGGATGAGGAAACCTATCTTGTGGTGACCTGCGACAGTTCAGGAGGAATAGGAGATAAGCAGCGGGACTCTGTTCCTGTATCGCCTAGAATCCTTGGATTTCATACAGCCCAGGTGGCACTTCTGGAGATGCTGAGCGTTGGCGTTTCTCCTCTGGCTCTCTGCAATACTCTGTCTGTGGAGATGCATCCCTCAGGAGAAGAAATCCTGAAAGGAATTCATGATGCACTCAGTCTTCTGGAAAATGGAGACCAGGTGGAGGTTACAGGCAGTACGGAAGAGAACATCGCGGTTTCGCAGACCGGCTTGGGTATCACGGTGATGGGAAAAGCCAGGAAGAAAGACTTCCTTTTTCCTGAAACCTCTGAGGGGGACCAGGCGGTGGTCATAGGCATGCCCCTGATGGGGGGATGCGTCCTGGAAGCGAAGCCCTCGGAGCTCTTCGGTCTGAAGACTCTGCAGAAGCTCCAGGGAAAAGACTATATCCATGAAGTGATTCCAGCGGGATCCCAGGGCATCATCCAGGAGATCCGTCTTCTGGAGAAACGGACAGGGCTTGTTTTTCTGGAAGCAGAATCCAATCCGGTGGATCTTCATGCATCTTCAGGTCCCGCCACGTCAGCGCTCATCACGTTGGATAGAGGTGCGGTGGAGAAACTGAGAAAGGATGCTGAAATGCCGGTCTATGTAGTGGGTGAGTTTGTGAGAAATGAAAGGAGTTGAGTTCATGGGGAAAGTCATACTGGTAACGGGCGGAGCGAGAAGCGGAAAAAGCGGGTTCTCGGAGAAACTGCTCTCCGGAAGAGACGCGGTGCTCTATATCGCCACAGCCACACCCCTGGATGAAGAGATGGAGAGGCGGATTGCCCACCATAGAGCCCAGAGACCGGAAGCATGGGAAACGCTGGAAGCATTTTCTGATCTGGAAAGAAAGCTCAACGAAAAAAATCGCGTTTACGACGGAATTCTTCTGGACTGCATCACGGTGATGCTGACCAATCAGCTGTTTCATCATCCTGATTTTCAGGAAGACCAGTATTCAGAGCAGTTCTGGTCGGATTTCGAGAAAAAGGCGAAGCTGGGGCTTCATAAATTTCTTGCTGTAGCGCGATCTATGTCTTATACGGTCATTCTGGTCACCAATGAAATCGGGATGGGGCTGGTTCCGGAGACGGCTCTGTCAAGACAGTTCCGCGATCTGGCCGGCCGCATCAATCAGATGCTTGCCGCGGAAGCGGATGAAGTCTACCTTCTGGTAGCTGGCATTCCGCTGAAGATCAAGGAGGGGAATCCCTCATGAGTGTTTTACTGCAGGTGATTGCCCTGTTCACGAAAATTCCGATTCCGGAAAGAATCGGATTCGATGCGGAAAGGATGAGAAAAGGCGTCCGTTTCTTTCCGGTTGCAGGTCTTCTGGTGGGTCTGCTCCAGGCGGCAGTGGCGGTGCTGGCAATGCGGTTTTTCAGCAGAGAAGTCGCCGTGGCGCTCTCCATGGCCTTCGTCATTCATCTCACCGGAGGTCTGCACCATGATGGTCTTGCGGATACCATGGACGGGATCCTGTCCGCACGCAGAAGAGAAGAGATGCTGCGCATCATGAAGGACAGCCGTATCGGGACCCATGGGGTTCTGGCGCTGATCCTTTCACTTTTGCTGAAGTTTCTGTTTCTTCTGGAAGTGGAGGAATCGCTTCTGATCCGGATTCTTGTTGTCTTGCCTGTGGCGGGAAGAACCTCCATGGCGGTGATGCTATGGGGCAGCCGGTACGCAAGAGAAGAGGGGCTTGGCAACCTTTTCATCGGAAAGACGCTGCCCCGAGATTCCATCTATGCAGGAACAGTGGGGGCGATTCTCCTCTATATTCTTACGGGTCTTCCCGGGGTATCTGCTCTTGTTCTGATCTTATTCATGATGCTGCTCTTCAGAGGACATCTGGAGAAGCTTCTCAATGGACTCACCGGAGATACACTGGGTGCCATGAATGAGATGGCTGAGCTCCTTTTTCTGCCCGTGTTTCTGCTGCTGCCTCAGGGAGGTGGACTGCTATGACCCGATACTACTTTGTAAGACACGGCACGACGGACTGGAACAAGAGTGGTATCTACTACGGCCTCACGGATTGTCCGCTGAATGTGACAGGCATACTGGAGAGCAAGAAGCTGGGCGGACTGCTATCGGGTATTGATTTTGACGAGATTTATGCAAGTCCCATGAAAAGGTGCATGGATACAGCAAGGCTCATCACAGGCGGAAAAAACCTGAAGACATCAGAAGCGCTCCTGGAGATGGATTTCGGTCTCTGGGAAGGGATGCACTATACGGAGTGTATGGAGAAATTCCCGGAAGAATTCGGAAACTGGTCTTCAGATTACAGAAACTATGCTCCGCCAGGTGGTGAAAAGTACGGGGACTTCTATGACAGAGTCCATGGTTTTTATGAACAGGTGCTGACGGAAGAAAAGAAGAATGTCCTCATCGTCACCCATAAAGGGGTACTGCAGCTTCTGACATCACTGCTTCTTACCGGAGAGGACAGCCTCTTCTGGAACTTCAGCTTTCAGCATGGAGCATACAGCGTTCTTCTGAAAGATTCCGGTCACACAACCATAGAAAGAATGAACATCAGGGAGGAATAATTTATGAGCAGAAACATCATGGTCCAGGGTACATCTTCCTCAGTGGGAAAAAGTGTTCTGGCGGCAGCCTTATGCCGCATCTTCACACAGGACGGGTACAGCGTTTCTCCGTTCAAATCCCAGAACATGTCACTGAATTCCCACGTGACCACAGAAGGACATGAAATGGGCAGAGCACAGGTACTGCAGGCGCAGGCGTCCAGAAAAGCACCCCACGTGTCCATGAATCCGATCCTTCTGAAGCCTACGACAGACCAGAAGTCTCAGGTCATTGTCATGGGAAAAGCGGTGAAGAATATGAAGGCATCAGACTATTTCCGTTACAAGCACGAACTGAAGGATCTGATTGTTTCCGCTTATGGCGATCTTTCGGAACGAAGCGACATCATGGTCATTGAAGGGGCGGGAAGTCCTGCTGAAATCAACCTCAGAGCCGACGATATCGTCAATATGGGCTTTGCGGAAATGGTGGATGCGCCGGTGATCCTTGTGGCGGACATCGACCGAGGAGGTGTATTCGCCTCCATCTACGGTACCGTGATGCTATTGGAGGAGGCGGAAAGGAATAGAATCAAAGGGGTCATCATCAACAAGTTCAGAGGAGACCCGAGTCTTCTCACCTCAGGCATAGAAGAGCTGGAAAGGCTCATCAGAATACCTGTTCTGGGGGTTATCCCCTTCTTTTCACTGGATCTGGATGAGGAAGACAGTGCCATGGATCTTATGCATTTCAGGAAAGATGAAGATCCCAAACTGGATATTGCGGTGATACGCGTTCCACATCTATCGAACTTCACGGATTTTCAGCCTCTATCCGCTTTGAAGGAGGTCAGCCTCCGTTTTGTTGGACTTCACGAGGAAATCGGTCATCCGGACCTGATCATACTGCCTGGAACCAAGTCCACGATGGAAGATCTTCAGAAAATGAAAGAGAGCGGAATGGATGAAAGAGTTCTGAGATCACAGAAGGCTGGGACTCCGATCATGGGCATCTGCGGAGGGTATCAGATGCTGGGTGAAAGAATCTGTGATTCATACGGGGTGGAAACCGACAGGCTGGAGACAGAGGGGCTTGGCCTACTCAGGATGGAGACCCGGTTTGAAGAGGAGAAGAAGACCTTTCTCGTGGAAGGCATCAGTCCCTTCGGTGAGGCGAAGATTTCAGGCTATGAGATCCATATGGGAGAAAGCCGGCACAAAGTGAAGTATTCCCCGCTTCTGACCCTCACAAAGAGAAGCAATGAGGAAGTGCATCCTTTGGAGGAAGGGGTCATGGACAGGGAGCAAGGCATATTCGGCACCTATGTTCATGGAATCTTTGAAAATGCAGGCTTTACCAGATCTCTCCTGGATTATCTCTGCACCAGGAAAGGGATTTCTCCCCTGGAGGAAACCATCACCGATTACTGGGACCATCGGGAGAAAGAGCTGGATAAACTGGCACAGATCGTACGGGAGCATACGGATATGGAGAAAATCTATGCAATACTTGCTGAAAACTGAGACGGTCTATATTCTGCTTGCGCTGATGATGGATTTTCTTCAGGGCGACCCGGTATGGATCTATCATCCGGTCAGAGGCATCGGTCTTTTCATCTCAAATGCTGAAAAACGAATCAGAGAGAGGAAGGCATCACCTGGACGTCTGAGATTATGGGGGCTTCTCTTGTGGATCGCCACGGTATCGGGAACCTTTCTTGCGGTATACGGTCTGCTCTTCATCGCGGCGAGAATCCATCCATTTCTTCTTATCCTGCTGCAGATCCTGCTCATCTGGCTTGGCCTTGCGGCCAGGTCCCTGGAAAGAGAAAGCGGTAAAGTGATGATGCCCCTTCAAAGAGATAATCTTCCAGAAGCCAGAAAACGCCTTTCCTGTATTGTGGGAAGAGACACAGAATCCCTTGAACGGGAGAGCATCATCAGAGCTGTCGTGGAGACTGTAGCAGAAAACACCTCAGATGGAGTCATCGCGCCTCTTTTCTATGCCTTTCTTGGAGGGGCACCGCTTCTGTGGGCCTACAAAGCGGTGAACACGCTGGATTCCATGGTGGGGTACAAAGATGAGCGGTACGGGGATCTAGGCTATGTTTCAGCAAAAATGGATGATCTTATGAACTACATTCCCGCGCGTCTCACGGCTCTTTTCCTCATACTGTCTTCGCTTCTGCCTGGTTATTCCTTCAGAGAAAGTTTTCATATATGGAGAAGGGACAGAAGAAATCATAAAAGTCCGAACTCCGCTCATCCAGAGGCAGCTGCAGCTGGAGCGCTAGGCATTCAGCTTGGAGGAGATGCAATCTATGCTGGAAAGATGGTGCAGAAACCATTCATTGGCGATGAAAGAAACCTTCCGGAAGTGGAGGACATCAGAAAGGTCCATCGGCTGATGTATAGCGCCACGATTCTCTTTGCACTGACCTGTAGTCTCATCCACGCACTGATATCGAAAGGAGGTGATTTGTTTTGAATTATCATGGTGGTGATATCTACCGGTACAAAGAAGAAATGACAGACTTCAGTGCCAACATCAATCCCCTGGGGATTCCGGAGCATTTCAGCAAGGTTCTCCTTGAAGATCTGTCCTGCCTAACCAGATATCCGGATAGGCAATACAGAAAACTGAAGGCATCCATAATGAGCTATCTTCAGCTGGACCAGGAAGCTCATGTGGTACTGGGAAATGGTGCCATCGAAGTGATCTATAAAACCATACAGGCGCTCCCTGTGAAGAGAGTGCTCATAGCATGCCCTACCTTCTCGGAATATGAAAGAGCCGCCAGGATGGCTGGGATTCCTGTACAGGAAGAAGTCCTCTATGACAGGGAGGGAAAGCTCGACGGACGGGCGCTAGCGGATCTTCTGGAGGAGAAGGACCTGGTCATATTATGCAATCCGAACAACCCCACCGGCACGCTGACGTCAAAAGATGAGCTCCTTGCTCTGGGGGAAATGATAAAGGAAAGACGGGGATATCTGGTCATTGATGAGACCTTCATCGAGTTTACCAGGGACTATCCGGAAACAAGCATCCTAGACGCAAAAGAGGAGAATATCATCGTCATCAGAGCCCTGACGAAATACTTCGGCATGCCTGGAGTCAGGCTGGGGTATGGTGTGTTTCATCAGATGGAACTGGCCAGTGAAGTGGAAGAGCGCATGGAACCCTGGCACATCAATTCCCTGGCGGACCTTGCAGGGCAGACCGTGCTTCATGACAGAACATATCAGGAAGCGACCAGAAAATGGATTCTGGAGGAAAGAACTTTCTTTATGAAGGAACTGGAGAAGCTTAGAGACTTCACTTTTCTTCCCACGGATTCGAATTTCATACTGGTGACTTCGAAGACACATAAGGCGGAGAAGATTCAGGAGATGCTTCTTGGAGCAGGGCTTCTGATCCGACTTCCCATCGGATTCAAGGGACTCAGCGACTATGCATTCAGAATCGCCATCAAGGACCACGCTTCAAACAGGAAGCTTCTAGCTGAACTGAAAAAGATGGATCGGAGCTAGAGAATGAAACAGGAAAAAAGAACGAATCGGACAAAAAATAAAAAACTGGAGTGATAGAAATGAAAAGAAGAATAGCAGCGTTACTGACTGGAATAATCCTTACGGCAGGTGTTTTCACCGGATGCGGCGTGAAAGAGGAAGCAGACGCGCCAATAGAGAGTGAAACCATCGAAACGCCGGCAGATGCGGAAGAAGTGAATGAAGAGCATACGATTTATCCGTTAACCATAGAAGACTCCTTCGGGGCTGAGGTGGTCCTGGAGAAGAAACCGGAAAGAATCGTTTCCGTTGCCCCAAGTATTACAGAAACAATCTTTGCTCTGGAAGCGGAAGAGCTTCTGGTGGGGAGAACGGATTACTGTGATTATCCTGTGGAAACAGCTGATGTGCAGTCCATCGGCAGCCTGAAGGAGCCGAATATCGAGAAGATCGTGGAGCTTGAGGCAGATCTTGTCATCGCGTCTACACACTTCAGTGAGGATGTCTATGAAAAACTGAGTGAGCTGGATATTCAGGTGATTGTACTGAATCCCAATGACAGCTTTGAAGGGGTCTTCGGTGTCATTGAGGCTCTTGGAGAAATCACGGATGAAAAAAGCACTGCAGATCAGCTGATAGAAGGGATGAAGGCCTCCATTCAGGAGGTTACGGAGAAAGTCAAGGGACTGGAAGCCCCCAGTGTGTATTACGTTGTCGGGTATGGCGAGTTTGGAGACTATACGGCAGGCGGAGATACATTCATCAGTGAGATGATCGGCATGGCCAATGGCAGAAACATCGCCGATGATGTGGAAGGCTGGAGCTACAGCGTAGAAAAAATCGTTGAACATGATCCGGATCTTCTCATCGTGTCAGAGTACTATGATGCGAAAAGCGGTGTGATGGAAGCGAACGGATATAAGGATCTTCGTGCCGTGAAGGAAGGGAATGTCTTTGAAATTGACAACAATCTTATTGACAGGCAGGGTCCAAGACTGGCGGAAGGATTCTACGCTCTGGCCAGACTCATTCATCCGGATGCGTTCAAATAGGTGGCAAGATGAGCTTTATTGAAAGAAAGGGATTTTATCGATCCCTTTTCTTCCTGCTCCTTCTGAGCCTTCTGACGCTGATGATCTTTGCCAGCACCCTTGGCGCAGCGGATATATCCTTCATGGATGCGCTCTCGATTCTCATAAGAAAACTGCCGGTAGCGGGAAAACTGATTCAGAAAGAAGGGATGAAAACCCACGAAGTCATCATGCTGAACATACGACTGCCCAGAGTGATTCTCTCAGCTGTCATAGGTATGGGACTTTCTGTGGTGGGCGCGGCCTTTCAGGGTATGTTCAAAAATCCCATGGCAGATCCTTATGTCATCGGGGTATCTTCAGGAGCGGCCTTGGGTGCGAGCATTGCCATCACACTTGGTGGCACCTTTCTTGCAGGACCATTTCCGTCTGTTCAGCTCATGGCCTTTCTTGGTGCGATTCTTACAGTGGTCTGTGTATATGAGATCGCGAAAGTCGGCACAAAGATTCCGGCAGTGACGCTTCTTCTTGCGGGGGTTGCGGTCAGCGCCATGGCTTCCGCCATGATTTCCATCCTGATGATTTTCAACAGGGACCAGGCAGACAGCATCATTTTCTGGACCATGGGCTCCGTGGCGGCTGCCAGATGGGGGCAGATTCTCTATCTCCTTCCTGTGGTGGGCATGGGTACGCTGATCATCCTGTTTTATGCGAGAGATCTCAATCTTATGATGGCGGGGGATGATACAGCCCATAATCTGGGCGTGGAGATTGAAAAGACGAAAAAAGTGCTTCTGGTGGTGTCTTCTCTAATGATCGCATTTATCGTATCTTCCAGCGGAATCATCGGGTTTGTGGGTCTCATCGTTCCCCATGGGGTCAGACTGCTTCTGGGTCCGGACCATCGGGTGCTGATTCCGTTCTCGGCCATAGGGGGTGCAGTGTTTATGATTGTATCCGACACGCTGGCAAGGACAGTATTATCGCCCATGGAAATACCTGTAGGGGCCGTCACTGCACTCTTTGGGGCACCCTATTTCATCTATCTGCTGCGCAGAACAAAATTAAGGGGGATTTCTCTATGAAAATGATCACTGTGAATAATCTGGACTTTTCCTATGAGGCAGCTTCTGTTCTCAGCGGCATAGATCTTTCACTGGAAAAAGGCCGGTTCTACAGCATACTAGGACCCAATGGTTCTGGAAAGACTACACTGCTTAAGAATCTTCAGAAGGTACTGCGCGCCGATCAAAATTGTGTGTATATCAATGGAAAAGATATCACATCGATTTCCGTGAAAGAACTTTCAAAGAGACTGGCAGTAGTTCCGCAGGAAACGCGAATGGATTTCGATTTCTCCGTGCTGGATATGGTGCTCATGGGACGGTCTCCCTATCTGAAGCGATTTGAAACTGAGAGCAGAAGTGATCTGGAGCTGGCCGAAAAAGCCATGATGATCACCGATACATGGAGACTCAAAGACAGATCCGTGCGAAGCATCAGTGGAGGAGAACTACAGCGTGCCATCGTATCTCGCGCCATGGTACAGGATACGGAGATTCTTCTTCTGGATGAACCGGTTTCTCATCTGGATATCCATCATCAGATCGGAATATTGAAGACCGTATCCGGGTTTTCGAAGTCCAGGGAAATCACAGTGGTGGCAGTGCTTCACGATCTGAACCTCGCCATCGAATTCAGTGATTCCGTGATTCTTTTGAATCATGGAGAAATCAAAGCCATGGGGTCCCCAGAAGAAGTCATTACGGAAGAGAGAATCAGAGAAATATACAAGATGAACTGCATGATCATCAGAAATCCTTCTTCTGGCAAACCCCATGTCATTCCAACAGAAATAAGCAAGCAAGGAGGTTCATATGAATAAAGGATTTGTACAGATCTATACAGGAGAGGGAAAAGGAAAGACAACGGCCGCATTGGGATTATCCTTTCGTGCGGCAGGCAGAGGAAAAAAAGTCCTGTTTGTTCAGTTTCTGAAAGGGATCCGGACCGGCGAGGAAGTCAGTATGGGACAAAATGAACAGATCACACATCTGAAATTAGCGGAAACCGTGCGTTTCTTCCATACCCTTTCAGAAGAAGAGCAGGGGGCATTGAAGTCAAAAGTGAAGGGGGAATGGATCGAACTGATGAAGAGAATCGAAACAGAACCCATGGACATACTGGTTCTGGATGAAATCATGGCTGCCATGCATCATGGTCTGGTGGAGGAAGCGGATGTGATAAAACTTCTGGAAACGAGACCGCCGCATATGGAAGTGATTCTGACGGGCAGAGACCCATCGGATAGACTGATGCAGAAAGCAGACCTGGTGACGGAAATGGTGAACTGCAGACATTATTACAGTAAAGGCGTGTCATCCAGAGTCGGAATTGAATACTGAAAATTGAGCTTCGGGCAATGGCCTGGAGCTTTTTTTCGGGATAATCTATGGAAATGTTAAATCTGAGGCTGTAAACCATTATAATCTCATATTTCGTTGAAAAATGCCCCTAATTCAGATAAAGTTCATATATAATAGTAGGTATAGATTCAATATTTCAAATTTACTAGGTGGGGTGCATAATGAGTAAGACAGCTTTACAATCAAGAAAAAACATCCTGATCATGTTTTTTCTTCTTCTTTTTTTCTGGTCCATTATCGATGGGAAGCTTACCGTGGAGTCTGTTCTTCTTGGAGCATGTTCAGCCACTCTCATCCTCTATCTGAATCGGGACATTCTTTTCACCAGAGCAGATGGAGGTCCTGTGACGGCCAGATTTCTCTGGCATTTCACGACTCTTATCGCTGTTCTGATTGTGGAGATTGTGAAGTCCAACATCAATGTGGCGAAAATCGTTCTGAATCCAAAGATGCCCATCGCACCTTCTTTTGTCAGAGTTCCCGTGCGATTCAGAAAGGATTTCAATAAAGTGCTATATGGGAATGTGGTGACCCTGACCCCAGGCACACTGACGGTGGATATCGTGGGGGATGAGTATATCGTTCATGCGCTGACCAGAGAGGCGGCAGAAGGATTACAGGGAAGTGCACTGGAAGAGCATGTTCTTCGTCTGGAGGAAAAAGTCAAATGAGTATACAAGTATTTACTGGCATGACGATTTTTCTGGCGCTTCTGGCTTTCATCTGTCTTTACAGAGCTTATGTGGGACCAACCGCTGCCGATCGTGTTGTTTCCATCAATGTGATCACCACCAAAGTGACGGTGCTTATTGCCCTCATATCCGTCATCACGGAACAGAACGCATTTATCGACGTGGCACTGATTTATTCCATGATGGGATTCATAGCCACCATCGCTGTATCCAAATTCATTGAAAAAGGGAAACTGTATTAGGAGGTGTTTGCAATGTTCAAAGATTTTGTTATTCTAGTGCTTGCGCTTTCAAGCTGCTTTTTCTTTCTGGTAGGCACCACAGGACTCATAAGGCTTCCGGATGTCTTCAGCAGGATGCATGCGACCACCAAGAGTGACACGTTGGGTGCGGGCCTTGCACTCCTGGCTCTGATTGTCTATAAGGGGGTTGATCCGGTGAGCCTGAAACTCCTCGTTGTTCTTGTCTTCATCATGGTCACCAATCCCGTTGCAGCCCATATCATTTCCAAAGCAGCCTATGATAAGGAAATCGGGAAGAGAAAGGAGGGTCCGGATGCAGATATTTAATGTGATTCTCATCGTGTTTCTGATCGTTGCGGCCATTGCAGTGGAAAGAACAAAAGATCTTCTGGGTGCTGTGATCATCTTCACAGCATATAGCCTGGTGATGGCTCTTTTGTGGCTTCTTCTGCGTGCATCGGATGTCGCCATGACCGAAGCGGCCATCGGTGCAGGAATCACCACCATACTATTTGTGGTGGTCATCAGCAGAACCAGGAGGATGGAATAATGAAGAAGATTTTCACGCTCATCGTCCTTGGAGGCCTTCTCCTGGTGCTTCTTTCAAGCATCTCTGAACTCCCGCCCGTTGGTGACAGGACGAATCCATCGTATAACGAGATCGCAGAGTATTACATCAGTGAAGGGGCTGAAGATACAGGAAGCACCAATCTCATTGCAGCCATCATCACGGATTATCGTGCATTTGATACGCTGGGGGAGACGACTGTGCTTTTTACAGGTATTGCAGCCGTGGTGTCTTTAATCGGAATTTTTCATCACAGAAAATCGGACAATGAGGAGGAGCATCATGGATGATTTATTTGTACGAGTCATAACAAAAATGATTCTGCCCTTTATCCAGCTCTATGGCATCTATGTGATCATTCATGGGCATCTGTCTCCGGGAGGAGGCTTTTCAGGGGGGGCGATTTTCGCTGCGAGTATCGTTCTCTATACATTGGCCTTCGGACTGAAGTCTGGACAGAAAAGGATGCCTCATGGTGTATCCTCAAAGATTGAAACCGGTGGGATCCTCTTCTTCATTCTTGTGGGATTCGCCGGCATAGCTGCAGGCTATAATTTCCTCACAAATCAGGAAGCCGGCTTTCCCATGGGTCAGCTGGGTAGTGTGTTCAGTGCGGGTCTTATACCCATTGTGACCATCGCCATAGGACTGAAAGTCATGAGCACCATCGTCACGCTGTTTCATACCATGCTGGAGGAAGAGGAATGAAGTTTGATTTAAGTACCATCGCAAACAACATCAATTATATCGGTGCCATGATTCTTTTCATCATTGGTCTCTATACAGTGCTCACGCACTCTAATCTGATCAAGAAAATCATCGGAATCAATATCATGGAGACTTCCATATTTCTTTTCTTCGTTTCCATTGGCTATGTGAAGGGGGCGGTGGCCCCGATCATTGATCCGTCTTCTGGAGAAAAAGTGTTTGTGAATCCGCTGCCTGCAGCCATGATACTCACGGGTATTGTAGTGGCTGTAAGCATCACGGCCTTTGCGCTGAGCATCATCATGAAAATCCATGAAGCCTATGGCACCATCGATCTGGATGAGATCATGAAGATAAGGAGTGTGGAAGAAGATGAGTAACATACACTTTCCGGTCTACATCCTGATGGTTCTTCTGATCTTCGCAGTGACCATTCCACTGCAGAGGAAACCGTATGGCAGAAGATTTCAGCTTCTGATGGTCTCCATTCTTGGTATAGCATGGATCATGGCTCTGCTGGAATTATTGAAGGTACTTTGGGATGCTCCTTACAGCTATACCTTCGGATCTTATCCCGCCGGAATCGGCATCGAGTTTCTCGTGGATGAGTTTTCTGCGCTGATGACGCTGATTGTCCTGACGTTGTCTCTTCTAATCATCATTTACTCACTGAAAGATCTGGAACATGAAATCGAATCGTCCAGAATGTACAGCTATTACACGCTGGTCTTCCTGCTGATTTTTTCGATGATTGGCATGATCTTTACCAATGACATGTTTAACTTATATGTGTTCATGGAAATACTTTCCATCACTTCTGTTGCGATCATTGCAATCAAGAAGAAGAAAGATACACTCATGGCCAGCATGAAGTATCTGATGATGGGGGCCATCGGTTCTGTCACAGTGCTCATGGGTATAGCGCTCATCTATATGGTCACAGGACAGCTGAATATGAGTGCCATCAATCAGGAAATCAGTGCGGTGTGGAGGCTATACCCCAGAAACATACTGCTGGCCATGGGATTCATGATTACAGGCTTCAGTATCAAAGCAGCCATTTTTCCACTGCATAACTGGCTCCCTGATGCACATTCCACAGCGCCTACACCATCCAGTGCGCTTTTATCAGGACTGGTTGTGAAAGCATACGTCTTTTCCATCGCCAAAATCATGTATCGGGTCGTGGGAAAGAATATTTCTGTTGATATTGGGATTGCTGATTATCTCATTATCTTCGCTGTCTTAAGCATGATGATGGGCTCGGTTTTTGCACTGACTCAGAGAGACATCAAGCGAAGACTGGCTTATTCCAGCGTGTCACAGATCGGTTATATTTTTCTGGGACTTGCCCTTGCAAGTGAAATGGGATTCTCTGCAGCACTTTTCCATGTGGTGTCCCATGCATTCATGAAATCAGCGCTGTTTCTCAGTGCGGGCTCCATCATTTACCTCACTGGAAAGAGGGATGTGAAGAACCTGGATGGAATCGGCTATGAAATGCCTATTACCATGACGGTGTTCAGCATAGGTGTCCTTGGGATGATTGGAATTCCAGGAACCAGCGGATTCATGAGCAAATGGTATCTTGGACTTGCTGTGCTGGATGCTGGGCACCCGGAACTGCTCATCGTCCTTCTTCTCAGCAGTTTTCTCAATGCGCTGTACTATCTGCCCATCATAGTCTCAGCTTTCTTAAGAGAGCGTCCTGGAAAGCCGCTTGAAATGCATCGGGATGGCATTCCGGAGACCATGAAAGTTTCCATGGTTCTCGTGGCATTGGGCAGTCTTGTCATCGGACTTTTCCCCCATCTGGTGATGGATATTATCCAGCAGGCTGTACCGACCTTCATCGGTTCGGGTATGGGCTTATAAACGGAGGATTGATTTGAAGCATACAAATAAGCAATATAAATATACAGAATTCAAAAAAAAGAAGAAGCTGGATGCTTTCTGCATCAACTGCATTATCCTATATATCATTCTGGGACTTCTATTCTCGGCATTTCTCTTTTTCTCCGCCAATGTGGACAAATCCACATTGAGTGGCGTCGCTCTTTTTGCCGTGAACATAGCCGAGAGCATATCCAGCTATCTGAATAACTTCAAGAGTCTTCCCTTGATTATTGTCCTGATCCCTCTGGTGGGTGGTCCCATAGAAATGTATTTTTTCAGACGACGGGAAAACTCAAGAGACATGGCAGTGGTCTATACAACAGTGCTTACCTTCTTTCTGATCCTTGCTCTTTTCCCTCAGGTCATGGAAGGAACTATGAGGTTTGAGATTCCCAGAATGCTTGGGCTTGGACTGAATTTCAAGGTGGATCTCATGGGATTCATCATGGCCATGGTGTCATCCATCATCTGGGTTCTTGTGAGTATGTATGCCCATGATTATATGAGCATCGAAAAACATCGAAACAGATTCTTTCTTCAGATGTCCATCACTTATGGGGGAGTACTGGGAACCATCATGGCAGGGGATCTCATCACCATGTTTCTGTTCTTCGAGATTATGACTTTCGCTTCCTATTTCCTTGTGGCGCATAATCAGTCCAAAGAGTCTCTCATCGCCGGAGACAGCTATATCTATATGGGTGTCGCGGGAGGCCTTGCGCTTCTACTTGGCATCATACTTCTTTATGTCCATGCAGGTACGGTGGCATTTGTTCCCATGGCTACGAAAGTCAGTTCTCTTGGCAATGTCAAGTATCTTATTGCCACACTCTTTCTCATCGGATTTGGCATCAAGGCAGGAATGCTACCACTTCATATCTGGCTGCCCAGAGCCCATCCGGTGGCTCCGACACCAGCCAGTGCACTTTTATCGGGTCTGATGATCAAAATCGGTGCATTCGGGATGCTAAGGGTGCTGACCAGTTTCTTCATGCCGGCGAAGGGGGCTTTTCTACCCTATGATGATCCAATCTGGGATCTGAGCAATGTGTTGGGGGCCGTCATCATCTGGATCGGCATCATCACCATGGCGGCAGGGGTCTTCATGGCTCTTCAGCAGAGCAATATGAAGAAGATGCTCGCCTATCACAGCATCAGTCAGATGGGATATATCATTATGGGGATCGGAGTAGCGGCATATCTTGGCCCCAAAGGGGCCATGGGGTTCTCTGGGGCCATCTATCATATGGTCAATCACGCTTTGTTCAAATCACTGCTCTTCATGGTCGCAGGGGTCATTTATCTCAAAACCCATGAAATGGACATGTACAAACTCGGTGGTATGTGGAGAAAGTTTCCCTTTACTGCGCTGGTTTGTCTGATTGCAGCTCTAGGTATAACGGGAATGCCTCTCTTTAACGGATTTGCCAGCAAGTCCATTCTGCATCATGCCATTGTAGAAGCCTACGAATACGGCCATCCGTCCTTCCGATACGCAGAGATGATTTTCACACTGATCAGTGCCGGAACGGTCACTTCCTTCATCAAGCTATTCGGATTTGTGTTCCTGGGGAAGCTTCCAGAGAAATACAAGGATATTAAAGGGGAGAAGATCATGATGAACCTTGGGATGGGCGGACTGGCGCTTCTTGTGACCCTCATTGGAGTATTTCCGAATTTCATCATGAATCAGTTCATCATCCCTGCAACGAGAGGATTTGCATACAGTGAAGATTTTATAGAACATTATCTGGTGGGCATGAATTTCTTCAACAGCCATGACCTGATGACTATGGTTTATATATTCGCCATCGGCATTGCGATCTTTTATCTGGGCATCCGGTATCATCTGTTTCATCTGCATCTTCCGAGATGGATGGATGGAGATTTTACGCTCAACAAAGGGATCAGAAAGAAGAGTCTGGCCATGTCCAATACATTCATACATGGTATGGAAACAACAATCATCAAGAGTGATGTGGTGATTTATGCCATTGTACTGCTGGGTATTATCATTTACCTTGTATCCTGAAGGAGGGTGTAGCGATGAATACAGCACGAGCGATTGTACAGTTATGGCTGCCTGTGATCATAATCATGCTGACTATGATTGAAATTCTTCTAATTCCTCTCTTAAGCGGAAAAAACAGAGGAATCAGGCGGTTTTCTGTACGGGCTGTCATTCTTTTCACTACGATACTGATGATTGCCATCTATCCTGAAGTGCTGGCAGCTCCCACAGAGTATGAGATTGCCAGGGTATTCGGGAATGGAATCATCTTCAGAATCGATCTTTTAAGCCTGGTATTCATGATTCTGGCAGGGGTCATCTTTCTGGCGGTCAGTTTCTACACATCCGTGGATATTAAAGGATGCGGGCGAGAAAGAAGTTTTTACCTGTTCTTCATGATCACCTATCTGGCTACCATTGGTACACTGATGGCTGGGGATCTGCTCAGCTTCTTCATGTTTTTTGAAATTGTGACCTTTGCTTCCTTTGCGCTGATGGTTCATGAGAGGGGACAGAAGGTCATAGAAGCGGGAAGTATCTATATTTATTTCGGTATTTTCGGTGGATTATCCATCCTGGCAGGAATTCTTGTATTATCTGCCTATACCCAGAATTACGAATGGATCACCATCGCTGAAAAATTCGGAGAAATAGGTAATGTCAAATACGTTTCAGCGGCTTTCTTCCTCACCGGATTTGGCGTGAAGGCAGGGATGGTTCCACTGCACCATTGGGTACCGGTCATCTATCCAAAAGCTCATATCTCAGTGAATGCGTTGTCTTCAGGTATCCTCATGAAATTAGGTGGATATGGCATTGCAAGGCTCATTGTATCTGTCATCAGTTCTACAGAGGCGCTAGAAGAGCAGACAGTGAACAGGGTGCTGGTCACACTGAAAGACATCGGTGCTGTGGTCATATGGCTTGGCATCATTACAATGGTTGTAGGCGTCATAGCGGCGCTGGAGCAGGAGAAAATGATCCGTATGCTCGCTTATCACAGCGTAAGTCAGATGGGTTATGTGATCATGGGTATAGGAGTTGCTGCCTATCTGGGATACGATGGTGCCATGGGATTTTCTGGAAGCGTGTATCACATGATTAATCATGGTTTATTCAAGGCGTTGCTGTTCATGGTCGCAGGGGTAGTCTTTTTCAGAACCAGGGAAAAGAATATGTACAATCTGGGTGGTCTATGGAGAAAAATGCCTATTGCAGCAGCTGCAGGACTTATTGCAGCACTAGGGATCACAGGAATGCCTTTACTTAATGGTTTTGCAAGTAAATCCATCCTGCATCATGCCATCATAGAAGCATACGAATATGGACATCCAGCCTTTAGGTGGGCAGAGTATCTTTTTACTTTTGTCAGTGCATGCACTGCGGCATCATTCATCAAGCTCTATTCTCATGTTTTTCTTGGACACATGCCTAAGAAATATAAATATGTGAAAGAAAAATATGATACGGGAACCATTGCCATGATTGTGCTTTCTGTCCTGATTCTTGCTATTGGGCTCTTTCCGAATCTGATGATGGATCACTTCATCATACCGTCAGCCCGGTCACTGAATTTTGATGCCTACTTCATAGATCAATACCTCGTTGACATGAACTTCTTCAACAGCAAGGATCTCTTGTCCATGATAACTGTATACAGTGCCGGATTTATAATCTATATTGCGGGCATAAAATTCAATCTGTTTCACTTTCACTTACCCAAGCAGCTTGATTTTGAAAGCGAATATTACGCTCCAGTCTATGAACGTTCTGGAAGATTCTTACGAGGGTTATTGCGTTCAGCAGAAAAATACATCAATAAATCGGATGTTTTTATCTATGGATTTATGCTTCTGCTCCTGATTTTGCTGCTGCTTAATTTCCTGTAATCAAAAAAGAAATCGCGCTATCTAGTATATTCATGATTAGATAGTGCGATTTTTTATTCTTTCAAGATAATGAGTAGGGGATGGGCTTGGTGCAATATGTATTTTATGAGAGGACAATTTCTGAACATTTCAAATAATTATTTTTTTCTATTTACTAAAAAAGCAAACAGAATTGACCTGGATTTTCAAAAAAATATGGCTCGGGAGTTTTGCTTGGATTTCGCTTTGCAGAAGAACAGATGTATAGTCATGATCACTAGCTTATAGTGTAAATGTTTCAATGAAGTGAGAGGGGGGAAGGGGATGCTGAACGCCAATCAGTAAACTAAATAAATATTATGTAAAGTTGAATTCATCGTAATTTTGAAGAAGTACAATATATAAGGTCAAAAGAATAAATTGACACCTATATATTGTGTTGGTTATTCATCGGCCAATGGATTTGCTTTGACAGCTTCACGGAGTGCTTCGTTATCGACATGGGTATAAATCTGTGTGGTTGAAACATTTTCATGTCCAAGAATCATCTGTAGACTTCTAATATCGACTTTTCCATGCTTATACATCAGTGTAGCTGCTGTATGTCGAAGCTTATGAGGACTGTATTTTTCATCCGTCAGACCAGCGTGCTGCACATGTTTCTTCACTAAGATCTCAACGGTTCGCTTATTTATGGGTCTTCGGTGGGTGGACAGAAACAGGTAGTCTTTATGCTGGTCATCCGTTTCGATTTTAGATCGGATTGTCATATATTCATTCAAACTAGAGATGCATGCCTGATTCAGATAAACGACCCGTTCCTTGTTTCCTTTACCGATGACGGTAAGAGTATCTTCTTTGATTTTACTGATTCTGATGCTGACAAGTTCTGATAGACGGAGTCCGCAATTCAGAAATAACGTCAGTATGCAGTAGTCACGCTTGTAGTTGATATTTTCTTTGTCCATTGATCTCAGCAGAGACAAGCTTTCATCGAGGGTCAGATAGACGGGGTTTCTTTTCTTGATTTTGGGTCTTTCTAATTCTATAGTTGGATCTTTATCGATGATACGGGCTTTCACGGTTAAGTATTTAAAAAAAGTTTTGATACAGGCCGTTTTTCTAGCACGTGCATAGGTTGAATTTTTACGTTTTTTATCTGTAAAAGATAGGAACGCATAAATTTCGGATAAAGTGATTTTCCTTAAGAATTCATCATCGATATCATGGATGAGGATTTCATCGAAAGGAATCTCGGCAGGAACAAGTCTTCGATGCATTTTGATGAATCTGAAGAACAAACCCAGATCATAGCCGTAGGCTTCAATGGTGCTGTCTGACTTGCCGCGTATGGTGCTGGAGTAGTTCAGAAAGTCCAGCACGCGTGCGGGATAAACTTCATAATAAGTCGTGTTATTTTCACTCATAGTTACCATCCTTAAATGTATATTTCAGAAGGGCGATTTCGGTCAAAAAGCATGATTTTTGTATCTCTATCTTAATTATATCGTATTAAATTCGCGAAATCAACATTTCGCGAAATAAAATATTTATAGAGAAATGGACCCCAAAAGCCCTCTTCTATCCTTTTCAGGAATATTTATTGTTAATGATGGCTTCTTCATGCTTCTCTGACACTTTCTTTTATCGGATCTCATCTCTTGAACCGGGTCTTGCTTTACATCCTAGATGCTCAGAATCTTCTCGATCTGTTTTACTCTCATACTATTGCATCTTGGCCGTAATGATTCATGCTGCCAGTTTTTCTGTACGCTCAAAGATTAGATACTCTTATCTTTCACGATATTAAATATTTATTTGAAATATCATGATATTTATAGATATACAGTAATCTTGAAACACCTCAAAATTGATCAAAAAAGTGCCAAAATCCCGAAGAAGTTCGGGGTTTTTTCTTCTGAAAGTATGTTACCATTAGTATCAAGATAAGTTGTTCATCAGCTTATCAGGTTTTACTTCAATCCATCACGCATATATTTGACAACAGCTGGAATGGGATTCCCCCCTTCCAGCTGTTGTCTGTTTGAACGTTCAATTCATTATTCGAATATGGTCAGGTTCTCTATGCCGATGATTTTGTATGGAATTGCAAATGATACAGGTGTTCTTTCATTCTGATTGATTTCTATGGATTCACTTGCAAAGTAGATATCAGTTCGGTTCAATCTGAATGTGAGGCTTTCCAGAAGTTGATCAACAAACTCATCTGATCGTTCGACACCTCTGGGAATCGCCCCAATTAGTACTTTTCTTATCAGTTCTTCATAGTCAAAAAAGGGTCGAAACAGTGATTCCAGCGGCGCGATGGTTCCATCCTCTCTGAACGTGGCGTATTCCTGAGTGAAATTGAACTGTCCATCATGGTAATTCTTCATCTTGCTGAAGATGATATAGTCACCAATGGAAGATGCGGTGGATTCCTGATAATAAAACTGCTGGTGCTCTCCTTCTGCAATGTCTTTGATTTCCTCTATGTTCACTTCAGAGAAATCGATAAACTTTTTCTTCAGGCTACTGGATAAATTCCATGGATAACGCAACTCTTTATGGACATCAATACCTTCTATAGGAATGATGGAATTCTCTCCTTCTATCCGCTCCTGAAAATTACTGATGAGGATGTGTTCTCGTGGAGTTTCGTTTTCAAAAATAGACGAATCTTCCTTGTAAAAACGTTCTTTAATGGCGAATATATCCTCCAGATCCTTATAGGGAATGCTGATGGTCACCGGATAGTTTCTGGTATCAAATTCAGGTGTATCACAGTCGAAAATCAGCATCAATGTGTTTTCAGTCAGATTGAATTTCTGATCCTCTTTAAGCCCAATAAACGGCCCTGTAAGTGTAATGAATTGAAACTCCTTGCCGTACTCCTCAGTGGCCTGCTGGTAGCTCAGGTAATCCGACACAAGGGTATTCAGGGTTTTCAAATAATCCGAATCGCTCAGAAATAAATCCGACAGCCGGATCTCCTCTCCGGTATGAAGATCCAGAGTCAGACTGTCACGATAATCCACGTATTCCGTATTCAGGCCAGATGCATCTGTGCTGTATGTTCTTGATACGGATGTCATCACTGAAATGATGTCATTGTAGCTGAATATAAGCTGGGTGGATACATCCTGATTCAGGATCGTAGATTCTTCAGGAATCAGCCTGCGTATGCCTCTATATGGAGGCAGCTTTATCTCTTTGAGGCTCATGTGATGCTCCGCGATTTTCTGGTTGATCTTCTCTTCCACGGTTTTATCTTTCAATCCTTTTATGGAGAGAGTGAATTCACGAAATTCAGGGCTTTTTATTTTCTCTGTCAAAACCTCTATGGGTGGATTGGCAATGAGGTAAGTTGTATGAACAGGACCAGATACTTCACGAAAAGGAGAAACATAGTCTTCTCTCCCCTCCTTATTCAACGCAGGAGTAATCCTAGAGGTCTCAGCGGGCTCTTTTTCAATGGAATTACATCCCACAATAACAAGAAGAACTACAATCATCCATAAGCAGATGATAAAGCGTTCGATGCTGCCTTTTCTATGGATTTTCTTTGATTCTGACATAACCTGCCTCCTCTGCCATTGCCTGACCTTCTTCTGAAAGCAGATAGGAGATCATTTTACGTACAGGACTGTCCTCTGGTTCATCACCACGTATAACGGCGTAATAGGCTGTTTTGAGTGGGTATTCTCCCGATGTGATGGTCTGAGGATTTGGCTCAACACCGTTGACTTCAAGGAGTTTAACACGCTCATTCCCCCACATTTCGCTGGTATAGTAATAGTAGGAGTATCCGATACCATTGGGACTGTCTGTATAAGCCGCAACAGAATCAATGAGTTCTCCCATACCTGCTATGGTCTGCTCCATAGGCGCTTCCATAGGCGTCAGATCCTTCATGACCAGATTAAGGAACCCTGTCTGACTGCCTGAATTGACTGGTCTCTGATAAGCGACGATATCCATATCAGGTCCGCCCATCTCTTTCCAGCTTTTAATTTTCCCGGAATAGATCCCCCTGATCTCTTCCAGACTCAATCCGGATATGGGATTATCTTTACCGGTAAGAAAAACGAAGGCTTCACTGACGATGGGAACCACTTCCAGTTCCACGTCATGATTTTTTGCCATGTCCAGTTCTTCTTCAGATGGACTGGTGACGAAGATGATGTCTGCATTCTTCTCGATGAGATTGATATATCCTTCATGTGTTTTGTTGTGAAGGACATATTGTCTTGCTTCTTCCCGCGGCAGATCCATCAGCCTGGATGCCAACACTTCTGAGAGCGGGATTGTCACCGTAGATCCATCTACAACCGGGTATGTCTCAGGTGTGAAGGACAGTTTTTCAGCCTTCTCTGTTACATCTGCACATCCTGAAATAATGAATACTGATAAAATGAGTGCAATGGTGATGGTACGTGTTTTGTTCATGAATAAGCCCCCTCTAAATACAACATATTAAAAGAGTTTCAAAAGAATTCACTTTGAGCACTTTTCCTCTTGAAACTCTGTTTTCCTACTGGTTCACTTCAGCGATGGTTCCGTCTTCATTGACGATTACAGTATACTCCACATGATCTTCTGCAGTTTCTTCACCTTCCCAGGATTTGAAGTAATCAAAGATGATGGTAGCTTCGCCAGCGCTGAGACCTTCAAATTTGTATTGATGCATCCCTCCGCCACCTACGACTTCGGGGTCTTCTGAGTCTTCCGTATAGACATCTTCAACGAGATGAATCACATCAGTATCCGAAATGGTGTAACTCCAGCTGAATCCGGTTGTGGGGTTTTCTTCAAGCTCGATGATCAGTGCTTTTCCTTCATAGCTGACAGCATTGGAGGCGTCATCTGGAGAGAACTGTGAACAAGCAGTAAGGGATATTACAAGCACAAAAGCAAAAAGCAAAGTGCAAAGCAATTTTGTTTTTGTTGTACTCACTTTTATCACCTTTCCTTCTTTTTGTTTAGAATATATCAAAAAATCATTTCTTAAAAGATACAAATCAATTAATTTTAGAACAATCTGAAAAATAAAAGAAGGTAAAAAAATACCGCTACAGCTGCAGCGGTATCTTTCAGCTTTATCTTCTGTTGTGATTCAATGCTTTTGGTTTATCCAGTATTTCATGCCAGATGAACCCCTTCTGCGCTTCAGAAAGACTGATCACCAGTGGTACTGACGAAGCGGTTCCGGATTCCTCAGAAACCCCATCATCCAGCATTTCGAGCTTGAGCGCGTCATTTTCTTCTGCATACGCTTTCTCTCTTGCCTCTGATTCAAGTCTCCTTGCCTTTTCGAATGCCTCTACAGCTTCCTGTTCGCTTCTCTTTTTTGCTTCTTCCAGTTCGAGTTTCTTTAATCGCTCCACATCCATGGTCTTCCGATCTTTAAGAACTTCTTCGCCGGCCAGCATATTGAAAAGCGAAGTAAGACCATCCTGAAGGTTTTCAGGCTTTTTCATCTCGTTCACTTGTGTCTGAACCGTTGCAGAACGAGGATTACTGGATAGATTCTTGTTGGGATAGTTGGTTACTGCTGGTCTTTTAGTCTGGGGCTTTTTGCTCTTTCTGGTTAAAGAAGAGATTACGCCGAAGATCACCAGCATTACAATAAAATCCATAGGAATCCTCCTATCTTAATCTTCCTTCTGCTGTGGGGTAGGCTGTTTGCCACTCTGAGAAATTGAATCTCTCATATTGGTGTCAGCCATCACATTTTTCATGTTGTAATAGTCGAATGCACCGATATTTCCTTTTCTGAATGCTTCTGATAGTGCCTTTGGTACTTCAGCTTCAGCTTCAACAACCTTGGCGCGCATGGCTTGTACTTCTGCACGCATTTCCTGTTCCTGAGCAACCGCCATGGCACGTCTTTCTTCAGCTTTTGCCTGAGCAATCTTCTTATCTGCCTGAGCCTGATCTTCCTGAAGTTTCGCACCGATATTTCTACCGATGTCCACATCAGCGATATCTATGGACAGAATTTCAAATGCAGTACCGGAATCCAGGCCCTTCTTCAGAACTGTGGAAGAAATCGTATCCGGATTTTCAAGAACGGATTTGTGATCTTCTGCAGAACCGACTGTTGTTACAATACCCTCACCGACTCTGGCGATGATGGTTTCCTGTCCTGCACCACCGACCAGTCTATCCAGGTTTGCACGTACAGTTACTCTTGCTTTTACTTTGACTTCAATACCATTCTTTGCTACTGCAGCGATGAATGGAGTTTCAATCACAATGGGGTTAACGGACATTTTAACAGCTTCCAGAACGTCTCTACCAGCAAGATCGATTGCTGCTGCTCTTTCGAACTGTAGTGGAATCTGAGCTCTTTCTGCAGCGATAAGGGCATTGACGACTCTGTCGACATTACCACCTGCAAGATAGTGCGCTTCAAGCTTATTTCCGTTCAGTTCCAGTCCAGCTTTGTCACCCTTGATCCAAGGATTGACGATTCTGCTTGGTACGACTCTTCTAAGTCTCATACCAATCAGATTAAAGAATCCGACTTTAACACCTGCTGCTAGAGCGCTGATCCATAATCCTACTGGGATAATGGTGAAAAGTAGAATAAGTAGAACAATGATTATCACGAATAGAATAAGTGATCCATAAATTTCTGGCATTTACTACAACTCCTTTTGATTTTCTTTTACGATGACTCTCATACCTTCGACACTGGTGACAAGTATTTCAGTACCAGCTTCGATGAATTCCCCTAAAGTGACCACGTCCACTAATTCGCCATCAAAAATAGCGGTACCTGATGGTCTTAGGGTTGTTTTAGCAATCCCTGTTTTGCCGATGTACTCTTTTAATCCGGGTTTCGCAGCGGTATAGCCACGTTCCGGCGTCTCGCCCATGCTTAGTACCAATTTCTTGAAAAAGTTTCTAATCGGCACCTACGTCAACTCCTTTAGTTTGTTTTACGATGACTCTCATTCCCTCTACGTTAGTGACAATGATCGGGGTGCCTTCTTCAATGTACTCACCTGAAGTGACCACATCAACAAAAGCATCATCAAATTCAGCGGTACCGGAAGGTCTGAGCGTGGTTTTGGCGATGCCTTGCTTACCGATGAGAGAAGCAAGACCCTGCTTTGCAGCTACATAACCTTTTTCGGGCGTTTCCTCCATATCCAGCACAAGACGTTTGAAGACCTTTCTGCCTGGAGTGAACCTGAACACGATGAAGATCAGGACCGCCGCCCCGATGATAGCAATGACCAGTGACTGTACAGCCGTTGAAGGATCCGGGGTAGATAGGAATATACTGCCAAATAGTGCTGCAAGTCCAAGAACACCTGCAATACCAAATCCCGGGATGATGAATACCTCTACCAGCAGTAATGCGAGTCCGATGATGAACAGTAATGCTGCTTCCCATCCTGAAATCCCTGCGAGGATACCTCCTCCAAAATAAAGTCCCAAAGCGGCTATTCCAATGCCACCTGGTATTCCGAATCCTGGAGTGAACAATTCAATAAGTATGCCTGCAATGCCAATCATCAATAGAACAGTACTCACTGCTGCGGTTGTCAGAAAATCCGTCACATAATTGATGGTGGTTTTTCCTGAAGATCCTATGATATTCAGATTCTTATCCGCTCTCAGATCGAGTTCACTACGATAAATACCATCCGTCATCTCATATTTCAATGCTTCTTCCGCGGTGAGCGTCAGAAGCTTCCCCTCTTCCACCAGGCCTTCAATAACGATGGCATCGTCTGCCATTGCTCTTGCGATGAGTGGGTCTCTTCCATTCTTTTCCGCCTGGGAAGCGAGTTCTGCTGACCATACGGATACTGTTTTCTCATCAGCTCGTTCACCGCCGATCTGGGGTTCTGCGCCACCGATGGTTGAACCTGCAGTCATGTACATCTCACTTCCGCTAAGCGCCATGAGAGCACCTGCTGAAATCGCTCCGCCATCCACAAGAACTATGGTGTCCATGGATGAAATGGTTTTGGACATTTCCAGTGCAGAGTCGACTCTTCCACCTAGAGTGTCCAGAATGAGATATACCGCATCCGCCTGATTTTCTTCAGCTTCCTGATAGGCATTCGCAAGCCAGCGGGACTGGCTGGGAGATACTTCACCGTTAAAGCGAACTTCCCATACATCCATAGCCATAACTGTGGTCAGAAACATGGAAAACATCAGAACAGTCATAATCATGGTTTTCAAGACTCGTTTCATACGACTCCCTCCTTTCAGAGATTAGACAGAAGGTCTTTACTAAACTGGTACTATTCTATACGGTTAGATTTGACCACATGTCTTAAATATATCATAGCACTAATACACTGGTGTTTCTATCTTTTTTGGCGAATATGACAGTTAGTTGCACCTTTATTTATAGGGGGTTAAGCGATTTCATGGTGAAGAATGTGACATGTGGGCGAAGGTACTGTACAGGTTCCGTTCCATGAAAAAAACCGGATATATATATCCGGTCAGATTCAGAACGTCTGATGATACCAGGAAGAAGCATCCTGCACTTCTTCCTGAGTCAGGGAATGTCCTCTCTTGTAGGTGTGGAGGGATACGTCTGCCCCCATTTCACTCAATGTCTTTTCAAGAGCTAACGTATTGTTCAGGGGTACGATGGGGTCATTTTCTCCGGCCCCAATGTAGATGCTGGTTTCCTGAAGTTTTGAAGCTGGTGTTTCCTTCAGTGGAACCATGGGATGAAATAGAATGGATTTAGTAAAAACAGACCCGTACAGATAATGGATTGCTGCGATGATGTTGGCTCCGTTGGAGTAGCCCAAACCTGCAAGCGCATTCAAGCTGAAACCATACTCTTCTGCTGCTGTTTCCAGAAACTCTATGATTTCCCGGGCTCTGTACCGGATATCCTCTTCATCGAAGACACCTTCCTGAATTCTTCGGAAAAAGCGGTTCATCCCATTCTCATTGACGTTTCCACGCAAGGACAGAATGTTCGCTTCAGAATCAATCATCTGTGCAACAGGAATCAGATCGTTCTCATTTCCCCCTGTTCCGTGAAAAAGCACCAAAGTTCTAGTATTGTCTGTACCTTTAATGAATTTATGCTTCATGAATTCTCCTCTCTTTGAGACGTTATTGTATGATCAGTTCTTTTCTGACAGTGCTATCAGTGAATCAGGATCTGAGCTGATTCTACCGATTTCATGTACTGACTAAATGTCCCATTATTATTTAGATTCTATCTCATAAATCTAAAATGGTCAAATTAAATAGCATAAAATCAGTGGTGGGGCTTCATTGATTTCCATAAAAAAGAGATAATCTTTTCAGATTATCTCATAATTCCCTATAGTTCTTTTCTGTAAAGGATGATTCCAGACTCAGTGCTCACAGCATAAACGAAGTCGAAGGTTTCCCCTTCTCCGACATCCAAAGTGAAGTAGAGATTGTAGACTTTCTTGTTGTTGTAGACATCCACTTCATGCTTGATGATTTCCTTGGAGAGCTTAGACGCGAATTCCTCTGTACTTGCATTGGCTCTGAAGTAATTGATGATGATTTCCTTTGCTTCGTCTACAGAAATCTTGTCTACAGTACTCAGTACATCCGGATTTTCATACTTGAAGGAAATGCTGATCAGCGTACCGTCGCTGGTATACTGCATGTAGATGTTGTTTCCGGTAAAGTACTCATCCTGTTTTTCGCGGGATACGCTTTCATACTGTTTCATATTTTCATGATAGGTTACAACAGTCTTGAACTTTTCCGCCTCGTAATCCAGTCTCTTCAGATTATCTTCCGCTTTCAGGTGGATTTCTTCCTTTGTTGCCAAATCAGGTGAGGTGTTGTTCGGAGTATTTCTCAGAAAAATGGTCATCAGCCGTCCTTCTGGGGTCACTTCATAATAGTATTTAGAATCTGTAAATTCTTTGATGGTCATGCCATCATAGGATTTTGTTCGGACGAACTTTATATTTTCCTCTTTATCACTGGTATAGGCCAGGATTGGCGCCATCTGTGTCTCGATTTCTTCTTCGCTGGTACCACAAGCAGTAAGGACCAGCACCCCTAAAACAAGCAGTATGCCAAGGATGATTTTTCTATGCATGGGAATCCTCCTTCTTAATACCTTCAGATTATATCTGAGAATTATAAATGGAATATAAAGTTCCTGGCTTAAGTTCTTAAATAATTTTAAGAAATCCTATTAAAGTGCTGAGTCGATCGGTTCTGTCATATCAAAAGACATCCTCGGACTCGTTTCATCAGAGAATGTCTTTACCATTCTATTCTAGAAAATGGTCTTCGCGGTAAAGAACCCGGGAATCAGCAGACAGATGATGGTAATCACTGTCGCGGACAAAACAGCTCCGATGAAATTGCACAGCAGTGATTTCTTGAAGTCCAGTCCCAGAAAGGCAGCTACTGCGCTTCCCGTCCAGATTCCTGTAGTAGGAAGCGGGATTGCCACGAAAAGAATCAGACCGATTTCCTTTCGCTTTTCCAGTTTGTCCGTATTTTTGGCGATCTTGTGATCGATGAGATCCACAAACCTTTTGAAAAAAGGTTTCGAAGCCATGAATTTGTAGATCTGCTTGAATAGGAGCAGGATGAATGGTGATGGCACGAGACTTCCGAATAGTGCCAAGAGAAAGATGGTGACTGGTTCCATCTCATATACAAAGCCTAGAGGGATTGCTCCTCTCTGCTCGATGATGGGAATCATACTCAGTATGAATACTTGCAGTTGCTGACTCATGTGTTACTCCTTGAAGACATGAGAGGGTCATGCCTTTTAGACCTCTCATGCTGTATTTTCTAGACGGTGATGTCTGATTTTTGAAAGTCGTCGCTTTCATATAAGTGAATAAGCGGGTCAATTTCTTCCTTCATGAACTCATCCACCTGCTGAGGTGCTCTGCCGATGTAATTTTCAGGGTTCAATGTGGAGTTAAGTTCCTCTTCACTGAGACCAAAACGCTCATCAGCAAGGATTCTGCTTATGAGATCGTTGTCCAGTCCTTCCAGTTTTACACGCTTGGAAGCTTCCATGGAATGTTCTCTGATGAGTTCATGGAGTTCCTGTCTGTCTCCACCTTTTCGGACCCCTTCCATGATAATGTTTTCCGTCGCCATGAAAGGCAGCTCGCTTTGCAGATGCGCTGCAATCATTTTCTCGTAAACAATCATGCTTTCGCTGATGTTGATGTAGAGGTTCAGAACGCCATCCAGTGCAAGAAAGGCTTCTGCTACGGAGATTCTCTTGTTGGCGGAATCATCCAGGGTTCTTTCAAACCACTGGGTGGAAGCGGTTATGGCCGGGTTCAGGGCATCCACGATGATGTATCTGGACAATGCGCCCATTCTTTCGCTTCTCATGGGATTTCGCTTATAGGCCATGGCCGAGGAGCCGATCTGGCTCTTCTCAAAGGGTTCTTCGATCTCCTTCATGCTCTGAAGCAGTCTGAGATCATTGCTGAATTTATAAGCGCTCTGTGCGATCTCACTTAATGTATTCAGAATGAAGCTGTCCAGTTTTCTGGGATAGGTCTGCCCTGTCACTTTGAAGGTTTTCGGGAAATTGAAATGTGCTGCGACCTTTCGGTCTAGCTCCTTCACCTTCATCTCATCTCCATCAAAAAGACTCATGAAGCTTGCCTGGGTCCCGGTAGTCCCCTTGACCCCTCTGAAGCGCATGTTTTCGATGGTGTGATTGAGATTTTCCAGATCCAGTGCCAGATCCTGCATCCATAGCGTTGCTCTTTTTCCCACCGTCGTGATCTGAGCAGGCTGATAATGGGTGTATCCCAGTGTAGGCACGTCCTTGTATTTTAGCGCAAATACCTTAAGATTTTTTAAAACTTCTATGAGTTTTTTTCTTATCAGCTGAAGTCCCTCTCTCATGATGATGAGGTCCGTATTGTCTCCGACATAGCAGCTGGTCGCCCCCAGATGGATGATTCCTTTTGCGGAGTCCGCCTGGAGTCCGTAGGCATAGACATGGCTCATGACGTCATGACGGACCACTTTTTCCCTTGCCTCCGCCTCCTCGTAGTTGATGTCATCCTTATAACGGATCAGATCATCAACCTGAGACTGGGTGATGGGGAGGCCCAGTTCCATTTCCGCTTTGGCCAGTGCAATCCATAGTGCTCTCCAGGTTCTGAACTTCTTCTCATCCGAAAAGATGTAACTCATCTCCTTTGAAGAATATCTTTTGTTTAATGGGCTTTCGTAAGTATCTCTCATAAAATCCTCCTGTTCGATCCTCTTCTGTTTACATTCTGTTTCTGATTTCAATATTTGTCTTGCATCACTGCTTCTTTGGCATCGGTATATATTTCAGAGACTGATTCTGCACTTCCTGTATAATGCGGCCTGTCTCCAGAAGATATTCCACGTAGCACTGGAGCATTCTTTCCACCACCAGATACTTGAAGGTGGAATCGATCCGTATCCGCATGATCAGAGCCACTTCCTGAAGGAGCTCCTCTTTTGTCATAGGTCCTGTAATGACGGAAAGAATCTCTTCCGCTCTGTTTCTGTAGAAATAGATGTTGTCCGTGATGAGATCCTTCACATCCGGGTAGATGCCTTTATGCGCCAGAACATACTGGCTGGATTGAAGGCTGTACAGCTTCATCTTGCTTGCTATATCCTGGGTAAGGATATAGGCATAGGGAAGTTTTGCGCTTTCCATGATCTCGTAGCTGATGAGAGCATCCCCGATGTAGGTGACATTGTCCGGTGTTGTGATGGTGATGTGCCCTGTGCTGTGGCCAGGGGTATGAAGTATCCGAAAGTCTGCACCGCAGAACGTGATTTCGGTCTCATCGGGCTCAATCATCCGGTCTGTCTCTACCACCATATGTCCGAAGTGGTCCCGGGCATGATTCATGGCGTAATTGGCATAGAACTTCTTCAGAGACAGAACGGATTCCACGATGCCTGCTTCTTCTCTGGTCATGGCTACAGGACACCCGTATTTTTCTCTGAAATAGGCCGCATTGCCCACATGATCTATATGAGCGTGAGAGCAGAGTATACCCGCCACGTTTAAATGGTTCTCTTCGAAATAGGTGATGAGTTTTTCTCTGTGGTTTCTCATGTATCCCGTATCCAGAAGGATGATGTTCTCTTCATCAATCTTGTAGTAAGGCAGATAAAGAAGGTCCAGGTCCAATACGTAGGTATTTCCTTTGACATGTATGCTCTTCATGTTTTATTCACCTCGATCTTCAGTAGAAATGCTGCACATGCAACAGTACAATTATACACCAAAACACATACATTATAACAAAATTCCTGAAAAATGTTTGTGTTTTCGGTTTCATCCGGATGGAAAAAGAAAAACTAGGATTGAAACTCAATCCTAGCATGTTCTTCATCTACTATCTTGAAAATTACTCTTCAAGTGTTTCAATCAGCTTAGCAACTTCTTCACAGGCGACTTCTTCGTCTTCGCCGTTCGCGATTACTGTGATGGTTGCTCCCTTAGTAACTCCTAAGGATAGAACACCGATTAAACTCTTTACGTTTGCTTTCTTGCCGTTATACTCCACACTTACATCAGACTTGAAGGAAGATGCCTTCTTGACAAGTAGTGTAGCAGGTCTAGCGTGCAGACCGGTTGGGTTTTTTACTGCAACGTCTTTTGAAACCATTAAATCACCTCATATTCATATACTTTTAATAAACAACTTAATTATATCATGTTTTATTGCTAAAACAACTAAATCCTAAAGAGAGATTTCTGCGAATTTTACAAACGCCCCTGACACCTCATAATTGACAGACAGATCCTTTACCTTCTCTGGCGTGGTGATGATGATGGGTGTGGTGATTTTCGCATCCAGTTCCACATAATCACGGTCCATGTATAAAAGCTTATCCCCCACAGTGACCTCATCGCCCACTTTGACATAAGTGGCAAAACCTCTACCCTGGAGTTTCGCTGTGTCGAGCCCCGCGTGAATGAGAATGGTCAGTTTTTCCTTGGTGCTGATGGCCACGGCATTGAGATTGTCGGAAACAAGAACCACTTCACCGGATACAGGAGCAAAGAAGATATCTCCATCTGGAATGATGCAGACGCCCATACCACCCAATAGATCATCTTTCAGGTAATGGTTTGCCTCCTCCAGGGGGATGATTTCTCCAGCCACCGGCATGTAGAGTTCACATTTCATTTTCATTTTCTTCCCTCCTATGAAAGTTGAGACAGAAATTCTTCGATGCGGTCAAATCCCTTTCCGATAGATTCCTTGCTGATGGCATAGGAAAGTCTCACAAACCCTTCCAGTCCGAATCCTGAACCAGGAACCAGTGCCACCATATGGTCGCTGAGAAGACTGTCTGCAAAGTCCAGAGAGTTTTCCATGACTTTTCCCTTATAGGTTTTTCCCAGGTAGTTTCTGATGTCCACCATCAGATAGAAAGCCCCCTTCGGATAGATGTATTTCAGTCCATCCAGCTTTTCGGTACGCTCAATCATGTAGTCTCTTCTGCTCCTGAATTCCTTGTTCATCTCTGGAATGAAGCTCTGATCGCCGCTCAGCGCCTCTACAGCCGCATACTGAACAAAGGAGGTGGAGTTGGAAGTGGTGTGGCTCTGGATATTGGACATGATCTTTACGAGATCCTTGGGTCCAGCGGCATATCCGAGTCTCCACCCTGTCATGGCATAGGCTTTGGACAGGGCATTGATCACCAGGGTTCTGTTATAGGTCTCCTCACTGAGTGAGGCAATGGAATAATGCTTCTCTTCTCCATAGATCAGCGGCTCATAGATTTCATCGGAGATGATGAAGATGTCATGCTCTTCGCAGAAATCCGCAATGGACTGCAGTTCTTCCCTGGAATAGATGGTGCCTGTAGGATTGTTCGGACTGTTCAGGATGATCACCTTCGTCTTGGACGTCAGGGAAGCCTGAAGATTCTCCGGCGTGTATTTGTAGTCGTCTTCTTCCTTTGTGTCGACAATAACGGGAACACCGTCTGCCAGATGCACCAGGTCAGGATAGCTTACCCAGTAAGGCTTTGCGATGAGCACTTCATCTCCGGGATTAAGCAGTGCACTGAGTCCGTTGGCAAGACACTGCTTGCCTCCAGTGGAGATGATCACCTGCTCTCTTGTGTAGTGAAGTCCGTTGTCCCGGCTGAATTTTGCAATGACGGCATCCTTCAGCTCCACAAGGCCCGATGCTGGAAGGTATTTGGTTTTTCCTTCATCCAGAGCTCTTTTGCAGGCTTCAATGATGTTAGATGGCGTGTTGAAATCCGGTTCACCGGCACCGAATCCGATGATGTCCTTCCCTTCGGCCTTCATCTGCTTCGCCTTTGCTGTGATGGCCAGTGTGATGGATGGTGCAAGTTTCGCTGCTTTTTCTGAAAAATTCATATTTTCCCCCTTGAATTGTGCTTTTATTTTGATTTTCTGAGATTGCGGTTGTATCTGATGAGTTTCGTCATCAGATGGTCGTTGAGCCCATAACGCCCAAGCTTGTCGTTGAATGAATTCTTTTTTAGGTCCAGTTGACCATGGAAATCACTTCCACCTGAAATTACCATTCTGTGCTTTTTCGCCAGTGCATAGAACCTGTTGGTCAGCTCCTTCTTGTGGGAAGGATGATAGACTTCCAGTCCCAGCAGCCCATGCACCTTCAGCTCTGTCAGCAGTGCTTCAAAATGAAGGTTATAGAGCTTCTCGCCGGGATGAGCAAGTACCGGTATTCCGCCTGCATCTCGCAGCGCTTTCAGCGCCTCGCGTGTATCGATCTTATACCTCTTCTCGTAGGCGATCTTATCCACGTCAAGATAGACATTGAAGGCTTCCTTGATGTTCTTCACATAACCATGTTCTATGAGAAGCTTCGCGATATGCGCTCTTCCGTAGGAATCCTTCGGAGGAGCCTCATCGGGCAGATGAATATCCATTCCTTCAAGATTCTTCAGGATCTTATGATATCTTTCGACCCGATCGGTTTTAAAGCGTTCCAGAAGGTCCAGGAGTGGCTTGTCGAAGGGATCATGGAAATAGGACAGTATGTGCAGTTCCAGACCCTTGTAGTACGTGGAGACTTCCACTCCGCTGATCACCGTAAGATCCTTGTATTCCGTCTGCAGATTCTCATAAGCGCCCATGGTGTCATGATCGGTTATGCTGATGTAACGGATCCCTTTCTCTCTCGCCATTTCAATAATTTCATCAGGTGTAAATGCTCCATCTGAGTAAGTCGTATGGATGTGCAGATCACTCAGCATTTACCTCACCTCTTTCTATATATTAAATTTAACATATTCTGGGTGAATTGTAATCTCATTCTCCGAAATTAAGCGGTATTCACATCCTGACAGAGGAATCCGCTTTTTACTGTAATACTGATATCGATTTCACGCTGAAGCGTGGAAAATGTGAAAAAGAAGTGTACTGCTTTGCGCTTCCCCATAGTTTCTCCAGACGTAAACGGACAAAAGAGTAAATTTGTAGTGTTATACTGCAAAATAGTGTCAGGTTCTCCTTCGCAGGATATTTTATAATGAAGGTAGTATCAAAGGAGTGAGTTCATGGAAGTGAAAGATCAGAAAATGAGAATCATCCAGGAGTCGGTGCCTGGAAAACAGATCACCTTGGCCCATCTCATCGCCAATCCGGATAGAATCATCTATAAGAAACTCGGACTGAATCCTCATGTGGACTATCATAAATCATCCATCGGCATCATCACCATGACGCCCAGCGAAACAGCCATCATTGCGGGGGATCTGGCCGTGAAGACCGCAAACATCGATCTGGGTTTTGTGGACCGTTTCAGCGGAACGCTGATCATTACGGGAAAGATTTCAGAGGTGGAGTCCGCCATGAGAGCCATAACGAACTATGTCAGAGACGGTTTGGGGTTCAGTATCTGTGACGTGACGAGGACCTAGCTATGAAGAAAATGCTACTGGTCGGTCGGAGTGAATCCGGGAAAACCACGTTGACCCAGGCATTGAAAGGAAAGAAGGTCTCCTATCACAAAACACAGTACATCCATTACCATGATGTGATCATTGATACGCCAGGTGAGTATGCGGAGAACAGAAATCTCTCCCTGGCCCTTGCCCTCTATTCCTATGAGGCGGATGTGGTTGGACTTCTCATCAGCGCCACGGAACCCTATTCTCTCTTCCCACCCAACGTCGCCCCTTGTGTGAACCGAGAAGTCATAGGTATCGTCACGAAGATCGACCAGGATGACGCGGATCCGATCCAGGCGGAAATCTGGCTGAGGCTGAGCGGATGTCAGAAAGTGTTCCATGTTAGTGCCGTCACAGGTGATGGAATCAGAGATCTTCTTACCTACCTTCTGGAATCTCCTGTGATATCCCTTTAAACGTAAAGAAGGAACCCATAATCCATGACCTGGAGCTATTCATCACGAATGTTCCAGGTCTTTTCTGATGTCTGTATGTCTGCATACTGAAGGCTGTGTACGGAAGCGGATGGAATGAAAAAGAACAGGCCCTTATGGGACCTGTTCTCTGTTGAAGTCGAGATGCAGAAACTGTTCCTATTCCAGATGGCTCATAAGACCCTTGAGGATTTCCTCTTCCTGGTTTCTGCTTCCATGTAAGCCCAGTGAGATGGCGGGCTTTGTTCTGCCGTGGAAGTCGCTGCCGGCTGTGAAAAACAGTCCTCTTCTTCGGCATTCGCAAAGGTAATGAGCCCTGGTCTTCTCATCATGATAGCTGCTGTAGACCTCGATTCCCAGAACGCCTTCAGAAAGAATCCCGTCAAGAAGAGCGGTATCCAGTCCGATATTCTGACCCGGATGCGCAAGGACCGGTACGCCACCCGTATCCATGATCAGCTCGACGGCTTCCGAAAGACTCATATAGTGGATGGGCACATAGGCCGGTTTCCCCTTGGCACAGAGATCCCAGTAGAAATTCACGAATGGATTATCGCTTCTGTCTCCCCCTTCGTAATAGGGAAGCATCAGCGGATGATTTCTGTTCTCCGGCAGTTCCATGGCCACTTCGGCAAGGATCTCGCCTGTGACGATTCCTCCTCTGGAAATCTCCCGGATGCGTTCTCTGCTGAAGACGATGCCCAGTTTTTCAAGTAGAGCCAAGCGATCCTCTGCAGAAGACTTTTCCTGTCTTTCCTGATCCTCTTCATAGGCATCATAGCGTCCATCTTCATGGATACCATAGCCAAGCACATGAAGGTTCACATCCTCATAGGTGCAGTCCAGTTCGATGGCAGGCATCACATGGATGCCGTACCTCTTTGCGGCCTGCATGGCTTCAGGAATCCCCCTGATGCTGTTGTGGTCGGAAAGTGCCACCACTTTGAGACCTTTGCGATGGCACATCTCCATCAGTTCTTTTGGGCTGTACTCTCCATCCGCACTGTAGTTCGAATGCATATGCAGATCGATGCTGCTCATAGACTTCACCGCTTGTGAAGGAGATTCTTCCTTCACCCTTTCCTCCTGTCAGGAGATGATTTTATTCTGCTGCTTACGGATCATGATCCGTTTTTTCATCATGGTGTTGATCTTTTCCGTGGAGAAGAGAAGCAGTGCCAGCAGTGTGAAGAGATAGGGGGTGAAAAGCTCCAGATAACCTCTTCCTGCAAGAAGACCGAACAGAGCAGGCATGAAGGTGCTGCCCATGTAGGCGAAAGCCACCTGGATACCGATGATGCTCTGTGCATGGGCCTTACCGAAACGCGTGGGGGTCTCGTGAATCATGCCGGGGAAGATCGGCGCGCATCCCAGGCCTACCAGCAGAAAGCCCGGGAACAGGAAAAGGGAGATGCCCGAGAGAATCAGGAGAATGCCCAGAAGAATGGACAGGATGCCTCCTCTGATGATGGTACGGAAGGAAAGTTTCATGGTGATGAATCCGGTGAGGAATCTTCCCAGGGTGATGCCGCCGAAATAGAGTGAGGTATACCTGGCTGCCGTTTCAGCGCTGTATCCGATGAAATTCACAAGATAGCTGGAACCCCATAGCCCCATGGTCATTTCCACGCCGCAGTAGGCGAAGAAGCTCAGTATGGCATACCGGACGCCCGGGATTTTATAGAGGCTGTCTTCTTCCCTTGTTTCATGCGCATCCTCTTCCTCCTGATCGGAGACGTTTTTCCCTTCGAAGCGCTTCCACAAGGGCAGCGTCAGGAAAAGCAGAAGAACGATGCCGAGCTGGATGATGGAGATGACCCGATATCCGGCTCGCCATCCGCTGCTTGTCAGCAGGAAAAAGGACAGGATCATGGGCCCCGCGGTGGCGCCTACACCCCAGAAGCTGTGCAGCCAGCTCATGTGTTTTGCCTCATAGTTGAGGGACACATACCCGTTCAGTGCCGCATCCACAGAACCTGCTCCCAGGCCAAGAGGAAGAGTCAGAAAAGCAAGCCAGTAAAAGTCCGGTGCCAGAGAGAAGCCCAGAAGGGCCAGAGCGGTCATGAGTACGCTTATGAGAGTCACTTTCCCTGTACCGAAACGCCTTGTTACACGCCCGCTCAGGAAACTGGACAGGATGGTCCCGCCGGTGGTCAGGACGGACAGGATGCCCGCGTTTTCAATGGGAATGCCCAGGGACTGATGCATTACTGGCCAGGATGCCCCTAGGGCGGAATCTGGAAGTCCCAGACCGATGAAGGCTGCGTAGATTACTATAAGGAAAAATGTCGCCATGTTCTTTCTCGCTTTCTTGTACTGATGCACCTATGGTGCAAAGATTAGTTCAATTATAGAGGGTCTCTTCTGAAGGGTCAAGGAGAGGGAAAGGAAAAAGAGCAGGTCCTAAGATCTGCTCTTCTCTAACTTTCAAATTCAATTTCCGAATCCTTTTACAGTTTCCGGATTACTTTGCGTAATCAACAGATCGGGTTTCTCTAATGACATTGATCTTGATCTGTCCAGGGTATTCCATTTCTTCCTCTATTCTCTTGACCAGGGATCTTGCCATCAGCATTGCGCCCGCATCATCAACCACATCAGGTTTAACAATGATTCTGATTTCTCTTCCAGCTTGAATTGCATATGACTTCTCAACGCCTTCGTAAGAATTTGCAATTTCTTCCAGTTTCTGGAGTCTCTTTATGTAGTTTTCCAGAGTTTCACGTCTTGCACCAGGTCTTGCCGCAGAGATTGCGTCTGCCGCCTGGACCAGTACCGCTTCCATGGACATCATCTCCACATCACCATGATGGGCTCCGATGGCATTTACAACGAGTGCTGACTCATGATACTTCTTCGCCAGATCTGCACCGATCAGTGCATGACCGCCTTCTACTTCGTGATCCACGGCTTTACCGATGTCATGAAGCAGTCCTGCTCTTTTTGCAAGTGTTACGTCTAATCCCAGTTCTGTTGCCATGAGGCCTGCCAGATTGGCGACTTCTATGGAATGCTTAAGGACATTCTGTCCGTAGCTTGTTCTGAACTTCAGTCTTCCCAGAAGTTTCAGCAGTTCCGGGTGAATTCCATGGATACCGATTTCGAATGAAGCCTGTTCGCCTTCTTCCTTGATCACATTCTCCACGTCTTTCTTGGATTTTTCCACCATCTCTTCAATTCTTGCAGGATGAATTCTTCCATCTACAATGAGTTTCTCTAGTGTCAGTTTTGCAACTTCTCTTCGGATCGGATCGAAACTGGATAGGATTACAGCCTCTGGTGTATCATCAATAATGAGATCCACGCCTGTAAGGGTTTCCAGTGTTCTGATGTTTCTACCTTCTCGTCCGATGATTCTACCCTTCATTTCATCATTTGGCAGGGATACCACATGCACTGTGGTTTCAGATACATGATCCGCTGCACACCTCTGAATTGAAGTGGTAATGATTTCTCTCGCTTTCTTGTCCGCCTCTTCTTTTGCTCTGGATTCCATTTCCTTTACCATCAGTGTCAGGTCTCTTTGAACCTCACCTCTGACTTCATCCATCAGCACTTTCTTTGCGTCCTCTTGTGTGAGACCGGCGATTTTTTCCAGTTCAGTTCTTCTAGCTGCCAGAAGCTCTTCTGTCTCGTTCTCTTTGACAGTCAGATCGGAAATCTTCTTATTGAGGGTTTCCTCTTTCTTTTCCAGCTGTTCCAGTTTCTTGTCCAAGGATTCTTCTTTCTGGATGGTCCTTCTTTCAAGTCTCTGGACTTCGCTTCTTCGTTCTCTGACTTCTTTTTCCGCTTCAGTCTTCAGCTTGAATGCCTCATCCTTTGCTTCAAGAGATGCTTCCTTCTTAAGTGCTTCTGCCTCTTTCTTCGAATCCTCGAGGATTCTTCTGCTGTCTTTTTCCGCTTCGCCAAGAATTTCCTTGGCTTTTTTCAACTTACTATTTGATAAATATAAGATTATGGCACCTACCACCAGTAATGTAACAACGCCTGTTACGATAATAGCGATTTGTTCTGTGCTCATATTTACACCTCCTTGCTTTTTTAGTCATTTTTTATAGCTAAATGTGAAAGCTTGGAAAGTGCATATCATTCTCACTGTGAATTTTGATAAACCAATACAAATTTATTGTATCTTATCCCATAATAAGTGTCAAATAATTCCTCTGAATATTAATCAGTAAAATCACACCTTCTGTAAACCTTTTACTGAAGGTGTGATGAGGCGGATCAGAGTCTGTTCTCAAGTGGATGAAACAGATCGTTTCAGGTTCAGAACCTTCCGATGTTCTTTCATGAAAAAGAGACCGGTTCATGGAACCAGTCTCACATTAAATTATTTCTTTTTCTTATCGGCTTCTTCTTCTTCGATTTCAGCGATGATTTCCTTGGCTTCGATGATCTCCGCCATCTTAGCCAGCGGAAGCTCATACTTCGCGCGGATCTTATTTTCGATTTCCAGAAGCAGTTCCGGATTTTCGGCAAGGTAGTTCTTGGAGTTTTCTCTGCCCTGACCAAGTCGGGTTCCTTCATAGGAGAACCATGCACCGGACTTGTCCACGATTTCCTCACTCACCCCTACATCCAGCACATTTCCTTCTCTGGAAATACCACCGTTGTACATGATGTCGAACTCTGCCATCTTGAAGGGTGCAGCGACCTTGTTCTTGATGACCTTGATCCTGGTTCTGTTTCCGATGACGCTGTCTCCACTCTTGATGGAATCGATTCTTCTGATGTCCATTCTTACAGAAGAGTAGAATTTCAGTGCACGTCCACCTGGTGTCGTCTCTGGATTACCGAACATGACGCCGATCTTTTCTCTCAGCTGATTGATGAAGAGAATGCTGCAGTTGGTCTTGCTTACCGTACCGGCAAGCTTTCTCAAAGCCTGGGACATCAGTCTTGCCTGAAGGCCCATATGGCTGTCCCCCATCTCTCCTTCGATTTCCGCTCTGGGCACCAGTGCGGCTACGGAGTCGACGATGACAAGATCGATGGCGTTGGACCTGACAAGAGCCTCGGCGATTTCCATGGCTTGTTCTCCTGTGTCAGGCTGGGATACCAGCAGGTTGTCAATATCCACACCCAGTCTTTTCGCATACTGAGGATCCAGTGCGTGTTCTGCATCGATGAAAGCGGCGATTCCGCCAAGCTTCTGCGCTTCGGCAATACAATGCAGAGCTACAGTGGTCTTACCTGATGATTCAGGTCCATATATTTCAATGATTCTTCCCTTTGGAATTCCGCCGATTCCCAGTGCGATGTCCAGTCCCAGACATCCTGTGGGGATGGAGGCCAGATTAAGCTTGGAATCTGCACCCAGTTTCATTACGGAACCTTTACCAAACTGTTTTTCAATCTGATTCATGGCAGCGTCCAAAGCTTTCATTTTATCTGCATTAATATTAGCCAAATCATTCACTCCTTGTGTTGTAAAATTCTGTCGTTCCTTAAATAAAGAACATTCGTTCAAAAATTATTATATGCCATAATCCGTAGACTGTCAACCGGATTTCCTACTGCATATTATAGGGAAACATCCGGTTTCTATTCCTTCTTTTTTTCGAGTTTGTCCATGTAGGCTTTTATTTCCAGAAGGATTTCGTCCTCACCGTCCATGAGCTCCCCGATGGCGATGTGATCCTTCGCTGCGTTCAGATCCCCCAGATTGATGTAGCACATGATGAGATTCGTGAGGATCTCGATGGTCCGGACCTGTTCGAAGAGTGTTCTGAAGTAGTTCACAGCCTGGGCATAGTCTCCGATGGCCGCATAGTTGATGCCCAGCTCATTGAGAACATCCACATAGGCCTCATCGACGGCCAGTGCATCGTTCAGATAGAAAATCGCCTTCTCGTGGTTCTTGAGAATTCTGTAGGCGATGGCGATCATGAGAAGAAGTCTCGGGTTGTCTTCTTCCCTGCTCAGGAGCGGCAGCACCAGCTCCAGGAACCTTTGGGGATTATCGTAGAGAATCTCCTCTCCTTCCAGGATTCGGCTCTTACGGTCAAGAAACTCGATTTCTTCAGTGATTTCACTGGTTTCTTCTCCGCCCAGTCTCAGATACTCTCGGATGTTGTGGAGTGCTCCAACAAAGTCCTCCTTGAATCTCAGAGCGGATCCTTTGAAGAGATAGCCTTCGATGATATCGAGAGCGATGGCTTCATCGGCGTATTTCAGGAGCGCCTCTCTGTACATGGATATCTTCAGGGAAAGCTCCTCCAGTAGCACCAGCGCGTTTTTCAGCACTTCCTTCTCTCCATGGACATGATAGAGTCCAAGAAGATAGATCAGTGCTTCTTCAAGCTTCTCCTCCTGGATCAGCTTCGTGACGAGCCCTTTGATGACCGACGCCCTGCTGAGCCGGTTCAGGATCGCTTTGTAGAGATCCATCTGATTGAAGCTGGGATCCGCACCTGCCACATAATACATCCCTTTGACGAATTCACCAAAGGGAAGATTTTTCGTCAGATCCTCATTGATGTTCTCTGCGATGTACTCAGGAGAGAGAGGAAGAAAAAGTTCTTCCTCTCTCTCTCTGATTTCAGGAATCTGAAAATGTTCAACGAGTATGGTTTTGTTGATCTCAAGAAAGATGAGACCGGATAAGTTTGATTTCAGATGATTGATGTAATCCAATTGGACCTCCTATTATGAGCTTAGAAGCCTTTATTGACAAGAGAGATGACCTCTTTCTTGAATGCTTCCAGCTTGCGGTCTGCATCCTCCAGAGAATTTCCCTTCACGGCCATGTACGCTTTCATCTTCGGCTCCGTTCCCGATGGTCTCACGACAAACCAGGATTCATCCTCGAGCATGTACTTGATGACATTGGATTCAGGCAGCGTGATGGGGGTCTTTTCGCCGGTCTGGATGTTGACTCTTTCTCTCAGTTTATAGTCTTCCTTGTTGAGGGCTTTCACACCGTCTATTTCGGTGATGGTATTGTTTCTGAAGTAGTCGATGCACTTTCTGATCTGGTCTTTACCGTCTTTTCCAGTCCTGGTGAAGGATTCGATCTCCTCACGGAAGAATCCGTATTTTTCGTAGATTTCAATAAGCGCATCATAGAGCGTCATGCCCTTGGTCTTGTAGTAGGTTGCGATTTCGCAGAGAATCATGGAAGCCACCACGGCATCCTTATCTCGTACAAAGGTTCCGGCAAGGTAGCCGAAGGATTCTTCAAATCCGAAGAGGAAGGTTTTTTCGTTTGTTTCTTTATACTCTTCGATTTTTTCTCCGATGTATTTGAAGCCTGTGAGCACATCCAGAAGCTCCACGCCGAAGTCTTCAGTGATGTTTCTGACGCTTTCTGTGGAAACGATGGTCTTGATGACCACGCCATTCTCTGGCACTTTGTCCTCTTCCTTCATGGCTTTCAGCAGATAGTAGGTGATGAGCATTCCGATCTGATTACCGGACAGCACCTGATTGTTTCCCTGATTATCCTTCACGATGACGCCTACACGGTCGGCGTCCGGGTCTGTTCCGAAGATGATGTCGGGCTTTACCTCTTCCGCCAGCTTCAGTGCAAGTTCGAAGACCTGTGGATTTTCAGGATTCGGATACGGTGCGGTGGGGAAAGTTCCATCTGGGAGCTCCTGCTCCTTTACCACATGTACGTTGGTGTAGCCCAGCTCTTTCAGGACACGACGTACGGGGATGTTACCTGACCCATGAATCGGTGTATAGATGATGGAGAGATTTTCCGCATTTTCCTTCAGCATGTCCTTTTTGACTGTCAGGGTCTTGATGGAATCAATGTAGGTTTTCAGCACGTCTTCTCCGATGTACTGAAGCAGGCCCTTTTCTAGTGCCTCTTCCTCGGACATGGATGCCACTTCATCAAATTTCTCGATGGACCGGATTTCCGTAAGGATTTTGTCCGCTTCCTCGTCGGTGACCTGTCCTCCATAGGAACCATACACTTTGTAGCCGTTATAGGCCTGAGGATTATGGGAAGCTGTGATGACGATGCCTGCACTGGTCTCATAGTGTCTTACCGCAAATGACAGCAGCGGCACTGGTGCCAGTGTATCATAAAGATAGACTTTGACACCATGGGCACAGAGAATCAGAGCGGATACCTTCGCGAATTCATCGGACTTGATTCTTGAGTCGTAGGCGATGGCGCAGGAGGGATGCTCCACGGTCTTTGTGAGATGCCTGGCCAGCCCTTCTGTTGCCTTTCCGACTGTGTGGATATTCATTCGATTGGTTCCAGCCCCCAGAATACCCCTTAGGCCAGCTGTACCGAATTCCAGTTCGGTATAGAATCTGTCCTCCAGTTCCTTCTCCTCTGTGATTGCGCTGAGTTCCTTTTTGAAGTCCTCTGATACAAATTCGCTTTCAAGCCATTCCTGCAGTTTTTCTTTATAGGACATGCTGATTTCCTCCTTGGTTATACATACTTTACTCACATTATAATATATTCCGGATGAGATTTCACAGATTTATCTCGCATTCTCCGATGTTTGTGGAGAAACGGAAAATGTTTACGAAAGATGAGATGAAAATATTGTCATTATATAATAGAATGGAAGTAACGAAGTGCTGAGATTTTTCATTGTAAAAAAGAAGAATTATGCTATTATTAAATAGTTATTTTTGACATGAGATGTCATGGAAATCGGAGAATACGGAAAGAAGGTGGCTGTAAAGTTGTATAAGCTGAATCAGAATGAGACTCCTCTTTTTGATGCCCTTATGGAATATGTGGATCGGGATACTGTACCCTTTCATGTGCCAGGACATAAAAAAGGAGAAGGAATTGAAAAGAATTTCAAAAAATATATCGGGGAAAATCCCTTCAAGATAGATGTTACGGTTTTCCAGCTGGTGGATTCCCTGCACCATCCTACAGGACCGATCAAGAAAGCCCAGGAGCTTGCAGCGGATGCCTACGGAGCGGATGCTTCATTCTTCTCCATTCATGGAACCTCCGGTGCGATCCAGGCCATGATCATGTCTGTTGTCAGTGAAGGAGACACCATCATTGTGCCCAGAAACGTCCATAAGTCCATTACGGCAGGAATCATCCTCAGCGGAGCCATTCCCGTCTATATGCAGCCGGAGCTGGACAAGAAACTTGGCATCGCTCAGGGGGTGACACCTGAAACCGTGGAAATGACCTTGAGAGAAAATCCCCATGCCAAGGCGGTGCTCATCATCAATCCCACCTACTACGGTGTGGCTACAGAGCTGGAAAGAATCGCCGAAATCGTCCATGAATACGACATTCCTCTGATTGTGGATGAAGCCCATGGACCCCATCTTGCGTTCTCAGGCAAGCTGCCCATGTCCGCCATGCAGGCGGGAGCAGATCTGTGTGCCCAGAGCACCCACAAGATCATCGGAGCCATGACCCAGGGATCGATACTGCATGTGAGGACGAAATACGTCAGTGCTGCAAGAGTGCAGCAGATCATGAATCTTCTGCAGACCACGTCCCCCTCCTACATCCTTCTGGCATCGCTGGATACCTCAAGAAAACAGATTGCCCTGGATGGAGAAGAACTCCTTGACAAGGCCATCGAAAATGCCCAGTATCTGAGAAACGAGGTCAACAAGATTGAAGGATTCTACTGCTTCGGCAATGAGATTCTGGGCAATCCCGGTGTGTTTGCATTAGACCCCACGAAGGTCTGCATCACCTGCAGGGATCTCGGCATCACTGGATTCGACCTGGATATGATCCTGGCCAACAAGTACCACATCCAGATGGAGCTTTCGGATCTCTACAATACCTTAGCCGTAGGAAGCTTCGGCGATACAAGAGAAAACATGGATAAGCTCATCACAGCCCTCAAAGAGATCAGCGAGGAGTACATGAACAAGGATCAGATCAAACCGGACTTCATTGACATACCCTCCATTCCCAAGCAGGTGCTGATTCCAAGAGAAGCATTCAATGCGGAAAAAGTCTCCGTTCTTCTTGAAGACAGCATCGGTGAAGTGTCTGGCGAGTTCCTGATGGCTTACCCGCCTGGAATTCCAGTGCTCTGTCCCGGAGAAGTCATCACAGAAGAAATTGTGGACTATGTCAATGATCTCAAGAAGACTGGACTCTATGTGCAGGGAACCGAAGACCCGAGAGTGGAATACATCAAAGTGGTGAACTAAAAGACGAACAGCCTGAAAGCTTACAGCATAAGCTCTCAGGCTGTTATACATTTAATTTGTGTCATCGGTTCCGATCGATGATGAGGTATTTCAGCACACTGAGATATTCTCTGAGGTAGCCCTTCAGAAGTGCGGTGGGCGGGGTTTCCGAAGGGATACCGAAGGCATCCAGTCCATTTTCTCTTGCGGTGAGTGTTCCTCTGAATACATGAAAACCGCTGGTGACGATACCGAATTTCGGTTTTTTCTCTAGAAGACCTGGTCTTTCCTTTTCCAGCATCGCAATGCTGAAGGTGATGTTCTCGTAGGTGTTGAAGGAGCCTTCCTCCGCAAGGATTCTGGTCTCCTCGATCCCCTTCTCCATGAGATAGTCTTTCATGGCCCGAGCTTCGGTGATCTCTTCCCCTCTTCCGATGCCTCCGGATACGACAGCGATGGTCTCCGGATGGTCCTTGAGATAGGCGTATCCCCTGTCCAGGCGGAGCGACAGCGCAGGAGAAGGTGCTCTTCCATAAAGTCTTGCGCCCAGTATGAGGATGACATCGGCCTTTTCCTCGCTGGTCTTCTGGGCATGATAGAGGATGAGACCTTCCACCACCACAAAAGTCAGCACGAAAGCAGCGGCAAGGACAAAGAGGATTTTTCTGAAGATATGCTTCTCTAGTTTCTTTTTTTCCATTGCAGCTCCACGATGGACAGCAGGTTGTCCTCTTCATCATAGATTTCATGATAGGATGTGCGGTCCTCCAGTACAGACCTTACCATGACATTGCCGCCAGGCCTCTTTTCCTTTTTGTAGACAATGGAGAGGTCCTCCGGTACGTTTACCAGCAGGTAATCTTCATTCGTGTCCGTGGTAAGAGACTCCATGGCCCAGCCGATGTAGACCGTGTTGTTCACATGATCATTGCTGTCGATGTCGTGGAATCGGACTTCGAAGGGTTTTTCATGGGTGTAGACAGGGTTTCTTCTTTTCTTCAGGGGCTTGATGTCGATTTTCTGAACGATTTCATTCTGAAGGAAGGAAAGAGAAGGATCGGTTCTGTCCAGGTACGCTTCTTTGACATGCTCTGGAATCTTCACCATCTTTCTTTTATCTGCATTGATGACGATCCACACAGAGAGCGCATGGCCTACCGTTTTTCCCTCTTCGTCCACCACGTAGAAGTATCTGTGGGAATAGATGTCTTTCTGGAAAAGGGCAAAGGTTCTGAGACGCAGATTCTTCGCATAGTACTCCCCTTCCTCCAGATGCAGATTCCAGCTGTAGAGGACCCACACAAGTCCCATCTCTTCCATATAATTCGGTGCGAGCCCCAGACTTACAGTGTGATACATGGAAGTGGTGTTCAGCATCTGCACCAGGGCATCCAGCTTGACATATAAAAACCGGTCCACTTCCTTGAAATCCACTATGGTGCTCTTCTCGTATTCTTTCATTCCATTCTCCTTGCATGCCGGATAGAAATTTTACTGAATATAATTGCGTGCCGCCGACATTCTTTCATTCTATTAATCAATAGTACGAATATATCCCAAAAAATTTAAATTCATCTTAATATTTGCGAAAAGAGTGAATGGGCGTGTTTGATGAAAGAGAAGATATCAGCTATAATAATTCAAATATTTGAAGTGAATGGAGATAGAATAATGGAAGATATACTGATACTCGTAGATGAACAGGACACTTTTCAGGGATACATGGGTAAAGCGGAAGCGCATCTCAAGGGCGTGAAGCACAGAGCCTTCAGCATCTTTGTGTTCAATGAGAAAAATGAGCTTCTGCTTCAGCAGAGAGCCCTATCCAAATACCATACACCGGGTCTTTGGAGCAATACCTGCTGTAGTCATCCAAGATACGGAGAGACCACTCTTTCTGCCGTGCATAGAAGGCTGCCTGAAGAAATGGGCTTTGATACGGAGCTTACCCACGTCCATGAAATGTCCTATGAGATCCGTTTTGACAACGGCATCATCGAAAATGAATATGATCATGTATTTGTTGGGCGATATGAAAGGAATCCTGTTATCAACAAGGAAGAGGTTCATGATTACAGATGGATATCCCTCGAGGACCTGAAAAAAGACATGACAGATAGGCCTGAGAAATATACCTTCTGGTTCAGAAGGATCATGAATGAATTTGATTTCATGAGTGCGCTCCATGCTGTTGAAGTCCAGGAGGTATAGTGAATCCATCCTTTCCAGAGAAAGTCTTTGCCCGTAATTTCGAAGTGCTATGGATTATTGTTGACGTACTAGTTTATAAAATATATAATATATTAAAACATAAGCGAGTATTATGCATGAGTTTCTATGGATATGAAGAAATATACCTATAGTGGGGGGCGCATGAATGGAACATACTGCAAAGACGGAAAACATCAACAGCTACAATGAGGATTACTTCAAGGGAAGATTCAAGAAGAAAATGTTCGGTGGGTACAATCCGACGGAAGTCATTGACTTCATCAATGCCATGAACAGCAATTTTCAGTGCAGCGACCAGAATCTGAGAAAGAACATCATGAAACTGACCCAGGATAAGCAGACCGCTGAAAATGAGCTGCATACGCTGAAATCTGAACAGAACAGAAATCTTCAGGAAATGCAGCAGGAAATGGATTCTCTTCTGGAAGAGCTGAATGAAAAAAACAGCATTATCCAGAACAACGAATCTCTTCTCGAAGAATACACCCGTAAACTGGAAGAAGGCACTGGAGATTTCGAAAAGACCATCATGGAGCTCAGGAGCGAAAAGGATGCTCTCGAAGCCATGCTTCAGGAGGAAAAGACCAGAAGTCATGAACTCCATGAAAGGATCCATGAACTCAATGAAGAAATGAGACGCCTGAATCTCCAGGTGAAAGAACTGGAAAACCTTGAAGATCCAGCTTTTCTTGATGAGAAAATTGAAGAAGCGAAGCTTCTCGCCTATGCTCAGGTGGATGAAGAAAAAAGAATCGGTCTCAGTCTGAGGCAGGAAATCAAAGTGCTGGAGAATCGCCTGGCAGAGGCCGAAAAATCCAACGAAGCCATCAGAAATAAACTCTATGAGGAAAAAAATCTGAGAATGGCAGTGGAAGAAAACCTCTCCGAAGAGAAGAGGAAATATTCCGATCTTCAGATCAATGGCTTCAAAAAGGAATTCAGCGGCATTCAGCAGTTCCTGGAAGAACTTACCATGGAACAGGAGAGCAGAAACAGAGAGCTGGAACTGGAGCTGCAGCTGGAAAGAGAAAAAACGGAAAAAGCGGAAGAAAGAATAGAGAATCTGCTGGCGAAGTATGGCGCTCTGAAAGATAAAGTTCTCTGGGAAAAGAAGCAGTTCATGACGAAGCTCAGTGAACTGGCTGATGGTCACAGTAAATTCGTTTCAGATTTCAATCTGGTTCTTACAGAGCCGACGCCCATGGATTCCAAGGAAGCAAGCAATCAGTAGAGTAAAGCCGAGAAGCATGAATGTGCATCTCGGCTTTTTCAGTCGCTCTTTTCTCCTTCCTGTCTATGAAAAAAAGTTTTGACAGGAACTGGAAATAGCTCTAAAGTAATGAGATATAGAATTGCAGGACCGATCGGAGGAACCAAATGAACGCAGCAGCCTTTCTCACCTACATCATCATCACCGCCATTACCCCAGGGCCTAACAACATCATGTCCATGACCCATGCCAGCAGAATGGGATTCAGAAAGAGCTATCCCTTCAATCTGGGCATTTTTCTCGGGACCACCATGGTCATGGTGATGACCACCCTGTTTTCCAGTCTTTTCTTCAGTACCATTCCGAAGGCGGAGCCTGTGATGCTTGTCATCGGTGCGACATATCTTCTTTATCTGGCCTACAAAATCATGACCAGCGGAAAAGAGATCCGGACGGGAAAAATGACCGAAGCGAGATTTCTTCCTGGGGTGCTTCTTCAGTTCATCAATCCCAAGCTCTACATCTACAGTATCACCGCCATGGGATCTTACATTCTGCCCCATTACAGAGAAACGGGGATTCTTCTTCTCTTCGCAGTCTTTCTGGCAGTGGTGGGCTTTCTGTGCACCGTTCTGTGGGCACTGTTCGGGTCCCTCTTCCGGAAACTGTTTTCGGACAAGGGCAGAATCATCAATACCATCATGGCGCTCCTTCTGGTCTACAGCGCCCTATCCCTGTTCCTATAGACAGAAATCTTTAATAATGAGAATGTAAAAAGCAGGAGCTCCTTTTTGAGGCTCCTGCTTTGGTTTTCTGTAACTTCTATAGACTGTAACCCAGATCCATGGCCTTCAGGTTCACTTCCTGAAGAGCGGGTTTGAAATACTGTTCTATGAGCCTGTCCAGGAGACCTTTCTCCATGCCCAGATCTTTTGCCAGCATGCCCAGAAGAACCATGTTGGCCACTTTCGCGTTTCCCAGTTCGAGGGCTTTACTCTGCGCATCCACGGATTTCACATGATAACCCTTTTCCTGCATTTCCTCGATGATTCCTTCCGGATAGACTTCCTTCCCCATGTTCACGGAGTACGGCCTGATTTCATGGTCACTGGATATGACGGTGCCGTTTTCCTTCAGAAATTCAAGCCATCTTCCCGATTCGCTCTTCTCGAAGGAGATGATGTAGTCCGCTGTTCCCTTCTCGATGAGCGGAGAATGGACCTTCTCTCCGTACCGCACCTGAGTGGAGACGCTTCCGCCTCTCTGAGCCATACCATGCACTTCGCTCATTTTGACGTCATATCCCAGTTCGATGAGTGCGGCAGACAGAAGATTCGATGCGGATATGGTTCCCTGACCGCCTACACCTACAAACAATATATTGGCTTCCTTACGCATTGACAAGATCCCCCTTCTTCTCGATGGCATCGAATGGACATACCTGGTAGCAGAGCGTACATCCGTTGCACATCTCTCTGTCGATGAACACGCTTCCATCCTTGATGTAGATGGCAGGGCATCCGGTTCTTACACAGGTCTTGCATTTTCTGCATTTCTCCTGGTCGATCTCCACATAGGAGTTTCTCCTCAGAATCTGCACATCCTTCAGCAGTGCACAGGGCTCCTGGGTGATGATCACGAAGGGCTCCGTGGCGGCTTTCGCTTCCTTGACCACTTCTTTCGCCTTGTCCTGATAGTAGGGATTGATGATTTTGATGTTCTCATCCTTTATGCCGAGAGAACGCACCAGCATCGGTATGTTGATGTCCCCTGCCTCTTCGCCCATGAGGGTTTTTCCGGTTCCGGGATTTTCCTGATGCCCGGTCATGCCTGTGGTTCTGTTATCCATGATCACGGTGACCACAGGAATCTTGTTGTAGATGGAATTCACAAGTCCGGTGATGCCGGAGTGGAAGAAGGTGGAGTCCCCGATGAAGGAGAAGACTTTCTTCTTTGTGTTTCCTTGTATGTCCAGCACTTTCTGCATTCCTGTACCGGCGGAAATGGAAGCGCCCATGCAGATGACGGTATCCGTCACATTGATGGGATCCATGGCCCCTAAGGTGTAGCACCCGATATCACCGGAAGCGATGATGTCTCTGTCAGTCTTCAGCGCATTGAAGAATCCTCTGTGCGGACAGCCCGCGCAGAGCACAGGAGGTCTTGTGGGAGACTTTGATTCCATGGGAATCATTTCCTTCTTCTCGGCGCCCAGGAAGGCTTCCCTGATGGTCTCAGGATTCAGTTCTCCGCAGATGGGTAGCACGTCTCTGCCTCTGCAGACAATCCCAAGGGCTTTGATCTCCTTCTCCAGATAGGGTTCATTCTCCTCGATGACTATAATCTCCTCCATGTCCCCGGCAAACTCTAGAATGAGTTCGGTGGGAAGTGGAAATGTCATACCCAGCTTCAGATAGGAAGCATTTTCTCCGAAGACTTCCTTTGCATAGGCATAGGAGATCCCGGAAGTGACGATGCCCAGCTTTTTCGTGTTTTTCTCCACGATGTTCAGGCTGGAGGCATTGTTGAAGTGCCTCAGACTGACGAGTCTTTCTTCCACGATGGGATGTCTTCGCTGAGCATGACCCGGCGTCATGACGTTTTTCAGCTTGTCTTTCCTGTATTCTCTGATGGACACTTCCTTCCGGTCTTCCAGATTCACAAGAGACTTGGAATGATTCACTCTGGTGGTGGTTCTGATCAGTACCGGTGTATCGAATTCCTCACTGATTTCATAGGCTTTCTTCACGAAGATGCGGCACTCTTCCGAGTCGGAAGGTTCCAGCATGGGCACTTTGGCGTGCAGAGCGTAGTAGCGGTTGTCCTGTTCATTCTGGGAGGAATGCATCCCAGGGTCATCGGCGTTGATGATGACCAGTCCTCCGTTGACGCCGATGTAGGCCATGGTGAAGAAAGGGTCTGCAGCCACATTAAGGCCCACATGCTTCATGGTGGTCAGGGCTCTTGCACCCATGATGGATGCTCCTGAAGCCGCCTCCATGCCCACTTTTTCGTTGGGTGCCCACTCCGAGTAGACTTCCTTGTATCTGGCCAGATTCTCCAGTATTTCAGTGGAGGGAGTGCCTGGATAGGCGGAAGCGAAATGCGCCCCTGCCTCATAAGCTCCTCTTGCAAGAGCTTCGTTACCTGTCATCAGTGATTTCATTGTTTTTCCCCCTTGGATAAAGTCATCATTACTGCCAGTGCAATGCTGTTCAGCTTTGCTTCACTGGAATCGGAACGCGATGTGAGAATCACCGGGCATTTCGCGCCCAGAATGATGCCTGCGCTTTCTGCACCGGCCATGTAGGTAAAGGATTTGCCCAGGAAGTTTCCAGCTTCCAGGCTTGGCACAAGCAGCACATCCGCATCTCCAGGCACTTCGCCTGTGACGCCCTTATGCGCTGCAGATTCTTTGGAAATGGCGATATCAAAGGACAAGGGCCCTTCCACCACCACATCCTTCTCTTCTTTGAAGATCTTCTGAAGCTCCTGCGCATCCACGCTGCTTTCCAGATTGGGATTTACTTTCTCCACAGCAGAGAGCGCAGCAACCTTCATGGGATGGAGCTCAAAAAGCTTGCCCAGCACCATTGCGTTTCTGATGATGCTTTCCTTATCCTTCAGGCTGGGCTTCATGACCATTCCCCCATCGGTGAGAAGAATCAGTTTGGGATAGCTTTTCATTTCGTAGACCATCACATGAGACAGGAGTGTGTCTCCTCTTAGCCCCAGCTCCTTGCTGAGGACCGCTTTTAAAAGCACCTTGGTGTCCACAAGCCCTTTCATGATGATGTCCGCCTTTCCTTCTGAGACGGCTCTGGCGGCCATATAAGAAGCCTCTTCCGGTGTTTTGCAGTCAAAGATCTCTGCATGACGGAAAAGGAGATTGTTCTTTTCCATGGTTTCTCTGATCTTCAGGGCATCTCCGAACAGCAGAAAACTGGCCATATTATGTCTTTCCGCCTCAGACAGTGAAATCAGCACATCCTTGTCTTCCGCAGAAGCCACAGCGATGCGCTTTTTCTGATTTCTTGCCTGGCTTACGATTTCTTTCAAGCTGGTAATCAAAATTATTTCCCCCTTAGTGTTCTGATAACGTATACAACGGATTTCAAAAAGAAGATGAAACCCGCTGGTTCATCTTCTTTCAGTATAAAATATCCCATTCACATTATCAATTGAAGCCGAAGAACTATATAAATTCCGCGAAAACTTCCCTTTCGGGACCGTCAACCTGTTAAATTGTGTCAAGCTGTGTCATGATATTCATAATCATCTTATCTATCGTCAGAACTATAACAAATTACTTGGGAGATTGATCAGGCTCTTCCCGGAATCCCGGATCGCTTCAAGGTCCCTGCATCCGGTAAGAAGCATGGCGCCCTTCAGCTCATTGTAGATCTTCTGCGCATAGAGCGTGACCGCCTCCTCGCCGCCGCCGATGGCATACTGGGCAAAGGGTCTTCCGATGAGGACCGCATCCGCACCCAGAGCCAGAAGCTTGAACACATCCACGCCACTTCGGACGCCACCGTCCACCAGCACCTTCAGCCGGCCATCCACAGCCTCTGCGATGGCTGAAAGAACGGCTGCTGTTGCAGGGGTATGGTCCAGGATTCTTCCTCCATGATTGGAAACCACGATGGCATCCGCTCCAGCAAGAACTGCAAGATTCGCCTCTTCCACGGTCATGATGCCTTTGAGAATGAAAGGCACCGAAAGATGCGCCTTGATCTCCTTTAGTTCGCGGATGGATTTGGGGTCGACTCTCTGCCCGTGCATCTTCAGGGTGTCCAGTCCTGCGGCATCGATGTCCACACCGACAGCCAGAGGTGCGGACGTCATGGCAAGATCGATTCTTGACAGAAGCTCTTCATTGTTCCAGGGCTTGATGAAGGGGATGCCTGAAACGGATTCTTCCTTCAGTACTTTCAGGTTGTCTTCGATGAATGATTTATAGGCGGAATCTCCCACCATGGGAATGATGCCTGCAGTCTTTGACCCTCGAATCACAGCACGGATGTAGTCCTCTTCTGTAATTTGGTTGCCCATGTTCAGGTTCACCCCGGTGATGGGGGCCGGCATCACCGGCATGGAGAGTGTCTGTCCGAAAAGCTGGGTTTCCAGAACAGGTTCCTTCACATCATGAATGGTCTTGAGATTCAGTGTGATCTTTTTCAGTGCATTGTAATTGCTTATGAAACTTGAACCAGTTCCTTTTCCGCCCATACCGGGCACTTCCCCTCTGCATGCCACGCCATCGCACTGGGGGCACATTCTGCACTGGGGCATCATGAGTTTTCTGGCATTTACTGCCGCTTCCTTTAATGTCATTTCCACAATCCTCCGATTTCATTTTCTGTATACACGTCAATTCCGTTTTCCATGAGCAGCCTGCAGGCTATGCCATGGCCTTCCACGAGTGTCCTTGAGTAGGTTCCGTCGTAAATCCGTCCTTTCCCGCAGGAAGGGCTTCTGGACTTCAGAACGGCTTTTCTGATGTGGTTTTTTCTGCAGTAGTCGAGGGTGATTCGGGCACCTTCCTCATAGTTTTCCGTCACGTCTTTCCCGTTTATGGTGAGGACAAGACCGTTTCTGATTTCTGCAGGGTCTCTGGGGACAGAAAGTCCGCCCAGAACTTCCGGACACATGGGAATCAGTTCGTATCTCTCTTTTAGCCGATTCATTTCCTCGATCTCAAATCCTGTTCCGTCGTATCGGACCTTCTCCCCGAGAAGACAGGCGGATACAAGCAGTTTTTCTTTCATAGATCTATTTCAGGGTGATGATGGTGACCCCTTTTCCCCCTTCTCCGTACTCGCCCAGGCGGTATTTCTTCACATGCGGATGATGTCTGAACATGTCCCAGAGATGCTCTTTGAGGATCCCTGTTCCCATGCCGTGGATGATGGTGACCTCATTGAGCCCCGCCATGGAGGCTTCATCCAGATACATGTCGACAATATGCTCCGCTTCCAGTGCGTCCTGTCCACGCACATCACAGCTGATGGATACCTGCTTCAGGTTAAGCCTTGCTTCTCTTTTCGCGATCTTTTTCTGCTTTTTGTCTTCTCTGATTTCCACCAGATCCTTCTTGTTCACGCTGAGCTTCATGATGCCCGCCTGGACCATGAGGTCGCCTTTGGCATCCGGCAACGTCAGAATGGATACCTTCTGATTCAGAGTGGAGAGCAGGACTTCCTGTCCTTCCTTGAATTCAGTGATTTCCTTCCCTTCCACTTTTTCAAAGAGGTCTTTCTGCTGGGTGCTGTCCATATTCTTCTTGAGATGATCCCGGATCTCCTGAAGGCTTCTTCGGCTGTCCTTGAGCTCGACGCTGCTTTCCAGGTCCCGAAGCTGCTTGAGGATTTCATCCGCCTTCACCTTGGCTTCTTCCAGATATTTTCTGCCTTCCGCCTTGGCGTCTCGCATGGCTTTTTCCCGGATCTCATCGATCCGTTCCAGTTTTCGATTGAGTTCCTCCTCTTTGGAGAGGAGCTCTCTTTTGATGTTTTCCGCATGCCGTGCATCCTTGGAGGCGTCCCGTCTGGATTTCTCAAGGCTTTCAATGAGCTCCTCGAACTTCAGTGCTTCCCGGTCGATGAAGGCTCTGGAGCGCTCTATGATGTCATCATGAAGGCCCAGTCTTTTGGAGATGAGAAATGCGTTGGATTTTCCGGGGACACCGATGAGGAGTCTGTAGGTGGGCCGCAGAGTCTCCACATTGAATTCCACGGAAGCATTGACGGTCTTGTCCGATTTCAGCGCATAGGCTTTCAGTTCACTGTAATGGGTGGTGGCCAGGATGCGGATGCCTCTTTCCTTCAGGGTTTCGAGAATGGCCATGGCAAGAGCTGCTCCTTCGGTGGGATCCGTTCCTGCGCCCAGCTCATCGAAGAGAACCAGGGAACGCTCATCCGCCTCCTTTATGATGCTGACGATGTTGGTCATGTGGGAGGAGAAGGTGGAGAGGCTCTGCTCGATGCTCTGCTCATCTCCGATGTCTGCATAGATGTCCCGGAAGTGTCCGATGCTGGAGCCATCTGTCACCGGAATGAGAATTCCGGACATGGCCATGATATGGAGCAGTCCTACGGTTTTCAGGGTCACGGTCTTACCGCCCGTATTGGGTCCTGTGATGACGATGGTTGTGATGCCGTCCTCCATATAGATGGTGGATGGAACAACTTCCCTGTCGGGAATGAGAGGATGCCTGGCATCTTTCAGGTTGAAGGTCAGGTCCTCTCTCACTTCGGGCTTGGTACCCTCGATTCGGCTGGAGTACTTCGCCCTGGCGAAAATCACATCCAGCTCATAGATGATGGAAGCGTTTCTTTTCACCGCTTCCAGATCCATTTCCACTTTTCCTGATAGTTCCATGAGAATACGCTCGATTTCGGCTTTTTCCTTCAGCATGAGTTCCTTGATCTCGTTGTTGAGATTCACAAGGCTCATGGGTTCTATGAACAGCGTGGCACCGGAGGCGCTCTGATCGTGGATCAGACCCTTGACCTGTCCCTTATGCTCCGCCTTCACCGGTATGACATAGCGGTCCCCGCGAACCGTGAAGATGCTGTCCTGGAGGTATTTCTCGTTTTCTCTTACAAGGCTCTGAATCTTGTCTTTGACAGAGCCTGTCTTGTCTCTTAAGGAGCGCCTGATTTTCAGCAGGGCATCGGAGGCCTGATCGGATATTTCCTGATCTCCCACGATGGCATGATAGATGGCATTTTCCAGCTGCTTCAGCGGACTGATTCCATAGACCAGGTTCTTCAGATGGAAAGCGTGTTCCTCTTTGCCCACATAGTCCTTGAAATGACGAGCGCTTTTCATGACATTGGCGATCTTGAGAAGAGATTCCGCACTGGCGGTTCCCCCTTTTCCGATATACGCGATGGCGTTTCTCACATCATAGACGCCTTCAAAAGGAGCACTGCCCTTCTCTTCCAGAAGGCTCAGGGCTTCCTTCGTCTCTTCCAGGGCGCGCTCGATTTCCGCCGCTGCAGAGAGAGGAGAAAGGGCGTCTATCCCCTCTTTTCCTGGAGAAGAGACGGCGTAGGATTTGACCCTCTCCTTGATTTTATGGAATTCAAGTTTGTTCAGATTCTTTTCTTTCACTATTCAACACCTCGCTTGTAATGTCCTCTGTTAAATGAGGGGAGCTCCAGAGCTTCTCCGTGGAGAAATGCATGGAGAACTTCCCTGGCTTCTTCAGCGCTTTCCGTCGTGAGGTCCATTCGCAGGGACCGGATTCCGATATGCATAAGATCCTTCGTGCTGTCCAGAAGATTCTTCGGCTTTCCGTTCATGATATAGCTTCTGCAGAAGATGTCCGTCATGACGGGAAACTCTTCCCCCATGCGGTCCTTCAGGCGATAGCTTTCTCTCATGCAGGCCTCGTTGCAGGGCACTTCGCGAGTCATGCCGCCTACTGTTGCCCCTACGGGGCAGTATTCGCTGTGCATCATTTCCTGTCTTCCATAGACCATGGTGATGTATCTTTCTTTGTTTTTCAGCCCCTTCAGCTCCTGCCGGTTGAGCTCTTCACTGACCATGGACATGGCCAGATCCTCCTCGTAGAAGTTCAGGGCGTCACTGTTCATGATGTTCAGCTTGTAGTCGCCGATGATGTAGAAGTCCTTCCCGAGAAGCCTTATGACCCCGGCATTGTTGGTGATGATTCCGGCCAGTCTGCCGTGGTCTTCCAGTTTCTTCACCTTCTCCACGATGGCGTGGAGCTCTGTTCTTAGAATGTTGGATACCTTCACATAAAGACGGATCTCCTTGTGCTCCTCCAGAACCTTTGCCACATCTCTGAAGTTTATGTATCGGGCTCCCCGGTAGAAGGGATACAAAGCGAGGTCCTTCACACCCATTTCAAGGGCCAGCATGAGCTGCTCTTTGGTGGACACCGAAACCAGCCTCAGATTCTCTCTGATCTCCTGTTTCATCGGATGAGGCTTCCTATCTGGATGCTCCGGCAGGGTTCTCTTGGCGCTTTTCACCTGGTCCTCTGCAAGATCTTCCAGAAGAAGCCTTCTCATCTCATTGAGCTCTCTGATGGGCAGGAATCCTTCGCCGAAATGATCCACAAGGATTGCAGTGAGGACATAGGGAGACTCTCCGCTCTTTTTCAGCGCCTCTTCCACCCGCTCTAAGGTCAGGGGCGCTTTGATGGGGGTTTCCACGATCTTGGATGTTCTTCGGTACGTCTTGCCCTTATACTCCACCATAAGGGAGGCTTCTTCTCCTGCCTGGAAGAACAGTGTTCCCGTGAGTCCGATCTTGCGGTCATAGCGTCCATTGTGGCTTCTTTTGAGCTCATCCATGAGTTCAAAGTCATAGGTCTTGTATAACGGTCCTTCCGGGAGTGTGCTTCTGCCTGTCAGTTTCACCGTTTCTCCAGGCTGGGCTTTCTCTTTCACATTACCCCTGTCTCGGATGCCTTCCACGGTGAGTCCCTTCTCCCCTACACGAAGGCCATCTCCTTTACGAAGAGGTTCAGAAAGCGTCAGGCTTCCGTCACTGTTCACCCTGCCGATGGGTACACCGGTGTTCTTCGGATAATGGAAGGACATCATATCCCTTCCTGTTTTACCGTGGAAGTACCCGTCTGAAAAGCCTTCTCTGTTGAAGACCTTTAAAAGGTTATTCTTATGATAGGCTTCTTTCCTGCCTTCAATCTCTTCTCTGAAATACTTCACCGCCGCAGCCACATATTCCGGCCGCTTCATTCTTCCTTCTATCTTCAGAGAGTAAACCCCTGAGTCGATGATCTCATCCATGTTGTCCACCGCTGTGATGTCCTTGGGACTCATGAGGTAGGCTTTGGCCCGGGAGACACCTAATTCGTCCACCAGGTTGTAGGGCAGTCTGCAGGGCTGGGCACATCGGCCTCGATTGCCGCTTCGTCCACCCAGAATGCTGCTCATGAGGCATTGTCCGGAGTAGCTGATGCAGAGGGCGCCATGGACAAAGATTTCCGTCTCCACGCCCAGGTCTCTGCTGATGTGCCGGATTTCCTCAAAGGAGAGCTCTCTGGAGAGTACCACCCTTCTGATTCCCTTCTCCGTGAAATAGAGCGCTCCTTCCCCGTTATGGATGGTGAGCTGGGTGGATGCATGAAGCTCGAAATCCGGGAGCAGTCCGCGCAGCCTGTAGATGAGTCCTGTATCCTGCACAATGAGGGCATCCACACCGATGGTGTAGAGAAACTGGGCATAGGAAACAGCCTCATCAAGTTCACTGTCCTTGAGAAGCGTGTTCAGCGTGATATTCACTTTCACCCCATAGCTGTGACAGTAATCCACCGCATCTTCCAGTTCCTGCTCCGTAAAGTTGGAAGCATAGGCTCTGGCGGAGAATCGGGTTCCCCCCAGGTATACGGCATCCGCTCCGTTCTGAACGGCCATGATCAGTGATTCCATGCTTCCTGAAGGTGCCAGCAGTTCTATATTATTCAAATTCATCTACCTCATCTACTAAAATTTTCCTTATCCATTATAACACAAAACCGGAACTGAACCATTGTCAGTGCCGGTTTTGTGAATTCTTTCCGAGATTGCGGAAAAGATAAAGTTCTACTTCAGCTTTTCCTTCAGAATCGGATTCTTTTCCTTTTTTTCCCTGTTGTCTTTCGTCTGGGTCAGCTGGGTGTCGAAGAGCTTCTTCTGCAGCTCCAGCACCTTGTATTTATAGGACTGCAGCTCAAACTTCAGTTCCTTGTTCAGCTTGGAGAGGGTCTCATTTTCATCCCGGTATTCCTTGGCGCTGTCCTGGGTCAGTCTCAGCTCCGTTTCCAGTCTTTTGATTTCACGTTCCTTGGATAGTCTGCCCTTCTCATCGGCATTTCTGAAGGTGGAGATCTTATCATGCAGCATCTGATTTTCCTTCTGCAGATTTTCCATTGCTTCTTCCAGCAGTTTGATTTCTTCTTTGAGGCCTTCCGATTTCTGATAGACAGACCCTTCTTCCTTCTTGATGGCTTCAATTTCGAAATCCTTCTTGAAAGCTCTGTCCACGGAATTCAGGGCAGCGAGAACCGCAGCGGAGGAGGTATCGATCTGCTTGTTTCTTTCCATGACGGATGTGATCAGATGATTGACCTCTTTCCCAACCTTTCTGAGATAGTCTTCCTTCTCTTCCCCTTTGACGACATATTCCTGTCCACAGATTCTAACAGTAACTTTGTTCATAGAATGGTCCCCCCTCAAGTACATTTTCTAATCCGGCGCCGGATGCGCCGGTTAATTTCCAATATTCTAACAAATCTCATCGTGTAAAGACTATTATAGACTTTTTCAGAGAAAAAATCATCCGCTTTCTCATTATTTCACGGAAGCGGATGATTTACTCATACTGAAACAGCCTTCAATTCATGAACTATCTTAATGTGGCACCTAATACATGCTCCAGTGTTCTCACGATTTTATCATGCACCTTATTGACTTCCTTGTCGGTGAGGGTCCTTTCCTTGTTTCTGTATACCAGGTTGTACGCTACACTCTTCTTGCCTTCTGGAAGCTGTGTACCCTTATAGACATCAAAGAGTGTGAAGCTTTCCAATAGATTTCCACCCTGTTTCCTGAAGATGTTTTCCATCTCCTGAACGAGAACCGCATCATCCACCAGAACGGCGATGTCTCGGGTGACGGACGGATACTTCGGAATCTCGGTGTATTTTCTTTCCAGATCTGCACTGTCATAGAGTGTCAGAAGATCCATTTCCAGCACATAGGAAGCCTCATCCATATTGTAGTTGGCAAGGACTCTAGGGTGCACTTCGCCGAAGCTGCCCAGAACCTTCTTTCCGAGAAGAATGTCTGCAGATTTTCCTGGATGGAAGAAAGGATTGTCGCTTCTTCTGAAGCTGACGTTTTTCAGCGCGAACTCATCCGCGATGACTTCCACAATGCCCTTCAGATGGAAGAACAGGTCCTTTCCGTACATACCGATGGTCAGCATCTCCTTTTCTTCCGGAAGCACGTTCTCTGTTTTCAGGTAGACTTTTCCGATCTCATAGAGATATGCTTCATCATTGCTTCTGGCTTCGTTTCTGCTCAGAGACTCCATCATGGAGGAGAGCATGGATGTTCTCATGACGGAGAAATCCTCTCCCAACGGATTTCGGATCTCCACCATATCCCGAAGACTGGAGTCTTCCGGAATCAGCACCTTGTCCAGATCCTTTCTGGAAATGAAGCTGTAACTGATGGATTCATAAAGTCCTTGTGCCACCAGATACTCTTCCAGCTTCCTTCTCAGGATCTGATGAGGGTACCTTCCACCTCTAGGAGCGTTGACATGAGGGATGGTGGCCTCAATGTTGTTGTATCCGTAGATTCTAGCGATTTCTTCTGCGATGTCCTCTTTGATAAGCAGATCGTTTCTGAAAGTCGGTGTTTCGATTGTAAGGATTCCTTCCTTCACATCGGTGGAAATCTCCAGATCATTGAGGATCTTAACCATTCTCTCTTCGGAGATTTCCGTGCCCAGGAAACCGTTGATGTAGGAAACGGGAACCTCCAGATGATTCGGCTCTCTTTTTTCGTTATAGACATCCACGGTATAGTCCAGCACTTTACCGATTTCAAGCGTCTCTATCAGATGACAGATGCGGTTCATGGCAAGTTCTGCCAGATTAGGATCGATATCCTTATCGAATCTTGTGGATGCTTCTGTTCTCAGATTAAGATAAGAGGATGCGTTCCTTGTGGTGACGCCATCGAAATTGGCGGATTCCAGAATGACTCTGGTGGTGTCTTCCTTGATTTCAGAGTCCAGACCACCCATGATTCCTGCGATGCCTATGATGGTCTTGTCGTCATTGATCAGCAGTGTCTTCTCCTTCAGGGTTCTTTCATTCTCATCCAGGGTGGTGAATTTCTCTCCACCCTTTGCTTCGGTGACGCGGATGATGCCGGAAGTGATCTCTCTCTTGTCGAAGGCATGGAGGGGCTGTCCGGTTTCCAGCATGACAAAGTTTGTAAGGTCCACCATATTGTTTACTGGTCTTACACCGGCCTCCAGAAGCCTTGCCTTGATCCATTCAGGGCTTTCTCCAATGGTCACATCCACGATTTCCCGTGCCATGTATCTTCTCGCCAGAGGAGTTTCCAGAGATACCTTCACAGGTTCCACATCAGATGGAATCGGATGGTAGGTCAGAGAGGGCTTCTTCAGAGGGGTTTCATACATCGCACGGGTTTCTCTGGCAAGACCGAGGATGCTGAGGCAGTCCGGTCTGTTGGAGGTGATTTCAAGGTCCAGTATCCCCCCGTTGAGGCCCAGTGCTTCTTTGATGTCCACTCCGATTTCGGTGTCTTCGGGCATGATCATGAGACCGTCACAGGTTCCTTTTTCATTCAAACCCAGTTCTTCCTCGGAGCAGAACATTCCGTTGGAAACAATCCCCCGGAGCTTGCCTTTCTTGATGCTGACACCTTCCCAGAGCGTTGAATTGTGAAGGGCCACTGGGACAACATCCCCCTCCTTCATGTTCGTCGCAGCGGTGACGATGACGATGGGCTCCTCCTGGTTTATGTCTATGGTGCATACGACCAGCTTATCCGCTTCCGGATGCGCTTCGATCTTCTGAATCTTTGAAGTGACCACGTTCTGGATCACATCGAAAGGGTTTTCAAGCCCTTCCACTTTTGAGCCGGAAAGGGTCAGATCATCTGCCAGTGTCTTTCCGTCTACACTGATGTCTATATAATCTTTTAACCATCTGATTGGTAATTTCATGCTGTTTCTCCTCCTACTTGAATTGCTTCAGGAATCTCATATCACTCTCATAGAGAAGCCTGATATCGTCGATGCCGAATTTCTGCATGGTCATGCGGTCCAGTCCGAATCCGAATGCGAAGCCTGAATAGACTTCAGGATCGATGCCGCCCTTCTTCAGGACTTCCGGATGCACCATACCGCATCCCAGAAGCTCGATGAATCCTTCGCCCTTGCAGACCTTGCAGCCTTCTCCGTGACAGACGAAGCAGGTCCCGTCCATTTCCGCCGATGGTTCGGTGAATGGGAAATGATGCGGTCTGAATTTGGTCTTGATGTCGTCTCCGTAAAGCTTTTTGACGAACTGCTCCAGTGTGCCCTTCAGATCCGCGAAGGTGATTCCTTTGTCTATGACAAGGCCTTCGATCTGATAGAAGATCGGTGAATGGGTCGCATCCACATCATCAGAACGGTAGACTTTCCCCGGAGAGATCATCTTGATGGGTGGTTTCTGATTCTCGATGGTTCTGATCTGTACAGGAGATGTCTGGGTTCTCAGGACAACATTATCGTCAATGTAGAAGGTGTCCTGCTCTCCTCTGGCCGGATGATCCTTGGGAATGTTCAGGGATTCGAAATTATAATAATCAAGCTCCACTTCAGGGCCTTCTTCTATGGTGAATCCCATTTCCAGGAAGATGTTCTCTATCTTTTCCATGGTGATCATAAGCGGATGCTTACCGCCCATGGGCGACTTCACACCAGGCAGCGTGATGTCGATGACTTCGTTTCTCAGCTTTTCCTCGGTGGCTCTTTCCCTGATGACTTCCTTCAGGGATTGGATTTTCTCTTCCAGTTCCTCTTTCGCTTCATTCACAAGCTTACCTACCAGAGGTCTCTCTTCAGGAGAGAGTCCGCCCATGCTTCTCAGAATCTTTGTGAATTCCCCTTTTTTTCCGAGATATTCCACTCTCAGCTTTTCCAGCTCTTCACCATTTTTCAGGTTTTCGATTTTTTCGTTGAAACTTTTTTTGATGGCTTCAATTTGTTCGCGCATAATTTCCTCCATTTCGAATAAATAAAAAAACCGTCCCTCATAAATAGGGACGGAAGAATCCGTGGTACCACCCTGATTGACGAGAGTGCTCCCGTCCGCTCAGTTAAATGTATCGGTTTACCCGTCAGAGACTACTCCAGTTTCCCCTCTGATGCTCCGAAGTGAACTTCGCTGCGCAGTTTCTACAGAAAGCTTACAGTCTGTGGCTTTCATTCCCTGTCTAGAACGCTTGGGCAGTTACTCTCTTCATCCATGCATGAATATTGTTTTGTATCTTCCCTATTATAGAAGATATGACTGAATTTATCAACCGCATTATCACAGTTTATTTCAGAAACCTGTTCTCCATCTGACGGACCCGTTCAAACAGAATGATGGAAGCGGCCACAGCCGCATTGAGGCTTTCGGCGTTTCCCGGCATGGGGATGCGAAGCAGCACATCCGCCTTATTTTCTATTTCCTGTGAGATTCCGCTGCCTTCATTGCCGATGGCGATGATGAGATTTCCGGTGAGATCCTCATGGAAGAGATTCTTTTCCGCTTCAAGGCTTGTCACCGCAAGCTGATATCCCGCCTCGAGAAATCCTCTCAGGGTCTCTTCCCCCTGATGGTAGATCGGCAGGTGGAAGATGGAACCCATGGAGCTTCGGATGACTTTCTCGTTGTAGGGATCCACGGTGTTTCTTCCAAGAATGATGCCCTTGGCGCCGGATGCGTGGGCCGAACGGATAATGGTGCCCAGATTTCCGGGATCCTGAAGACCGTCGAGATACAGCAGCAGTTCAGAGGAAGCGCCTCTGCCTGGAACCTCTTCAGTGGAAGCGTCTTCCAGGGACACCACTCCGATGACGCCCTGGGGATGCACGGTGGAAGAAAGGTCCCGGATCACATCATTTTCAGTGAGGATGATCTCGGATTCTTCGGCATAGGGCGCGATGTAGCGGGAGAACTCCTCTTCCTTCCCTCTTTCGTAAAGAACCGTGTGCACCTTTTTTCCCGCTCTGAATGCTTCCTCCAGAAGGCGGAATCCTTCCACCAGATACAGGCCCTGGCGCATACGATGCTTCTTCTCCTTCAGCTTCTTCAGGCTTTTGATTCTGCTGTTGTTCCTGCTTTCGATGTAAGTCTCCTTAATCATTGGTAACCAGGCTTTCGATTTTACTCAGGTCATCAATGGAACCGATGACCACCAGCACATCACCCTCCTGGATCACATCTGTGGCCCGGGGAGAAATGTTGATGTCCATATCGGATTTGATGGCCATGATGTTGATGCCGTACTTCGCTCTGGCATCCAGTGTCTTGATGTCTTTTCCGTACCAGGATACGGGCGCCTGTACTTCCACGATGGAATAGTCCGGTGACAGTTCGATGAAATCCAGGATATTGGCAGCCACCAGGTTATGTGCTACACGGATTCCCATATCATGTTCAGGAAGAATCACCTTATCGGCTCCGATCTTTGTAAGCAGTCTGGCATGCATGTCGTTGGTGGCTTTTGCCACCACCTTCTTCACGCCCGCTTCCTTCAGGTTCAGTGTGACCATGATGGAAGACTGGATGTTGGTACCGATGGAAACTACAGCGATGTCGAAGTTTCTGATGCCCAGTGTTCTCAGGGCCAGTTCATCCGTGGCATCCATCTGCACCGCATGGGTGACGGAATCCGCTATTTCCTGGATCATGTTTTCATCATCATCCACTGCCAGTACATCATGGCCCATCTTGAATAAGGTCGTTGCGACACTCTGGCCGAAACGTCCGAGTCCTATTACGATTATCTGTTTTTCTTTCATCTTATTTTCTCCCTTAACCTATTAGAATTTTGCCTTCCGGATACTTGTAGTTGATCTTTTCCTGCTTTCCTGCCAGAGCCAGCATAACCGTTAAAGGACCAACTCTACCCAGATACATGATGATGGCGATGGTGACTTTGCCTACCGAAGACAAGGTCGGGGTGAGGCCCTGACTGAGTCCTACGGTACCGAATGCTGATATGACTTCATAGAGAATCGTCTCAAAGGAAGCGCCTATTTCTGTGATGGATAGAATCATGACGCCGATGATGACGATGGTGATGCCCAGCATGAAGATGGCCATGGCTTTGAACACAACGGACTGGGAAATTCTTCTCTTATACACTTCCGCATCCTGACGGCCTTTCAGAACGGAAATCAGCGTGAAGATTACTATGCCTAGGGTGGTGGTCTTCACACCACCGGCGGTGGAACCGGGAGAGCCTCCTACAAACATGTATCCCATGGTGAGAAGCTTTCCTGCAGGAGACATGTCGGAATTTGAGATGCTGTTGAATCCTGCGGTTCTAGGCGTCACAGCAGAGAAGAACGCATTGGTCAGCTTGTTTCCGAAACTCATATGCTCTATGGTTGCCGGATTGTTCCATTCGAAAATCAGCATGGCGATGGTTCCCACGGTAAGAAGAATACCAGAGATGGTCAGCACAACCTTTGCATGAAGACTGAAGTTTTTCAGTTTCCGCTTTGCTCGAACTCCACTGATGATTTCTCTCAGCACCAGATAGCCCAGGCCACCAATGTTGATGACGATGGCCAGTGTGATCAGAATGATCTTATTCTCATTGAATATGGTGATGGAAGTGAACCCCCCCAGAAGATCGAATCCTGCATTATTGAATGCGGAAATCGCATGGAATATGCCGTAATAGATACCTGTTCCAATGCCATAGACCGGTATGAACTGCGTCATGAGGATCAGTGCCGCAAAAAGCTGCACAGATACAGTAAAGAGAAGCATATATCGTACATGGTTGATGATGCCTTGAAGACTGAAGGTATTGTATGCCTCCTGCATGACCAGTCTTTCTCTTAATGAGATCCTTTTCCCAAGAACCATGGCGAAAAATGTGGACATGGCCATGAATCCCAGACCACCGATCTCAATCAGGGTCAGAATGACGCCCTGTCCGAAGGTGGACCAGTAGGTTCCTGTGTCCAGAACCACAAGCCCTGTCACACAGACAGCAGATGTTGCCGTGAAAATGGAGTCCAGAAAGCTTGTGACTTCTCCGCTCTGGGTGGAAATGGGCAGCGTGAGAAGGATTGCGCCTGTCAGGATCACGGTCAGAAATCCTATGGCTAGTATCTTGAATGGACTCATGTTTCGTTTCTTTTTGAGCTCTTCCATATTGTGCACCTCTTCGTCCTGTAATGGTTGTTCTTTTATACTACCATTCTATAATAACACGATTCATTGTACTCTTTTAGTAGTAAATTTCAAGCAATTTGTAAAGTGCCTGCTTTTCATCGCCCTTCCCTGCCTATGCATGGAAGAATCAGGATTTCTCCATAAAAAAACAGTCATTCGGTTTATAGACCGAATGACCATGTTTCTTCTCGATATTATGCGAGCTTGGACTTAGCAGTTTCCACAAGTACAGTGAACGCCTTTGGATCGTGGATTGCGATCTCTGAAAGCATCTTTCTGTTGATGTCGATACCTGCAACCTTAAGACCATTCATGAATCTGGAGTAGCTCAGACCATTCATTCTTGCTGCTGCATTGATTCTGGCAATCCAGAGTCTTCTGAAGTCTCTCTTCTTCAGCTTTCTTCCGATGTAGGAATTTCTCTGTGCTCTGATTACAGTTTCGTTTGCTGTCTTGAATAGCTTGCTCTTACCGCCATAGTATCCCTTTGCAAGCTTAAGTACTTTTTTATGATTCTTACGAGCGTTTACGGCTCTTTTTACTCTTGCCATTATTAATCCTCCTGTATCCTTCTATTATAGGTATGGTAGCAATTTCTTCATTGCTTTTTCCTGAGTTGTAGAAACATACCCAGTCTTTCTAAGATTTCTCTTTCTCTTAGTGGACTTCTTTGTAAGGATATGACTTCTGAAAGCTTTTCCTCTCTTAAGCTTGCCGCTTCCAGTCTTTCTAAATCTCTTTGCTGCCCCTCTATGGGTCTTCATTTTTGGCATAGTTAATTCCTCCTAAAGTTTGTTACTTCTTTGGAGTCAGGATCATGATCATGTTACGCCCTTCCATCTTGGCAGGCTTCTCGATCTGACCGACATCCTCTAGCTTTGTTGCGAAATTATCCAGAATTTTGTATCCGTTCTCTTTATAAGCCGCTTCACGCCCTCTAAATCTTACGGTTACCTTCACCTTATCGCCATCCTCCAGAAATTCTCTGGCCTTGCTGGCTTTAATCGAAATATCGTGTTCTTCAATTTTAGGACTGAATCTGATTTCCTTTAATGTAATGACCTTCTGATTCTTCTTGGCTTCCTTTTCCTTCTTCTGCTGCTCGTAGATAAACTTATGGTAGTCCATGATTTTACATACGGGTGGCTTTGCGGTCGGAGCAATCATAACCAGGTCAAGATTCTGTTCTTCAGCGATTCTCAGTGCTTCCTTTGAAGATACGAGTCCCATCTGTTCGCCTTCGCTTGAAATAAGTCTGACTTCTTTTTCTCTTATTTCGTAATTAATTGGGTTGTTTTGTTTAATAATTTTCACCTCCGGAATTTGCATGCCTTTTCCAACGTTTCAAGACGTTAAAAAAGGACGGTATGTACCGTCCTCGAATTCACTAAAGAATGAATTGTTAACCATACAACGCGAGTCGTAGGGTGAGAAACGGTGGTTTCTTCTTGTACCGTACTATTATAGCATAGATATGTATTGTGTCAACAATAAAATTCATGCCGCTTTCGTACTTCTTTATGATACCCTATAAACACTGAAGTTACAAGCCTTATTGAGGTTTATCTTCCATGAGGCGGAAGACGAAAGTGAAGACCGTATCGCTATGGGGAATACTATCCACTTCAATCTCAATATCATGCCGCTGAGCGATCTCTTTCACGATGGCGAGTCCAAGACCGGTGCCTGTCACGGAATCCGAATTCTTGTGCCGGTAGAATCTTTCAAAGATGTGTTCCAGATCTTCTTCATCGATTCCCTTTCCATGATCTGTCACACAGACCCGCAGAATTCCTTCTGAGACAGCCGCATCGATTTTCACCTGATCCCTGCTGGGGGAGAATTTTATGGCATTATCCAGGACGGCGGTGATCATCTGACGGATACGTCCGTAATCACCATGAAAGAGAAGTGTTTCGTAGGGGTTGTCGTAGATCAGATCAATATCCTTTTTCTTTCCGAGGGTCTGCATGCTTCGGACTGCATCATTAAGCACTTCAGTCAGATTCAGTGGTTCCATCTGCATTCTGAAATCCGGATTCTGAAGCTTCGTCAGGCTAAGCAGGTCATCCACCAGTCTCTGGAGAGCCAGTATTTCCGTGAACATCTGCTCGTGATAGGCCTCCACCTGAGCGGGCTCACTGATGACTTTATCCTTCAGTGCTTCAAGAGATCCTCGAAGGACGGTGACTGGGGTCCTCAGTTCATGAGAGATGCTGGAGATGAAATCTCGTCTGGACTGATCCAGACGTTCACTTTCCCTGGAAGCCAGATCCAGTCTTTCTGAGAGAATATCAAGAGTTCTGGCCAGGTCCCCTATTTCATCGTTCTGGAACACCTGCGTCTTGGCGGAATAGTCGCCTTCGGACAGTCTTCCAGCAGTGGTGGTCATTTTTTTCAGTGGCTTCACAAATCTTCTCGAAAGAAGAATGGCGAGTAAGACAGACAGGAACAGTGCCACCATTGCACTGAGAATGAAAATCTGGAGACCGCTGTAGATGACAGATTCCAGACCAGTGATGGCTGTATGAAGAAGGACCACGGCGATGACATCCTGATTGCCGGACAGGACAGGAGCTCCTACGGTCAGGGTTCTTGCTCCCAGCAGGTCACTGAATCCCTCGCTGAAGTAGATGTTTCCTTGCATGGCCTCCTCTATCACTTCATTTGCGGATTCGGGCAGTTCCTTATAGGAAAGATCTGTCCCGTGTCCTCTCAGGATCAGTTCTTCATGCTCATTCACAATCCATACATCACTCATGGCGATGTCATCGATGACATTGAGATAGGGCATGAAACCTCTCATGCCATTCATAGTCATACCACCCATGCCCATACCGTGGCGATCTGTATCTGATTCCGTATCAAGATATTCCGACAGGTTTTCGGCAATGACTTCAGCTCTGTCCTGAATTTCGGCCTTCTGATAGTCCATGGTGTTTTTTCGAAACATCAGTGTGAAAGAAACACTCATGATGAGAGAAAACAGAATAAGAAGTGAAGAAACAAACAGGATCAGTTTCTGTGAGATTTTATAATTCATCTTTCACCTCGAACTTATATCCCATACCCCATACAGTTTTGATCTCCCATTTGGGATGATCATAGGGGTCCAGCTTTGCCCGGAGCCTTTTGATGTGAGAATCCACGGTTCTCGAATCACCGAAGTAATCATAGCCCCATAGACTGTCCAGAAGATTTTCTCTGGTGAACAGTTTATTCCTGCTCGTAGCAAGGGTCCATAGAATTTCGATCTCCTTTTTCGTGAGACTGACGACTTCTTCATTGACTTCCACAATGAACTGGTCCAGGTCGATCTTCAGGTTTTCATAGCTGAAGATGTTTTTCGTCACCTCGGCATCCTGAGGCTCCATTCTGCGCAGCACAGCCCGGATTCTAGCCATGACTTCACCTGGAGAGAAGGGTTTGACGATATAGTCATCTGCACCGATATCCAGACCCATGATGCGTTCAAAATCTTCTCCTCTTGCAGTGACCATGATGACCGGTACATTGGATGTCTTTCTGATTTCTCTGCAGACTTCAAAACCGTCCATTTTCGGCATCATGACATCTAAAAGAATCGTATCATATTTATTCTTCCTGAAGTGGTCCAGGGCTGAAGAGCCGTCATAGGTGACATCCACATCATACCCTTCATTTTTCGCATATTCACTCAGGATCGAAGTGATCTGTTTATTATCATCGGCAATCAGTATTTTCGGCATAATCCATCTTCCTTTCAAGGCGGTTTAGTGATTCATACTTCCATTCTAATGGATTTCTTTGTCTTTTTTGTGATTTTCAGAGAATTATTTCATAGAGTTGCAAAAAACAAACTTATGACACAAATGGAGGATATAGTGAGTGTGTACAGAGGACACCCTCTTTTCGTACAGAACATAAATGGAGGCGCATAAAATGAAAAAAATCAGAAACATCGTAGCCGCTGGTGCATTGACCCTTGCCATGGGCATAACATCCCTTACCGTATTTGCGGCTGCTAAGTACGACTCCCCGCAGGAAGCCCTTGCAGGGGTCACAGGTAAAACCATGGAGGAAATCGCAGAAGAGCGATATGTAGAAGGTAAAACCTATGGTGAAATTGCTGCAGAAGCCGATAAACTGGATGAGTTCAAAGAGGAGCTGTTTGAACAGAAGAAGGAAATCATCGAAGAACGTGTTGCGGAAGGTGGTCTTTCCAGAGAATATGCAGATGAATATCTTGAGAGAATCGAAGACAATCAGGCAACCTGTTTCGGAAGCGGAGAAAGAGGCAGAGGCATGATGGGCGGACTCAGATTCGGTGGCGGCAGAGGCAGATAACTGTAGACCATGAATAGTCCTGAGATTCCGTGAAAACAGTGGTTCTTACCGATTCTCGTGCAAGAATGATGGAAAACACAAATATAGTCAGGAAAAAACAAAATTATGACACAAAGTCCTGTTACATTGTAACTGTAGAAAGAATCTATGAAAAAACAAACGTATTCAAGGAGGAAAAGAAAATGAAAAATGTAAGAAATATCGTCGCAGCAGGTGCACTGACCTTAGCCTTGGGAGTGACTTCCATGACCGTATTTGCGGCTGCAAAGTACGACTCCCCGCAGGAAGCTCTTGCAGGCATCACAGGTAAAACCATGGAGGAAATCGCAGAAGAGCGATATGAAGAAGGTAAAACCTATGGTGAAATTGCTGCAGAAGCCGATAAACTGGATGAGTTCAAAGAGGAGCTGTTTGAACAGAAGAAGGAAATCATCGAAGAACGTGTTGCAGAAGGCAGTCTTTCCAGAGAATATGCAGATGATATTCTTGAGAGAATCGAAGACAATCAGGCAACCTGTTTTGGAAACGGAGAAAGAGGCAGAGGCATGATGGGCGGCTTCGGATTCAGATTCGGTGGCGGCAGAGGCAACGGCTTCGGCAGAAACAGATAATGGATAATCTCCCCTTATTCGGAGCATCTGAGGATGCTCCGAATTTTCGTTGTGTCACTTTAGTGCGTTTCAAATGGTTAATTTGAAACAAATAAACCACCTGCTATGCAGGTGGACAAAATCAGCTTAAGCTTCAAGAACAAAAACTCCTATGATAAAATTTTAGTTGGCCGCTA